>JAZQCB010000020.1:0-31769 GCA_045546035.1 Clostridia bacterium
GGCTACGATCCGACTTAACAAATCGAAGAGAAGAATCCGGATCTGTCTGTGTTTTTAGGAGATGTTTTTCAGCGTGGCACAGAAGAAACAGAGTGCCTGGATTTGCTGAAAGAAACCGGAATCATGTGCTTAAAGGGGAACTGTGAGCTTTATGTTCAGCATGGAGTAGATATTGACCCGGATGTGGAATACCTGCGGGGATATTATGACGGGATCAGGAGTAAGCTGACGGACGGACAGATGCAGTTCATCCGGCAGATGCCTCTGTACTATGAAAAGGAATGCTGTGGGCATCGGATTCGCTTTTCACATTTTCTGTTTGGCGACATGGATTCGCCCTATCCCTTCCTGCAGCTCTCAAGCCTGAAAAACGGTGTATTTGATCAGGCCTGTCAAAGCGAAGACATCAATAAATATGATCTTGTCGTCATTGGCCATTGCCATCAGAGTTTCGTGAAAGGAAATGTCGTTTCAGTTTCAGCGACGGGACTGGAAGGAGCTTCGTATCTCCTGATCGAAGCCGATCAGAATGCTGTCAGCTTTCAGTATTTCAATATTCAGCAGGCCGGCGCCTGAAAAAAAGGACCGGATCAACTTCATGAAGCATGGCATCCATTTCAGGACTGCCGCTAAAGTCTTTCTGGATCCGAATAAGATGATCCGGGAAGACGAAGAGCATCCTGAAGAACTCCGGTATGATATCCTCGGACGGGTCGGGAAAATCCTTTTTGTTGTTTGTGCATTTCGAGATCGGAATGTAATCAGGATGATTTCCGCACGGCTGGCCACAACGTTGGAGAAAGAGAGGTATGAACATGGTGAAGATGACGATGAATGAACTCAGTCAGGAACTGACTGCTGAAGAGCTCCGGGAACTGGAAGCAGCAGAGGAAAAGGAGCCTGTATTTGACGATGACAGCCCCATGATGATGCGGGAACAACTGATGCAGTTCAAACGTATCAACCATCAGAACAGGACCAAACCGACAATCTCACTGCGCATTTCACCGGCCACTTTGAAAAAAGCCAAGCAATACGGAAAAGGATATACAGGACTTCTGAGCCGGTTGCTGGATGCTGCGATCGATGATGAGGAACTGGTCCGGAGATGCATATGAAACCAGTGATTCACAAATTCAGCGAGTTGGATTATGATTCATTGTGCCGTCTTTTGTCTGATCCGAAGGTAAAGCTCTATTCTGCGGGACAAAAGAGTCAAGATCACCGTGCCGGCTTCGACAAAGGTCTCCAGCGGGCACATTAGCCACAGCAAGGATGGAGTGAATTTCATTTGCAATTCTGCGTATTGTTGCACCGTTAGAATATTTTAGAAACTGAGCCGCGAGCATAAGCTTTGAAGCTTTGAATCATGACCAGTATGGTCAGATTTAACTTGCTGTTTCCCTTCCATTGTGCTATATTTGAGCAAAGAAGACCAGCATGGTCAGAAAAGACAGGAGGGTTTAGAAATGCAGGTTAATATTTTGGAAGCTAAAACTCACCTTTCCAACCTTGTGAGGTTGATTGAAACGGGAGAGGAAGAACAGGTGACTATCGCCAGATATGGGAAACCTGTGGTCAAGATGACTGTTTATAACGAAAAACCCGTTTCAAAAAGAATTGGTATTGCGAAAGGAAAGCTAAAAACTCCGGTGGATCTGGATCGTGATAATGCAGAAATTGAAGCGATGTTCGGAGGTGTCCTGTGAATATTCTGCTTGACACCCACCTTCTGATTTGGACTCTGAACGAAGATCCGGCATTGCCTGAAAAAGCAAGGGAATTAATCCTTGATCCGGACAATGTGATCTACTACAGCACCGTTTCAGTCTGGGAAATAGCAATAAAACATGCATCACACCCGGATAACGTGGAGTTTACAGGCAAGGAAATGGCTGCTTTCTGTAGGGAGGCCGGATTTCAGCATCTTGAAATTCGGGAAAGGCATGTTTTTGCACTGGAGACGCTAATGCGTCCTGAAAATGCCCCGAGGCACAACGATCCCTTTGACAAAATGCTTGTGGCGCAGGCGAAGGCCGATAATCTGGTTCTTCTGACACACGACTCATTGATTCCCTATTACGGAGAACGGTGCATCATGCCCGTATAGTTTTTGCGGTCCGCGCCTGCGGCCAAACCTGTTTAATGCATCTGGTGGACTCGGAGGACGATAAGCAGGCCATCGTGTATCCCCCAGGGTGCAGGAACGGAAAACTTTCTGAGGATTTTGGCTGCGATGGGGCAGAACCCCACAGAAATGAACATTGCCGGGAAAGCCATGCATACGCTGCAATGCACCGGCGAACGGCTCAGGTGCCAGAAAATCGCCGGGGAAGCTCTGACGGATATAGCTTTCGAGAAGGTGTGAGAACATGAAATACCAGGGACATTTGACGACGGCGGAAATTGAGCAGACCGTCGATGCTGTGGTGCGCTTCCTGAAGCAGAGAGGCGCCGGGGAAAAGGATGTGCTGATCTTTCGTCTGACGCTGGAAGAAATATTGCTGATCTATCGGGAGCATCTGGGCGAAGAGACGCGGTATGCCATGTCCATGGGGCAGTATTTGAGCAAGCTGCGGATGAGGCTTGTTGTGCGCGGCGAGGCGCTGGATGTGTCGCAGACCGGCAGTGAGATTCTGCTGGGCGAGCTCCGCTCTGCCGGCCAGGTTCCGCGCTGGGAGTATCGCGGCGGGTTCAACCGGATTACCCTGTCGGTGCCGCTTTATAATACGACCCTGCAGAACCTGCGGTTCGCATGGAAATACACGATCCCGCATCGGAAACGTTTCTTTTTTGCCCTGGGCTGCCAGTGGGTGAATATCGCCCTGAATATCCTGCTGCCCATCCTGAGTGCCAGGGTGATCGTCGCCTACACTGATTCCGCACTGGAGCAGGTGATTCTGGCGGCCCTGATGATCCTCGGGGTGCAGTTTCTGAACAACCTGAGCCTCTACTTATGCAACACCCAGTATAATCTGGTGTATACCAGCGTTCTGTCGGATCTGGAGGAGGATCTGGCGGAAGCCGCCCTCAGGATCAAAAACGCCTGTCTGGAGCAAAAGGGCGCCGGACTGTTTATCCAGCGGCTGACGGTGGATACGGCGACCCTGGCCACGGGTTTTAATACCCTGGCGGACTATGTTTCCACGATGTTCCGGTATATCGGGATTCTGGTGGCGCTGCTGGTGATGAGCCCGCCGGTGTTTCTGGTTGCGCTGGTTCTGCTCTCTTCGCAGATCGCCATTGAGCTCATCCGGACGAGAAGGATGATGGGGGATGACCGGATCTACCGCCAGGCAAATGAACGCTTCTCCGGGTTTATCTCCGAAATGGTGCACGGCGCTTCCGACATCAAGGTGCTGGGCAGCGAGGACGCGTTTCAGCATGAGGTACGGAAGCGGATTGGTGATGCCAATGACAGCCATATGCATATGCTTCTGCGAAGCTGGAAGTATAAGCTGGCCCGCTGGGGCGTGGGGGATCTCGGAAGAACGCTGTATATCTGCCTGCTGGGCCTGCTGATCGTGCGGCAGGGCATGGCGCCTGCGATCGCGATCGTGCTGTATAACTATTATACGGAGCTCGGAGGCGCGGCGGTGCTGCTCATCGGGCAGACAATGGAGTTCGCGAAAAGCTTCAACCTTTCCGTGGAAAGAATCTGCGCCCTGCTGAACAGCCCGGAGTTTCCGAAGGAAACATTTGGAAAAGCGCATATTGAGAAGATGCGGGGCGAGATTTCCTTCGATCATGTGAGCTTCCGGTATGACACGGCGGATTTCAGGCAGAAACCGAGAATGATCCTGAAGGATATGAGCTTTACGATTCCGGCAGGCTCCGTCGTGGCGCTGGTGGGAAAGAGCGGATGCGGCAAGACGACGGTCTTCCGCCTGATTTCGAAGCTGCTGGAGGCCAGGGAGGGAACAGTTCGGCTGGACGGCATCGACATCCGGACGCTGAATCGGGATTCGATCCGGAACAATCTGACGGTCGTCAGCCAGAATCCCTATCTGTTTCATATGACGATCCGGGAAAATCTGCGCCTTGTCAAACCGGATATGACGGAGGAGGAGATGCGAGGCGTCTGCGCCCTGGCCGGGATGGATGAGGAGATCTCGCAGATGCCGGCGGGCTATGATGCCCTGGTCGGGGAAGGCGGCGTGAACCTCTCCGGCGGTCAGCGCCAGCGCCTGGCCATCGCCCGGGCCCTTCTGAGAGACTGCAGGGTGCTCCTCCTGGACGAGGCCACCTCGGCCCTGGATAATATTACCCAGGCCAGGGTGCAGAAAGCGGTGGAGAATATCCGCGGTACGAGAACTGTCGTCCTGATCGCCCATCGTCTCTCGACGGTCGTTGGCGCGGATCGGATTCTTTTCATGGAGGATGGACGCATCCTGGATCAGGGAAGCCACGCGGAGCTGCTCAGCCGCTGCGAGTCTTACCGCGAGCTGTATGAGGCGGAAGTGCGGCTGGAAAAGGCTTGAAGGAAACGCTGAGTAAAGCGCTCCCGACTGAAACTGCCCATGCTCAGCCGAAGCAGGAGGAGGCTTCACCTGGGCAGCTTCAGCCGAATCAACAATGGTTCAGCGTTTCCTTAAGACAAACAGGAAGGAGAACACTTTCCTATGAAAGCGTGGTTAAATTCGGATAACGGCAGCGATGATATGAAGCAGGCGGTGGCCCGGGCGCTGACCTTACGAGGCTGGGAGGTGCATGTCGGGGAAACCGGCAGCAATGTGCATTATCAGGATTATTTTCTCGTCACCGGGGATTGCTACGTCTATATCACCCTCTATAACGGCTTCTGCGCGGGGACGGTCCGCGAAGCCTACAGCGAAGAAATTCAGGAGGAGCTGCGGAAAAAGGGCGTACAGCTGGTCATCGCCTGGGACAGCAGACAGTGGCTGGAGGGCATGGGCCCCTACCGGTATGGCAATTTCCGCGGGTATCGCGCCCGCCGCGCCTGGGATGACAATTTCAGCAAGGATGATCCTTCCATTCAGGATGTATGGGGCTTTTTGCGGGAAAACCAGGCGGTATACTGCGTTGGGCCGGATGCGGAGCTGATCGCGGATCAGCTGGCCGCCGGGGGATACTTTGCCTGGGAGGCGGAGGCGGCCCGCCGCGTCTTCTTCAATCATTATGATTATTACTGGCTGAAATACACCCTGGAGCGGGGCGAGCGGGAAGGGGCGACAGCGCTGCTGGTCGGGCACTCCCTGGCGCGTTTCGGTATCGATGATGCCCGAGTTCCGGGCCTTGTGAATCTCGCCTTTTTGTCCCAGGATTACTATTATTCCGCTGTGATCATCCGCTTCGCCCTGGAACGGATTCCATCCCTCAGGCAGGTGGTGCTTGGAACATCCTATATCTCTCCCTTCCTGGATTTGTCCAGAAGCCAAAATCCGAAGGAAATCGCCAGAGTGACCCAGGGTTACGGAAAGCTTTTCGGGGATTTTCATCATCTGGACGCCGTGGAGGCCGGCCGGGAGGCGGCCAGAGACTGGGGACCCGGGGACAGGCCCTTTGAGGAAAGCCTGATGAAGGAACTGTATGAGGCGCGGAAGGACGACTATTTCTGTCCGGAGCGAAGCCGGCAGAGCCTTTCGGATTTCGACTGGTCCGCCATGACGGAGGAGGAGCGATTTGAGGCGGTCCGGGAGCGGATGGCCTTTCATAACAAGCTGATGAAGCGCCGGGAAACCTATGAGGAAAACGGCAGGATTCTGACAGAAATGGCTGAATGCTGCAGACAGAAAAATGTGGCGTTCCGGGTGCTGGTGTTTCCGTCTAACCGGTATTACCGCGCTTTGCTGGATCCCCGGTATCAGGCTATGTATGAATCACAGCTGCCCGGGGGCTTCGGGAGCGCGGCGCGGCTGGATCTGTACGCGGATGAGCGCTTTGACAGCAACCTGGACTTTGTCGACACGGATCATCTGAATGACCGGGGCGCGGCGAAAATGACCGAATTGTTCAGGCAGTGGCTGGAGGTGAAATAATGCTCGGGCTCTGGTTTAACCATGGAGATGATTATGCCCGCCGGAGGCAGCAGGAGCCATGGGAATTCCTGAAACGCTTCGGCTTCACGGATTTTTACATGCTGGTGAAAGGAACGAGAGCGGACGTACGGGAAACGCCGGAAGGCCAGGCCCGGCTGGAGACGATGTTCAGGCAGGCGCGGGAGATGTCCGTCAGAACCCATGGGGTTTTTATCTGCAGCGAGGCCGCCAGCCGCCTGCGGGCCCATCCGGAGGAAGCCGATATCCTGCGCACCGGCACCCGGTCAGACTGCCGTGCCTCCCATGTGAGCAGGGGCTATCAGCAGTGGCTGCTTCAGTCGATCCGAACCGCGGTGAAGGAGTTTTCCCTGGACGGCGTCCAGCTGGATTTTCTGCGCTATGGCTATATCGGGAACGGATGGAGCCCGGAAGAGGAAGCGATCTATGCTGCCCATGGCGTGGATGTGGCGGCCATCAAACAGGAAATTGATGCCCTCTACAAACCGGATGCGCCGACCCTGAGCCTCGCGCCGCTGTTTGCCCGCCTGCAGGCAGGGGCCGGGACGATGAAGGCTCTTGTCGCTGCGCGGCGAAAGATTATCAGAGACTTTCTGAAAAATATATCGGAAGGCATCCGCCGGGAGTTTCCTCATGTGGAACTGTCCGTGGCGATGATGCCAGAAGGCCTGGACCCGGAAGGCCGGGATGTCAGCGATCTTTTTTACGGCCAGCGTTATCAGGATTTTCTTCCTCTGGCGGATCATCTGTTCCCGATGGCCTATACAGTCGTCTTTGGGAAAGGCCCGGACTGGATTGGCACCATCGGCCGAAACGCGGAGGCTTCCGTTCCCGGGGCGGTGATGGGGCTGGAGTGCACGGAACCGAGCACCGCCGCGCATCTCCGGGACGATCTGCGAGCGCTCTCCGGCCTGCGTCTGGCCGGCGTCTGCCTCTTCCGCTACGGGCGGCTGGTTTTTGCCGTCAGGGACGGGGAGGACACCCTCCTGTTTAATTCTTATGCGGGAGAGGTGAATCGCCTCATCCTGAGCAGGGAAGGCACGGAAGAAGAGATGGACTGCTCGCTGGAAGAAGCATCCACCCTGCGCGTCAGGGGCCACTGGGATCTGATCCGGGCCTTCGGCCGCTTCCGCTCCTCCCCGGAGAAAGATTATGAAGGCGAGCTATGCGTGGTGGGCAGCTGGCAGTTTGCCCATAAAGGAAACGGATGAGGCTGCTTGCGTAGCCTGGCTGATGCACCTTGGTTCAATTGAAAACTACCGCCTGTGCATAACCAATAGTCAACGAGAACCGTCCCTATTGACTTAGTCCGTATTGACTTACATTCAGATGCTTGTTCAGGTGGTTGGGGATGATCGTCTGCGCAGCGGATTCACATTGGCGATTGAACTGGAAACATTTCATGGCAGACCGCGGCGGTAAAGTGTATCGCTCCAAAATGCTATTCCCGTACCAGATCTTTTTTCTTTACCAAACGCGAAACCAGAATACCAACCTCGTACAACAGCAGCATTGGCACGCCCAGCATCACTTGGGAAACCACATCGGGCGGCGTCAGGATTGCGGCCAGCACAAACACGGCCAGTATGACATACTTGCGCTTGCTGATCAGCATCTGAGGCGTCGTCAACCCTATCCGCGTCGTGATGTAGATAAATGCCGGCAGCATAAATGCCACTCCGAAGGGCAGCAAAAAACCGAACAGAAAGCTGACGTACTTGTCCATTGACAGCATTGGCGTTGCCAATCCCTCTCCCGATACCATGAAGAAATCAACGGCCAGGAAATACACCGAGGCATAGCAGAACACGATGCCGGTCAGGAACAGCAGCAGCGCAAAGAAAAAGAATATGCGAAAGGTGCGCCGCTCCTTCGGATACAGCGCAGGCTTAATGAAGCGCCACACCTGCCAGATGATTATCGGGAAGGCGATGACGATTGCTGTGACGACAGCCACCTTCAGTTTCGTGGTCAGCGCTTCGCTGACCGCCGTATAGATCACCTGCACGCCGCGGGATTCGATTGGCGCAGTAATCCACTTCATCAGCGGATCGATGATGAAGTAAAACGATGCCATGAAGGTGATGCCGACAGCGGCAATACAGACAATGACAACCTTGCGCAGCGCCAGCAGGTGATCTCGCAGCGACAGCTCCGCAACATCGGCTTCGCGGGAAGCCGCGTCATTTGTATCGGGGACTTTCAGGTTATCCATCGCCGACGCGCCGTCTTTGCCGTTATTCCGCTTTCTTCTCATCCTTTTCGGATTCCTTTGTGGATTCGTCTTCCTTTACGGCGCTCTTAAAATCCGTGATGCTCTTTCCCAGAGCACCGCCCAGACCAGCCAGCTTGCCGCCTCCAAAAAGCACCAGCGCGAGTACGATAATCAAAATAATTTCAGTGGTTCCAAGCTTCATGACGCTTCCTCCTCGCTATTGTTCTTCCGCCGCGCGGTTTGCTTCTCTGACTTCTCCCCAGCCTTCCCGGGTTCGTCTGCGGCAGAACGGATTTGATTAAAGCCGTGCTTGACATCCCGGTCTATCTGTTTGATATTCTGCTCTACGCCCTTGGAGATACCCTCGATCTCCCCTATGGCATCCTTTGCGGCATCCTTGATTTCCGCGGTGATGTCCAGTTCGCGCACCATGGCCGTTACATCGCGCTGCGCATCCTTGACATCCCTCTCCAGCTCGTCCAAGCCGGTCTCGGCCTTGATGTCGCGGATCAGCGAACGGAGCCTGCGCACCCGCCTGCCCAACCAGCGCGCAACCTTGGGCAGGTCGTCCGGGCCCACGATGACAAAAGCCACGACGAGCACAAGCACGATTTCCCCGGCGCCGATGTTGAACATGCCTTCATCTCCGTTTCTGACATTTACTGCTTTCGGGTGGAGAGGCGTCTATTCCA
The DNA here is from genome assembly GCA_045546035.1 of Clostridia bacterium. GTDB lineage: Bacteria > Bacillota > Clostridia > Christensenellales > Aristaeellaceae > Aristaeella. The sequence goes on from JAZQCB010000020.1 coordinate 8,925, forward strand.
ATGAAATGAACGGCCGTACCCGAGAGTTCAGCCGTTCATTTGGGCCTACGCCGATTTATACTTCCACCGTTACGGTCTGGGTATCGCCCATCGCATGCCAAACATTGCAGGCTGTCACATCGACGGTGTACTTGCCGGCGTTCAAGCCCTCGAGGACGATCTCCCACTGGGGACGCATATCCGTTTCCTGGGGGGAAATGAACAGGTCGGACATATAGCGCCGCTCGAGAATTTCCTGGCCGGAGGCATCCTTAACGCACACAGAGTAATAATAGACTTGCGACGCGTTGCCCGAGGCGCGGGAGAAAGAGAGCGTTACGTTCCCGCCCGCGACGGTTGCCGCCAGATCCTTTGTGTCGAAAGTGGGGCCGGGCTTGGCGGCACGGTCTGAGCGGAAATCAGACAGGGAATCGGCATAGCCCGGAGCCTTGATGAACCAATCTTCGCCCTGCTGCTTCAACAGGCCGATGTCATAACGGCGCAAACGCACGGTGCCGTTCTTGTCCACGTCAAACATCATCGCCTGAGGATGCTCGCTATACTCTTCCGGCAGCGAGGAGTGATTCTCGCCGCAGTTGAAGAAGCCAAAGTCCGAAGTGGTATAGTGCATCGGGCCGACGTTGATCATCGTATAGTCATCCTGAAAAATGGTGCGCTCGTTGTTTTGAGAATAATGCGTGTGCCCGGACAGCTGGATCACCTGGGGATATGCCGAGAGACATTCCCGCAATTCGTCGGTTGACCAAACCAGCGTGGGAAACAGCGCCGTCTGCAAACTGCTGCCCGCCACCGTGCCGGGAGTAGAGGTATGGGTAAGGACAAAGATGGGTTTACCCGGCGCATCCTTCGCGGCGATTTCCAGCCGCTCCTTCAAGAATTTGCGAACCTCTTTTGTAAAGAGAATCTCTCCCAAGTCGTAGTTTGTGGCGTTGAGCTGAATGAAGTGGATGCCGTTCACAACGCTGTGCCGACTGTTTTCCGGGCCGTCGCTGACAATGTCGGCGGCATAAAGCGCATCGTCAAACGCCTGCCGCAGATAGCCGCCGTTCCCCGCGCCGCCAGCATACAGGTCGTGGTTGCCCGTGCAGAAAATCAAGGGAGTATCCGGATGTTTCAGTCCTTCGACAAAAATGCTGTAGAACTTCTCTGCGTCCTCCTTGGTCCCCGTGTTCGTCAGGTCACCGGGATACGCAAGACAGTCCAGTCTGCCACCGGCGAGTTCCTCCATGAACTGCAGGCCCTTTATCATATGGTCGTTGGTGTGGTAGGTCGTCTGCGCCATGGTAAGCACATCTCCGGCGAGTTCAAGATCGCCTTCGCTTATGCCCATAGAGGCCATCAGGTCCTCGCTGCTCTCCTGCGAGCTCTTGGACATAATGTGGGCGTCCGCCATCGCGGCAAACGTCAACACAATGCTGCTTTCATCAAAGCCAGGGGCCTGTTCGGTTGTATTCGCGCTTACCTCCTGCGCGAACGCCGGAAGCCCGCCCATGGCCACGAGACCCGCCGCGCCAACCGCTCCGGCGGCAGCAGTTTTCAGAAAATTCCTGCGGGAAATGGTCTTACTCATAATCATCCACCTTTCATATGGTTTGATCATTGTACTGTTGCGTGTCTTTTTGTATTGCGGATTATTACCCGAAAATACATGGGATGGCGAAGAAGGGATTACACTTCTCAAATTACACTTCCAACATATATCACAGCCGCCGCGTTTTGAGAGATGAAATGCAAAATTGGTATGTTCTAATACAAAATTGGTCATGTCGCCCCGAAAAAAATATAATAGAATAACATGGAGGAAGGAGGCGTGTACCATGCTGCAGATTGCCATTTGCGACGACGGCACGAGGGATCGCGCCCGGACGCGAGCACTGCTGGACGACTTTCTCGCCTCCCGTAACCTTTCCGCGCGGGTGCGGGAGTTCACGGCGGCGAAGGAGCTGCTGTTTGACCTGGATGGCGGCAGCGCCTATGACCTGTACCTGCTCGACGTCATCATGCCGGAAATGAACGGCATTGAGTTGGGCGTCAAGCTGCGCGAGACAGACGAGACCGGCACGATCATCTATCTCACGACCTCGGAGGATTTCGCCATTGGCAGCTACGAGGCGAGGGCGTTTTGGTATCTGGTCAAGCCCGTCAAGCCGGACAAGCTGTTCCCCGTGTTGGACAAGGCCATTGCCGCGCGGCAAAAGCATTTGACCGAGGGCGTCAACGTCAAGACGCGGGATGGGATGGAATGGCTGCGGTTTGATGATCTGTATTATGTCGTTTCCGTCGAGCGGGCGGCGCACTTTGTTCATATGGGCGGCGTCACGGAAAGCACGATCAATTCGGTTCCCTTTCAGGAGAAAACCGAGCCGTTGCTTGCGGATGAGCGCTTTCGGCGTTGCGGGGCGAGCCTCGTGCTGAATTTGCAGCACGTCAAAGTGGTCGGTAAATCCAGCGCAACCCTTGATACGGGCGAACAGTTAGAGATTCCGCGCCGCGTTGCCGCCCAGCTGCGCGCTGCGTGGCAGCGCTATTGGCTGGAGGGAGGCCGGAAGCTATGACGACGATCTGGAGGGATTTAACCGCGCCGCTGTGCATCGTTCATACGCTTGTCCTGATCACGATTTTCAACGAATTTCGCTATCTGAAGAAAAAAACGGCGCTCTGGCTGACTTGTCTCGTCGGGCCGATCGCCTGTATCAATGTGGGATTGTATCTGCTGCTCGGCTCGGAACGGATCGGGCAGCTCGCCATCCTGACCTGCGTGATCCCGTCGATGCTGGCGGAGTTTCCGCTTGCAAAATATCGGGACGGGCGCTATTTCTTCACCTTTATCGCCGTGTGCACGGTTTCCACGCTCATCATCGGCGTCACGCACATTTTGGATTTTTACCTCCCGGGAAATCGGTATATCTTCATGTTCGCGTCGCGGTTCCTCGCCTATCCCGCGGTGGAGTGGGTATCGTACCGCTGTCTGCGCGAGCCGTATCTGGAAGTGCAGCGGAACGTGACGGGCGGCTGGTGGCTGCTCACAGCGATCTCCGCAATGTTCTTTGTGGCGTATGTAGTCATGTTCGACTACCCCGCGCTCATCACGCGGCGGCCTGCCGAACTGCCCTCTATGCTGCTGGTCATGGCGTCGATCCCGTTGACCTATGTCGGCATTTTCGTGGTGTTGTTTCGCCAGCTCGACGCCTCGCGTCTGCGGGAGCGCGAACAGCTTCTTCAATCGCAGGTAGCGATCATGCAGCAGCGCGTCGACCAAACGGCGCAGACGGAGGAGTTGCTGTCCATCCAGCGACACGACCTGCGCCATCGGTTCAGCGTACTGGACGGGCTGTTGGAGCAAGGCGACGTTGCCGCCGCGCGGGAGTATATTGTCTCAACAGACGAGAAGCTTGCCGAAACAAAGCCACGTCAATGGTGCAGAAATTCTGTGTTGAACGCGGTGTTTGCCTATTACTTTGCCCGCGCGGAAGCGGAGGGCATCCGTATCGACGCTTATTTGGACTTCCCGAACAAGCTGCCGGTGGATGTTGTGGAGCTTTCAACGGTGTTTGCAAACGCGCTGGAAAACGCGATCAACGCCGTGCGGGAGTTGCCGGAGGACAGGCGCGTAATCCAGTGCAAGGGCATCCACCAGCCGCAGGTCATGTTCCGCGTGAGCAATCCCTATCAAGGCGAGGTGCCCTTTGACGAGCAGGGATACCCGATTGCGAAGGAGCCGGGTCACGGCGTCGGCGTCCGCTCCATTGCGGCGTATTGCGAGAAACACGGCGCATTTTGCGATTACGAGGTGAGCGACGGGCTGTTTGAGGTTTACATTACTCATGTGTGATGTGGTCCAGCTCTTGACCACACGCTCCAAGTCACTCAGTCAACAGGGACGGTTCTCTTTGACTCCCCGTCGGTTTCTGATGGAGTCAATGAGAGCCGTCCCTATTGACTGCACGGCGAATCGGCCAACCGCGCTTTGCGCCGGTTGCCTAATCGTGCCAGCATCCAAAGCTGCGCGGACGGCATACATTATGGTTGAAGGAAACGGCGCGGTTTGATATACTGACAGCCGGACAGGTGACAGAAAAAGGAAAAAAGGGCCCGGAGGGAGACGGAAGGGATATGCGTACGATGAAGGCGGAAGTGAACCGGGCCATTGCCTGCATGCTGGCGATGCAGCGATACCCCTGGGAGCAGGGCGTCTGCGCCCAGGCGCTGATGGAGGCGGGGCGGGACGAGCTGTGGATTCCGATGGCCTATGACGCGGTTAAGCGGCAGTCGGAGGACGGACGGCTCGCCATGATCGGCGGCGGCCCGGCCGTTTCCGATCCGGCGGCGAACGGAGAGGTCTGCCTCCGCGCCTATGAGAAAACCGGCGATGCCTTCTTCCGCCGCGGAGCGGAGCGCATGCTGGCATATCTGGAGCATACCGCGCCGCGCACGGCGGATGGGATCATCTGCCACAACAATGTATCCTTTGACAGCCGGTTTTCGGCGGCGCAGCTGTGGGTGGACGGGCTTTACATGGTTCCGCCCTTCCTGGCGGCCATGGGCCGCGTCAGGGAAGCGGCGGAGCAGATCCGGGGATATATCCGGCATCTTTGGGACGGGGAAGCCGGCCTCTTCTTTCATATCGTGGATACGGAGAGCGGAAGATATGTCCGGCGGAAGCACTGGGCGACCGGGAACGGATGGGCCCTGATGGGGCTCGCCCGGGTGACCGAAGCGGCCGGCGCGGCCGGAAAGATGCAGATCCGGGATGAGATGGCGGAGGTGATGAACCGGCTGCTGGAGGCCATGCTGGCATGGCAGGGGGCCGACGGACGGTTCCATGATATCCTGGACGAGCCGGATCGTTTTTTGGACGGGACATCCTCCGCGATGATGGCCGCGGCCGTCTTTCGCGGAATCCTGGGCGGATACGTGCCGGCGAAGCGGCGGGAGGCCGCGGAGGCGGCCCTGCGCGCCGTGGGCGGCAGCATGGACGAAATGGGACTGATCCGCGGCGTGTGCGGATGTCCGGATTTCACGGAAGAAGGCACCTCGGCGGAGGCGCAGGCGGCCTATGTGATGGCGGAGGCATGGCGCGGCAGGCTGGCGGAAGCGAAGGGCTGATCCGGGCGGACGGAGGAAGCGCCGCGGAGAGGCAAGGACCAGTGCCTGACGGCATGGCTGCGCCCCGCAGAGCTTGAAATTTAGGCTCTGCGGGCTTTTTTGTTTTTGGTGGGATTGTAACATTTATCGAATTGACAGGATTTAACAGCCCAGCGAAAGAATTGTCCATCCTGTATCGTCTATTATGTTATGGACGGTATTACGATACGGAGGAAAATGTTCATGAAAAAATATTTTTGACGGGTGCGTTATGTTTCACCCCCACGGCGACATATATTTAGTGAAGTTGCTATGGGGAGTTGATGTAATTTGACAGGATAGAGGCAGGAATTGATGCGTACACATTACTACGGTGGTATGACGGAGGATAACTCATGGCCATTGACGCATGGTTCAGTGATCTCTATGAGCGCAATTATGTTTTATTGTATCGGATTGGCCGTATTTTTCTTGGGTACGACCCGGTACAGGAAACCCTGATAGAAGATCAGATCCAGGAGACATTTATCCGCGCCTGGCAGAAACGTTTTTTCCTTAAAAAACATCCCAATCCAGACGGATGGCTGGTTGAATGCTTTCGCAGATGCCTGATGAATGCTTGCAGGAAAAAGAGCAGAGAATGGAAATACCGAATGGACTCTTTGGATACAGAGGATTCACCAGCCCCACTGGATCTGGATCTTTTGTCTCCGGAAAACTATGTAAAGACTAAAGAACAGATAGAGCTTCTTAACCGATTGCTTGGCAAAGAAGACGCAGACCTCTTTCTTCGATACTGTGTTTATGGAGAGAAAGCATCAACCATTGCAGCAGAAATGAACATGAGTGAACAGGCTGTCCGAATGCGTATATCCAGGTTGAAAAAGAAAGTTCTGAAGAACCGGAATATATTCACCTGCTTAGTATGCCTTTGCCTGATTGGCCTGAGATAGGGGGAAAAGATGAGAAAGGAGAATCTGCTGCGACCCCTTCGCTCCGTTATGGATGACAGCTATTCAATAAAGGAGCTATATTCTGTGTTTGAAGACCAGGTGTTCTCAAAGGCGAAAAAGATGGATGTCTCTTTGCTGAACGAAACAATCAGGGCTTTGGATGAACATTCTGATGAAGAAGCTGCCCCACACCAGAACGTGGTTTGGCAACAAGTCTCATCCATAGTTCTGAAACAACAGCAGCCAGGTATACTGGGCCTGCCGCGGCATGCTATTGCAATACTGGTGATTATGCTGATGATCCTTTTGACCAGTGTCGCCATCGGAGTTATTGACTGGACTGCTGTTTTCCAAAGCACATATCATGACACGGAACGGCAGGAAACCAGTGTGGTAAACTGGACTTTGAATCAGAAGAAAGATATTGTGTCAGCGCTTAAAACGGCAGGATACGATGTTTCTTCTCTTCCTGCATTGAATGGAAAAAGCGATGAAGAACAAGATCAGATTCTGACTGAATGGATCAACAAGCAAACAAACGGAGAAGTAAACGACTGGCTTTTTAATGTTCTGACCCGGCTGAAGGGGCTGTTTGACAGTTGGAGTCTGGAAGACAAGGCGTGGTACTGCCAGTTGCTTGTTGAAAATCAACTTGTGATGAACGGAGACTTTGTCAGCAGTTATCCGCCTTTCTACAGTCAGGAAGCTATTGACACAATCGTTACATGGGCATGGGAAATGGCTCATGAACGCTATGATGATACGGCGGCAGAATTGGACACATGGACACCTTATATCTTTTATGGCTATGTTTATCCAGATGAGAAGGTTTTCTACTGGCGGGTTCATTTTCGCGGTGAATATGATGAGAACTGCTTTACAGTCCAGATCGAGAATACTAATCTGGAACAGGATGCTATGACGGTTGTAATGGCTTATGATGTCCCTGATGATGTTGGATGACGAGGAGGAAAAGCAATGTCTAAGGCACAGATTGTAAATCAAAAGAATCAAATGGGCAAAATTACCGGCAAGAGACTGCTGATGATATTTCTGATCATTATTTTGGCAGCAGCTTCCATATGCGCATCTGCAGAACCTGGAACTGTTGTAACAGAAGGCGGAAGACTCAATATGCGGAAATCGCCGGAAGATAAGGCAAAGATCGTTACCAAAATCAAAAACGGAAAGACCGTTGAAGTCCTTGGCCATGAAAACGGGTGGTATCATATCCGCTTTGATGGCAAAGAAGGATATGTAAAAGAGCAGTTTATCAAACTGTTGTCCGATGCTGTCGGAAAAGAAATCTATTCAAACGGAGATACTTTATACCTTCGAGAATCGCCGGATGATGGCTCTGCTATTGTGGGAATGGTCAATTCTCAAGGAGCAATTACAGTAGAACAGATTGATGATCATTGGGCTTTGGTCTCTGCGTCGAATACTCGCGGCTATATTCAAGTGTCAGAGATTAATGAATTAAATGATGCTCCTGTTGAAGCTGCTACACAAAAATGGGAAGAAGGAATATTACAGAAGGAAACAAAACTGTATAAATCTCCGGATAACAAGTCGGAGATTACATCGACGTGGCCAAAGGGAACTGGAGTATTGGCTGCAACATATAATAAAAAATGGTGCATGATACAAGTGTCAGATGAAAACGCCTTTGGATTTGCACCAGCATCATCTGTTAAGCTGTCTCCTTTACCAAAGGCAGAAAATAAAAACTTACCGACAGATTCAGAGTATACAATCAGTGCTTCCGGTGCAAAGAAAACAGCGGAAAAAGCTTTGAGTAACTATTCAGGGTTTAAGGCTTCAGCATACACCTGCAAACAGGATACAATGCTGTCGTGTGACGGGATCAAGGGCCCGCTCTATCGGTTTGCATATATGAACAAAAAGGGCCAAATGATCTATGTGGCTTATGTGCATTGTATTACGGGAGAGTTGCTCTATAAAGGCGATTATTCGGGATTTCAATACGACAAAGATATTGCAGACTTGAGGACGGCGGCTCCAAGTACGACACAGGGACCAGGGTATGTTTATCTCAATGGAGAAGTTGCTTGGAATTCTGATGTGGTTACAAGCACTCCAATTCCTGGCACCGATATAGGAAAAGATGAAGCCCGTTCGATAGCAGACAGGTATTTACGAGCGCATTATCCTCGTTTTTCGGAAACTGTTTTTTCAAGGGTTGAATGCAGACATGTTACAGATGATCCAATGATTGAAGGAGGATTCAAAGCTCCCTGGTATTTTGTCCTTTATTACACGGAAGATGGTTATATTGAAGAAGGACAGCTACAGTATGCAATTGAAATTAACGCATATACAGGTGAGATAAATAATTGTTCAGGACCCGGAGAGGGAAACGGATGACCCTCGTATATGGGGAATTGTTCGTGCAGGGAATACATTCGTGAATGGTTAATTGGAGGTATTGCTGTACTCTTTTGTTTTGGGTACAGTTGGGTACAGGGTGTACTCAGGTATACCCATTAGCACAGCAGGGTGGAAATATGGCACCGAGCCATTTCACATGATCGTTTCTTTCAGGACAATGCATTTCATGGCCTGCATTGCCGGACAATGACCCATTGAATTTGGCACCAGCAGGTGCCAGATTCGAAATATCAAATTGGAACCTGCCGGTGCCAAATCTTTCGGGATTCCCCCTTGATGAGTTTCTTTCTATAGGTTTTTCTCATCATCGGACTATTCTTTCCAAGGTGAAAGAAAAAGAAGCACGTTTATTTTATGTTTGCAAATGTGCAAGGGAAAAAATGAGTCGTGAAGAACTGGAAAACAGTATAACACGTGATGATTTCCATCATCACGGAACTCTTCCGAACAATTTCGCACAGACACTTCCGGCGGCAGATCAGGCTTACAGGGCTATCAGCACATTCAAAGACGAATACCTGCTGGATTTTATCAATGTAGAAGAACTGGGCATCCGTGATCGGCAGGATCTGGATGAGAGGGTTGTTGAAAACGCCATTATCCACAATGTGAAGAATTTCCATTTTGACCTTTGGGAAGGATGTCACGGGCCGGGGAAAGATGAACCTGACGGCTGCGGAGAAAAAGCGGGGGCTGGAACCGCAATGGATTTTTTTGAGGGATGCGATTGATCTGTTCTCCCATCATCAGGACTATGCGGGTGTCAGCGAGGAGCAGCGCGGTTCCTATCTGCGGGAATACACAGCATTGCAGGAATACATAAAACAGGCATAGTCAACCGATTGAGCCAACAGACCACGCTTCGGTTTGTAGTTCCCAGCAGTTCGGACTCACTATGTGGTCGAGTTTGGTTCAAATACTGTACTCATTTACTTTGGGTACAGTTGGGTACAGGGTATACTCAGGTTTACCCATGGGTACAGCAGGCAAAAAATGGCACCGATCCATGAAGCCCAGTGCCGCTGACGCGATCACGCCGCATCGTCCGTAAAGAAGAATGCCACCTGCTGAGATGCATCCGCACATCTGTCAAGCAATACAGCACAAATTTGTCAGATTAATTTCAGCAAAACTGTCAAACAGAATATTGCAAAACTGTCAAATAAAGCTTATAATCATTTTTGAAAGAGAAAGGGGTGGGTGGATGATTTACCTGAACAGAATCGCAGACGAAATGCTTTCACTAAAGATGGAAGCATTTGGCGGCACATTAATCACGGGGCCTAAGGGATGCGGAAAAACAACCACGGCCAAGCGGAAAGCAAAAAGCATAATAGAGTTTCAGGATGAAGATGAACGTGAAAACTATCTCCTTATTGCCAACACACACCCTTCTGACCTGCTGAAAGGTGCAAAGCCAAGATTGTTTGACGAGTGGCAGGACGCCCCGAAAATATGGGGAGCGATCAGAAAGGATATTGATGATTCAGGAGAAGTTGGTCAGTATATATTGACCGGTTCAAGCTCCGCTGATGTTCAGACCGCACATACTGGTACACTTCGAATATCTAGGATGAAGATGTATCCGATGAGCCTTTACGAGAGCGGAGAATCAAACGGTGAAATATCTTTGAAAGCTTTGTTTGATTCCCCGAAGACATTTGATGGATGCGAATCAGACTTGTCAATCGATGGGATAAAATATGTGATTTGCCGCGGAGGATGGCCAGGTGCGCTGAAGGGGCGTACAGACCACGCAAGGCTGGCGATAGCAAAGGACTTGTTTAATCAGACATGTGATACAGATATATCAAAAATAGATGGAATAAAAAGGAATCCGGTTTGGGCAAGAACAATTCTGAAATCATATGCCCGAAACCTCTGTACACTTGCGGATGCAAAGACAATTCTTGCTGATGTAACAGCGACATGTGATCTGTCAAAACAAACATATTATGATTACATCTCCGGATTCGAAAAGCTCATGATAATCGAAGATATTGAAGCATGGTGCCCGGCTATCAGATCAAAAACATCCATCAGGTCCTCCAAAAAAAGAAATTTTGTCGATCCCTCCATCGGCGCAGCAGCGTTGGGATTATCCCCGGAGTATTTTTCCAGTGATTACAAGACGCTCGGTTTTTTATTTGAATCACTATGTATCCGTGATCTTAAAATATATACATCTGCAAATGGGGGAATGATTTCATATTATCATGATCGGTATAATCTGGAAGCAGATGCTGTGCTGCATCTGGAAGATGGAAGATATGCCCTGATTGAATTCAAGCTCGGACAGACTGAAGTGGAAGAAGGAGCGCGTCATCTGTGTGAAATTGAAAGGCTTATTATCGAACATAACGAGAATGAAAAACAAAATCCATTACGCCTACCGGATCTGAAATTAATCATTACCGGAACAAAATATGGTTATTTGCGTCCGGATGGAGTTTATGTGATACCAATTGGATGTCTGAAAGATTAGAGAGAGGCAGATTGAACAAAACGGCATTCCTCCGCCGCACGCTTCTCGAATTCGGCGAGGGGCTCGATGTTGGGATTATAGCAGTAGATATCCGGATCAAAGAGGGACTGCAGGCGCTCCATGGCCGCGGGGGAGTGTTGCTATATCCCTGCTGTTCGTGTATAATGAACCGCGCTTCGGCTGAAAGCTGGGGCGGACTATGTTTGTACAACCGCAAGGTGTGCAAACAAAACCTTGAGGAGAGATTTTTATGGAAAACGCAGGGCCCTGGGAAAACACCGCCGTTGACTATACGCTTCTTGAAAAAGTGAATCCCGTGTTCAATACAGCCAAGATGACCTTGTTTCAGTTGGCCGCAAACGGCGACAGGGATGCGGCAACGCTCGCGAAGAGCATGAGTCTCACACTGGAGTCAACGCAAAACAGCGCCAACACGAAGGCTTCGCCGGAGCAGGTGCTGGGCGGCACGATCATGCTGGAATGCCGTTACCGCACAATGGCGTGTCTGGCGGAGGAATCCGGCTATACGCCGGTGGATATGCCCTGCGGCTATACGCCGCGGGCGATTGCGTTGGCCAGGAAGGGCTTGCCCTATTACGGTCTGGATCTTCCGGCGGTCATTCGGGAAGCATCGGAGAAAATCCGTGAGCTGATCCCGGCGGAGCGGAGGGAGCTTGCCCGCTTCCGGGAGGTAGACGCAACCAACTATGCCTCGCTGGAAAAGGCGCTTGAGGAAATCGACGGGCCTGTCTGTATTACCACCGAGGGCCTGCTGATGTACTTTACCGATTCAGAGGCCGGAGCGCTGTGCGACAATATCCGCCGTATCCTGGAGAAGAAGGGCGGCTGCTGGTACCTGGCTGACATCGAATGCTCGCTGCAGTATATTATCGTCATGCGCGCGCTGGTGGGCGATCGCTTCATGGAAATCATGAAGAATGCGACGCAGCAGACAAAGGATAAATCCGACGTGGAGATCGGAAAGAACGCGCTGATTGCCTCTCCTGCGGATATGGAGGGCAGTATCAGGAAAGCAATGGCTTTTCTTGCAAAGCACGGTTTGAAGGCAGAGCGTGTGAATGTCGGCGAAAACATGCCGAAGCTGGATGCCCTGGACAGGGTCACCCCTGAACAGGCCGCTGCGGTACGTGAGGGCATGAAGCATTGCGCTTTCTGGAAAATCACCTCAAGCGGGGCGGCGGTGGCGCTTCCGTCCACGGAGACGAAGGGATTTCATGCCGACGCCTCCATTCAGTCAGGCACGCTTTCCCTGGCGCTGACGGGGCGACTTGATACCATTACTGCGCCGAGCCTGCTGTCTTTCTTTGAAAAGGCCAGGGCCGAGCAGACGCTGGATGCTGTGAAGGTGGATTGCAGCCGTCTCGAATACATCTCCTCTGCCGGCTTGCGCGTGCTGCTGATCATGCACAAGGCCTGCACGGGTGGGCTTTCACTTTACGGGGAAACCGATGCCGTAAGGGAAATACTGGAGCAGACCGGCTTTGATTCTATTTTTCTCAAATAAGCCAAGTCATCAACTTCATTCTTTTGAGCCTTACTCACGTGTGGCAATTAAAACAGGCGTTATCGAAATACCGAAAATGTACGGGCGGGAAGGAACTTCCCGCCCGTATGTGTATCGTTCGTCGTTTGATATCTTAATACAAGGAGGTTCAGTCTGTCCGCAGAAGAAACAGATCCCACACGTAAAAAATAGTGCTGAGCAGAACAGATTTTCAAGTTATTTTTAAGTTTTCTGTGCTAAACTACGTACATGATATCGAGCAGCGAAAGCGTAAGACCGGATATCGAAATAAATGAAGGAGGATATCCCTTATGAAAAAGATCATCTCTATGGTTCTTGCCATCTCTCTTCTTTGTACTGCTGGCGCTGCCTTCGCCGAAGGCCCTGGCGGACGCGGCGGTAATGGCGGCCCCGGTGGCGGACAAGGTGGTATGCGCGGAGGGAACGGCGGCGGTACTGACAAATCCGGAGATGCCGAGCTCCAGACCATGATCGCCGAAGTCGCTCCAAAGTTTCAGCTGCTGACCTATGAGGATACGGAGACGGGCACCAGCCTGCAGTATCAGCTGTATATTCCTGAAAACTATGACGAAACTCAGAGCTATCCCATGATCCAGTTTATTCCGGATTCCAGCGTTGTAGGCAAAGGCACAGACGCCGTGCTGACCCAGGGCTGGGGCGGGCTGATCTGGGCAACAGAAGCGGAGCAGGCCAAGCATCCCGCCTTTGTGGTCGTGCCCGTCTTTACCGAAACGGTCGTGGATGACAACTTCAATCATTCCACTCAGATCGATGTGGCTATGCGCCTGCTTCAGTCGCTGACAGAAACCTACTCCATCGACACGAACAGGATTTATACGACCGGCCAGTCCATGGGCGGTATGACCTCCTTCCATCTGAGCATCGAATATCCGGATTTCTTCGCCGCCTATCTGTTTGTCGGAAGCCAGTGGAATACCAGCCTGCTGAGCGGACTGGAACAGAAGAACTTCTTCTATGTCGTTTCCGCCGGCGACCCGAAGGCATCCGCCGGTCAGGCTGAGCTTCTTGCCCTGTTCGATGCGGACGGCGCTGCTTACAGTCATGCGGAGTGGAGTGCGCAGGACGATGCTGAAACCCAGAAGGCTGCAGTCGCTGCCATGCTTGCGGAAGGAAACAGCGCGAACTTCGTCACCTTCACCCTGGGGACGACGCTTGCGGAAGGCCAGACTGCCGGAAGCGGTGCTGGGGAGCATATGACCTCTTTCGACTTCGCGTATAAGCTGGAAGCGGTCCGCGACTGGCTGTTTGCGCAGAGCAAGTGAGGTGCCGTATGAAAAGAATGATAGTCATCTTCATGTGCTTGTTACTGCTGACAGCCAGCACAGGTGCGATGGCCGAAGGAACACGAAATGGCGGACGCGGAAACGGTGCAGGAGGCGGCAATATGCAAACCCTCAATGAAGGCATTGCCTATATGAATGGTGACGGCGTTGATCAGGATTATGAAAAAGCGCTCCAGCTTTTCATAGAGGCTTACGAAGCCGGAAGCATGAAAGCGGCCCGTTATGTGGGCATGGTATATGAGCAAGGGCTTGGTGTGGAACAGGATTATGCGAAGGCGGCTGAATACTATGCCAAAGGCGTTGAGGCTGGCGATCTGACAAGCGGATACTACCTGGGACTGCTATATGCCAATGGACTCGGCGTTGAACAGGACTATGCGAAAGCAGCAGAACTCTTTGCTTCCGTGGAAGCATCCGAAAACAAATCCGCCACGGGCGTTGTCGCCGCCGGGTATGAACTCGGTGCTCTCTACGAGCAGGGCCTCGGCGTAGAAAAGGATTTGGATAAAGCGATTGAGCTTTATCAGGAGGCCGCAAAGTATGAAAACCAGGATGCCATCGATGCTCTTGAACGGCTCGGTAAGTAAACGACCGGGTCACAAAGCAAGCGCTGCTCTACAAACGGGCAGCGCTTTTCACTGTCGCCTGCTTTATCTCTGATCCGGCGCAGATCCCGGCCATCGCCGCCTGGCTGAAGGGCAGCGGCACCGTGACCTTTGCCAACCGGACAGGCGGCTACTACAAAGCACGGATCTTGTCTTTCCACTCCATGACGATGCCTCCTTAGTCCAGAATGTTGCCGTCCCGGGAAATGGTGACCACCTGCCAGGGAATAAACTTGCCGCTGGCCTGCAGCGCGTTCTGCGCCGCCCGCTGTAATCCACCGCAGCAGGGCACCTCCACGCGGACGATGTTGTCGCTCTTGATATCGTTATCCTGAATGATGGCAGTCAGTTTTTCCGTGTAATCCACATCATCCAGCTTCGGGCACCCGATGATGGTCACCTTGCCCCGCATGAATTCTTCGTGCATGTTGGCGTAAGCATACGCCGTGCAGTCGGCGGCAATCAGCAGCTTCGCACAGTCAAAGAACGGGGCCTGCGTCGGCACCAGCTTGATCTGGCAGGGCCACTGGGCCAGGCGGGAAACAGGCTTTCCCATACTCTCCGGCGCGTTCTCCGCCTCCCTCTGCTTGAACTGCATCATCCGGGAACCCGGGCAGCCACCCTCATGGTGTTCATGCTTCATTTCGCTCATTTTCCTGGCCTCCTGTGCTTTTTTGACCGCCGCTTCGTCGTATTCCGGCGCTTCCCGTTCCTCAAAGGTGATGGCCCCAGTGGGACAGCCTGGCAGACAGTCTCCGAAGCCGTCACAGAAATTCTCTCTGACCAGCTTGGCTTTTCCGTCCACGATGTCAATGGCTCCTTCGTGGCAGGCTGCTGCACACAGCCCGCAGCCATTGCACTTTTCCTCGTCAATGTGAATGATCTTCCGGATCATGAGAAGCACCTCCTTGCGTTTACGGCTGTATTGTAGTATGATTTGCTCGTGTTGTATGTGGTTATAACCACATTTCAGAAAAAGATTGGAGAAAATCGGATGGACGCTCAACAGCTGCAAAAGACCATGTTATTCCGGGGAATGACAGATTCGGAAATTGCTGACGCCTTGCAGGTATTGGAAGCGCATGAGAAACACTATAAAAAAGGTGAAACGCTCCTGACCGCAGGTACGATCACGGAGCGGATGGGGCTTGTCCTTCAAGGCAGTGTAACAATTGAAAGTAATGACGCCTGGGGTAACCGCACGATCATCAGCCACGTAGGAAATGGCCAAGTTTTCGCGGAAACCTATGCGCTGCTGGAAAACGAACCCATGTTGGTGGACGTGACAGCCAGCGAAGATTGCCGTGTGCTTTTCCTTCGCAATGGCAGAATTCAAAGCTTGAATAGCAGTCTGGAGCCCTGGACGCTAAAATACATTACCAATCTCCTGACGATCTCCATGCACAAGAACCTGATTCTTTCAGGGCGAAGCTTTCATACCGCACCAAAGACCATCCGTGGCCGGGTGATGGCTTATCTCTACTCGGTGTCCCTGCAGAAGCGCAGCCGGGAATTTGATATCCCTTTCGATCGTCAACAGCTGGCGGATTATCTGAATCTGGAGCGCAGCGCCTTATCGAAGGAACTTGGCAAAATGCAGAGAGAAGGCCTGATATCCTGCCGAAAAAATCATTTCAGTATCCTTTAAGTCAGTCTGGTTTCGGATCCTACTGCCGCAGGAATGGACTGACTGGTGTTCATCAGGTGTTCACGCCATTTTGAACACCGGGTGTTCACAGGGGCGTTCATGGGTGTTCAGGGGTCGAGGGTGTTCAAAGTTTATGGTGCTTGTTCTCCATATTATCGATCAGAAAGCAACGTAGATTCTGAAACAATAGCGGATCCTTATCTTACCAGAGCCGAGCCCATGGCGAAAGCTTTTTTCATTTCTTCCGGGAAGACAGTTTCATGCCGCTGATACTTAGCTTCCGGGTTGAAGTACCAGGGCCAGTCCGTTTTGCTGTAATCCTTCAACTGAAGCGTATCGCCGCTGACCAGTACTTCCGTGGGGCCGACAAACCCGCTCAGTGTGCGCTGATAGCCGTCCAGCAGATTCAGGTACATGCTATCCGGCGCGTTGCTGGTCATGATCAGCAATACAGGAATCGGATGCGCGTTGCAGCAGGGCGTGTCCGCATTGTACGTCAGGTTCTGGAAAATCAGCCGTTCATACAGCGCCCGGAAGGAGGCCGTCATTTCGCCCAGATAGTTGGGCGAGCCAATGATCAGACCGTCTGCCTCCCGAATGGCGTCCAGCACAGGCGTAAGGCCGTCTTTGCAGATGCAGTGCCCCTTATTCTTTTCGCGCTTGCAGCCAAAGCAGGAGATACAGCCGGTGTACCTTTTCAAACGGAAAAGATCGAATTTATCTACCTTGGCTCCGGCAGATTCAGCGCCTTTGATGGCTTCGCTGATCAGTGTATCCGTATTCCAGCCCTTGCGCGGGCCAGCGTTTACTGCTATGATCTTCTTCATGGTTCTTCGCCTCCCAGCGCTTCCAGCATCTGATCGGCGTTTTCCTTGGGTTTCACGCCGCCGAATGCTTTGGCGATGATGCCGTTTTCGTCGATCAGATAGGTGGAGCGGATCAGGCTTTTGGTGGGCTTTCCATCTGTGCCAGGCTTCAGCACATCATACGCTGTGATTACCTTCAGCTCTGTATCAGCCAAAAGCGGAAACGGCAAACCATGCTTTTCCTCAAACCGCTTGTGGGATTCCACGGTGTCCTTGCTGACACCCAACACCACCGCGCCTTTCTCCTGGAACTGCGGATACCGATCCCGGAAATTGCACGCCTGGCTCGTGCACCCACCGGTCATGTCCTTCGGATAAAAATATAGGATGACCTTTTGCCCTTTGTAATCAGAAAGACTGTGCACCTCTCCGTTCTGATCCTGCAGCGAAAAGGCCGGGGCTTTCGTTCCGATCTCCAACATCACTACATGCCTTCTTTCATAATTTGTTGCATCCTTCACACAAAAGCAAACATCCGGACGCAGGCGTTTTGGCAGCGCCAGCGCCCGGACAAAGATATCATTCTTCTTCCGTTTTTGCGATTAACCTTCTATCGGCTGGAACTTCTCCTTCTTGCGCTTGCAGCGGGGGCAGCGCCAGTCATCAGGGAGATCCTCGAACTTCGTTCCTGCGGGGATATCATGCTTCGGGTCGCCTTTCTCGGGATCGTAGATGTAGCCGCAGGGGCACTTATACCTGCCGTCGCCCAGGGCAACAGCATCGCGCTTGTCATTCTCTGCCATTGTTATTTCCTCCTTCATTGTTTTACAGGTGATTACGCCTTATTGAACTTATCTTTGCTCTGCTTGCAGCGGGGGCATTTCCAGTCGTCCGGCAGACTCTCGAATGCCACGCCGTCATGTTCGGCGGGATCATAGACATAGCCGCAAATGGAGCATACGTATTTGCCGGTTGCTTCTTTCTTTGAAAAATCAACCTCCGGCCAGATCGTCGGAACAGGATGATCCAGATCCATCACGCGCTTGGCTTCCAGGTTCTCATAGCCCTGCGGCGTATGCGTTCCGCAGTAAACGGTCGGATGCTTACGGACAAACTCACGCACCCGGTCTAAGGTTTCCCGGTCCGCAGCCAGATCATCGAACACCACCGAAAGCTTGTTTTCATACAAGGCTTCATCCACATAAGTGATGTCGCCATGGATCATGTAGAATAATCCGTCATTTTCAACGACAACGATGCTGTTTCCGTTAGTATGCCCCTTTGCCTTTATAAAGAAGATCCCATCCTGAATCTTTTGGCATGCAGGGAAGTTATAATACGCACCATCCGTAAACTTCACAGGCACAAGATTGGGAATTCCCTGAAGTTCAGGCACGCCAATCTCATCCTCGTTCACGAAGATCTGGGCATTGGGGAACGACTTCAACTCACCGGAATGATCTCCATGCTTGTGCGTCAGCAGGATCTTCGTCACCTGCTCCGGCTTATACCCAAGATTGGCAAATGCCTCCATATAGCTGCATATATCTTTTCCTGTGTAAAGAACACTGTTCTCATCCACCACTTCTTCCGGAGTCCCCGCCGGAAGGCCGGTGTCTACGAGGATCACCTCATCATCAGTATCGATCAGGTAATTCTGCAGACTTCCACGATATCGAACCTTAGGGTCAAACCTGCCCTGTCCTTCTTCTCCGCCAAAGACGAAAGGCTGAGAGTAGAATCCGCCTGTTCTGAATTTGACCGCCTTGATTTCCATTTTCTTAGTCCTCCTTTTTCTGATCGTGCATACCGTCCAGCGCCCGGTTCAGCAGGTCGCGCAGCAGTACAAGCTCTTCCCTGGAAAGCGGGATGCAGTCTTGCATAGCCCCCGGCACCAGCTTTGCTTTTTCCTTCAGCGCCTCGCCCTTTTCCGTGAGGGACAGGTACAGCATCCGTTCGTCGTTGTCCGGCCTGACACGGTTGATATAGCCCGCCTTATCCAGGCGTTTGAGCAGCGGGGCCAGCGTGCCGGAATTCAGATGCACCTTTTTTCCCAGCGCGCTTTCTGTCATCCCGCCAAATTACCAAAGAACCATCATCACCAGGTATTGCGTATAGGTCAGGTTCAGGTCTTCCAGCAGTTCCCTGTATTGCCTTACAACCTCTTTGGCGCAGGCATACAGCGGGAAACAGAATTGATCCGCCAGACGAGGCACTTCCATTTGTTCTACAACCATCAAATTATCCATTTCGTCTTTTCCTTGTTTGAATCCTGCTTTCAGCGGCAATGATGGAACCGTTTCTCCAACTTCTTTTCAGAAAGAGGCTGGCGCATATCCTCAAAGCGTCAGCCTCTCTGTGCATTTTTATTTCTCAGCCGGTTCCCACTTGCATCGGATGGGAGACACGATGCTGCCTTCCTTCTTCATGGCTGCAAAGGCTTTATCGACCACTTTTCTGTCCAGGCCCGTCAGCTCGGCGACCTTGCCCGCGTTCAGCGGTTCGCCCGCCTTTTTCATGGCATCCAGGATGATTTCTTTTTCGTTCATCGGTGCTTACAGTCCTTTCGCAAAGTTCCGGATTTCCGCGAGCTTTTCTTCCGATGCGCAGTCAGCTGCCGACACGGAGCATACACCCGCATCTTCAATCCCCATGGCGGAAATCATATCGCGGTATACGGTGATCGGCCCTTCATAGGTTTTGGGCATCCCGGCATTGAGAAGCAATACGGCTTTCTTCGCCTTTGGGGGCTTGCCAATGCCTGAACCGTTATCCTTCCGCGCCGGGCTGCTGCCGGGCCTTTCGTGTTTTAGCTGATGCTGTTGCCCAAAAGCTCCGGTCAATAAAAAACTGAATCCCGTGTTTCATCCAGAATCTCCGCTTCTGTGTTGTTCTCTACAAACTGCGAAATCTCATCCATCAGACTATCCGCCATGGCATTGTGCGGCACGACCGCAGCCACCCCAATGACGATGATCCGATCAAATTCAAGATTTCACTGAAGCAGTTCCTCGGTCAGGAGTAATCCTTATCTTCATATTGAAAGAAACCACTCGTCCGAGTCATATCGGTTGAGTGGCATTTTCATTATCAATCGCTTCCGCACTATAGCACCGTCACCATTTGCCGGATATTCTCCATTACGTTTTTGTCGTGATTTGTGAATGTTCCCATCCCCTGCAACCTGAGGTATCCAAGGAAATCTCCATCGTAAGAAAACTTTGCTCCATCGTACATTTCAGGGTCACCAGAGCTCAGAAACATAGCGACCTTCTTCAATGTCCTCGGCGCGGTTGGATACAGCGCGGAATAGAATCGATCAATTACACATTTCAGCTGACCGCTGATCCCGTGATAGTAGATCGGCGAGGCAAGGATGATCATCTCCGTGTCTTTGAGCGCGTCGTAGACCTCCTGCATATCATCCTTCTGAACACAAGCGCCGTGCCCTTTGCCATGACAGTATTCACAGGCAAGGCAGCCTTTAATGTTCATTTTGCAGACATTGAAGACAACGACCTGATGCCCCTTTTCTTCTGCCGCTTCCCTGAAGGTGCTGACCATGGCAGCAGTATTGCCGTTTGGCCTCGGGCTTCCGTTCAATACAAGTATTCTCATAATCGGCCTCCTGCTCTTAAAACCAGTCGTGTTTCTCACCGCGATCCAGCGCGTTGATCTGTGCCATTTCCTCATCCGTCAGCGCGAAGCTGAACAGATCAAGGTTTTCTTTGATGTGCTCCGGGTTGCCGGAGCCGGGGATCACCACGATCCCTCTCTGCAGATCCCAGCGGAGAATGACCTGGGCCGGGGATATGCCATGCGCATCTGCGATCTCCCGGATCGTCTCATCGCCAAGCAGCTCTGCGGTGTAACCTCTGCCGCCCAAAGGATACCAGCACTGAACGACGATCCCATACGCCTGGATGAACGGTACGACGTCCTGCTCCTGATAATACGGATGGATCTCGTTCTGTACCAGCGACGGCATGATGGTTACTTGCGGCAGGAATTTGGTGAGTTCGTCCACGTACCAGTTGGAGAGGCCGAGGGAATGAATCTTTCCTGTTTCGACATATTTCTCCATTACCTGATACGCCTTCACATCATTTGTGCCAGGATGGTGCAGCAGCATCATGTCGATATACCCGATGTTCAGCTTTTCCAGCGCCATCTCAATGGCTGCTTCCGGGTCACTGAACTGGCTGGGATAGATCTTCGTGATGACAAAGATGTCTTCCCGGGGAATACCGTATTCCTGCACCGCCTGACGGACGCCCTCACCGACTGCCTCTTCGTTGCCATACATGTAGGCTGTGTCGATCAGCCTGCCGCCGTTTACCAACAGAGCCTTGACAGAGGAAACGCAGGTATTATGGTCAAGCGCATAGGTTCCCAGTCCGAGGATCGGCATCAGGTATCCGCTGTTCAGCAGAACAGTTCGCGTATCGAAATCAAATACACCGATTTCTGAGTCCGCCATTCCGTTTTGGGCTGGTTCTCCATAAGCAGGAAGGCAGATCATTACAGCGAACATTGCCATCGTTATAAGAAGTAGTCCAATTCTCATGATCTGCATTCCTCCATGGTTACTTATTTCAGATATGTTTCAAAGAAATTCTGGAGCTTATCGAAGGGGATCGCGTCTTTGCCGCCGCCGTCATACAGATCGGTATGCACCGCGCCGGGGATGATCAGCAGCTCCTTGTTCTCCGTATATTTGCTGTCCTTCACCATATTGGCGTAAGCGTCCCGGCTGAAATAGCAGGAGTGCGCCTTCTCGCCGTGGATGATCAGAACGGCAGAGCGAATCTCGTTGCTGTATTGTAGGATGGGCTGATTCATGAAGGACTCGCAGCCGATCACGTTCCACCCGCCGTTGGAATTGAGGGACCGGGGATGGTAGCCGCGTTCGGTCTTATAGTAATCGTGATAATCCTTCACAAAGAACGGCGCGTCTTCAGGCAGAGGATCGACCACGCCTCCGCCCAGTGCGTATTCACCGGCCTTGTAATCCACAAGGCGCTGTGCGCACATAGCGGCTCTCTTGGCATACCGAGCTTCTTCACTGTCCTCAGCATCGAAATAGCCGTTTGCATTGACGCGGGTCATATCGTACATGGTGGAAGCCACGGTGGCCTTGATGCGGGTGTCCAGCGCCGCTACATTCAGCGCCATGCCGCCCCAGCCGCAGATGCCGATGATCCCGATCCGCTCCGGATCGACCAGATCGCACAGAGACAGGAAATCCCCCGCCGCCATGAAGTCCTCCGTGTTGATGCCCGGAGACGCCATATAACGGGGATGACCGCCGCTCTCGCCGGTGAAGGAGGGATCAAACGCGAGCGTCAGGAAGCCACGCTCCGCCATCGTTTGGGCATACAACCCCGCACTCTGCTCCTTGACCGCGCCAAAGGGGCCGCACACGGCGATCGCCGGAAGCCTTCCTTCTGAGCCCTTCGGCACATACATATCCGCCGCCAGCGTAATGCCATAGCGGTTTACAAAGGTCACCTTGCAATGATTCACCTTATCGCTTTTGGGAAACGTCTTGTCCCACTCCTGGGTGAGTTTCAGCTCTTCCGTCTTCATCATGGTGATTACCGCCTTTCTGTCGTCGCTTTGATTTCTTTCTCAGTCTGCCGGATCAGATGATCCAGGCAATCCACCTTTCGCTGGCTTTGATGGAGCTCCTCCATCAGTTCACAGCGAAAAACTTTCATCTGATGAAGGGCATCGTCCAGCCGTCCATCGCTGCAGAGCCGCTCGACTGCACATGCCGCCTGCTCCGGGCACCCGGCGTCCAGCAGATGGCTTTTGACCGTTTCCATGACTGTCCGCCTCCTCTCCTTGGATCACTTTCATCAGGGTTCTTTCATGAAGGAAAAATGAAAGCACGATAGAGCCAAGAGAATCAAGGGGTAAAAAAAGTCATACAAAATGGCTAAACCCCTTGATTTTTCTTGCTTGTAGCGGTATAATGTCTATAAGTAGAGGTATACGA
>JAZQCB010000021.1:0-53752 GCA_045546035.1 Clostridia bacterium
GATGTACCTGTACCCGGAGCATCCTATGTACATGTTCGTGGATGGAGAGTTCCGCAGCCTGAGTGAGGTGGCTTACAACGCCAGTGTTGTCGCCAATGACGCCTCCGCGACGGCAACGGAGAACGCCGCATCCATTAACACTCTGCAGGATCAGATCAGCATGAAGGTGTCCCAGACCACCTACGACAGTGACCACACCGCAATCGAACAGCGGCTCTCCAACGTAGAGCAGACCGCTTCTGACTTCAAGGTGGAAATCACCCGGAGCGTCGCGGAACAGGTCGCCGAGGTGGCCGGTGATGTAGATGGGCTTGCAGAGGAGGTCGCCGGTTTCAAGGATACCGTCACCGGCTATATGGATTTCAACGGCGACTCCCTTGCCATCGGTGTGGTGGGCAGTTCCTTCAAGACTGAGATCACCAATACTGAAATGGCTTTCACGGAGAACGGTGAAAAGGTCGCATATGTCTCCAACAACGATATGTACATCACCCGTGCCCGTGTAACGGACACCCTGTCTGTGGGTACCGTTGATAACGGATATTTTGACTTTGTCACTCTTCCCGGCGGTCTGGCCCTGAAGTGGCGTAATGCCGCGACATCGTAAGGAGGGATTCCATGGCAATTACCGCAACCTATACGGTCACGTTGTCCGCTTCGGATAAAGACCATGCCAAGGGTGAGTACGTATACGCGAGCATTGTGCGGACGTCCCCGGCAACGCTGGTACCCGAAGGAATGTATGTCCAGAGCGCCACAATCAACATGGCGGGTACGACCTTCTGGTCTGGCCCCGGCTACAACCCTTATCTGGACTTCGGGGATATTGGGCGTGTGTATGTCTCCACCTCTGTGACAGACAAGACAGCCATCCCGATCACAACACCAACGGACTTCAATCTGGATGAGCTGCTTCTTGTTGGTACAGTCCTGAACGACTTCTATATCTACGGATATAAGAGCTCAAACGGTAATGTCTGCACCTATGCCAGTAATAACGCCCAGTTTACGATCACAGCCACGATCGTCCAGCAGTACGCGAAATCCTCCGCCCGGGTCACCTCGAGCGTGGAGGCGGGAGGCACTTCTACCGTAACGTTCATAAACCCCTACCTGTCCAACGTTTACCACGTGGTGGACTGGCGGTTTGGTACGAAGGTACAAAGCACGAGAACTGCTGTCGGTGCTTCTTCTGCTGCCTACACTATCCCGCTGAGCTGGCTGACCGTTATTCCCAGCGCGACATCCGGTACGGCAACTGTGTCGGTCACAACATACGCCTCGGGAGGTCTGGAGCTTGGAACGGACACGTACAGTTTCACAATTACGGCACCATCGACAGCGGTGCCTACGATCTCTGTGGCAGCGGCACGAATCAATAACTCGGTGCCCTCCTCGTGGGGAATATACGTGCAAGGCCAGAGTGGAGTGACGATCACCGCGACAGCTTCCGGATACCAGGGAAGCACGATCTCCAGCTATACGATCTCCGGAGGGGCCACAGGGACACAGACATCTAACGTTTTCACAATCTCCAAGATCTACGCCAGCGGTACCATCACGTATACAGTGAAGGCAACCGACTCTCGTGGGCGGACAGCCACTGCAAGCGTCAGTATCTCGGTCGTGGCATACTCCGCTCCGGCGTTTTCAGCGACCGATGCTTTCCGATGCGTAGCTGCCGGGACAGCTTCTGATACCGGCACTTACATCTCCGCGAAAGCGACCGGCACCTATGCCTCCGTCAGCAACAAGAACAGCATGACGCTGAAGGTGCAATATACGCTCAGTACATCTGAGGCCTACTCCGCAGCTGTCACGTTGACGAACGGAACAGCATCGGTTATCGGCGGCGGGTCGATCGATATCAACTATTCATTCAAGGTGAAGTTCACCTTGTCCGATCAGTTCAATTCGATCGAAAAGGTGCTCAATATCGGCACGGCAGCCTTCACGGTCTTCTTCCGGCAGGGCGGCAACGGTGTGGCCATTGGGAAAGTCTCTGAACGGGCAAACGCTGTGGAGATCAATCCGGACTGGGACATCTACCACGGTACCACCAAGCTGAACGGCACTGTACCCATCTCCCGTGGCGGCACTGGCGGTACAACGGCTGCGGCGGCCCGGAGCAATCTGGGTGCAGTGAACAAGGCAGGAGATACGATGACGGGCAACCTGAACATTCAGGGAACCCTGTATCCGTCCATGCTGCTGAAGCCGACACAGTCTGGTCAGACCAACCAGACGGTCTTTGAGGGCAGCTACGTTGGTGCATCGTCTTTTGCCGCATGGGAAGACAGCACCGGAAATAACCGCCGGATGCTGGAAGTGCGGACAAAGGCCTACGCTGCCAGCCTGGACAATGCGGTCATGGTGCGTGTCTGTGATGGCGGCACCTGGGGAAATTACCGGGTTTTCCATGCCGGAATGCCGACAGGCGTCCCGATCGCAAACGGCGGTACAGGTGCTACCACTGCAGCAAACGCCCGAAGCAATCTGGGAGCAAACAACGCGGCAAACCTCACCACAGGCACACTTCCTGCTGCACGGCTGCCATTCAAGATCCAGTACGGAAGCACTACAGTCACAGGCGTGGCATGGACGACTGTCAGCCTGACAGCCGGATTTACTGCTACGCCAACGATCATCGTGTCGTATGCGGGGAACCCATCGTCCAGCGGTATCGCTGTGCTAAAGACCGGCAACGAGTCAAAGAGCAGCTTCCAGGTCTGTATGGCGGGCTCTTCCGGATCGGGCTCCAGAACCGTAAACTACATTGCTATCGGAGTCTGAAATCCCTTTAGAATCAACCTTCCTGTCCACCCAGGAAGGTTTTTTCATATCAGAATACAAGGAGGATATTCTTATGCGCGATTTTTCTATTGATCTGCTCTGGGCAAAGATTCAGGTAGCCATCACCGCGATTGGCGGATGGATCGGCTGGTTCTTGGGAGGTGTGGACGGTATGCTGATTGCCCTGATTGTGCTCATGGCGCTGGATTATCTCTCTGGCGTTATGTGCGCCATCGTGGATAAGAAGCTGTCCAGCGCCATTGGTTTCAAAGGCATCTGCAAAAAGGTGCTGATCCTGATGCTGGTCGGTGTGGCCAACATCATTGACACACATGTGGTCGGCAGCGGTGCTGTCCTGCGGGGAGCTGTCATCTGTTTTTACTTGAGCAATGAAGGCCTGAGTCTGCTGGAAAACGCTGCCTACCTTGGACTGCCAATTCCTGACAAGCTCCGCGAGATTCTTGCCCAGCTGCACGAACGCTCCAAGAAGGAAGCCGAGCCGACCGATAAGGGCGAAGGTGGTCAGGATGCTTGATGTCCAGAAACTGATCGTCTCTGTCGAGGAATGCCTCGGTTGGCCCTATGTCTCCCCGGGAACAAACGATTCCCGGGGAATTGACTGTTCTGGTCTGTTCGTGAAGGCGTACCGGGATCAAGGAGCCAGCATTTATCACGGCAGCAACACAATCTACCGGAAGTACTGCTCTGAAAAAGGAAAACTGTCGAGTGTTTCCCAGCTGAAGCCCGGTATGGCGGTATTTAAATGGAATCCCAATACGCCTGAAAAGTTCAATGACGGTCTCGGGGACTTTCAGCATATCGGCCTTGTCACCAGTGTGAACCCGCTCCGGATCGTGCATGCTTCCTCTGCGGCAGGCTGTGTCACGACAGATGAGAAACTCGGGAAATGGGCTTACTGGGGTTGGCTGAAGGATGTGGCGAAGACAGACAGTCTGCCGCCCACTCCCGATGAAACGACAGAAGGAGATGAAGAACCTATGGCTGAATTCGCCACTGTGATCGCGGACAGCGGCTCCACCGTGAATATGCGCACCAAGGCAAAGAGCACGGCTGCACTGGTGGAGCGTGTACCGCTCGGTGCCCGGGTAGAGGTTCTGGGAACCTGCGGTTCTTGGACAAAGGTGAAGTTCGGTTCCCGCACCGGGTATATGATGTCGCAGTTCCTGACTGCGGAAGAACCACTGGAGACGGATGAAGATCTGACCATCGAGGAACGGGTCATCCGACTGGAAATGCGGGTGGCCATGCTGGAAATGAAAGACGGTGCGGTCGGCTGATCGTCAGGCCCTGTGGAGTTTTGCTCTGCGCGCACTTTTTTTTATTGGGGACTTGCAAAATGGCTTCTGAAAAATCTTATAGATGAAGAGAGTTTAATCATTTGCACAGGTGCGAGGAGGTAATAGAATGGAGCAAATCCCCATCAATGAAAAATACAGTCTTACCATACAGGAAGCATCTGAATACTTCAGTATTGGCGTGAAAAAGATGCGCAGACTGGCAGAAGAAAACGTGGGAAGGTTTTCTGTTTTCAGCGGGAACAGATATCTGATTCTTCGGGAGAAGTTTGAGACCTTCCTTTCACAATGCTCGGCCATATGATTTGCGTGCTCACTGTTGCAGGTGGGCACGTTTTCTTTTTTGTCTGTGCTGATCGAAATTCTCTTTATTTGCCAAATAGTAGTTGACTTTCAGGGCTTTCGGAGTGATTGATAGAACACTGCTGAGGCCTTGAAAAACAAGGGTTAGAAGGCAATTGAAAGGAGGGCGAAAATGCGAAGAGTGGCATTGCAAGAAAAAGCTACATTAAACCCGGAAGAGACCGCGAAACTGTATGACTTTAGCCGAAGGAAACTCTATCGACTACTACAGCAGAAGAATCTTCCATTTGTGCTTATGTACAACAAACGAAAGCTCGTCGATCGGAGGGTATTTGATGAGTATCTTCGACTGCGACCGGAGCTGAAGGAATCTCTCCGGAACGGCGATCCCCCATATAAACCAAAATCAACTGCATAGTGATGCAAGGGGAAAGGAGATCATATGGGTAAATCAAGACGACGGGATTCAAAGCACAGGGTGTTACGAAACGGTGAATCCATACGCGCTGACGGGAAATACCAGTTCAAGTACTATGTCGGCGGGAAGATCAAGTTCGTCTACAGCTGGCGATTGGAACCCACAGATCCTGTGCCGAAAGGAAAACGGCCTGGTCCATCACTTCGTGAACTGGAGAAGCAAATCGGGAAAGACTTTGATTCCATGATCGACCCGAGTAAAAAGGGCATGCTTGTACTTGAATTGGTGGACAGGTATCTGAAAACCAAAACCGGTGTAAGGCCGAACACAGCAACGAATTATAACTTTGTACGGAACGTGCTGGCGCAGGAAGATTTCAGCTGCAAAAAGATCGGAGAAGTGAAAACCTCCGATGCGAAGCTTTTCCTGATTGGTCTTCAGGATGCAGGGAAGGGTCACAGCACGATCAAATGCGTGAGGGGTGTCCTTCGCCCTGCTTTTCAGATGGCGGTGGACGATGACCTGCTTGTAAAGAACCCGTTTGCTTTCCAGCTTGCGGGGGTAGTTGTTAATGACAGTGTGACGAGGGAGGCTATCACGAAAATGCAGATGAGAAAGTTCCTGAAATTTGTTCATGATGACAATTGCTACTGCAAATACTATGAGGTCGTTTACATTCTTTTTAATACTGGGATGCGGATCAGTGAATTCTGCGGTTTGACCATGAAGGACATCGACTTTGAAAACCATCTCATCAACGTTGATCACCAGCTGATCCGGACACCGGACATGGTTCTGCATGTTCAGGAAACCAAAACCAGTGCCGGGAAAAGGAAGCTGCCCATGACGAAGGAAGTGGAGGACTGCTTCCGGGCGATTGTGGATGACAGGAATGCCGAAAAACCTGTTGCTGAAGGCGATGTTGTTCAGATGGAAAAGGCTGTGGACGGTTATCGGGGATTCCTTTTTCTGGACGATGCGGGCCTGCCGCTGGTGGCTATGCACTGGGAGCACCGTTTCAACAACATGGTGAACCGGTACAATGCGATCTACAAGGAGCAGATGCCGAACATTACCCCGCACGTGTGTCGCCACACCTACTGCAGCAACATGGCGAAGGCTGGAATGAATCCGAAGACGCTGCAGTATCTGATGGGCCATTCGGACATTACGGTCACCTTGGACACCTACACGCACCTTGGGCTGGAGGACGCAGCAGAGGAGCTGAAAAGGCTGGCAGAGGTTGAACAGGCACGGAAAGAGCAGGAAAAGCTGAATCAGAACAGGGATGACGATGAAGCCGGAACCATTGTGGCAATTTGATAAGGAAACGATCGGCGCTTCATGCCTCACAGGAGGTGGAAGCGCCGGTCTTTCTGTTTTTGGCTGGAACGCTGATTTCTTGGGCGTTAGGGGTTTGTCTCTGTGGAAAAAACTGCTCGGATATGGTAAAATTCTGGAACGATGGCAGGTAGCTGTCATCGTAGAATAGATGGGAAAAGGAATGTGCCATGAAGAAGAGGTGCATGCGCGATGTCACGGCAGGACGTTTTTGAAATGCCGTTTGAAAAGGTTTATCAGTGCCTTGTCCAGAAGGCTGAACGGAAAGGTCGGACACAGGAAGAAGTGGATCAGGTTATCAAATGGCTGACTGGTTATGTCAGTATGGATATCCTGAACGGGTTGACCTACGGACAGTTTCTATCCCTGGCTCCGATGTGGAATCCTCGATCTGACCTGATCACCGGTTCCATCTGTGGGGTTAAGGTTGAGGAAATTGATGATCCTATGACAAAGAAGATGCGGCAGCTGGATAAACTGATCGACGAACTGGCAACAGGAAACCGATGGAGAAGGTGCTGAGGTAATTGACCGAATCGGAACTCTACAAAGAGCTTGGTGCATTGACAAAGGCCAAGGATCAGTGGGAAGAAAAGATTCCGTACGTTTCGTCTCTTCTGGCCCACGAATCTGAAAAGATTCAGGCAAAGGCGCTGTGGCTGCTTGCTGAGATGGGGTTTGCATATCCGCAGTCAGTCCGGGATGCGGTTTCTGCAATTGCTTCCTTCTGTAATAGTCCTGTACCCCTTTTGCGGGAACGTGCCCTGAATGCCATCGGCAGAATCGGGCGGGGCGACTTTCATTTAATTGAACCGTACTGGTCGGATCTGTTCCGCT
This sequence comes from Clostridia bacterium, assembly GCA_045546035.1. Classification (GTDB taxonomy): domain Bacteria; phylum Bacillota; class Clostridia; order Christensenellales; family Aristaeellaceae; genus Aristaeella. Next base: position 7,009 of record JAZQCB010000021.1, read on the forward strand.
TTGCCGATGACGCGGCGGCACAGGTCAGACTGAGCTTTATCTGGGCTTCCGAAAACATCGCCACAAACACGCCGGATATTTATGGAGACCACATGCCCGTGTTTGAGAAACTGCTGCACGATCCGGATGATAAGGTCAGGATGGAAGCACCGGAGATCTTTCGTGTGCTCGGAAAGCGCAGGCCAGAGATCGTCAGGCCATTTGTGGAAGAACTGCGAAGAATATCAGAAACCGACAGTAACCGTGTTGTGAGGATCCACTGTCTGGGAGCAATGAAGGCAATGGAATTAAAATAGAACGAAACAATTTGAATTCTTAGCTGTAACATTTTCCGTTTCTGACCGTATAGTCCTGTGAAGGAGGCAGGTGAAAGGGATGACTGAGGATCGGGAACTGGTCGCATTACTGAAAGCCGGGAACGTGGATGCACTTGAGCAGCTGATCATGCGCTGGCGTTCTCGGGCAGAAACATATGCTGGCAGTATTCTTCACGATCCACAGACTGCGGAAGACACGGTGCAGGAAGCCTTTTCCCGAATCTATGCTGCTCGGGCAAGCCTTGACGAGGACCGATCTTTCTCGGCTTATCTGTATACGGTTGTTAAACGAATCTGTATTGATGAACTGCGGAAGCAAAGACGCTTCCCTGAACTGCCGGGAGAATTGCCTGATCCGCCTGTTGACTCCGCCGAAGCAGAATACATCAGGGGCCTGGAACGACTGAACCGGGTTCATCTTCTGGCGAATCTGGATGAAACGGACAGAAAGCTTCTGCTCGCGTTCTCCCTGGAAGGCAAACCCACAAAACAAATCGCCAGAGAAATGAACTTGTCAGACGGTCAGGTACGAGTGCGATTACACCGCATCCGCAGGAAGCTGAAGAAGGGAATGAACGATGATGCGTGACGATTATCTGAATGAGATTATCCATCGCGGGAATGAACTGGCTGTGCTGGAACAGGCGGCACTGATGTTCCCAAAGAAAAACACGTCTGTCCGCTGGATTGTTGCGGCTGCATGTGGCGTACTGCTTTCCCTGATTCCTTCTGTCTGTTCCGCGCAGGCCTTCTTCCAAATGATCTGAGAGGCGGTATGGAACCATGAAGAAGCAGAAAGAAGAGAAAAAGAAGAAATCATTGACACGGGAAATACTGGAATGGATTCTTACCATTGTTGTAGCAATTGCTATCGCCCTCCCGATCCGGGCCTTTGGCTTTGAATTGGTCCGGGTTGACGGTGAATCTATGGATAACACACTGGCCAATGGCGAGATCATGTTTGTGACGAAATATGACTATGCATCGACCTGGCTGTCTTTTCCTTGGCAGGATGATGAGTCCAAGGAAAAGGCTACGCGGATTACCACAGGAGGGAATCCCCAACGCTTTGATGTTGTGATTTGCCGTTATCCGGGCCGGGGTGATACCAATTTTGTTAAAAGAGTTGTAGGCTTGCCGGGAGATACGATTGAAATCCGGGATGGCTATCTGTATATAAATGGAGACAGATACGAAGAGCCATATATCAGTGATGAGTATCGAAGCGGCAGGCTGAACACTTTCGGCCCTTACACTGTGCCTGCAGGTGAATACTTCGTGATGGGCGATCACCGGAACAACTCCAATGACAGCCGATCCCAAGGGGCAATATCCCGGGATATGATTATCGGACATGTACGAACTGTATTGTATCCGTTCAGCGGAGTACGAGGGATCGAATAATCCATATAATGCAGACTTGGAAGCCATTCCCCCTGTCAGCAGAATGAACCGCTGCCAGGGGATTTTTCTGCTCTCCACCCCTCTCTGAAATTGTGGAAAAATCGCCCTCGATATGGTAAACTTTCAAAGGCGGTTTTACTCCGCTAATGGTCGCTGAACGATCTGACATGGTAGTAGACCTTTTGATTTTCTACTACCATTTGACTACCATCCATTGCCGCGATTTGCCGCGATTTGCCGGGTTGGCCCGGTTTTCCGGCAGAAATGTACGATTTTCCTACTACGCAAATCGCGGCAAAACGTCGCCTTAGGAGGCCTTATCAACCCATGACTAAGATTTTGTTTATCTGCCACGGCAACATCTGCCGAAGCGTTGCGGCGGAAATGATTCTGAAGAAAATGGCCGCTGAGGCGGGCGTGAAGGCGGTCATCGACTCCGCCGCCACCAGCTCGGAGGAAATCGGAAACGACATCTATCCGCCCATGAAAAGGGAGCTGCTTCGCCGCGGCATTCCCTGCGGGCCCCACGCCGCGCGCCGGCTGACCGGAAGCGATGGAGACCGGTATGATCTCATCATCGGCATGGACGCGGAAAACATGACCATGATCCGCCGCATCCTGCCCAGGGAGGCCCACGCCCGGATCCGCATCATGACCGAGTATATCGAGGGCCCAGGCGCGCCGGCGGAAATCGCGGATCCCTGGTATACCCGGGATTTCGCCACCGCCGTGGACCAGATTACCCGGGCCTGCGAGGGGATCCTGAAAAGGATCCGGCCGGTTCGGGTGGCAGCCGGCGTGATTTTTGACAGCCTTTCCCATCCGACCCGTCTGTTTGCCACTGAGAGAGGGTACGGGCCTTTCAAAGGACAATGGGAATTTCCCGGCGGAAAAATCGAGTCCGGGGAAAGTCCCGAGCAGGCGCTTGCGCGGGAGCTGCAGGAGGAGCTGAATATTGAGGTTCGCCTCGGAGGCCGGATCGCCTCGGTGGAATACGATTACCCCTCCTTCCATCTGTCCATGGAATGCTTCCGGTGCGAGCTTTCGCGCGGAACGCCCCTCCTGAAGGAAGCGATGGCCGCCCGCTGGCTGACCCGAAAGGAACTGCGGGACGTTTCCTGGCTCCCGGCGGACTGGCAGCTCCTCCCCTATCTGGAGGCGGAGCTTCAGGATCCGGAGGGGCAAGGAAGACTATAGTCCGTCTATCTTCAAGGGTGAAAGGAAGCTCTTTTCCTGTGCAGGTCATTCTCCGGTAAAAAAACATATAACCAAAGCCAGGAGCTGCATGTGATTATAATCCCGCTGACCAGCTGCGGCGGGAAGGATATGCTCCGTCCATTCCCGTTCTCTGAAATTCTCCGTTTCATGAAGAATATGGTTGAAATCGATCCTGTTTTATCATATAATAAGCGTGGAAGCACATAGAAAGGAGGGATAGCCCGGTTATGGATTTTCTGAAGCGATTTTTTCAGACGCATCCGCCGAAGGCCGGGTCCTCGCCCCCCGCATATTTTACAAAAGCCCTCTACATCTGTGAGCGGGTGCTGTTCGTATATCTCCTTCTCAGCTGTCTGGGCCTCGCCTGGGGAATTCATCACGCTCCCGTTTCCGCTCCGGAAGGCCTCAGCGTCTTCCAGCCGATGCCCCTGGTTCTGGCGACCGTGCTTCTCTTTTCTCTTGTTTACGGAAAAAAATGGGATTTTCGGTTTCATCTGGGGGTTGTTTTCTTTACCTCCGTCTTTTGGGTTGCCTGGTCGGTGCATACCTTCGGTTGGTCGCTCAGCGCGCAGGATTTTCTGCTCCCCCTCTTCCTGCTGATTTTCTTCAATGTCTATGAGCCCGCGTGGCGGAAGATTCTCTTTTTCCTCCTTCTGCTGGCTTTCCGGACGGGGCTTTATTTCTATGCCTCCCGGATCGCCGTGGCAGGCCGGCTCTCCGGAACCGCCGAGATTGTGCTGAAATGCTTCAATACCCTGACAGCCTTCGGCATTCTGGCACTGCTGTGCATCCTCTTCAGCTCCAACATCCAGGCCACCGAGCGCCAGCTCCGCCTCGACAACCAGGCTCTCCACAGGGAGGCCAGCACAGATCAGCTGACCCAGCTGCCCAACCGGCGGATGCTGCTGGATGAAGCGCATCGCTTCATTGCTGAAAACCCAACCACGGAATACAGCGTGGCCATTGCGGATATCGATTTTTTCAAAAACGTGAACGATACCTACGGCCATGCCTGCGGCGACTATACCCTGAAGGCCATCGCGCAGTGCTTTCTCGAGCACGGAGGCGGCCGATACTCTGTCTGCCGATGGGGCGGAGAGGAATTCTGTTTCTTCATTCCAAGGATGAATCTGGACAACGCCGGCGTTCTGATGCAGACCCTGAACGTGGCCGTCCGCAGGCTCCCCCTCCATTTCGAGGGTCACGTTTTTAACGTAACCATCACCATCGGGGTGGCGGAATGCAATTTTGTCTCCCCGCTGGAGGCCATCATCGAGGAAGCAGACCAGCATCTGTATATCGGCAAGCGCAACGGCCGGGATCAGGTCGTTCTGTAGCTTTTTTCTCTTCCCGGCCCCAGGGCGGGCTGCCGGTATCTCCGGTTCTTTCCTCTCCCCGCCCGGGGTGGCCGGAATCTCCCGTTCGTTCTCCTCTCCGCCGAAAACAAGCGGGGCGGGCGCCTTCCGGCGCCCGCCCCGCTTGTTTGTATGTATTAGAAATCCTTGTCGTGATAGGTGCCGAACTGCATGACTTCCATGATCTTGTAGCGGTCCATCTGCAGGTGCTTTTCCATCTTCAGGGCTTCCTCGATCGGGATTTCCACGATGCTGCCCTCCTGGGTGGCGATGATGCAGTTGCCGCGTCCCTCGGCGAAGGCCTTCACCGCGTAATAGCCCATGCGGGTCGCGGTTTCACGGTCCCGCCCGGTGGGAGAGCCGCCCCGCTGAATATGTCCTATGACGGAGACGGTGGGCTTGATGCCCAGGGCCTGATGGATCTTTTCGCCGATTTCCGCGCCGCTGCCGGCACCTTCGGCGACGACGATCATGAAATGGGTGTAGCCCGCCAGCCGGGAAGCGCGGATCCGCTCGATCACGTTTTCCTCGAAGCTTTCCTTATGCTCCGGAACCAGCACAGCGGTGGCGCCGACGGCGGTTCCGACATACAGGGCCAGGAAGCCGGCGTTGCGGCCCATCACCTCGACCACGGAGCAGCGCTCGTGGGACTGCATCGTGTCCCGCAGCTTGTCAATGCACTCGATGGCAGTGTTGCAGGCGGAGTCGAAGCCGATGGTATAGTTGGTGCAGCCGACGTCGTTATCGATGGTGGCGGGGATGCCGACGACGGGGACGCCCAGCCGGGACAGCTCCAGCGCGCCGCGGAAGGTACCGTCGCCGCCGATGGCCACGATGCCGTCCAGCCCCAGCAGGTTGCAGGTGCTGACCGCCTTCTGGCGGCCTTCCGGCGTCATGAATTCCATGCTGCGGGCGGTATAAAGGAAGGTACCGCCCCGGGACAGCATATGGCCCACGTTCGCCCGGTTCAGCTGCACAAAGTCCACGTTGATCAGGCCCTGCCATCCCCGGCGGATGCCAATGCATTCGATTTCATGGGCCAGCGCCGCGCGCACAACCGCCCGGACCGCCGCGTTCATGCCCGGCGCGTCGCCGCCGCTCGTCAGAACGCCGATTCTTTTAATCTGCTTGTTTTCCATGTCCTTTCCTCCCCTTCGTTCTGATGCCTATTGAAAAACAACGATTTTTTCAAAAACCATCTGACAGTATACACATTTTTCCCGCTCTCGTAAATACCCGGATCGTTTTCCTCCTGCATTTTTATCCCATGCTGAACATATCAACTTTTATGTCTGCCTGCCCCGTAAACGGTAACCCGGGCCAACCGGCCTTGAATTGGCCGCGGTGTCAAAGGCGGTCTCTGGGCGGCCGGACCCGGCCGCGTGCGTTGTTTGGCCATGTTGGCGTGCGGAACGAGAAACATGAAAAAAGCCGCGAACGCTCCGTTCATGGTCATGAAAAGGGCCGTGAAGCGCGGGATGATTTTCCCGATGCTTCACGGCTCCTTTTTTTCCATTTACCCCAGCGGATGCGCTTCCACGGAGATTTTCAGCGGCGCGTCCGCGGCGAAGGTGATCCCGTCCGCGCTCAGGGGCGTCGGGATCAGGGATGTCAGCACCCGTTCCCCGCCGTTGATAAACAGCTCGATGCTTTCCTTGTCCATCAGCAGCCGGAGGGTCAGCTTTCCGTCCTTCGCCTCTGCCCGTACATGGCGGGTATGGGGAATATCCCTGCGGGATCCGCCCCGGCTCCGGTCAAAGACCAGCTCCTCCCGTGCCAGGTCGCAGCGGATTTTGATGAAGTGTTCCCGGTCCTTGGCGGTATAAAGGGTAAACCGACGGCAGGCCGAGCCCTCCGGATACAGCGTAACCGTCATGTCCATCAGCCTTCCCCGCAGACCGGGCAGCTCCCGTTCCTCCTGAACCAGCACGTTTTCGTGGCGGATTGTGTCCTTCCAAAGGGTTTCCATTTCCCGGGCGGGCTGCTGATACAGCCTCCCCTCCCGCAGGAAGATTTCCCGGGGTGCGCTCATCTGGGCGTACCAGGCGTGTCTGCGGGGCGCTTCCCGGCAGGTGTCCCAGTTGTCCATCCATCCGATCATCACCCGCCGCCCGTCTGGCGTCAGAGTGGTCTGGGGGGCATAGAAATTCAGCCCGTAATCCACCGGCTGTACTGTCTTTCGTTCAAACCGGCAGTGTTTCAGATCCCAGTCTCCCATCAGGGCGACCGTGCCGTATCCGGCGTGGAATTCCTCCGTGGCGGTCATTTCCTGCGGGCTGACCAGCAGCACCTGCTGCCCGTCCAGGGAAAAGAAGTCCGGGCATTCCCACATGCGGCCGTATTGTTCGCAGCTTGCGTCAATTTCCCCGACAAAGCGCCATTCCACCCCGTCCGCGCTTTCGAAGAGGAGCACCGCGCCCTGCCTTTCCTCATGCCGGTTTCCGGCGACGAGATAATACCTTCCCTTCTCAAACCAGATCTTTGGATCACGGAAATCAAAGGGGCTGTATCCCGCCGGCAGATGGGCATGCCGAATCACGGGATTGAGCCGGGATTTGGTGAAATTCACCCCGTCCCCCACGGCAACGCACTGGGCCTGGGTTTCCCTGCGGAAGGTGCCGGCCGGCTGAACCCCGGTATACATGAGCATCAGGCTTCCGTCGGGCATGGGGACCGCGCTGCCGGAAAAGCAGCCGCCCGCGTCCGCGGCCGTGTCCGGCGCCAGGGCGCAGGGCTCATAGGTCCAGCGGATCAGATCCTGGCTGACGGCGTGGCCCCAGTGCATTGGGCCCCAGCTGCGGGAATAGGGATGGTACTGATAGAAAAGGTGGTACTGCCCCTTGTAATAGCAGAAGCCGTTCGGATCGTTCATCCATCCGACCAGGGGCGTCAGATGAAAAAGCGGCCGATCATGGGAGGGAATCAGGGTGGAATGCTCCCGCTCAAACAGGCGCACACGGTCCAGGGGGGTCAGGTGTTCGATCATATCGTCCTCCGTGGTTTCAGAAAGTTGGGAAAAGGGCGCCCCGTCCCTCCGGGCCGAAACTGTGCCGAAAAGGGCGCCCCGTCGATATGGGAATACCGGGAGTCGGCGTTCCGGCTCCCGGCATGGGATCGTTTTGAAGATTATTTGGTGGTAACATACCGGTCATAGACCGTCTGATAGGTCTGCAGAAGCGTGCTCATGCCGCAGCGCTCCAGGTTGGCCTTGTAGGCTTCCCATTCCTCGTCGGTGGGGCCGCCGTTCTTGATCCACAGGGCTTCCTGCTCGGCGACGGCCCGCTCGAAATCGGCCCGGTAGAAGTCGATGTCGTCCAGCTCCGCCTCGGTATAAACCGCGTCCTGGGGATAGAAGCTGTCGTCCTTGACGAAGGGCATCCAGTAGTCATAGATGTCCGCCAGGCGCTCCATGGCCCGGTCTTCCATGTAGAAGTACTCGTTATAGTACTCGGAGAGAATCAGCTTGGGGCCGGCCACTTCGCTCTGGGCCTTCAGTTCGCCCGAGGACTTGTTGTACTTGGCGCGGGACTCCTCGTCGGTAATGGACTTCCACATGCCCTTCTCGTCCTTCTCGGTGAAGTAGACGCCGATGGGGCCGTACTGCAGCTGCATGACGTTCTCGCCTTCGTACCACTGGTCATAGAAGCCCAGCAGCTTCGCGGGATCCTTGCACTCGCGGGTGACGGACAGCTGGCCGCCATTGATGGCGCCGCCGGTCCGCAGGGTTACGTTGCTGGTGCCGTCGGGACCGGTCAGGATCGGCAGATACACATAGTCGGCAGCGTGCGGGCCCATGATCTCATTGATTTCCCACCAGGTGGAAACGCCCACGCGGCCGCCGGTGCACTTGGCGATCAGCTGGTTGGTGTCCTGGGAGAACATTTCAAGGTCCATCAGGCCTTCGGCATACCAGTTGTGGAAGTAGGTTACCGCCGCGCGGTATCCGTCGTCGTCGCAGACGAAGTTGACATCGCCATCCTTGTTGACCGTCAGATCCATGCAGATGTCATTGGGCCAGTTGGTAAAGCCGAAGCCGGCGTAGAACACGTTCTGGCCCCAGCACCACTGGTCGAAGCCGGTGCTCATGGGGATGGTGGAGCCGGCCTCATTGCCGTAATACTTGGCGGACATGTCGTTGTCCTTGAAGGCCTTCAGCACATCGTGCAGCTCGTCCAGGGTGGTGGGCATGGCCAGTCCCAGGTCGTCCAGCCAGGCCTTGTTGATCATCGCGAACTGGGGCACGCTGAAGATGGAATAGTCCTTCTCCCGTCCGATACCCGCGGTACCCATCTGCTCGCCGGCGGGCAGGCCGTAGATCTTGCCGTCGCTCATGGTGATGGCGGCGCGGATCTGGGGATGCTTTTCCAGGATGGCGCTCAGGTTGGGCATGATTTCGGGGGTAATGTAGGGGGTCAGGTCGATGAAGGTGCCGGCGGCGCCGTAGCGCATCAGGTCAAAGTTGCTGAAGCCCACCGCCTGGAAGGCGTCGATGGGGTTCTTGCTGGCCGCGTTGCCGCTCAGGCGGGTGCCCACGACTTCGCTCAGGCTGTCGGACCAGGCGTCCCAGGTAATCTTGATGCCGGCCTTTTCCTGCATCGCGTTGAGCACGGTGTTGCCGTCGTATCCGGGAGAAAGGGCGGAAATGCCGGTCAGAACGGTGAAGGGCGTGGGTTCATCCGCCCCCGCCGCGGACACGAGGCCCAGCAGCATCGCAACGGCCAGAATCATGGATACCAGCTTTTTCATGGAAATCCTCCTTCTTTTGGTTCGATATTGTTTATGCGCTGCGCGCACGGAAACCGGATTTTATCCCTTGACGGCGCCGGCCATCAGGCCCTTCTCGAAGTACTTCTGCACGAAGGGATAGGCGATGAGCATGGGGGCCGCGGCTACGATGATGGAGGAGAACTTGATCATTTCCGTCATCTTGTTCAGCTCCGCGTATCCGCCGGAAATCATGCTGGTCTGGGCGGCGGAAGCCGAGGATTTGATCAGGATGTTCCGCAGCACCAGGGGCAGGGGCGCCTGCTCGTTGGTCATGTAGATCAGGGCGGTGAACCACTCGTTCCAGTAGGCCACCATGGAGAAGATCACCATGACCGACAGGATCGGCGTCGACAGCGGGATGATCATGGAGAAGAAGATCCTAAAGTGACTGGCGCCGTCGATGCCGGCCGCCTCCTTCAGGGATCCGGGAATACTGTTCTCGAAATAGTTCCGCGCGATGATGGCGTTGCTGACCGCGACGCCGCCGGGCAGGAACATAGCCCAGATGGTCTGCATGATGCCCGTCTGCTGCACGATCAGGTAGGTCGGGATCAGACCGCCGCCGAAATACATCGTAATAATGAAGAAAATGCTGATGATTTTCTTTCCCGGCAGATCCGAAACGGACAGCGGATAAGCCACCAGATAGATCAGAATGACGGAGTAGAGCGTGCCCAGCACCGTGTAGAGGATGCTGTTGCCGTAGCCGCGGACGATGCCCGCGTCGGCGAATACCGCCTTGTATCCGTCCAGGGTAAACTTGCTGGGCAGCAGGAAGGTCTTGCCCGCGTATACGTCATAGGGGTCGGAGAAGGAAGCGATCAGCACGTAATACAGGGGATAGGCGATAATCAGCAGGATCAGCACGGAAAAGATGATCAGGATGATATCGCTGGTACGATCGCTCAGGCCGCCCGGTCTTCTCTGCGGACCGCCGGCCGTTTTGGCTGTTTGCGTCATCTTTCAGTCCTCCCCTCTTACACGAAGCTGACTTCGCCGTATTTCTTGGCGATCCAGTTGACAATGACCAGCAGAACGATGTTGATCGCCGTGTTGAACAGGCCTACCGCGGTACCCAGTTCATACCGGGCGCTGACGATGCCCTGCTCGTATACATAGATGGCAATAATGTCGCTGGTCGCCCGGTTCAGATCCGTCTGGAGCAGGTAGGCCTTTTCGAAGCCCACGTTCATCAGCCCGGAAGCGCTCATGATCAGCTGAAGGATGATCATTGGCAGCAGGCAGGGGATGTCGATGTGCAGGATGCGCTGGAAAACGCTGGCACCGTCGACCTTGGCCGCCTCATACAGGGCTGGATCCACGCTTGAGAGGGTCGCCAGATAGATGATCGTTCCCCATCTGGCTTCCTGCCAGATGCCGCCGGCCTCGTAGATTGTCCGGAAGGCGCTGGCCTCGGTCAGGAAGTCGATCTTCGTCCCCGCGAGCAGGTTGATCAGGCCGCCGGTAGGCGAAAGGAAGATCCGCAGCATACCGCAGACGACCATGGTGGAGATGAAGTGAGGCGCGTAGATTACCGTCTGCACCGTCCGCTTCAGCCGCTTGAACCGCAGCTGGTTCAGCACCAGGCTCAGGATGATCGGAACCGGGAAGCCCCACAAAAGCCCATACAGGCTCAGCTTCACCGTGTTCCACAGCATCCGGTCAAAATTCGGCGCCCGGAAGAAACGCTCGAACCATTTCCATCCGACCCAGGGGCTTCCCGTGATCCCCAGGCCCGGATTGTAATTCCGGAAGGCGATCTGGATGCCGTACATCGGACCGTATTTGTAGATGATGGTAATCACGACCGGGATAATCAGCAGCACGTAGAGCTGCCAGTTGTCCGCCAGCCGTCTGCCCAGGCTCTTCCTGTGAACCGGCCGGGCAGTGGTTGCAGCTTTCATTCTCTCCCCTCCTGTCCTCTGTTGTTCGCGCGTCATTCATGAAACGTTTCATGAACCATCACGCAGATCATAGCACAAGGAAAAAGCGGATGTCAATATCATTTTTGGGTTTTTTGGAAAAAATTATTCCTTCTTCCACAAATTGTCCGCGGGGTCGTTTCCTTTGTGGCCGCTCTGTTGTAAGCGGTTTCATGAAACGTTTATGTAATTTCACGTTGACAGGCTGGTGTTTTCATGATAAATTGATCCCGATTCATCCATCGCGGATTTCAATTCCCGTTCTTTCGGGGCCCAGTCCCGCCGTTTCTCTCCTCCCTGCGTCTGTTTTCCAGGGCGGAACGAACCGGGCCCCCGAAAGCCGGAATTCTCCCTTGCGCAAATCTGATGGGAAAGCCGCGCGTTTCGGCTCGATGGCCGTAGTCCGGCATTTTCCCCGCGCGTCGCTGTGAAGGAAAGGCAGGGTGATTTTATTGCAGAAAACCGGCTCAAGCCCCACGATGGTGGATGTGGCCAGGGAAGCGGGCGTATCCCTCGGAACCGTCTCCAAGGTGGTCAATCACCAGACCGTGGGCGAAGCCTTCCGGAAAAAGGTGGAGGAGGCCATCGACCGTCTGGGGTATCAGTACAACAGCAGCGGAAAGGCCCTCCGGACGGATCGGACCAATACCATCGCTCTGATCATCCCCAATACGGTCAACCCCTATTTCGCCCTGCTGGTCAACGAGGTGGAGGCCGCGCTGGAAAAGCGCGGCCGGCGGCTGATCCTGTGCTTTACGGATTATGATCAGAAAAAAGAAGAGGAATTTATCCTGATGGCCCGGCAGTCCCGGGCCGACGGGGTCATCGCCATGACCTATCATCCGGATCTGAAGATCCCCGAGGATATTCCCTTCGTGACCATCGACCGGTTCTTTTCCGTTTCCGTCCCCTGCATCGCCTCCGACAACTTCGGCGGGGGGTATCTCGCCGCCCGGAAGCTGAAGGAGCTCGGCTGCGAAAAGGTGGCGTTTCTGCGATTCAGCTCTCCCCTGGTCAACGAGCCCTCCAAGCGGAAGGACGGGTTCGTCAGCGGCTGCGTGGAGCTGGGTCTTTCCTTCGAAATCAAAGCGCTTCAGGATGGGGATTCCTTTTCCGAAATCGAGGATTTCCTTTCCGACCATATCCGGGACGGCCGGATGACCCTGGATGGTCTCTTTGTTGGAACCGATATGCTGGCCTGGCAGATTATCCGCTATCTCCGGAAAAAGGGCGTCCGCGTCCCCGAGGATCTGCAGGTCATCGGCTTCGACGGCATCCGCATGTTCGGGGATCAGGATCTCATCGTTTCCACAATTGTCCAGCCCGTGGCGGAAATCGCCGAGGCCGCCGTCAATACCGTCCTGTCCTCTCATCTGTCCGGTATGCCCTCCCTGATCTGCCTGCCGGTAACCTATGCCGCCGGCGGAACGACCCGTGAATAAGAAAGGAGCCTTCCCTCATGACTGATGTCTGCGCCCTGGGCGAGCTGCTGATCGATTTCGCGCCCCATGGAGTCAACGCCTACGGCTACCCCATCCTCTCCGCCAATCCCGGCGGCGCCCCCGGGAATTTTCTGGCCGCGCTGTCCTGCTTCGGCTGCGGTACGGCCATGATCGGCAAGGTCGGGGACGACGCCTTCGGCCGCCTCCTCATCGAAACGCTGAAGGAGGCCGGCATCGACACCCGGGCTGTCCTGGCGGATCCCGATCGGTTTACCACTCTGGCCTTCGTCTCCCTGGACGAGAGCGGAAACCGGGACTTTTCCTTCGCCCGCAAGCCCGGCGCGGATACCTGCCTGACGCCGGAGGAGGTAGAGGAAAACGCGGATCTGATCCGGAATTCGAAGGTGTTTCATTTCGGCACCCTGTCCCTGACGGATGAGCCCGCCGCCTCCGCCACCCGCCGGGCCCTGGAGATCGCCCGGGAGGCCGGATGCCTTATTTCTCTGGATCCCAACCTGCGCAAGCCCCTGTGGAAAAGCGAGGCCGCCGCGAAGGAGGCCATCGAATGGAGCCTCCGCCAGGCGGACATTGTCAAGATCAGCGATGAGGAGATCGATTTTCTCTGGGGTCTGGAGCCGGAGGCCGGCGCCCGGAAGCTGCTGGCGGAATACGGCGTCCGCCTGGTCTACGCGACCCTCGGCCCCAAAGGCTGCCACGCCGCCTCCGCCTCCGGCGCCGCCGTGACGGTGGAAAGCCCCAAAGGCATCCACGTCGCCGATACCACCGGCGCCGGCGACATCTTCGGCGGCAGCGCCATGAGCCGCTTCCTGAAAACCGGAAGGACTCCGGAGGCCCTGACGGAAGCGGATCTGCGCGAGATCGTCGGCTTCGCCTGCGCCGCCGCCAGCCTCTCCACCCAGATCCAGGGCGGCATTACCAGCGTCCCTGCGCTCGACGCGGTGCTGGCCATCCTGAGTTTGTAAAGCAGTCCACGAAAAAAGCGGCTTCATGGGAGGAAAGCGCTCCCGCGAAGCCGCTTTTTCATTTCCGGAATAAATCGTCCGCCAGCTCTGTCTCATCCTCGTACTTTTCAAAGGAAAACGCGATGTGTTCCTTCCTGTGGGCGTCGCTGGAGAGAATCATCTTTGCCCCCTGCTCCCGCAGCCACGCCCGGATGGGCGCCGCGGGATAGGGTTCCGTGCGGTATCCCCGGGACAGGGCGCCGGTGTTGATTTCGAAAACCTTTCCCGTGGCCAGCAGCCGCTCCGCCGCGTCCTGCCAGGCCCGGACATATCTCGGGTGCGCCGGGTCGAACCACCGCCGCTGTTCGTTATATTTGGTCATCAGGTCGAAATGCCCGATGATATCGCACCCCGTCTGCCGGACGACATCCGCCTCCGCGCGGTAATACGCCTCCGCCAGGGCGTACCAGTCCCCGCCGAAATAGGTATGAATGTCCGCCTCCATCCGCTCCGGCTGCCAGTCGACGCAAAAGACGTGCCCGTCCGGCATCCGCACCCCGTGCACTGATCCGATCACATAATCGTATTCCAGGCGGTCGTCGGAATAGTAATCCCGCCCCAGCCCCAGCCGGATCCGGATCCGCCCCCGGTATTTTTCCTTCAGCCGCCGGATCTCCGCCCGGTAGCCTTCCGTCCCCTCCGAGCTCATGCCGCATTCATCCCAGGCGGCGTGGGAGTGGTCGGAAAAGCCGATTTCCGTCAGCCCCCGCCGGAGCGCCTCCTCAACCATGTCCTCCGGAGCGTCCCTTCCGTCGGAAAAGGCGGTATGGATATGCAAATCCCGCATTTAGGTCATCTTCTCCTGTTTCACCTTGTGGTCGATGACGTGGCGGGAGGCCAGCTCCTTCCGGATGTCCTCCAGGGAAATCCCCGCCTCAACCATCAGCACCATCACATGATACGCCAGGTCCGCGATCTCGTATACCGTCTCCCGCCGGTCCCGGTCCTTGGCGGCGATGATGACCTCCGTCGACTCCTCCCCCACCTTCTTCAGGATCTTGTCCAGCCCCTTCTCGAAAAGATACGTGGTATAGGAACCCTCCTTCTTCTCCGTCTTCCGGCCGCGGATCAGGTTCATCAGTCCCTCATAGGTAAAATCGTGCCGTTCCTCGCTGATATAGACCGGATCGTTAAAGCAGCTGTCCGTGCCCAGATGGCAGGCGGGCCCGTCCTTTTCCACCAGCACCACCAGCGCGTCCCGGTCGCAGTCCGCCGTGATGGACACGATATGCTGATAGTTCCCGCTGGTCTCCCCCTTCAGCCACAGCTCCTGCCGGCTCCGGCTCCAGAAGCAGGTAAGCCCCTTTTCCATGGAGATCCGCAGGCTTTCCCGGTTCATATACGCCAGGGTCAGGACCTTCCGCGTTTCCGCGTCCACGACGACGGCCGGAATCAGCCCTTTCTCGTCAAATTTCAGTTCATCGATGCCGATCATCTTTCCGCTTCCTCTCCCGTGTTTTCGATTCTGGCCGGAATCCCGGCCGCCCGCATTTCCCGCTTCAGATCCTGAATCCGGACCTCCCCGAAATGGAAGATGGAGGCCGCCAGCCCCGCGTCCACTCCCGGCAGCTCCCGGAACAGCTTCAGAAAATCCTCAGTCTTTCCCGCGCCGCCGCTGGCGATTACGGGCACCCGGACGATTTCGCATACCGCCCGCAGCATCTCCAGATCAAACCCCCGCTTCACCCCGTCGGTGTCGATGGAGTTGACCACCACCTCTCCCGCGCCTTCCCCGACGCAGCGCCGGATCCACTCCAGGGCCTCCAGGCCGGTGTTTTCCCTCCCGCCCCTGGCGAACACCCGGAAAACCCCGTCCACCCGCTTCACGTCCACGCTCAGCACGACGCACTGGTCCCCGTATTTCTTCGCCGCCTGGCCGATCAGCTCCGGATGCCGTATGGCGCCGGAGTTGACGGAAACCTTATCCGCCCCGCAGTTCAGCACCCGCTCGAAATCGGCGGTCGAGCTGATTCCGCCGCCCACGGTCAGGGGGATAAAGACCCGCCTTGCCGTTTCCCGCAGGATATCGGTAAACAGCGCCCGTCCCTCGGCGGAGGCGGTGATATCGTAGAAAACCAGCTCGTCCGCCCCGCCTTCGCTGTAGGCCCGCGCCAGGTCCGCCGGGCTGGCCACGTCCCCCAGTCCCTGGAAATTGACGCCCTTGACCACCCGCCCGTCTTTGACATCCAGGCAGGGTATAATCCGCTTAGTGATCATCTTGCCGCTCCGATCGCGTCCCGAAGATTCAGGGCGCCGGTATAATATGCTTTTCCGATAATCGTCCCATACAGATCCATTTCCCGCAGGGCCCGGATATCCTCCATCGTGCTGACCCCGCCGGAGGCGGTCATCTGAAGGTCAAGCTCCTCCTTCAGCCGGCGGTACAATTCCCGGTTCGCGCCCCGCATGGCCCCGTCCCGGGAAATATCCGTGCAGATCAGGGTGCGCACGCCCTTCTCCGCCATCTGTCGGCAGAAAAGATCGAAATCGATTTCCGTCCGCTCCTCCCATCCCCGAATGGCCACCTTGCCGTCCCGGATGTCGACGCCGACGGCGATCCTCTCCCCGTACTTTTCCAGGGCCTCGTCCAGCAGCGCCGGATCGCATACCGCGGCGGTTCCGAGAATGACCCGGTCCATCCCCGCCGAGAGGCAGCGATCCACCACGGCCATGCTGCGGAGGCCGCCGCCGATCTCGCAGAACAGGCCGCATTGCTCCTTGATTTTCAGCGCGATTTCCAGGTTGGGCGTTGTCCCGTCCCTGGCGCCCTCCAGATCCACCAGATGGACGTGGGTGGCGCCCTGGGCGGCAAAATCCGCCGCGATTTCCTCCGGATGCTCGCTGTAAACCGTCATCCGGGCGTAGTCCCCCTTCAGCAGGCGGACGGCCTTGCCTTCATACAGATCGATGGCAGGAAAGATGATCATTGCCCGCCCTCCTTTATTTCGCAGAAGGCCCGCAGCAGCGCAAGCCCCACCCCTCCGCTCTTTTCGGGATGGAACTGGCATCCGAAGACGCTGCCCTTCCCGACGCAGGCGGTAATTTCCGCGCCGTAATCCGTGGTGGCCAGCAGGCTGTCCCCACAGCCCACGGCGGCATAGGAGTGGACAAAATAGACGTAATCCCCCTCCCGGATATACCGCAGGAGCGGGCTTTCGCGCCGGATACGCAGGCTGTTCCATCCCATCTGGGGGATCTTCTCCTCCGCCCCCGCCGGGAGCAGCTCCGCGATGGGGCGAACCTCTCCCCGCAAAAGGCCGAGGCCCGGGTATTCGCCGTATTCATAGCTTTTCTCGAACAGCATCTGCATCCCCAGGCAGATGCCCATCAGGGGCTTTCCCGCCGCGGCCGCGGCCTTCAGCGTCCGATCCAGCCCGGACGAGCGCAGCTTCTCCGCCGCGTCGGCGAAGGCGCCGACACCGGGCAGAATAATCCGGTCCGCCGCCATCATCTCGGCGGGATCCGCCGTCACGATGGTTTCCTCCCCGATGGCCTCCAGGGAGCACTGCAGGGAAAACAGATTTCCCACGCCGTATGCCGTAATCGCCGTCATTTACAGAATTCCTTTCGTCGAGGGGATTTCCTCCGCCCCTTCGGGATCGATGGCCGCCGCCTCCCGCAGCGCCCTTGCCGCGGCCTTGAAGGCGCCTTCGATGATGTGGTGGCTGTTCCGCCCGTCCATCTGGCGCAGGTGCAGGGCGCATTTCGCGTTCCGGGTAAAGGCCAGGAAGAATTCTTCCCCCAGCTCGGTATCGAAGCTGCCGACCTTTTCCGTCGGGATCTCCATCCCCCATCCCAGGCATCCCCGTCCGCTCAGGTCCACCGCGCACAGGATCAGGCTCTCGTCCATGGGCAGCAGCCGCTGGCCGTATCTGCGGATCCCCTTTTTGTCCCCCAGCGCCCGGTCGAAGGCCTGGCCCAGGGCGATGCCGATGTCCTCGACGCTGTGGTGATCGTCGACCCGGGTATCCCCCCGGCAGACAATCTTCAGGTCGAACCGCCCGTGGCGGGCGAATAGCTCCATCATATGATCCAGGAAGCCCACGCCGGTGTCGATTTTCCCCCGGCCGCTCCCGTCCAGGTTCAGATACAGCTCAATATCCGTTTCGCCGGTTTTCCGGCGGATTTCCGCCTCTCTCATGCCTTTTCCTCCAAAAGCTCGGTTACGGCCTGAACAAGCGCGTTCATCTGCGGCAGGCTGCCGATGGAGATCCGGTTCCAGTCCCGGATCCGCTCCTGATCAAACCAGCGGATCAGGATGTTTTTTCTCCGCAGCGCGTCCCGAAGGCTGGGGCCGGGAAAGGCCGGATGCCGGACGAAAAGGAAGTTGGTCCTGCTCTCCGTCATCCCGAAGCCCAACGCCTTCAGCCGCTGGGCCGTCTGGTCCCGGACGTCCCGGATCAGGCGGACGTTGGCCCGGTTCCATCCGTCGTCCTCCAGGCAGGCGATGCCCGCCGCCTGGGCCAGCCGGTCCACGTTGTAGGGATTGGTCGAATACTGGACGGTCTTCAGATCCCGGATCAGCTCCGGATTCGCCACCCCGAAGCCCAGCCGCATTCCCGCCATGGCCCGGGATTTGGAGAAGGTTCGGGTCACCAGCAGGTTCGGATACCTGTCGATCAGCCGGATGCAGCTTTCCCCGCCGAAATCCACGTACGCCTCGTCGATGACCACCACGTGATCCGGGTTTTTCTCCAGTATTTGGGCGATTTCCCGCCGGGACAGGGCCAGCCCCGTCGGCGCGTTCGGGTTGGCCAGGAAGATCGTTCCTCCCGCGCCCTCATAGTCCTTCGGATCGACGGTCCAGTCCTCCTTCAGGGGGATTTCCCGGAAGGGCACCTGGTCGATCCGGGCGAAAACCGGATAGAATCCGTAGGTAACGTCGGGGAAAACCGCCGGCGTCCGGGCGTCGCAGAAGGCCATGAAAGCGAAGTTCAGCACCTCGTCGCTGCCGTTGGTGATGATCAGGTTGTCCGGGGACACCTTCATCGTCTCCGCCAGCTTTTCCCGCAGGGCCGCGCAGTCCGGGTCGGAATAGAGGTTCAGCCGCGTCGCTTCCTCCCGCACCCGATCCCATACGATCCGCCGGGGCGGAAAGGGCATCTCGTTGGTGTTCAGCTTGATGACCGGGCCGCCCGCGGGCTGCTCCCCCGGCACATAGGGCTTCAGCTCCCGATATTTGGGTGAAAAGAAACGGCTCATGCTTCCCCCTCCCCCCGGCTCAGCGCGCTGCGGGCGTGTCCCGTCAGCCCCTCCTCAAGGGCGAAGAGGGCCACGTCCTCCGCCGCGCGCCCCAGGGCCTCCCGGGTAAAATAGGTGTACTGGGTCTTTTTTACGAAGTCGTCCACCGACAGGGGCGAGGAAAACCGGGCCGTTCCCTGGGTCGGCAGGGTATGGTTCGGGCCCGCCAGGTAATCCCCCAGCGCCTCGGGGCAGTTCCGGCCCAGAAAGACGGAGCCCGCGTGGTGCACCGCGTCCAGATAGTCGAAGGGGTTGTCGACGCAAAGCTCCAGATGCTCCGGCGCGATCTCGTTGGCCGTCTCGATGGCCGCCCGCAGATCGTCCGTGACGATGATCTTCCCGTTGTTTTCGATGGAGGCCCGGGCGATCTCCTCCCGCTCCAGCAGGGGCAGCTGCCTTTCGATTTCCGCCGACACGGCCCGGGCCAGGTCCTCGCTGTCGGTCACCAGCACGGCGCTGGCCATTTTGTCATGCTCCGCCTGGCTTAGCAGATCCGCCGCCAGATGCACGGGATTGCTCTTTCCGTCCGCCACGATCAGGATCTCGCTGGGGCCCGCGATCATGTCGATGGAGACCAGGCCGTAGACCTGCCGCTTCGCCTCGGCCACGAAGGCGTTCCCGGGGCCGACGATCTTGTCCACCCGGGGCACGCTCTCCGTCCCGTAAGCCAGGGCAGCGATGGCCTGCGCGCCGCCCGCCTTGATGATCCGGTCGACCCCGGCGATCTTCGCCGCCGCCAGAATCGCCGGCGGCACCTTCCCGTCCTTTCCGGGGGGCGTGGTCATCACGATTTCCGGCACTCCCGCGATCTTCGCCGGAATCGCGTCCATCAGCACCGTGGAGGGATAGGCCGCCGTGCCGCCGGGGACATAGAGTCCCGCCCGATCCACCGGGATGACCTTCTGTCCCATCACAATGCCGCTTTCATCGTTGAGGATGAAGGAGTTCCGAACCTGCCGGCTGTGGAATTTCCGGATATTGGCCGCCGCCCGCTTCAGCACCCGCAGAAAGGCGGGCTCCACCTTCGCCACGCCCTCCGCCATCTCCTCCGGGGAGACGGTCAGGGATTCCAGCTTTACCCCGTCGAAGCGCTCCGTATAGTCCAGCACCGCAGCGTCGCCCCGCTCCCGGACATTTCGGAGAATTTCGGCGACGGCGCCGGAAACGTTGACTGTCGGGGTGCTCCGGGCGAAGATTTCCGCCGCCGGCACCTCGTCCTTCTTCAGAATCCTGATCATCGGGAGGCCTCCTCCTTTTGCTCCGCCAGCGCCTTCATGAGCCGGGCGATGGCTTCCTGCTTAAATTTGAATCCCGCCTCGTTGGCGATGAGCCGGGCGGAAATCGGCGCCACCGTCTCCAGCACCGCCAGATGGTTTTCCTTCAGTGTCTTTCCCGTTTCCACGATATCTACGATCACGTCGCTCAGCCCGAGGATCGGGGCGATCTCGATGGAGCCGTTCAGATGGATGATGTCGATGTCCCTTCCGACGGAGGCGTAATAGTCCCGGGCCACGCGGCTGAATTTCGTCGCCACCCGCAGCGTCCGCTCCGGCCGGTCCCGGAAATCCTCCGGCCCGGCCACCGCCATCCGGCATTTCCCGATGCCCAGATCCAGCAGCTCGTATACCCTGGGCCGGTATTCCATCAGGATGTCCTTCCCGGCCACCCCGATATCCGCCGCGCCTCGTTCCACATAGATTGCCACGTCCGACGGCTTGACCCAGAAATACCGGACGCCGGCCGCCGCGTTCTCGAAAATCAGCTTCCGCCCAGGATCCAGCACCTCCGGGCAGGGAAAGCCGGCCTCGGCGAAAAGCCCGTAGACCTTTTCCCCGAGCCGCCCCTTGGGCAGGGCCACGTTAAGCATCGCCCTTTCCTCCTTCCGTCAGCCGCTCCAGCCGGTGCAGATAAACCGCGAAGCCCACGGCCCGGTCCTTCCGGCCCATCCGGCGCATCAGCCCGTCGTACTGGCCGCCGCTGAGCACGCTGTCGGGAATCCCCCGCAGAAAACCCCGGAAGGTGATCCCGTTGTAATACTTCAGATTCCCCGCCCCGGAAAAATCGATCCAGAGACGGCTTTCCGCCGCCCTTCCCCGGAAGGCCGAAAGCGCCCGCTCCAGATCCTCCGCTGCCTCCGGGCAGCCCAGCCGATCCGCGATTTCCCGTACGCCCGCCAGGGTCTTCTCCGGCGGACCGCTCAGGGACATCAGGCCCATCAGATTCTCCTCCGCTCCCTCCGGCAGCCCCGACGCCCGGCAGGCCTCCCGGATCCCGTGCAGGTTTTTCCGCCCGGCGCAAAGGAGCAGCTCCTTCCGCAGCGCCTCCCCGCCGGCCAGCCGCGAAAGCGCCGCGGAAAGCAGATCCGTCTGCCCCACCTCCAGCATCCATTCCGGGCTGATCCGCTCCAGGCTCTCCGCCGCCAGCTCCAGCACCTCGCTGACGCATTTTCCGTCGATCCCGCCGATGCATTCGATGCCGACCTGGGCCTGCTCCCGGAAGCCGTTCTCCGGATCCGTCGCCCGATAGACGTTCTCATGATAATACAGCTTCTGGATGTCCGGGCCGCAGTCCCGCCCGTTCCGGACGATGGACAGGGTTACGTCCGGCCGCAGGGCCATCAGCCGCCCGTCCGTATCCGTAAAGGTCATGACCTCGCCGGAAAGGAGGAAGTCCTTGTTTCGGCTGTACAGATCGTATTCCTCAAACCGGCTCATCCGGTATCGGCTGTAGCCCCGCTGCTGATACAGGCTCCGCAGCCCGAAGCCGATCCGCTCCTGCCCGTCCATGACCCCTTCGTCGATCCGCATCCTTTTCCCTCCGGCCCTTCGAATTCTTTTCTATGCTACCACATTAGCGTGCTAAAGTCAACCGTTTCCGTTTGGCTTTCTGATTGTATCACGGCATCCTCCTCCCCGCAAACAAAATGCAGGGAGAATACAATCCGGAAGGACGGGCCCGATCAATGGAGCTTCTTTCGGAGCGGATAGGAGCCCTCCGGCCAACGCGCGCCGAAAGTGACGGAGCCTGCAGGACGCGGGACAGAAAAAGGGGCGGCCGGTTTTCCGGCTGCCCCAGTGATACCTGAGTTTCCTTATTTCGTGACATATTCCTTGCTGATCCATCCGTGCATGCCGTCGAAATTGACCTCGTACCAGTTGGTGGTCTCCCCGACGACCGTGACCTTTTTCCCGTTTTCCACCTGGGTCACGTTGGCGTATCCCTTTCCCGCGCCCCGGCGAACGTTGATCTTGCGTCCGTTATCGCTCTTGACCGTTCCGCTCCAGGACTTATAGCTGGCGGAGGAAGAGGAGCCCGATCCGGACGAGGAGCCCGATCCGGAGGAGGAGGGCTTGGTCTTGGTGACATATTCCTTCTTGACCCATCCGCCGACCACGCCGGCCTTGATCTTGCACCAGCCGTTCTCCGTGCTCAGCACGCGGATCTCCGTCCCGGGTTCCAGCTGGGCCCGGACGGCGTAGCCCTTCTCGCTGGGCCCGTGCCGCATGTTGACCTTCTTGCCGTTGGGGGATTTGATGTAGGCCCGGTAGCCGGGCTCCGGCTTGGGCGTGGGCGTCGTGCCGGGTTCCAGAGTCGGCGTCGGCGCCGGGGCGGAGCGGGTAATATACTCGTTCATCACCCATCCGGAGGGGCCGCCGGACACCTCGATATTGCTCCATCCGCCGTCGACCCAGGTCACGCTGACCTTCGTCTTGGGCTCCAGCTCCCCGGCCACCGCGTAGCCCTTGCCCGGTCCGCGGCGGACGTTGACGGTGTTCCCCGCGGGGTTCTTGATATACGCCGTATAGGGCACCGACAGGTTCGGCGAGGCGGAAACCTTCTCCTTGCTCAGGAAGGATTTGCGGATGTAGCCCGTTCCGATATTCGTGGATACATAGTCCCAGGCGGAGCCCGTCGTCATGACGGTCACCCGGGAGCCGCGGTTCAGCGTTCCCAGGGAGGAAAAGCTGGCGGCCGGCCCGATCCGGACATGCGTCTTGTCCGTCGTTACATAGGCCCGGAAGCTGGACGAGGACTTCAGATACTTCCGCATGACGTATCCGCTGGTCCCGTCGGAGAAGGAAATCTTCGCCCAGTCCTTGTTATACTTCCGGTAGGTGACCACGGCGTAGTCCTGCCGGTAGGAGGCGATGACGTCCGCGTCCTTGTCCGGCAGCGCCCGCAGCTTTACAAAGGACGTCCCGCTTACGTGGTAATAGGTGGCGGCGGACGCCGTCATGGGGGCGAGCAGCGTGACCGTGAGGATCACCGCCATCAGCAGCAATAAGGATCGTTTTTTCATACGAAACATCCCTCCATACAACCCGATATGGATACAATACCAAGGTCATCATAGCAGGATTTTCAGAAAATGTAAAGCATCTTTTCCGAATTTCGGAATATTTTTTTAATAATTTGTAACATATTGTCCTGCCCGCCCCCGGAGCGATGATCGTCTTCTTTTCCGATCCGCCCGCGGAAGCCGCCGTGGGCGGGAAGGGGTTGGGCGCTCCGCGGAGGTTGCCCCGTGCGGCGCTTTCTCCGGCGGGGCGCTTCCGCGTTTACGTTTCCTCAGATTTTTCCCTGAAAGCGGAAGGTAAAGTCCAGGGGTTTTGTTCCGTCCAGGTAATACTCCTCATGGGTGCGGGCGCCCCAGCTGTTGTCCCCGCCCACGCCCATCTGCCGAAGGGCGCAGCGGACCACCGTATACTGAATCCGAGGCAGCTCGTTGGCGTGGGCCGCGTTTTCGACCTCGTGGGCCGTCCAGGGAATGGCACAGAATTCCATGCCGTCTCCCCGGAAAGTCAGGCCACGGCCGCGGAAATCGGTAACCTCCGCCCAGCGCACGCCCGTCCGGTTGCCGCATTCCTGGGGATAGAGGTATCTCGTAAAGTTTTCCTTCGCCCCGGTCTCCCAGATGCCCAGCCGGGCCCCCTCCTGCCGGTCGATATAGCATTCCTCCGGCCCCAGGCCGTAATACCGGATCCGGTCGAAATCCGCGTCCATTTTCATCATGACGCCGAAGAGCGGCGGATCGGCCCAGGCCGCGTCCGGTTCCAGCCGAAGCCCGATTTCACATTCCCCGCCGGGGAAGAAGGTCACGGTCATCCGGCAGGCATTCTCCGGCGTACCCGGCATCTGCCACCAGGTGGCCGCCGTGACGCTGCCGTCCCCGTTCATCCGGACAGGATCCTCGCCCTTTTCCTTTTTCAGCTGCATCTCTCCCATGGGGGCGGCGTAGAGATCCGCCGCCTTCCACCGGGCGTAGCGGAAGGGCATGCGGCAGCCGTTGTCGTTGTCGATGGGCGCGCGCCAGAAAACCGGCCGCGGCGGGGTCTTCAGCATCTCCCGGCCGCAGACACGGTAGGAAATCAGCATTCCCCGCTCCATGGAATACAGGGCGGAGAAGCCCTCCCCCTCGATGCCCAGGTTCCGGTCGCCCCGGACGATCCGCAGCGCGGCGGGCTTCAGAGCGGGCGAGCACGCCTCCGCCTTTCCGAAGACGCCCTGGTCCCAGGCGATTTCGTGTCCCGCCCTGGCCCAGGCCGTGTCCTCCTTCAGCCGGAAGACCACCGTGGCCGTATACTCGCCGCCCTCCTCCGGAATGTCGAAGGGCATGGGATAGGTCTTCTCCCCCTCCGGCGGCACGTCCGTCGCCAGCTCCGCCCGGAGCATTTCCCGGCCGTCGCGGGCCAGCGTCACCCGGCAGTCGAAGGCGGAGGTGTTCGTAAACAGGTTCCTGTTCAGAATCCGGATGGAATCCCGGGAAACCTCTGCCTCGATGCTGCGGTAGTTGTATTTGACCTCCTGCATCTTGGGCGTGGGCGTCCCGTCGGCAAAGCAGATGCCGTTGCCGGAGAAGTCCCCGTCGTTGGGCCGGTCGTCGAAGTCCCCGCCGTATCCCCAGAATGTCTCTCCGTAGCGGTCCTTCGTCCGGATGCCCTGGTCGATATAGTCCCAGATGAACCCGCCCTGATACCGGGGCTCGTCATAGGCCATGCGGGTGTATTTGTGCATGGCGCCGTTGGAATTGCCCATGGAATGGGTGTATTCGCAAAGAATGAAGGGCTTGTCGTCGTGCTCCCGCAGCCATTGCCGGATATCCTTCTCCGGGGTGTACATCTGGCTGTACATATCCGTGGTTTCGGGATACCGGGGATCCCAGAAAACCCCCTCATAATGCACCAGCCGGGTGTCGTCCATCCGGCGCAGCTCCCGGCTCATTTCCAGGATCACCGTGCCGCCGAAGCTCTCGTTGCCGCAGCTCCAGATCAGAACGCAGGGATGATTCTTGTCCCTTTCCACCATGCTGTGGATCCGGTCCTTGAGCAGCGGCAGGTATTCCATCCGGTCCCCCGGCAGGCTGTCGCTCAGCTGCAGCTTGCCCCGGGCGATCTGGTCCCAGACGCCGTGGGTTTCCATGTTGCATTCGTCGATCACATACAGCCCCAGCTCGTCGCACAGGGCGTAGAGCAGGCTGGCGTTGGGATAGTGGCTGGTGCGGATGGCGTTGATGTTGTTCCGCTTCATGGTCACCAGATCCCGCCGCAGCGTCTCTGCGTCCACGGCCCGGCCCGTCTCCCCGCAGAAGTCGTGCCGGTTCGTGCCCTTGAACACGATCCGTTTCCCGTTGAGCAGCATCAGGCCGTCCTTCATTTCGAAGCGGCGGAAGCCCACCTTCTGGCACACCCGTTCCGCCGCCTGGCCGTCCGGGCCGCACAGCAGGATTTCCAGGTCATAGAGGTTCGGCTGCTCCGCGCTCCATTTGTCCGGATTGCTGACCGGCAGCGCAGCGGACACGGTGCCCGTCCCGGCCTCGTATTCGCATCCGGTGATTTCCCGCCCGTCCCGGTAAAGGGTCATCACCACGCGGGTGCCCTCCGGGGCCTCGGTGGCCAGCTCCGCCTCCAGCACCGCGTCCCGATACGCGTCGTCCAGCATCGTCCGGACGCGCAGATCCTTCAGATGGGCCTTCGGGAGCTTCTGGAGATAAACCTCGCGGAAGAGCCCGCTGAAGCGCATGAAGTCCTGATCCTCCAGCCAGCTGCCCACGTTCCACCGGTACACCCGGCAGGCGATCTTGTTTTCCCCGGGCTGCAGGAAGGACGTGATCTCAAACTCGTCCGGCGTAAAGCTGTCCGAAGCGTAGCCGACATAGCGGCCGTTGACCCACAGGGCGACGCAGCTCTCCGCGCCCTGGAAGCTGAGCACGACGCGCTCCCCTTCCCAGCTTTCTGGCAGGTTGAAATATTTCGCGTAGCAGGCCACGGGGTTGAAACGCTTCGGGGTCTCGCCGATCGCCAGTTCCTCCGTCCCGTCCCAGGGATACTGGGTGTTGCAGTACTGGGGATGGCCGTATCCCTCCATCTGGATATGCGCCGGCACCGGGATTTCCGCCCAGGGGCGGCAGTCGTATTCCGCGCTCTCGAAGCCGGGGATGATCTGCTCCTCGTTCAGGGCGTGGAAAAAAATCCAGGCTCCGTTTAAGCTGATCCGGCCGGAATCCCCGGCGCCGTCGGTAAAGGGGTGGTCGGAATGGGCGTCCATCCGGTTTTCCCGGAAATAGCCGGGATCGCTGAGTCGGGCCGCGTCAAACTGCATGTCTTTTTTCTCCTGTCGTTCAATATTTGTCCCTCGTTCCTGGCAGTCCGCCAGAGGCCTGGGGCATCTCATGGCCTAAGCTTTTTATCGGATCTGTTCCACCTTGATGGTATTGGTGTTGCCCGGGGCGCCGCCGATCTGTCCGCCGGTCAGCACCACGTTGTCCCCCGGCTCCAGGCGCAGAATGTCCCGGGCATACTTGACGTCCTGCCAGAACATAACGTCCATGGAGGAATAGTTCTCGGTCAGCACCGGCGTTACCGCCCAGCTCAGGTTCAGCTTCCGCCAGGCCTTCTCGTCCGTCGTTGTCCCGATGATGCTGACCGGGCAGCGGAAGCGGGAAACCATCCGGGCCGTCCGGCCGGAAATGGAATTGACCACGATGGCCTTCGCGTCCACGTCCACCGCCATGGCGCAGGTGGCGTGGGAGATGGCGTCCAGGTTGTTCCGCATCTTGAACTGGGTTGTATGGAACCACTGGGCGTAGTCGATGTGGTTCTCGGTGAATTCCGCCGTCTCCGCCATCGTTTTGACCGCCTGCACGGGGTATTTCCCTGCCGCCGTTTCGCCGCTGAGCATGATGGCGGAGGAGCCGTCATACACCGCGTTGGCCACGTCGGAAATCTCCGCCCGGGTCGGCCGGGGATTGTGAATCATGCTTTCCAGCATCTCCGTCGCCGTAATGACCCGCTTTCCCAGCAGGCGGCAGCGGCTGATCAGGTATTTCTGTACCGCGGGCACCTCCATGAAGGGGATTTCCACCCCCAGGTCGCCCCGGGCCACCATGATTCCGTCCGCCACCTCGCAGATCTCCTCGATATCCTCCACGCCCTTGCGGTTTTCGATCTTGGCGATGATATCGATGTTTTTGCCCCCGTTCTCGTCCAGCAGCGTCCGGATGGCCTGCACGTCCTCCCGGCAGCTGACGAAGGAAGCCGCGATGAAATCCACGTCGTTTTCGATGCCGAAGAGAATGTCGCTTCTGTCCTGCTCGCTCAGGTAGGCCTGCTTGAGCACCTTGCCGGGGAAGTTCATGCTCTTGCGGTTGCTCAGCTCCCCGCCGGTAACGACGTCGCAGATCACGTCCTTCTCCTCGACCTGGCGCACCTTCAGGATCACCAGCCCGTTGTTGATCAGCACCGTGTCCCCGGGGCCCAGCTCCTCCGTCAGCTTCTGATACGTGACGGCGACCCGGCTTTCATCCCCTTCCACTTCCTCCGTGGTCAGGGTGAAGGTGTCCCCGTCCTTCAGCGTAATTTTCCCGTTCCTGAAGGTTTTGATCCGGTATTCCGGCCCCTTGGTGTCCAGCATCATGGCGATGGGCAGGTTCAGCTTCTCCCGCACCCGCCGGATCAGCTTCATCTTTTCCAGATGCTCCTCATGGGTCCCGTGGGAAAAGTTCAGCCTGGCCACGTTCATGCCCGCCCGGCACATGGCCTCCAGCGTTTCCTCATTCTCGCACGCCGGCCCGATGGTACAGATGATCTTTGTTTTTCTCATGTTCCCGCTCCTTTTCGCGTCGTTTTGGGAAGACAGGGGGAAGACAGGGGAAGACAGGGGGACGGTTCGAAGACAGGGGGACGGTTCTACTGTCTTGTCCGTCCAAGCAAGACAGGGGGACGGTTCAGGGCGCCATCCTGCCGCCCTCCATCAGGCGCCACTGCCAGATCTGATCGATGACGCCCTTATGGTACCGCTTCAGCAGGGGGCTCTGGATCCGGGCTCCCGTAACCCCCTCCTCAATCAGGATCGGCAGGATGAAATCATTGTATTTCCCGTCCGGAAAGGCGGAGGTGTTCACCCGCTGCCCGGTGGTCACGGCGTAGAACAGCTGCGGATTCTCCTCGTCCCGGCCGATGAGCAGAAGCGCGTGCATGCCCTCCTCATACCGGAAATGCAGGAACACCGGCGAGGCGCCTTCTTCCTGATAGTTCCGCCACAGCTCCTCCAGCGTTCCCTCCACCCGCTCGATGTTGCCAAGCTTTTCCGTTACCTGGTCGTAATTGACCCCGATCTCGTAGCTGTTGACGATCTGGGACATGGCGATGGGCGTGCAGTCGATGCCCAGATAGCTAAGCGCCATGGAGTAGATGGCCCGGGTGCATTTGACATTGGCGGTCCGCCGAAGGTCGAAGTGCCCGTCGTACCAGTAGTCCTCCACGAAGCGGGAATCCTTCGGATCCTGGGCGATATAGCGGATTTTCCCCTTCTGAACGGAGATCGGCTCCCCGCCCTTCTCGCCGATGATCATCCCGTGCATCTTCTCCAGATCCTTCATCTCGAGGGGATCCGCAGCCCGGATGGCGACCTGCAGGGTCTCCGTCACCTTCGCGCCCCGGAGGCTGACCCCCGTTACCTCGATCGTCCAGATTCCCGGCGCTGTTCCGCTCTTGAACAGCACATTCAGGCCCTCGTACTTCTCCTGCCCTTCCCGCATCAGGAAGGAGGCGCTGTATCCCGGGTTCATCCCGTTTTCCACATGCCGCGTGGTACGGAAAACCGCCTGCTCCCCCTCCGGGTTATAGACGCGGATCGTCAGCTTCCGGACGTTCTTCACCTCCGCGGTGAAATACACATAGTGCAGCAGCACGTTGGTAAAGGCGGTCTCGTTCTCCGGCACCAGCTTCAGGAACATCCCGGCGGGCCGTGCGTTTTTCTCCGGCGATTCTTCATTGGCCCGCGGAGCCGTCTGGTCATCCGCGCCAGTGACCGCCTGCCCATCGGCCGGCGTTCCTTCATCAGCCTCTGGCGCCGTCCCCTCTTCCTCCGCGGGAGCAGCCGATCCGGGAACCGCCTGGCCTTCAGCCACGCTGGAATTCGTCAGGCCCTCCGCCCCGGCCCAGGGGAATCCCTCCCCCACAGGCCCGCCGAGGCCCGCCGCCGTGATCCAGATTGCCAACCCGAGAGCTGCCGTGCGCCGTTTCACTGTTCTTTCTCCCTTTCTGATTTCCCCTCCATTATAGCCGCTGCCGGCGCTTTACGCAAGCACCCATCGTCTGCCCGTTTCCTTCTTCCGGAAAGGGCTCTCTCTCCGCTGCTGCCCGGGGTCAGTGGCGGCCGTCCGCCTTCCTCGCCGCAGAAGCGGAGGCCTTGCCGTAGTTGCCTTCTCTCCCAAAACAGAGAAAAGCCCGCCATCCAGCGGGCTGACGAGGCGGCAAGCCTCAGAGAAAGCGTTTCAGAAATTCCCGGGTCCGGGCGTCCTGGGGATTTTTCAGCACCTGGGAGGGCGGACCCTGTTCGACGATGACCCCGTCCGCCATGTAGACGACCTGGCTGCTGACATCCCGGGCGAAGCTCATCTCGTGGGTCACAACCAGCATCGTCATCCGGTCCTGCGCCAGTTTTTTCATGACGTCCAGCACCTCGCCCACCATCTCCGGATCCAGGGCGGAGGTGGGCTCGTCAAACAGCAGAATCTCCGGCTCCATGGCCAGGGCCCGGGCGATGGCGACCCGCTGCTTCTGGCCGCCGGAGAGCTGGCCCGGCCGCGCGTTGATATACGGCAGCATGCCTACCCGGTTCAGGTAGTACAGCGCCCGCTTCCGGGCCTCCTCCTTCTCGATCTTAAGCACCTTCCGCTGCCCGATCATGCAGTTGTCCAGCGCGGACATGTTGGCAAAAAGGTTGAAGCTCTGAAAAACCATGCCCACCCGGGCCCGGTAGGCGCTCTGGGAAAGCTTTCCGGAGGTAATGTCCTCCCCATGGAAAAGAATCTGGCCGGTGGTCATGGTTTCCAGCAGGTTGATACAGCGCAGCAGGGTGCTTTTCCCGCTGCCCGACGCCCCGATGATGCTGGTCACGTCCCCGGCGCTGACCGTGAAGTCCACGTCCTTGAGCACCGCGTGGGTGCCGAAGGTTTTGGACAGATGACGGATTTCAAGAATCGGCTGGCTCATGACTGACCTCCTTTGAAATCCCTGCTTTTTTCCTCGTAGGGCGCGTCCCCGGCGTATTTGTAGGTTCCCGCGGTCATCACCAGCTGATCCGTGTTGACCAGCTCGTAGTCGCTCTTCCCCGCCAGCTTCTTTTCAAGCTTCCGCAGGAGGAAGCTGGCCAGCAGCGTCAGCATCAGATACCCGCCCATCTCCAGAAACGCGGAGGGGAAGTATTTGAAGATCGCCCCGCTGACCATCTTGTGCACCGCGAAGAAATCCTGGAACCCGATGATGAACATAACGGAGGTATCCTTGACGTTGATGATGTAGTTATTGCCGATCTGGGGCATGATGTTGCGCATCGTCTGGGGCAGCACCACATACAGCATGGTCTGAAAATGGTTCATGCCGATGGCCCGGGCGCCCTCGAACTGGCCCGGGTCGATGCTCATAATGCCGCCCCGCACGGATTCGGCCATATAGGCCCCCGTGTTGACGCTGACCACGATGATGCTGACCGTCCAGATATCCTTGAACACCACGTTGAAAAAATACGGCATGCCGTAATAGATGAAAACCGCCTGAAGGATCATGGGCGTTCCCCGGAAGACCTCGACATAAACGCGGATCACCCCCCGGACCAGGCTCAGCAGCGCCCGCTTGATCCAGGGATCCTTCCCCGTAAAGGGAATGGTCTGCAATATGCCGCAGATCAGCCCGATGACGCATCCGATGAGTGTCGAGACGGTGGCCAGGATCAGCGTGTTCCCGATCCCGGTGAGATAGACGGGGCCGTATTTGGCCCAGATGGCTCCGATATCCGAAAAGAGCTGTACAAGCATGCGACCGTCATCCTTCTTGGCGTATTTTCCGCTTTGCGGCGCTGGCCCGGCCTGACAAAGCGGTTTTGAGAGAACAAGCCATCCCCCGCGAAGCGGCGGGGGATGGCAGCGTCAGCGGTTCTTATTCGCCCAGCGGCTGAATCTTAATGGCTTCCGCCATCATGGCGTTGAAGTCGTCGGCGGTCTTGCCCGTAAAATATCCGTTGATGGCGTTGAGCAGGCCGGTATTTCCCTTTCGGATGGAGATGCCGATATTCACATCCTCATCCGTAACGGCGAAATCGTCCCCGCTTCCGGCGAAGTCCAGAATCTTCAGATCGGGATAGGCGATCAGGGCGCCCTGGGCGGTGGGCATATCGGTGCAGACAAAGTCCACCGTGCCGGATTCCACGGCCATCAGCATGGCGGGGGCGGATTCGGCCGGGGGCAGGATCGTCGCGCCGGCAACCTGGGGCAGGCAGCCGTCATACCAGATGGTACCGCTCTGGCTGGTGCAGGTGCCCTTCAGCTCGCTGATGCCCTTGGCGTTTTCGTTGGCGTTCCCGGTCTTGACCAGGCAGACGATCGTGGCGTAAAGATAGGGGCCGGCGAAATCCACCGCTTCCATCCGCTCCTTCGTCATGCTCTGGCCGGCGATGACCGCATCGACCAGGCCGCTCTGGACCGCGGGAATCAGGCTGTCCCAGTCCAGCTGGACGATTTCCAGCTTCCACCCGTTGGCCTCGCAGATGGCCTTGGCCGTCATAACGTCATAGCCGTTGGCGTAAAGATTCGTGTCCCGGATGGGAACCGCGCCGTTGGAGTCGTCGGGCTGGGCCCAGTTGTAGGGGGCGTAGGCGCATTCCATCGCCACCGTCAGCACCCCGTCCTCCACGCCGGGAATGTCCTCGGCCAGGGCCAGGGAGGCAGCACAGACCATCATCAGGGAAAGCAGCATCGCGATCAGTTTTTTCATCGGGTTATTCCTCCTTCCGCATGGATGGGGGTATTGTAGCACAGATCCGCGCCTTGCAAAGGTCTTCCGGTGCATTCTTTTTGTTTTTCCTGTTCTCCCCGCTCCCTGCCGCTGCATGAAGAGTTCTTCCTCCGTTGACGCCGCGTCCCCTGGAAAGGCGCTTGATTCGCTTCCCGGGTTCATGCTATACTGGATCCAGCGGACGGGTGGAAGCGCCGTCGTGCCGTTTTCACTCAAAAAACCCGACCTTGCAGGGAGGTATAGCGCAGGATGATAACCAATGATAAGGAAATCCGGGATCTCAAACACGATATCGCCACGGAGGTCTGCCGCCTGGCCTGGGCCGGAAAGCTCAACGCGGAGGAATCGGAAAAGATCGTTTTCCGGATCATCCCCGGTCCCAAGCCGGAATACCGCTGCTGTGTATATAAGGAGCGCGCCATCGTCCGGGAGCGGATCCGCCTGGCGACCGGGCTGAACGCGGACGTGACCAACCCTACCCGGAACGTGGTGCAGGTCATCCGTCCCGCCTGCGACGACTGCCCCACCTCCACCTATTCCGTGACCGATAACTGCCGTTTCTGCCTGGGCCGCGCCTGCATCAACGCCTGCCGCTTCGGCGCCATTTCCCGGGGGGAGATGCGCATGAAGATCGATGCCTCCAAATGCAGGGAATGCGGCCTGTGCGCCAAGGCCTGCCCCTACGGCGCCATCATCCATCTGGAGCGCCCCTGCAAAAAAATCTGCCCGGTGGACGCGATCAGCTGGGATGAATACGGTTTCTGCAACATCGATGAAAACAAATGCGTGCACTGCGGCCACTGCATCCACGCCTGCCCCTTCGGCGCCATCGGCAGCCGCATTTTCCTGGTGCCCATTATCGAGGCCATCAAAGCCGGCAAAGAGGTCATCGCCATGTGCGCCCCCGCCTCCGAGGGTCAGTTCGGCAAGGACGTGGGCATGGCCTCCCTGCGCGCGGCGCTGAAGAAGGTGGGCTTCGCCGATATGGTCGAAGTCGGCCTGGGCGCGGATATGACCGCCGCCAGCGAGGCGAAGGAATGGATCGAGGCGAAAAAGGAGGGCCGGAAGATGACGACCTCCTGCTGTCCCGCCTTCATCAGCCTCCTGCGGCATCAGTTCCCGAAGCAGTATGAGGAGAATAAGTCCTCCACCGTCAGCCCCATGGTAGCCGTGAACCGCTATCTGAAGGCCGTCCGTCCCGGCTGTGTTACGGTGTTCATCGGGCCCTGCATCGCCAAGAAGGGGGAAACCCTCAACGAGTTCATCGCCGACAACACGGATTACGCCATTACCTTCGGCGAAATGATCAGCCTGCTGGAAAGCCGGGATGTGGCGCTGGAGCCGGTCGCGGAGGATTATCAGGCCGCCTCCATCCATGGCAAGAAATTCGCCTCCTCCGGCGGCGTCGCCGCGGCGGTGCTGCAGGCCATGCGGGAGATGGGCGAGGACACCTCAGATATATCCCTGGTCGCCTGTACCGGCGGGGCCGAATGCAAAAAAGCCCTGACGCTGCTGCGGGCCGGTGCCCTGAAGGAGGACTTTATCGAGGGCATGATGTGCCCCGGGGGCTGCGTCGGCGGCCCCTCCCGCCAGCGGGCGGAGACGGAGCTGGCCAAGGCCCGGGTCGATCTGCTGGCCAAAGCCGACGGCCGCGGCATTCTGGAAAACCTGAAGAACTATCCCATGGAAAGCTTCAGCATGTTCCGGGACGGACATATGGAGCCGCCCGCGTCAGGCGGCGCAGGCTTTGCGTGAGTAAGGAGGAAAGATCATGGAACACGGCAATCCGCTGCTGCGGGACGTCCGCTCCCCGCAGAAATTCTTCACCATGGGGGAAATCATGCTCCGGCTGACGCCCCCCAACTATGACAAAATCCGGGTGGCCAACAGCTTCGAGGCCAGCTACGGCGGCGCCGAGGCCAACATCGCCCTGGCGCTGGCCAATCTGGGGGTGGACGCGACGTTCTTTACCGTCGTTCCCGACAATTCCCTGGGGAAAAGCGCGGTGCGTTCCCTCCGCTCCAACGACGTCCACTGTACCCCCGTCATTCTGGCGACCCCGCAGCAGATTCCCACCCATCGGCTGGGCACCTATTATCTGGAAACCGGCTACGGCATCCGCCCCAGCAAGGTCATCTATGACCGGAAGCATTCCGCCATTACGGAATACGACTTCTCCGGCCTGGATCTGAAGGCGCTGCTGGAGGGATACGACTGGCTCCACCTTTCCGGCATTACCCCGGCCCTGGGCCCCAACTGCGCCGAGCTGACCCTGAATATGCTCAGGGCCGCGAAGGAGCTGGGCATGACGGTCTCCTTCGACGGCAATTTCCGTTCCACCCTCTGGTCCTGGGAGGAAGCCCGGGACTACTGCACCGCCTGCCTCCCCTATGTGGACGTGCTGATGGGCATCGAGCCCTATCATCTCTGGAAGGATCCGGATCATCCCGAAGCCGGCGACTGGAAGGACGGCGTTCCCCTCCAGCCCAGCTATGAGCAGCAGGACGAGGTGTTCCAGCGTTTTGTGGAGCGCTATCCGAATCTGAAATGCATCGCCCGCCACGTGCGCTACGCCCATTCCGGCTCGGAAAACAGCCTGAAGGCCTTCATGTGGTATGAGGGGCATACCTTCGAAAGCAAGCTCTTTACCTTTACGATTCTCGACCGCGTGGGCGGCGGAGACGCGTTCGCCTCCGGCCTGATCTACGCCATGATTCATGGCTACCGCCCCATGGACATGCTGAATTTCGCCGTAGCCTCCAGTGTCATCAAGCACACCATCCACGGCGACGCCAACATCGTCGACGATGTCCAGACCATCCGGAACCTGATGAACATGAATTACGACATCAGACGGTAACCTCCGTTTTCACCGATTTCCATCCGGTTTCGTCCCTTTCCACCCGCAAAACAAAGGGGAACAGATCCCTTTTCATACAAAGCCAGAAATCCCCCTCCGGAAAGATGTCCTGGGTTTCCGGATTGAAGAAATGCTCCGCCCCCCGGGTGGGCAGCTCCGCGATCCGCCGCTCCATCTCCGGCAGGGGGCTTTCTCTTACCATTGCCCGGATGTATTCCGCGCAGAGCACGTCCTCCGGCGCCCGCCTGACCCCGCCGTTTCCCATGCAGACCAGCGAAACCTCCTCCGGGTTTCTTTGCCGGATATAGGCCGCCACGGCCCGGGCGTTGACCAGGCTTCCCGTGACGATCTCCGTCGCGCCCGCCGCGTTTACGATGCCCTGGGTGCCGGCGCTGGTGGTGTGGAAGATCATCTTTCCCTCCACCGCCTCCCGGGGAATCCCGCCGGGCGTGTTGCCAAAATCGAACCCCTCGCACATTTTGCCGCCCCGCTCCCCGATCAGCAGGCTGCCGGGAAAGCGTTCCCGCAGGGAAAACGCTTCCTCCACCGTGCCCACCGGGCGGATCAGTGCCGCTCCCCGGGCATACAGATAGCATTCCAGGCTGAAGGCGCGAAGCACGTCAATGATCACGGTCAGCCCCCGGGCCTGCCGCGCTCCCTCAATCAGCTCCAGAATCCGAATCTCGCTCATTTCTTTTTTCCTCCCTTTTCTCCCGCTTCACCAAAAGGGACTTTTGCCGCTCCTATCATATCATACCGGGCGGTCTGATGAAAGAGGGCGCCGCCTCGCGCCTGTTTTCGCGGAAGCGCTCCGGGCCGGCCGCGCCTCCCGCCCCGCGCGTGTCTCCGGCCGGAAAAGCGGTTGCAAAAAAGGGCAAAAACCGATACAATGGGTTCAGGAAGGATCCCTTCCGTTTGTTTCTTGCGCTCTTAGCCTTTTTGATCAACCGGACTGGAGGAGTTTCGTCATGTGGCATTATGATTTTGTCTTCCCCAGCCTGATGGCTTTTTCCATCATTTTGTTCTATTACTTTGCCCTGCCCCGCCTGCCCATCCGCCTGAACCGCACGTTTCTGTGTCTTCTGATCTCCGAAATGGGAACCATCGTGTCCGACTACGTGTCCACCCGGATGGACGAGCGTTTCGCCTCCTTTCCGGCCTGGACCCTCTGGGCGTCCAATATGGTCTTCTTCCTTTTCTTTGTCTGGCGGATTTATCTCTTTTTCCGGTTTACCTGCGATGTGTTCCATCCGCCCTTTCTCCGGGCCGCCCTGTCCGCCTGGCTTTCCCGGCTCGTGCTGTTCGCCGCTTTCCTGATGATCCTGCTCAGCCCCTGGACGGGCTGGATTTTCCGGATCGACGAAACGGGCTATCATTCCGGCCCGCTGTATAACGCCCTCTATGTCTGCTCCTTTTTCTATCTGCTGGCGGGCCTTGCGGTGGTGTATCTGGGCCGAAAGCAGCTCTCCCGGTTTGAGCTGTACAGCATGCTGGGGTATCATCTGATTCTTCTGCTGGGCTTCTCGCTCCGCTTCATCCTCCCCATGCATCTGGTCATGAACGCTTTTACGCTCATGGCGGTGCTGATCATCTATCTGACCTTCGAGAATCCCGATCTCTACCTTTCCCATCGCGGAAAATCCTTCAATACCCATGCCCTGCGCGATATGCTCCAGGAGGTGCGCGAAACCGGCCATTGCCAGCTGCTGGCCTTTGCCATCTGCGATTATAACGACCAGCGGACGATCAACGGCGGCAAACAGATGGACCGCTGCATCTCCATGATCAGCCAGTATCTGCTGCGATACTGCCACGGCGCCCTGGTCTTCTATCTCCATGGCGGCTGCTTTGCCGTGCTCAGCGACAGCCATGTGGACGGCGTCCGCCTGAAGGAGGACATCCGCCGCCGCTTCGAAAGGCCCTGGAGCGCGGAGGGCGTCCACCTGTATCTGGAGCCGGTCTTTGTCCGGATGGATCGGGATCTGGCAAACTATTCCCCGGACCAGATCATCGATACCCTGAAGATCGCCCTGGGCCGGGCCGGGAAAGAGGCTTCTCCCGAGGATCTGGAGAGCACCGACGCCGTCCATCGCTCGATCAACGTCAAAAAGGCCCTCGAAAAATGCCTGGAGGAAAATCGGGTGGAAGTCTTCCTCCAGCCCATCTTCAGCAGCCGGGATCGGGAGATCATCGGGGCGGAGGCGCTGGCCCGGATCCGGGACGCGGAGGGGCGGCTGATTCCTCCCGCCGATTTCATTCCCCTGGCGGAGCGCAGCGGAGATATCATCGATCTGGGCGAGCAGGTGCTCCGGAAGGTCTCCCGCTTCATTCGGGAGCACGATATCCGCGCCATGGGGCTGCAGTGGATCAATGTGAACCTCTCCCCCGTCCAGTGCACCCGCGGCGACCTGGCGGACCGCTTCGAGGCCGTCCTGAGGGAAGACGGCGTGGATCCCGAGCTGGTTCATCTGGAGATTACCGAGCAGTCCATGATCGACTATATGCTCCTCCGGCGCCAGATGGAAAGCCTGAACCGGCTCGGCTTCCGCTTCGCGCTGGACGATTACGGCAGCGGCTATTCCAACCTGGTCCGGGTGCGCCGTTTTCCCTTCAACAATATCAAGATGGATATGGAGCTGGTCTGGGACTACATGAAGGAGCGGGATTCCCTGCTTCCGACCCTGGTGCAGGTCTTCCGCTCCATGGGCTTCAGCATAACCGCCGAGGGCGTGGAAAACGAGGAGACCGTCGAGGCCATGAAGCAGATCGGCTGCGATTATCTGCAGGGCTTCTTCTTCTCAAGGCCCCTCCCCATGGAAGAGTTTGTCTCCCGGTATAACCGGCCCGCCTGAGACGCCCTTCCGCCGAGCTTTCCCGGCCGCCGGAGAAAAAGGCGGCGCCCCCGAGGGAGCTTCCGCCGCGCCTTCCCCGCCCCCGGAGGGAATGCCGGTGCGCCTGTTTTTGACGAACCTTCCCGCCCGCCGGAGCATACTGCCGGCGCTCGTCGGAAGAGATAGATTGGAGGAACGAAGAACATGGAAAGACCCAATGCCTGGAAAAAATATGACGAAGCGGCGCTGAACGCCGTGCGCGCGGTGGCCGAGGACTACCGCGGCTTTATCTCCCAGTGCAAAACCGAGCGGGAATGCGCGGCGGAAATCGTATCCCGTCTGGAAAAAGCCGGCTATGTTTCCCTGGACGCGGCCCGCGCCGCCGGAAAGAAGCTGAAGCCCGGGGATAAGGTCTACGTCCTCTGGATGAACAAGGCCGTCCTCTCCTTCCATCTGGGGAAAAAGGCGCTGGAGGAAGGCATGAACATCGTCGGCGCCCATATTGACTCCCCCCGCCTGGATCTGAAGCAGAATCCCCTCTATGAGGATTCCGACCTGGCCTACGGTGACACCCATTATTATGGCGGCATCAAAAAGTATCAGTGGGTCGCCCGCCCCCTGGCGCTGCACGGCGTCGTCGTTCGCAAGGACGGGAGCGTTATCAGCGTCGTCATCGGCGAGGACGAAAGCGATCCCGTCGTCGGCATCAGCGATCTGCTGATCCATCTGGCCCAGGAGCAGATGGAGAAAAAGCTGCGGGACGGCGTGGACGGGGAATCCCTGGATATTCTCCTGGCCGGCCAGCCCCTGCCGGATACCGAGAAGGAGCCCGTCAAGGCCATGCTCCTGAGCATCCTGAAGGAAAAATACGGCATGGAGGAGGAGGACTTCCTCTCCGCCGAGCTGGAAGCCGTGCCCGCCGGCCCCGCCCGGGATTTCGGCCTGGACCGCAGCATGATCCTGGGCTACGGGCATGACGACCGGGTCTGCGCCTACGCGGAGATGGCCGCGGTCCTGGACATCCGGGAAACCCCCGAAACCACGGTCTGCTGCATGTTCGTGGACAAGGAGGAGATCGGCAGCGTCGGCGCGACCGGCATGCAGGCGCATTACCTGGAAAACGCCGTGGCGGAGCTGCTGGAGCTGACGGGCGGATACTCCGGCCTGAAGGTCCGCCGCGCGCTGCAGAACTGCCGCATGCTCTCCTGCGACGTCAGCGCCGGCTTCGATCCCCTCTACGCCTCCGCCTTTGAAAAGAAGAATGCCGCCTATCTGGGCCGCGGCGTCTGCTTCAACAAGTTTACCGGCAGCCGCGGCAAGAGCGGCTCCAACGACGCCAACGCCGAATTCCTGGGCCGTCTCCGGGCCATCATGGATGACGCCGGCGTCAGCTGGCAGACGGCGGAGCTGGGCAAGGTCGACGTGGGCGGCGGCGGAACCATCGCCTATATCTGCGCCCTCTACGGCATGGAAGTCATCGACAGCGGCGTCGCCGTGCTCAGCATGCACGCCCCCTGCGAAATCATCTCCAAGGCCGACCTCTATGAAGCCGTTCGCGCCTACCGGGCCTTCATGCTGAACGCCTGACCGGGTTCCAGCCTTTCTCTTCGGTTCCCACCCCGGACGGTCCGCTTTCCGGTCCGCTCCGGGGTTTTGCCTTTCCGCCCCGGTCACACGGGTTCCCCCTCCGCCATAATTCCGGTCTTGACTTTTTCCTTTCTCTGCATTACACTTTCCCCCGCTAGGGGAGCATTTTGCTGAGAGTGTAAGAGATTACAGACCCTCATGACCTGATCCGGTTCGTACCGGCGTAGGGAAGCGGTTTGCGCATAATACATTCTGACGCGAAAGAACCTCCTCCGGCGGAGGTTTTTTTGTTTCCCAAATTCAAATAAAAGGAGCGTATGTCCCATGGAAGCAAGCGTAGCCATTCAGTCCCTTCCCGCCGTCGCGGATGACGAGGAGCTCTGCCGGATTGTCGACGAGGTCATCGCCTACATTGCCGGAACCGGGTATAACTATGTGGTCGGTCCCTTCGAAACCACCATCGAGGGTCCCTATGACGAGCTGATGGAGATCGTCCGCGAATGCCAGCATATCGCGATTCGCGCCGGCGCCCCCGCGGTCGCCGCCTATGTCAAGATTTCCTACAAGCCCGAAGGAGAGGTTCTGTCCATTGAAAGAAAGATCGGAAAGTATCAGAAATAAGCTCCCCGCCCTCCTGGCGCTGGGCGGTCTGGTGCTTTTCTGGTGGCTGCTGACCCTGACGGGCTGGGTGCCGGAATACATGCTGCCCTCCCCCGTGGCCGTCGCCCGGGCCTTCATTGGCGATTTCCCGATTCTGGCCCGCCACGCCCTGGTCTCCCTCGAAGAGGCGGCCGCGGGGCTCCTGATCGGCATTCTGCTGGCCTTCGGGATCGCCGTGCTGATGGAGCGGTTTCTGACCATGGAGAGCGCCCTGATGCCTCTCCTGGTCATCTCCCAGACGATCCCGACCATCGCCATCGCGCCCCTGCTGGTGCTGTGGATGGGCTTCGGTGTCGCCCCGAAAATCATGCTGGTCATCATTACGACCTTTTTCCCCATCGCCGTCGGAACGCTGGAGGGCTTCAAATCCGCCGACCCGGACGCTGTGGCCCTGCTCCGCTCCATGAACGCCTCCTGGGGCCAGATCTTCCGGCATGTGAAATTTCCGGCCTCCCTGCCCCATTTCTTTTCCGGCCTGCGGGTCTCCGCCTCCTACGCCATGGTCGGCGCGGTGATTTCCGAGTGGCTGGGCGGCTTTGAGGGCCTGGGCGTCTATATGATCCGCGTGCGCAAGGCCTACGCCTTCGACAAAATGTTCGCCGTCATTATTCTGATCGTGATCGTCAGTCTCCTGCTCATGGGCGCCGTCAGCGGCCTCCGCCGTCTGGTCATGCCCTGGGAGCGGATCCGGAACGCCGAACAAAGAAAGGACTGATTTCGATGAAGAAAAGCTTCTCTTTGCTTCTGATCCTGTGCCTGGTTCTGTCCCTTCCCGCCGCCCTGGCCGAGGAGGCGCTGACGCCGGTCACCTTCTGTCTCGACTGGACGCCGAATACCAACCATACCGGGATTTACGCCGCCCAGGCCCTGGGGTATTACCGGGAGGCCGGCCTGGATGTGCAAATCGTGCAGCCCCCGGAAAACGGTGCCTTGCTGATGTGCGCCGCCGGCCAGGCGCAGTTCGCCGTGGATGCCCAGGATACCATGGCCGCCTCCCTGGATCTGGAGCATCCCCTGGGGGTGACCGCCGTGGCGGCCATTCTGCAGCATAACACCTCCGGCATCCTCTCCCGCGCCGGCGAGGGTCTCTCCTCCCCGAAGGGATTGGAAGGCAAAACCTACGCCACCTGGAACAGCCCCGTGGAGCTGGCCATGCTGCGCTACTGCGTCGCGCGGGACGGCGGGAATTTCGATTCCATCCGCCTGATCCCCAATGAAATTACCGATGAGCCCGCCGCCCTGGCCGCCCGGCAGACGGACGCGGTCTGGGTTTTCTACGGCTGGTCCGGCATCAACGCGGAGCTCAGCGGCGTGGCCTGCGATTACTGGGATTTCGCCTCCCTGTCCCCGGAACTGGATTATTATACGCCCGTCATCCTGGCCAATAATGATTTCCTGGCCCAGTCCCCGGAAACCGCCAAAGCCTTCCTGGCCGCCACGGAGAAGGGATACCGCTATGCCATCGAGCACCCCCGGGAAGCGGCGGATCTGCTGATCGCCGGCGATAACACCGGTTCCCTCGCCGGGGCAAAGGATCTGGTCTACGCCAGCCAGGAATGGCTCTCCGCCCGCTACCAGGCGGACGCTCCGGCCTGGGGCCGCTTTGACGCGGACCGGTGGAACGGCTTCTACGCCTGGCTCCACGAAAACGGCCTGACGGCGCATAACCTGACCGGCGTCGGCTTTGCCAACGACTTTTTGCCCGAGGAATAAGCCCATGTCCCTGCTTGAAACCGTAGGTGTTTCCAAATCCTTCGGCTCCCGGATGGTGCTCCGGGACGTCAGCCTCCGTCTCGAAAAGGGGGAGCTGGTCTCCCTCCTGGGGCTGAGCGGGTCCGGAAAAACCACGCTGCTGAACATCATTTCCGGTCTTCTGGTTCCGGACGAGGGGCGGGTGCTGCTGGAAGGGCGGGAGATTACCGGCCAGCCCGGGCATATCAGCTATATGCTCCAGAAGGATCTGCTGCTGGCTCATAAGCGCGTCATCGATAACGTGGCCCTGCCCCTGGTGATCCGGGGCGTCCCAAAGGAGGAAGCCCGGAAGCAGGCGGATCAGCATTTCGCCTCCTTCGGCCTGGAGGGCACCCAGCGTCTCTATCCCGCCCAGCTGTCGGGAGGCATGCGCCAGCGTGCCGCGCTCCTGCGAACCTATCTGGGCTCCCATGGCGCGGCCCTGCTGGACGAGCCCTTTTCCGCCCTGGATATGATTACCAAGGGCCAGATGCACGCCTGGTATATGGATGTCATGCGCCGCATCAACCTGTCCACCATCCTCATCACCCATGATGTGGACGAAGCCATCCTGCTCTCCGACCGCGTCTGCCTGCTGACGGGAACCCCCGGCGAAATCCGCCATGAGCTTCGTGTCGAGGTTCCCAGGGATCAGCGGGAGGGTTTCGATCTGACGCCGGAGTTTCTGAAGTATAAGCAGGAAATCCTGCGGATGCTCAGGTCGTAACTGTCCTGCCGGCCCTTGCGGCGGAAAACGCTTATGATCCTCTGGCTGGACTGAAAGCCGGTCTGATCATCCCGCGCTCTGGGTATCACGAAAGCGAAAGGGTTTCCGGAAGAAAGGATAAAAACATGAACCGTTGTGTGCTGGTCGGCGGTGCGGCCATTTCCGACTACGGCCGGGTGAACCGATGCCTGCGGGACACGGATTATTTCGTTTTCTGCGACGGCGGGCTGAATCATCTGCCCCGCCTGCGGGCGAAGACGAACCTGATCGTCGGTGATTTTGACTCCCATCCCCGCCCGGATACGGAGGTGGAAACCATCGTTCTCCCCCGGGCCAAGGACGATACGGATTCCTTCTTCGCGGCGAAGGAGGCCCTTCGCCGCGGTTTTTCGGATTTCCTGCTGCTGGGCCTGGTCGGCGGCCGTCTGGATCATACGCTGGGAAACGTCTCTCTCCTGCTTTATCTGCATGAGCATCGGGTTTCCGCCCGTATGATGGATGACTATTCCCTCATGGAAATCGTATCCCCGGATCGCCCGGCGGTGGTCGACGGCAGCTTTTCCTACTTTTCCCTGCTGTGTATCGGCGGCGCCGCCCGCGGCATCAGGATCGCCGGCGCGAAGTTCCCCCTGGAAAACGGGGAAATCACCCCCTCCTGGCAGTTTGGCGTCAGCAACGAGGTGCTGCCCGGACATCGGGCGGAGATTTCCCTCCGGGAGGGAAGGCTCCTGTTGATTAAGGATTTCCCGGAGTTCACAGACCCTGAAGAGGCGGACGGGACGCCCGCGGCCCCCGGGAAATAGCGGGCTCGCTTTTGTCGATTTCTCTCTTTCCGATTTCTCCCCTTCCCTCGGAAATACTGAGAAAATCTGGTTACTGTTCACGGGGTAGGCGCCGTGCGCGTATTTGCACGACGCGGGCCTTGAGAACGCCGGTACTTAGACGATGACGAGGCGACAGCTGATGGCAGCGTCTTTGTACCGCTGCGTTCGAACGGAAGCGAGAGCGTCCGCGGACGCAAATACCGCTGCAGGCGCCCTGCGACACCCGTGAATTGTAACAAAATCTGTTTTTCCCACTTTCGCCTGTAAAAAAACCGTTGACGAAATATCGCCGCCCATGCTATAATGCTTGAAACTAAGCAAGCAGAACCATGGGCGGTCTTTTTTGCGTACTTCCTTTCTTTTTCCCGCTCTGCTCTTTGCGTCCCCCGATTACCTTCCCGACCTGTTTTTTCTGTACCATTCATTCCTGACCCGACCACCTGTGCGGAGGAAAACAGCCTGATGAAAGCGGTTATAATGGCCGGCGGCAAGGGAACGCGTATCTCCAACCTTTTTCCGGATGTCCCCAAGCCCCTGATCGTGATCGGAGGCAAGCCTGTGCTGCAGAGGGAAATCGAAAATCTCGCCAGCCAGGGGATCACGGATATCATCCTGACGGTTTCCCATAAGGGGGATCAGATTCGGGAAGTCTTGGGCGACGGGTCCCGCTTTGGGGTGCGTCTGCGCTATTTCGAGGAAAAAACCCCCATGGGAAACACGGGGGCGCTTTTCAAAATGCGGGAGGAGCTGACGGAGACCTTCCTGCTGCTGACGGCGGATAATGTCTTTGATGTGGATTTCCAGCGGATGATCCGCTTCCATGAAACCCATCGGGCGCTGATCACGATCCTCGCCCGCCCCACGTCGCACCCCTACGACTGCGGTCTCCTGGAGACGGACGTGGACGGCAGCGTCAGCGCCTGGTATGTGAAGGAGGATACAAAGCCGGAGTTTTACAAAAACCAGGTCAATTCCGGTATCCACCTGATCGAGCCGGAGGTGCTGGATCGGGTGGGCGTGGACGCGGCCCGGGTCGGAACCGTCGATTCCCATACGGGGGAATACTGCCGCGTGGATCTGGATCGGCAGCTGCTCCGCCCCTTCTGCGGCACCCACCAGATGTTCTGCTATCCCAGCGCGGAATACTGCCGGGATATGGGTACGCCGGAACGCTACCTTTCCGTCTGCCGGGATTTTGCCACCGGGGTTTTTGACGCGCAGCGCCGCGCGAGAAGGAAAAAGTGCGTCTTTCTCTCGGCGGATCTTCTGGTTTCCCAGGACAGAAACGGCGTCCTGAGCCTGATGCCCGGCGCGGCCCAGTCCCTCCGGCGGATCAACCGGAGCGCCTTCTACGCCGCGGCCATCCTGCCCCATCGCCTGCTCGGCCGGGAGAGCCGCTCCGTCGCCGGGCGGGAGCGGCGCCATCGGCAGATTGAAACCCTGCTGGGGGATAAAGGCGCCTACCTGAACCGCAT
Organism: Clostridia bacterium; assembly: GCA_045546035.1. Taxonomy (GTDB): domain Bacteria; phylum Bacillota; class Clostridia; order Christensenellales; family Aristaeellaceae; genus Aristaeella. The sequence continues at coordinate 51,684 of JAZQCB010000021.1, forward strand.
CTATGACGAGGATGTGGAAATCGGCTTCCTCCGGGAAGCCCAGACCCTCCTGCATCACGCGGATCAGACCTGGCTGCTGCGCCGGGCGGAAAGGGATCTGCGGCTGGATCTGGAATCATCCTGGCTGTTGGCCACGTGCGACACCTGCATTCGCATCGGGAAAAAGGCCGGCTGCCGAACGGCGAAAATCGGATGGCCGCTCCGCGGCGAAGAAGACTTTTCTTCCCTGCCCGAGGCGGTGGGCGCCCTCCTGGCGGAGGAAGAGGCGGCCTTCGCGTCCCGCTCCTATTCCCTGCCGGCCGCGGGCGGGTTCTGATCGATCCGAACGTTTCTGTAAAAAAACGCCCACCATGTGATGTGGGCGTTTTTCTGCGCTTGATTCGCCGCGTCGGGGGCAAGGAGCGTAGTTCTATTCCGCATGGCTGTCAAGCCCCTTTCAGAAAGATTCCTGTGATTATGCTTATGCTGCCTGCGCCTTCATAATGGCAAGAACATATTCTCTGGTGATGTGAAATGCTTCCATCACTTTTATCAGGATATCATCATCTGTCATCCCAGCAATGCGCATACCCTGAATCGCACCTGTGATTTTATCTTTCTTTTCCTTCTTTTCCATGGCGAGACACATATCGATACCCCCTGCTTCTTCTTCATATTCCAACTTCAAATTCACAGCTCTGTTCAGGAATTCAGCCGTTTCTCTGTCAATTATCTCATGATCGGTTGCCATGATAACACTATCCGCATCTTCGGATTGATGCTTGATCACCTTCATGGCCAATCCCAGGTGCGTATGAAAATCTTATGACTCTGTGATCTCGTCAGACTTCTCTGCCAGATACCCATCAATCCAGAGTCTCATGCTCACAGGAGAGTCATAATCTAACACAACCGGCTGGTAAAGATTCCGCTGGAAGCCGAATCTCTCGTAATAACCAACCCTGTGCTCATAGCAGTCGAGCGTGAGGAAAACCACACCACTGTAATCCCTGACCATCTGAGAGACGTAAATGGCAAACTGCAATGCTTCCTTGCCAATTCCTTTTCCCTGATAATTTGCTGAAACCGCCAGCCTTGCAACCTTCACCGCCGGGACAGTGGTATAGGGAAGTTCCATATTGTCCCGTTCCTCAAACTCCAAGCGGATCGCGTCATTGCAGAGTGCGAGATAAGCCACCAGTTTTCCGTCATTCACGAACAGATATGTCCTGCTCAGTCCTTTCTCTTGGTCTTCATAGGCTTCATTGCGCAGGAAGTCTTCCATATCCTGTGAGTGCTTCCGTACCCTTCTCCGCTCCTTTGCGTTCAGCCCGGCAAGCATCTCGTCGGTTTCTACACACGAAAAGCCATCTATCAGATACCTGTTCTCGTCTGACAGACGCTGTATATCCAAATTCATCATTTCAGTTTTTTGCTGAACTTGATCTTCAGCCTCTCCGCTCCGTTTTTAGATGCCTGGCTGCGCTTCTGATTCGCTTCCTTGTAAATCTTTACCGCTGCAGTACCTTTCACAACAGGAGTGGGTGCAATCTGTGTTGCCATTTCGACACCTCCTAACCTTAGAGCATACGCTCCCAATCTTTATATCGGTACACCGCCCGGTATCTTTAACCCCTCCGAAATGGCATACTGATACACATAGATTGTACCAAGAATTCGGCTCGATTTCAACGAAATTCTTATGAACTTTTCCTGAACGAGAAACAGGCGAGAACCGCATTCTCGCCTGATGGAAGTGTAGCACAGGCCATAAAAAACACCGCCGCCATGCTTCTCGGATTTATTGCCAATAATTACTATATTTTTTACATTCAAAGTGCCGTCGGAATATATTCCTCCTCCCTGACCATCACTATTTCCACTGGCAATATATCCTCCTTCAAATGTCTTGTAATCGCTTTCCAGCGAATCGTCAACAGTAGCCAAATCATGGTTGCTGCTGTTAATTGTATACTTATGCGATGTATTGTTCGTTCAGCAATCAATCAGGTTCAGAGTATTCCCGTTGCTAACTTTGATCAGGCTTCCTGAGAAGCCACTTGATTCCATAATGCATGCCATCATCCTGC
>JAZQCB010000022.1:0-34549 GCA_045546035.1 Clostridia bacterium
GGTAAACTCCATATCCTGCATGTCACGATAGTGCTTCTCGAGTTTGTCACAGACGCTGACGAAATCAGCGTAGGCATCGGGGAACTGCTCCGCCATCTTGGAAATGGGCATGGGCGTCCGCACGCCGGCCACCACGTCTTCGCCCTGGGCGTTGACCAGGAATTCGCCCATCAGCTTCTTCTCGCCCGTGGCGGGATCCCGGGTAAATGCGACACCGGTTCCGGAATTGTTGTTCAGGTTGCCAAAAACCATGGGCATCACGTTGACCGCGGTTCCCCAGCTGTAAGGGATATCATTGTCCCGGCGATACACATTGGCGCGGGGATTGTCCCAGGAGCGGAAAACGGCCTTGATGGCGCCCATCAGCTGTTCCTTGGGGTCAGAGGGGAAATCCTGGCCGATCTTATTCTTATATTCGGCCTTGAATTCCTTCGCCAGCTCCTTCAGATCCTCCGCGGTCAGATCGACATCGAATTCAACGCCTTTACGCGCCTTCATCTCATCGATCAGCTGCTCAAAATACTTCTTGCCGACTTCCATGACCACGTCGGAATACATCTGGATGAACCGGCGATAGCTGTCATAGACAAAGCGGGCAAATTTGGGATCATCGTTGCCGGCGATCATCGCGGCCACCACTTCGTCATTCAGGCCCAGATTCAGGATGGTATCCATCATGCCAGGCATGGAGGCCCGGGCACCGGAGCGAACGGAAACCAGCAGCGGATTCTTCAGATCGCCAAATTTCTTTCCGTTGATTTCTTCCATCTTGGCGATGTATTCCATAATCTGCGTCTGGATTTCGTTATTGATCTGGCGGCCGTCTTCGTAATACTGGGTACAGGCTTCGGTGGTAATGGTGAAGCCCTGGGGAACCGGCAGACCGATATTGGACATTTCGGCCAGGTTCGCTCCCTTGCCGCCAAGCAGCTCGCGCATGTTGGCGTTGCCTTCACTGAAGAGGTACAGATACTTTTTGGACATTGATAATTCCTCCTCGCATTATTGCGTGTCTCGGACTGTGCGGAGCCGAAGGTGGCGCACTCATCCATACGCATCGCTTCTATTATACTTGCTCAGCGGTCCTTTGGCAAGCTCTTTTTCCCTTTTCATGCGTTTAAAAAACCCCCGGAGCTATTCCGGGGGTGGGTGTTTTGTCTCTCTGGCCGGGTCTGACTGGCCTTCCCCGCTTCTCCGGTTTCACGGGGCCGGAGAATTGTCGGGAAACCCTTTCTCAGCTCTGTACAGGCTTTTCCGCTTCCGCCTTGCGGGCGGGTTCTTCTTTTTCCTTTTTGGCCTTCAGCGCGGCGTCAATCTTGGCCTGAACCTCCGGGGAGTACTTCGGCTTCTTTTCCTCCGAAGCCGGCTTATCCACGAGCACCGCCTCCGGCGTGGTTCCGATCTTGCTGAAAGCATCGCGGGTATGCTCGCGAACCTTCATCGTGATGCATTTCTTCGGGCATTTCTCGGCGCACTTGCCGCAGCCGGTGCAGGCGTTAAGCACCTCGTGGGGCTTTTTAATCTCGCCCACGATAGATTCGAAAGAGCACTGGCGCTTGCAAAGTCCACAGCCAATGCATTCCGACTTGTCGATTTCCGCGATCAGACGCTTGTCCCACGCGGCCCAGATGGCGTTCGTCGGGCAGGCCTCGGCGCACATCATGCAGCCGCGGCACTTGTCCGGGGCGATAATGGGCAGATGATTCTCCATCGTGATCGCGCCAAACTTGCAAGCCGTATAGCAACGCTCACATCCGATGCAGCCCACCCTGCAGTTATCGCTGACCAGAATGCCCTTGTCCGCCGCCCGACACATCAGCCGAACAGGCAGCTCCTCGGGCTGCAGCTGGATCACATGCTTCGGGCAAACGTCCACGCATTTGCCGCAGCTCTGACATTTTTCACTGTCCACCACGGCCAGCCCTTTCACCGGGTCAACATGAATGGCGCCGAAGGGGCAGGCGCGTACGCAGGTGCCCAACCCCAGGCAGGCATATTTACAGCTTCGGTTCCCATCGTTTACCAGCGTGGCCGCAACGCAGTCGGCGATACCGCTGTAATTGAACTTCGTCTTGCATCGTTCCAGATCGCCCTGGCAAATGACGCGCGCCACCATCCGGACGCTTTCCTCTTCCGCTTCCTGGCCTAGAATCCCGGCGATTTTCTTAGCGACCTCGCTCCCGCCCACCGGGCAGGCATTGGCGGGCGCCTTGCCGGCGGCAATGGCATCCGCGCAGCCGTCGCATCCGGGATAACCGCAGCCGCCGCAATTGGCGCCGGGGAGCGCCTCACGGATCGCGTCTCTCCGGGGATTGGGGGCCACCGCGAAAACCCTGGAGGCCACCGTCAGCAGGATGCCAAAGATTGCACCCATTCCGCCAAGGACCAGCGCTGCATATACTATCTCCATCTACGCGTTCCTCCTCAGCCGATCAGTCCGTTGAATCCCATAAAGGAAACAGCCATCAGCCCCGCGCCGATCAGCGCGCCGGGGAATCCTTCCATCCATTTGGGCAAATGGCTGGTTTCCAGCCGTTCCCGGATGCAGCTGAACAGCAGCAGGCTCAGCGTAAACCCCAGCGCGCTGAAGCAGCCGCTCAGGGTGCTCTGGAGAAGCCCGTACCCGTTGTTGGAATTCAGCACGGCGACGCCAAGAACAGCACAGTTGGTGGTGATCAGGGGGAGATATACCCCCAGCGCCTGATACAGGCTATAGCTCAGCTTCTTCAGGGCCATCTCTACCAGCTGAACCAGCACGGCAATCACCAGGATGAAAGCGATGGTCCGCAGATACATCAAATCCAGCGGCATCATCAGAAAATGCTCGACCAGCCAAGTCATAAAGGAGGCCAGCGTCATTACGAACGTTACAGCCAGGCCCATCCCCAGGGCGGTGTCAAACTTCTTGGAAACTCCCAGGAAGGGACAGATTCCCAGGAACTGGCACATCACATAGTTGTTGACCAGCAGGCACCCGACCAGCATCAGAAGATATTCCTTCACGCCATCCTCGCCTCCTTCCGCAGCGCCATCCTGGCATCAATTTTTTTCCGAACCATATTCACGATGACCAGGAGAACCCCAAGGGTCAGAAAACCGCCGCTGGGAGCCACCAGAATGGCCATGGGTTCATAACCGCTGCCCATGATCTGCGCCCCGAACAGGGTGCCGGATCCAAAAACCTCCCGGACCGAAGCCAGAATGGTAATGGCAGCCGTAAAACCCAGCCCCATGCCCAGCCCATCTCCAAGGCTCAGGATCGGGCCATTTTTGAAAGCGAAGGACTCCGCGCGGGCGAAGATGATGCAGTTAACGACAATCAGAGGAATATACAGGCCCAGGGTCGCGCTCAGCTCGGGCAGAAAAGCCTTCAGCGCCATTTCCACGATCGTAACAAAGCTGGCGATCACAACGATAAAAGCGGGAATCCGGATTTTTTCGGAAATCAGGTTCCGAAGAAGGGAAATGAACAGATTGGAGCAAACCAGCACCACCGTTGTGGAAAGCCCCATGCCGATCGCGTTGGAGGCCGCCGTGGTAACGGCGAGCGTCGGACACATGCCGACCATCAGAACAAAGGTCGGGTTTTCAAAAAGCAGACCGTTGAGCAGCGCCCCAAAGAAAGTCTTTTTCTTTTCAGCCACGGTTTTTCACCTCCCCAAAGGTTTTCCCGGCGGTAAAGCGGTCGATCAGGGGCGTCATCACGTTCATGAACAGAATAGCGAAACTGCAGCCTTCGATATAGCTTGCATAGCTGCGGATCACAAACAGCAGCAGCCCGCATCCGATCCCCATGATGACCCGGCCCAGCGGCATCATCGGGCAGGTCACATAATCCGTAGCCATGAAAAAGGCTCCAAGCATCAATCCGCCGCTGAGAATCTGAATCAGGGCCTTGTCAAACCCGTCCTGAATCAGATAGCAGAGGAAAGCCGTGGCAATAAAGGCCAGCGGAATGCGCCAGTCGACGATACCGCGAATGATCAGATACAGACCACCCAGAATAATGGCAATCTTGCAGGTTTCGCCAAGCACCCCGCCACAGTTGCCGATCAGAAGATCCATCACCCGGACTTCCCCGCCGCTTTGCAGAAGGGCCAGGGGCGTAGCGGAGGAAACCCCGTCCACCGTTTCCATGAACCGGGTAACGGGATAGGAGCTCATCTGACCGGCCCAGCTGACAAAGAGAATCGCGCGCGCCGTCAGCGCCGGGTTCATAAAGTTACCGCCCAGGCCGCCGAAGCACTGCTTGACCAGGACAATGGCGATGATTCCGCCCACCACCGGCAGCCACAGAGGCGCGTTGGCCGGGATATTGTAGGCCAGAAGCAGCCCTGTAACCACCGCGCTCCAGTCGCCGATCAGGATTCTCTGATGGCTGATGCGCTGGAAAACATATTCGCTGACGACGCAGGAAATCACCGATGCGGCTATGATGGCCGCGGCACCAAATCCGAAGAGAATAATCCCGGCAATACCGGCTGGCGCCAGAGCGAGACAGACCTCCTGCATAATCCGGCGGGTGGATCGGTTCGACCGGAGATGGGGAGAAGAGGTGACCATCAGGTTGTTCTGCATTTTCACGCCTCCTTCTCTTTCGCCCGGGCAGCTTCCCGCCGGCGTTTCCGCTGGATCCCGTTCTTCGCCGTCCGCATGCTCTGAGTCAGGGAACGCTTGGCCGGACATACAAAGGTACAGCATCCGCATTCAATGCAGTTCATGACGCCCAGTTTTTCCGCTTCCTCGAGCCTGTCGAGCCTGGTAAAGCTGTCGATCCTGCTGGGGAAAAGCTTCATCGGGCAGGCATACCGGCAGGAGCCGCATCGGATGCAAGGGCTTTCCATAGGCTCCATGGCGTCATTTCCCAGCGCCACCAGGCCGCTGCATCCCTTGGTCACGGGAATGTCGAACCGGGCGATGGCCAGACCCATCATGGGACCGCCGTAGATAAACTGGCGCACCTCTTCCCGGAGCCCGCCGCAGGCATCGATCAGATGATCAATGGGAGTTCCGATTCGAACCAGGAAGTTCCCCGGGTTCTGAACCAGACCGCCGACGGTGGTCACACGTTCGATCAGGGGGCGCCCCTCCCGGATGGCCCGGTCGATGGCATAAACCGTCCCCACATTGCAAACCACAACTCCCACGTCCAGCGGAAGCCCGCCGTTGGGAACCTGGCGTTTCGTCAGGGCGTAAACCAGCTGTTTTTCCCCGCCCTGGGGATAGCGAACCGGAAGGGAGACAATCCGGACGCCATCCACGCCTTTGGCGGCCGCGGTCATCATATCGATGGCGTCGGGCTTGTTGGCTTCAATGCCCACGAGGGTTTCTTCGATATCCAGCGCCAGCATCATCAGACGGATTCCGTCGATGATATCCGCTGCTTTTTCCAGCATGAGTCTGTGGTCTGCCGTCAGCATGGGTTCGCATTCCGCGCCGTTGATGACCAGCTTTTCGATCCTTTTCCCTCCGGAGGGAGACAGCTTGACCGCGGCGGGGAAAGTCGCTCCGCCCAACCCAACGATGCCGGCCTCCCGTACGATTTCCCGGAGTTCGTCGGCATTCATGGTCTCGGGATGATCGGAAGGGTGCAGCTCCACCCATTCCTCCTGATAATCGTTGTCAATGACCACCGCAGGCACCATCGTTCCGTTCGCCAGCATGGCATCCTCGATACCGAAGACAGTTCCGGAAACGCTGGCGTGCACCGTTGCGGAAACAAAGCCGCCCGCCTCACCGATCTTCTGGCCGACGCGGACATGATCCCCCGCGGCGACCAGCGCCCTGGCCGGAGCGCCGATATGCTGCTGCAGCGGAATCACAACCCGGGGCGGAGGCTCCAGAACGCGAATGGGATTCAGTCCATTCACCGCCTTACCGTTTATCCCTTCGCGGGGATGAATGCCGCCTGGGAAATACTGTTTTCTGAACACGGGCGGAAGCCCTCCTTCCATAGGTAAACCCTTATGTCTTGAACCCTCAGATGAGTATATCACAAAGCCGAACGATGCACAAAACAAGTTTTTAACAATGTTGTGTAAAGTTAACCTTCCCTCTATTTCCCGTTGGCCTCCAGCATGGCCCGCGCATAGGTCTCCGCCCCGGTTCCGCTTCCCTCGGCGCCGCTGATCATGCGGGCGATCTCAACGATCCGTCCTTCACGATCCAGCTCCGTAACCCGGGTGCGGGTTCGTTCCTCCTGGACGGATTTGGCAACCTGAAACTCATAATCCGCGGCGGCCGCAATCTGGGGCAGGTGGGTGACGCAGATGACCTGCCGCGCTTTGGAGATGGCCGTCATTTTTTCAGCCACAGCCTGAGCCATTCGCCCGCTGATGCCGGTATCGATTTCATCAAAAACCATGCAGTCCACGCCGGAGCCTTCCGCTTCCAGGGCTTTCAAAGCGAGCATCAGGCGGCTCAGCTCCCCGCCCGACGCGGTTTTGGCCAGGGGGCGGAGGGGCTCTCCCGGATTGGGAGCGATCATAAACTGAATTTCATCATCCCCCTGGGCCCGGGGCATGGGACGTTTCTCCCCCGGCGGCTCCTGGAAGCAGACCTGGAACAGGGTGCGTCCCATGCCCAGATCCCGCAGCTGCTCGCTCATCCGGGTTTCCAGCTCTTTGGCCAGCGTCCTCCGGGATGCGCTGAGTTCCCGTGCCTGCTGCCGATAAGCCGCCAGAAGGCGTTTATGTTCCCGGGCGGTCTCCTCTATCCGGTCTTCCAGGGAGCACAGCTGTTCGTATTCCGATTCCAGGCGGCGCTGTTCGGCCAGCACCGCCGTCAGGTTTTCACCGTATTTCCGTTCCATCCTCCGGATCAGATCCAGCCGGGCCTCCGCCTTTTCTAACCGCTGCGGATCATGATCACTGTCCTCGATCATGCCGCTGAGCTCATAGGCGGCCTCTTCCAGCTCATAATAGGCGCTCTCGCATCGGGCGGCCAGGGATCTGATCTTTTCCCCGTAAGGGGCGAGATTTCCCAGGGCGGCAGAGGCCTCTTTCACTTTTTCCAGGCAGCTGGGTTCGTTTCCGCTCAGGGAGAGGGCTTCTCTGGCGCGGCGAAGCACGGAGACAATCTTTTCGGAATTGCGCAGCCGGACGCAGTCAGCGGAAACGATCTCCTCTTCTCCCTCCTTCAGCGCCGCGGCATGCAGCTCCTCCAGGTCCCGTTCCAGGGACCCCATCCGTAGCTGTTTCTGCTCATTTTCCTTCCGCAGTCGGCCATAGTGGCGATGGACAGTGATAAAGGCCTCGAAGGCGGCCGCGGTGCCTTCGAGTTTCGCCTGATGCTCCGAATCTCCCATCCGGTCGAGAAAGGACAGATGCTTCTCCGGGTTCATCAGGAACTGGTGCTCGTGCTGACCATGAATATCCATCAGCGCGCCGCTGAGTTCCCGCAGCAGCGACACCGGCGTCACCACGCCGCAAAGACGGCATAGATTCTTTCCTCCCGCGGACATTTCCCGATAGAGGATCACGGTTCTTCCATCGTATTCGATGCCTTCCCGATCCAGAATCTCCCTCACTTCCGGGTTGCCGGGCACATCGAAAACCGCCTCCACCGTAGCCTTGTCGGCGCCGGACCGGATCAGTCCCTTGTCGGCCCGCCCGCCGAGAACCAGGTTGACCGCGTCCACGACAATGCTCTTCCCCGCGCCGGTTTCCCCGGTCAGAACCTGCATACCGGGATGAAACTGAATTTCCAGCTCATCGATCAGAACGATGTTCCGGATTCTCAGCGACTGAAGCATGTCCGCGACTCCTTTCTTCTGAACAGCGCCCTGCCCCTGGAGGGGCCGCCTCCAGCGGAACCTTCTATTGGATTATTCCTCCGCGGCATATTCCCCGCCGATCGGCAGGAAACCGCGGATCCTCTCCTCTGCCTTCCCCGCCGAATCCGGATCCCGGGCCGCGAGGAAAACAGTATTGTCCCCGGCGATGGAGCCGATAATCTCCGGAATACGCATGGTATCCAACGCCTCCGCGGCAATATTGGCGGAACCGCTCAGGGTTTTGACAACCAGCAGCTGACCGGCCCGGTCAATTTCGATGACGGCGTCCCGAAGGATGCGGATCAGCCGTTCATTCGAGAAGCTTTCTGTGGGCTCCGGCATGGTATAACGAAAGGATCCGCCCGGAACCGGCTTTTTGATCAGCCGCATTTCCTTCATGTCGCGGGAAACCGTTGCCTGCGTCGCCTGAAATCCCATCTCGCGAAGGGCTTCGGCCAGCTCCTCCTGGGTTTCCACCGGGCGTTCCGAAAGAATCCGGCGGATGGCGGCCTGACGGTTGTTTTTCACGGGCGATCCTCCTCTCTGCCTGTGCATTGACTCCATTCGCTGAGTTTCTGCTGCGTCAGCTGAAAGAAACGGGACGGACCCAGCCGGATCAGCTTCAGCGTTTCTTTAGCCCCGGTGACCAGCACCTCGTCCCCCGCCTGAAGCGTGCATTTATTCTGCCCGTCGATCTGCAGCTCCGCCCGCTGCTGGCGTTCAGGCCGCAGACGGAAGCGGATTTCTGAATCCGGCGGTACGATGCAGGGGCAGTGCAGCAGGCTGTGGGGACAGACCGGGGTCACAATGATGCAGTGCATCTCCGGCGCGACGACCGGGCCTCCGGCTGAAAGGGAATAGCCCGTCGATCCCGTAGGCGTCGCAGCGATGACGCCATCGGCGGTAAACGTCCCCCAGGGCTCCTTCCCGATAAAGGTATCCACCTGGATCAGCCGGGCGAAACCTCCCCGGGTTACCACCGCGTCGTTGAGGACGAACCACGTATGGGGATTTCCGCGTACCCCGACTTTCAGCAGTTCCCTCTCTTCGATCCGGAATTCCCTCCGAATCAGTCTCCCGAGGATATCCGTCAGCCTTTCCGGATCCCCCTCTGTAAGAAATCCAACAGTGCCCAGATTGATGCCCAGCAGCAGACAGCGATAGCGGATGGCGTGGACCGCGCCGCTCAGCAGCGTCCCATCCCCGCCAAAGGTCAGGATCATCCGGCAGGGGCCCTCCGGTTTTTCCTCCCGGGCCGGGTCAAAAACTGCGTATCCCCGCTCCTGAAGCCATTGAGCAGCCTCCGCCGCGCGTCTGGCAGCATCCTCCCTTCCGGGATAAATGACCAGTCCGATCCTGTCCGGCATATGCCTGTGCCTCCTCAAAAAAGGTATTTGACCGTTCCGGGTTTTCTGTATTCGTGAAAGCGCGGCGGATCTCCGTCTGTCTTCGCTGCCTGCAGGCCTCGCTTTTTCCCGATGCCTGTCGGAGAAGGCGGGCATGCCCTATGCCCCTCCGTGGCCCCCGTGCGTTCTGTGGGCCTCCGCCACCACCCGGCGGACCTCCTCCTCTCCGATCATCGGCGTCTCTCCGGTTCGTTTCCGGATTTCCGCCAGAAACTCGATGTTTCCCTCCGGTCCTGTAATGGGAGAAAAGTCCAGCGCCCGGGTTTGCCATCCGAAGGTTTCCGTAAACCCGATGATATTCAGAAGGACATCTGCGTGGGTTTGGGCATCCCGAACCACGCCCTTTTTGCCGACTTTGCCCCGGCCGGCCTCGAACTGAGGCTTGATCAGGGTATAAAATACGCCCTCATCCCCCATGATTTCCGCCGCGACGGGGAGAATCAGCCGAATGGAGATAAAGCTTACGTCCATGACGGTGACCTCCGGCCGTTCCGGAAACTGATCCGTGCGAAGATATCTGGCGTTGGTTCGCTCCATGACGGTCACCCGTGGATCGTTCCTCAGCTTCCAGTCCAGCTGGCCGTATCCGACATCCACCGCATATACTCTTCTGGCTCCCGCCTGCAGGCTCACGTCCGTAAACCCTCCGGTGCTGGCGCCGATGTCAAGAACCACCCTGTTCCGCAGGTCCGCGTTAAAGACCCGAAGGGCCTTTTCGAGTTTCAGTGCCCCGCGGCTGACGTAGGCCACCTGCGGCTTGCGCACCAGAAGCTCATCCTCAGGCAGAACAGTTTCGGAGGATTTCAGAATCTTCCTTTCCCCCACGTAGACCTGGCCGGCCATGATGGCTGCCTGCGCCTTTTCCCGGCTGGCAAAAAAACCACGGTTCACCAGCGCCAGATCCGCTCTTTCCTTCCCTTCGCTCAATCCGCCGGGCTCCTCTCCATGATCTTCAGAATCCGATTTTCAATGCTTTCAGCATCCAGCCCCGCCTCCCGCAGCAGCAGGCTGTGGCTTCCGTGCGGAAGAAACCGGTTTTCAACGGCGAAAACAGCCGCCGGCTGGGTCCACGCGCGTTCCGCGCAGACCTGCCGGAGCGCTTCCCCAAATCCGCCGGAATGCATATGCTCCTCCAGGGTGAAGAAGGTCTGACCGTTCAGGGACGAAAGGGTTTCCATATCCATGGGCTTCAGACTGGAACAGTTAATAACGCTCATGGATAATCCCTTTTTAAAGAGGTCTTCCGCCACGGTCAGCGCATGGCGGACCATGGTTCCCACTGCCAGAAGGGCGCCGTCTTTGCCGGAGCGGAGCTTTTCCCAATGACCGATCGTGAAAGGACTGTCCTTTCTTCCCGGTATGTCGTTCCCCGCCCGGGCGTACCGGATGGCGCAGGGGCCCTCCCGGGTCAGGGTCCACCGAAGCATGGAGGCCAGCTCCCTGGCGTCGCAGGGCGCAAGCACCGTCATGCCGGGCACCGGCAGCAGGCAGGCCAGGTCGAAAAGGCCATGGTGGGTCTGCCCGTCTTCTCCGCCGATGCCGCTTCTGTCCAGCAAAAACGTGACCGAAAGACGCTGCATACTGACATCATGGATCATCTGATCATAGCAACGCTGGAAAAAGCTGGAATATACCGCGAAAAAAGGCCGCATGCCGCCGGCGGCCATCCCCGCGGCCATGGTCGCGGCATGTTCCTCGGCGATGCCCACGTCGATCATCCGTTTTGGAAACCGCTCGGCGAAATGATCCAGCCCCGTGCCCAGGGGCATAGCCGCCGTCACGGTCACAATCCGATCGTCCGTCTCCGCCATGTCCGCCAGGGTAGAAGCCATCACATGTCCGCAGGAAGGGCATTCTGGAAGACTGGCCCGGTCTCCCGTTTCGACAAAGAAGGGCGGTGTTCCGTGAAAGACCTCCGGGCGCTCCTCCGCCTTGTCGTATCCGTTTCCTTTGCGGGTCATGACATGGATGACACAGGGGCCCGGAAAATTCTTCGCCTTCCGCAGCGTTTTTTCCAGCCCCCGGAGATCGTGGCCATCAATAGGGCCGAAATAGGCAAATCCCAGCGTTTCAAAAAAGCCCGGGTCACTGTCCCGCATCAGCGCGGATTTCAGCAGGGTCTTTCCGCCGTGTATGACCCGGTAAACGGGCTGGCCGATCAGGGGTGTGCGGCTGAAATGGCGTACGCGGTTTTTGGCGTTCAGCCACTCCGCGCTGACCCGTAGATTGGTCAGATGGGCGGAGAGGGCTCCCACGTTCTTCGCGATGCTCATCTCGTTGTCATTGAGGATGACAATCATACGGGTTCCGCTGTGGCCGGCGTCGTTGAGAGCCTCATAGCACATGCCGCCGGTCATGGCGCCGTCCCCAACAAGCGCCATCACCTGATGCTTCTCCCCCCGGTAATCCCTTGCTCTGGCCAGTCCGAGCGCGGCGGAAATGGACGTGGAGGCGTGACCGGTTTCGAAGCAGTCATAGGGACTCTCCTCCCTCCGCGGAAAACCGCTGAGCCCCCCAAAGGTGCGCAGGGTGGAAAAACGGGAAAACCGCCCTGTCAGCATCTTGTGAACATAGCTCTGGTGGCCAACGTCGAAAACAATCCGGTCCTCCGGAAAGTCAAAAACCCGGTGGAGCGCCAGCGTCAGCTCCACAACCCCAAGATTGGACGCCAGGTGCCCACCGTTTCGGGAAACCGTGGAAATCAGTTCCTGCCGGATTTCTCCGCAAAGCGTATTCATTTCTTCCTCAGAAAGGCGCTTTACATCCTCGGATCCGCCGATCTTTTCCAGCATGCCTCCGCTTCCTTTCCTTTTTCCCTGTTTCGGTCGTTATCCCTCCGGAAGGCGCTTCCGGGCTTTTCGGAAAAGGCGCTGTTTCCCTGCCGCGTCCCGTTCGCGGGGGGAGAGCGCCCTCGAAAAGCTATCGCTTGCTTCCGCCCGCCCCCTTGCTTCCTTTGGCGCCCTTGCTTCCCTTGGCGCCGAAAGAGACGCCCTTGAGAATATCGCTGGAATAGGCGTAATTGGAGGCGTTCCGATCCCGATGGGCCAGCTCGGCAATATCCACCATCCGGTCGATCAGTTCCCGGTAGGAAACGCCCGCGTTTTCCCACAGATAGAAGGCCATGCTGCCGGGAATCGTGTTGATTTCCGTGATATACAGTCCGCCTCCCTCCCGGTCGAACATATAGTCAATCCGGACACACCCCTTGCAGTCCATCATCCGGAAGATCGATCGGCTCATTTCCTGAATCCGATCCCGCAGTTCATCCTCGATTGGAGCCGGAAGCACCCGGTGAAGACTGGCCATGCCCTTGCTGCCGCCGGAGGCCAGATACTTTTCATGAAAATCGAGAAAGTCCTCTCCGCTGATGGGCATTTCGATGGGCGACGCCTCCACCTGGCCGTCGTAGCCCAGCACGCTGCAGTTCAGCTCGATGGGCCGGTTCAGCCCCTTCTCCACCAGGCATCGCCGGTCGTATTCGAAGCCCAGCGCCAGGGCCTCCCGCAGTTCCTCCCGGTTTTCCGCCCGGCTGACGCCGATGCTCGAGCCCAGGTTCGCAGGCTTTACATAGACCGGAAAGCCCAGTTCCTTTTCCACCCGGTCCAGGGCGTCCTCCGGTTTCCCGGCGAATAAACCGCGGCTGAGCCAAAGGGATGGAAGCACGGGAAGCTCCCCGCCCCGGAAAAACTGTTTCATCAGGATTTTGTCCATTCCCAGGGCGCTGGCACCGACGCCGGCGGAGGTATAGGGAATATTGGCCAATTCCAGCAGTCCCTGCAGCGTGCCGTCCTCCCCGTTCATTCCGTGCATCACAACGACATAAACATCGATCCGCGCGACAGCCTTCAGTTCTTCCCTGGCCAGCAGCCCTTTGCCTTTTTCCACCGCCAGCAGCGCACCGGATCCCGCCGTCATGTCCGGGAAAACCTTCCGGATGCCGGGCGCGTCCGGGCGAAAGGGCTGAAACGCGTGAATATCCTTCAGCGCCTCCCCCGTATACCATGCGCCTTTCTCATCGATATAAACCGGGATTACGTCATATTTTTCGGGATCCGCGTGGCGCATCAGCTGGACCGCGCTGATAATGGACACTTCCCGCTCGCAGCTCCGGCTGCCGAAAATGACTCCCAGCTGTTTTCTGCCCATGGTTTATCCTCCGTTTATTCTTCGCTGTAATTGTCTGGCAGATCGTTTTCGAAAAGGATGGTGTCCCCGCTTCCCGCCAGGGTTTTCAAAAGCTCGGCTGCCGCCGCAAGGCTGTCGGCCACATGGATGTTCTCTTCCGGAAAGCCGCCTTCCCTCAGGCCTTCCGACAGCGGGATACTCCGTTTTTTTCCAACCAGCACCGCGGTATCGCAGGCCTCTGCCATGGCCCGGCCGAATTCCCGGTTCATCTCTTCCTCCCGGTCGCCAAGCTCCACCATTCCAGGCGTCACGATGATCCGTCGCCCCGGAAATTCCTTCAGGGTTTCAAAGGCCTGTTTCGCGCCGCGGATATTGCTGTTGAAAGCGTCGTCGATCACGGTGATTCCGCCGGGGTTCCGGATCAGCTGGAGCCTGTGTTCCACGCTTTTGAGGGCACGTATTCCCCGGGCGATCTCCTGCCCGGTCATTCCCAGGCTGAAGCAGATCTGGGCGCAGAGCACGATGTTGCGGACGTTCAGCTCTCCGAGCATCTCCGTCTCGCAGGGAATCCGCTCCTCCCCGTGGCAGAGGATGAACCGGCTGCCTTCGGGGGAGAAAGACATTTGCTCCGCCCAGGTATCATCCCGCTCCGGATGCAGACCCGCCAGATATTTTTCTTTTTCAGTCTTCCGGTAAAGCTCAAGGACAATGCCCTCATCATCCGCGAAAAAGCATTTCCCATCTTCAGGAATCGCTTCCATGAGCTCATACTTGGTCCGGGTGATCCGTTCCTGAGTTTTAAAGGTATCAAGATGCTGGGGGCCCACGGAGGTCAGTACCCCGATTTCCGGATGTACCAGCCGGCACATTTCCCGGATATCGCCCACGTGCCGGGCACCCATCTCCGCGACGAAAATCCGATGCCCGGGTTCCAGTTTCGTCCGGATGATCCGGGTGACTCCCATGGGCGTATTAAAGCTTGCGGGAGTGATGAGGGTTGGGAACCACTGTTCCAGCAGCGTTCCGAGAATGAATTTGACACTGGTTTTTCCCCAGCTTCCGGTAATCCCGATCCGGATCAGATCGGGGTGCTCCCGCAGGATCCGCTGCGCGTCCCGGAAATAGGCCTCGCTGATGGCCTTCTCTATGGGCCAGGCAAGAAGACCCGCCAGCGCCGTCCACAGAGGCAGCGCAACCGGAAAGGCCGCCGCGGCAAAAAAGCCGGCCGCTTCGCCCCCTCCCCTGATCAGCAGCAGATAAAGCACAAAGGCGACGGCATAGAGCCGCTTGATTCGGGGCGTAAAGACCAGCTGTTTCTTGGCTTTGAACTTCAGGCTTCTCGCCCGTATCAGGAAAGCCGCCCCAACGGAAGGAAGAGAAACGCCGGCCGCGATCAGCCAGGGAGACCCGTTCCCGGCCGCCAGGAGCATCCCTGCTCCCGCCAGCATGCAGACCGCGGCCAGCGCCGCCCCCGGCAGCCAGGCGAAAACCCCGTGCCTTCGAAGGGTACGGAAATATCCGGGATGCTGATAGCTTTCCAGCTGAAACCAGTGGATCAGACTCCGGCCCGCCAGCAGGCAGGAGACCGCGATGGCCGCCGACAGCAGCCAACCCGGCCCGCCCCGGCAAACCGAGGAAGCGTCAAATGTCATGCTGTTCGTCCTCCGTCAGGAAAAACCGCACCACCGTATGGAACCGCTCCGGCTGTTCGATAAAGGCGAAATGACTTCCGCCCTCAAAAATCACAAGCCCTGCGTCCGGAATCAGTTTTTCCATTTCCCGCCCCATCCACAGGGGCGTTTCTGTATCCGCGTCCCCCCAGATCAGCAGCGTGCTCTGCCTGATCTGGGGGTATTTATCCCTCAGATCCTCGTTTACCACCCGGACGAAGGTCGCCCGCATTTCAGGGGCCAGGGCGTTATAATCGGCGCTGCCGTACCGGCGGCGGAGGCGTTCCTCCATTTTTTCCGCCACTGTTCTCAGGGGCGCGATGCACTCCAGCCTCCGGATTGCCCGTTTCTTTTTCTGAAAGGCTTCCGCCCGCTTCTTTCCCTCTTCGGACTGTCTGGGCCGCAGACCTGCGGCTCCGGTAAAAACCAGCCGGGTAAACACGTACGGATCATCCGCGGCCAGCCAGGCCGCCACCCTGCATCCGAAGCTGTGGCCGACAGCGGCGCAAGGAAGGAAATCCGCCTTCTCCAGCACGTCCTTCAGGCAGGCAGCGTATTCCGGAACGCCCCAGGGCGCCGGCGGGAAGCCGCTCTTCCCGTGCCCTGGAAAATCGATCAGAAGCACCTGATGGTCTTTCTCGAGCGCCGCAGCCAGCGGGGACATCATTTCCATGCTGCAGCCCCACCCGTGGAGCAGAACAACCCGCGGCCCTTTGTCCCCTCTGATTTCACAGGCCACCAGGGTTTCCCTCGCCTCGATGATCATCTGTCGCCTTTCTCCTCCCCGACCCGCCAGATGTACCGGCATTTCCGGGCGCTGATATCAAACCGCTCCTGAAGGTCAAGGGGAACATCGGTTTCCCCTTCCAGCATACACCCCAGCGCCAGGCAGACTTTCCGGCTGGCTTCATTGTCGGGATCGCAAGTAATCACCACGCTGCTTTTTCCGCTCATGCGGATTTCCTCAAGGATCAGGTGGCAGGCCGCCGCCGCGTAATGATGCCCCCGCCAGGGGGGATCGATATGATAGCCTATATGGCCGTAGTAATAGATACCGCGGCTTTCTCCGTCCCGATAGCTGATCCGGCCGATCTCCCTCCGGCCGCCCTGCTCCGTAATTCGCCAGACCCTTTCCCTGCCGAACCCGAGCGCCCGGTCCGGCGGCAGCACCCGGATGGGAATCAGGTCGATCCGCCCGTCGGAATACTCCGGCTTTCGTAAAAAAAACAGCCTGCTCATTATACTTCCTGCACCCGAACCTGGGTCAGCAGCTGGCGGAAATCTTCCGGAACGATCAGCTGCGTTCCTTCCGTCATGACGCTGGCCGCCCCGGCGGCGACGCCGTAGCGGAAGGCCTTGGCCATATCCCCTTCCTTTTCATATCCCATCAGCATGCCGCCGATCATGGCGTCTCCGGCGCCGACGGTGGATTTGGCCGAAACCCGCAGGGCGGGCGCGAAAAGGGTCTTTTCCCGATCCACATACATGGCTCCCATCGCACCCATGGAAACCACCGCGTGCTGAACCCCAAGCTGAATAAAGAGCAGCGCCGCGTCCCGGATGGAGCGCATGGTTCTCAGCTCCAGCCCCAGTGTCGCTTCCATTTCATGCAGGTTGGGCTTAATCAGGAAAGGATGCGCCCCTTTGGCCCCCAGCTCCAGCTCCGGCCCTTCCGAATCCAGGATACATTTCTTTCCGTCCAGCGCGAGCATCAGGTCACGATAGAGACCCTTGGGGCACCCGGGAGGCACGCTCCCCGTCAAAACCACCATATCGCTGTCCTTGGTCGCCTCCTTCGCGATACGGAAAAAGGCGTCCAGGCTTTCCCGGCTCATGGGAACGCCAGGCTCGTTGAGCTCGGTAATCTCTTTCTGATCCTTCAGAATGAGCTTAAGGTTGGTTCTCACCCGGCCGGGGATCTTCAGGAACCGGTGTTTCAGGCCTTCCCGGTTCATCAGGGCGGACAGCTCCTCAGCCCCGTCCTCTCCCATGACGCCGACGCACTGCACCTCGACGCCCAGCCGCTGGGCGACCACGGCCACATTGATTCCCTTGCCGCCAAGATCCTCCCGCATTTTCCCGATGCGATTCACCTTGCCGATCTTCAGGGTCTCCATCTCAACGGTTTTATCGAAACTTGGATTCAGGCAAATCGTCGTGATCATCCCGCCACCCCCATACAAATACAGTCTATTATATCATTCGCCGTCAGCTTTCGCAACCGTTGCTTCCGGCCCCTTTTCGTGTTAAGATAAGAGGAATCTGGCCTAATGGCCGTAAAGCGGGAAGCAGCGCCGGTCTTATGGCGCTTTGGCGGGTTGCCCCGCATCCTGACAACAGATGGAGGAATGGAAACATGGCTTTTTCAACGGATCTGCTGATCATCGGCGGAGGGGTTGTGGGCTGCGCCCTGGCCCGGGAGCTGAGCCGATACGACGTCTCCGTCCTGGTGATCGACCGCGCCTGGGACGTGGCTGAAGGCGCCTCCAAGGCCAACAGCGGCATCGTGCACGCGGGATACGATGCCCTTCCCGGAACCCTGAAGGCAAAATACAACGTGGAAGGCGCCGGCATGTATCCGGAGCTTTGCCGGGAGCTGGGCGTTCCCTTTGCGGCCTGCGGAGCGCTGGTCATCGGTTTTTCCGAGGAAGACCGGGAAACGTTGGAAGAACTGCTAAACAGGGGGATTCAAAACGGCGTTTCCGGGCTGAAGCTTCTTTCCGGCGCCGAGGCGCTGGCCCTGGAGCCCTCTCTGAATCCCGCGGTTTCCTGCGCTCTCCTGGTGCCGACCAGCGGCATCGTCAGCCCCTATGAGCTGACCTACGCGCTGGCGGATGACGCGGCGCTCAACGGCGTCTCCTTCCGTTTCGGGATGGAAGCGATCCAAATTGCCCCCCTCCCCGGCGGCGGTTTCCGGGTCGTATGCTCCTCCGGGGAGGAAATCACCTGCCGCGGCCTGGTCAACTGCGCCGGCGCCTCCTCCGCCCTGCTGCACAATCAGCTTTCCGCCAGGCCGCTGGAGATCATCCATCGGCGCGGCCAGTACTATCTGCTCGACCGGCCGGCGGAGCTCCCCTTTAACAGAACGGTTTTCCAATGCCCCTCCAAAATGGGGAAAGGGGTTCTGGTTTCCCCCACGGTGCACGGCAACGTGCTCCTGGGCCCCAGCGCCGAGGATATCGACGATCCGCTGGACACGGCGACCACCCAGCCGGGCCTGGACTTTGTGATGGAAAAGGTCCGCCAGACCTGGCCAAAGGCCTCGGTTCGTTCCAATATCACCAATTTCAGCGGTGTCCGCGCCCATGAGCCCGGCGGAGATTTTGTGATCGGGCCGGTGGACGGCTGTCCCGGCGCCTGGGAAGCGGTGGGTATCGAAAGCCCCGGTCTTTCCTCCGCCCCCGCCATCGCCCGGGATCTCTCCGCCTCGATCGCCCGTGAGATGAAGCTTGCCCGGAAGGAAACCGTCCTGCCCTGCCCGCCCCAGCCGGTTCCTTTCCGGGAAAGGACGCCGGAGGAGCAGGCAGCTGCCCTTGCGGAAAACCCCCTGTATGGGAATATCGTCTGCCGCTGCGAGGTGGTGACCGAGGCGGAAATCGTGGCCGCGGCCCATCGGCCTGTTCCCGCCCGCAGCATCGACGCGGTCAAACGCAGGACCCGCGCCGGCATGGGGCGCTGCCAGGGAGGCTTCTGCTCCCCCCGGGTCGCGGCCATCCTCTCCAGGGAAACGGGACTCCCCCTGACAGAAATCACCAAGAACGGCGGAAGCAGCTATTTGCTGACCGGAACGCTGACGGCCGACGCCGATAGGAGGGAAAAGGCATGATTGAGAAAGTGGATATTCTGATTATCGGCGCGGGCCCCGCGGGGCTGGCCGCCGCCATCGCCGCCCGGGAGGATGGGGTGGAATCCCTGCTGGTGCTGGAGCGGGAGATGGAGCCCGGCGGCATTCTTCGCCAGTGCGTGCATAACGGTTTTGGGCTGCACCGTTTCAAGGAGGAGCTGACCGGTCCGGAATATGCCCAGCGGGATATTGACCGGGCCCGGGAGCTGAAGATTCCCATCGAATGCGCGACGACGGTACTCTCCGTCTCCCCCGACCGGAAGGTCACCTGCGTGTCCCCTGAAAAAGGCCTGCGGGTGATTCAGGCTGGCGCTGTGGTGCTGGCCATGGGCTGCCGGGAAAGGCCCCGTGGTGCCCTGTGTACGCCGGGAACCCGCTGCGCCGGAATCTATTCCGCCGGAACAGCTCAGCGCTTCGTAAACCTGGAGGGCTTCATGCCTGGGAAGCGGGTCGTTATCCTGGGCTCCGGGGACATCGGGCTGATCATGGCCCGCCGTATGACCCTGCAGGGGGCGAAAGTGCTGGCCTGCGTGGAAATCATGCCGTACTCCTCCGGGTTGAACCGGAATATCGTCCAGTGCCTGAACGATTATGACATTCCCCTCTTCCTGAGCCATACGGTGACGGAGATCCGGGGGCGGGAGCGGCTGGAAGCTGTGGTGGTCTCTCAGGTGGATGACCGCCGCCGTCCCATTCCCGGAACCGAGCAGGTCTTCGAGTGTGATACGCTGCTTCTCTCCTGCGGCCTGATTCCGGAAAACGAGCTCAGCGTTGGCGCGGGCGTCGCGCTGTCTCCCGCCACCTCCGGCGCCGTGGTTTCCGATAACTTTGAAACCTCCGTGCCCGGTGTTTTTGCCTGCGGCAACGTCCTGCATGTTCATGATCTGGTGGATCATGTGTCCAATGAAAGCTTCCGGGCGGGGCATGCCGCCGCCGCGTTTATTCGCGCCCGCCAGGAGGAAGCCGTCTTCCTGCCGGTTCAGGACGGGGACGGCGTCCGGGGAACAGTACCCCAGCGGATCCGTCTGCTCCCTTCCCAGGAGACGACCTTCATGTTCCGGCCTGATGCCGTTTATCGGAACGCCTCGGTGGTCATTTCCTGCGGCGGCCGGGAGCTGTATCGCCGGAAAGCCATGATCTTTACCCCCGGCGAAATGGTGACCTGCCCGGTCCGGCCGGACAAGTTTGATGGTCTGGACGGAAAAGAGCCCCTGGTCGTCCGGATCGAGAAAGGAGCGTAAGAGCGATGGAACAGATTATCACCTGTATCAACTGCCCGGTCGGATGCCGGATGACCGTTACCCTCTCCGAAGCGGGCGAGGTGCTCTCCGTCTCCGGAAATACCTGCGCCCGGGGAGATAAATACGCCCGTCAGGAATGCACCCTTCCCCTGCGAATGATTACCGCCGTGGTGCCCGCGGAAGGCAGTGAAACGCCCCTGTCCGTCAAAACCGCCTCCCCGGTTCCGAAAAAGCAGATCCCCGAAGTAATGGCGGCGCTGCGGGATGTCCGGGTGAAAGCGCCCGTTTCCATCGGCCAGGTCATCCTCCCAGATGTCTGCGGAACCGGTTCCGATATCATCGCCACCAGGAATCTGCCCTGACCGGCGGAAAAACAGGCTTGTAAGTGCCGGGGCTTTCTGATATAATGCGCCCGGATCCAAATCTGACAAAGGAGACTGAAAAGAATGATTTTTGAAAAGCTGTTCGGAATGGCCGTTGCGATCGCGGACGAGGCCGCGCCGGCTGCGGATGCCGCCGCGGCCGCGGGAGAAGCTGTCGAAGGGCAGCCCAATTCCATTGCCGCCCTGCTGACGACGTTCCTCCCCATGATTCTGATCTTTGTGGTGTTTTATTTCTTCCTCATCCGGCCCCAGCGGAAAAAGGACAAGCAGGTAAAGGAAATGCTGAACAACCTGAAGGCCGGGGATCGGATCTGCACCATCGGCGGTATTTACGGAACCATCGTCGGCATCAAGGACGATACCGTGACCCTGTCCGTCGGCCGGGACAATCTGAGCATGGTCGTGGCCCGCTGGGGCATCCGCAGCGTCGAGGAAGTCAGCATCGAAAACGACGCCGAAGCCCTGAACTGATCCTCCATGATTTTACCCCCGAAGCCTTCCGGCTCCGGGGGTTTTCTGTTGATCGCTTATTCCGGCAGGCTGTCCACCACCTGGACTGCGCCGGCGCCAAAGGTATCCTCCAGTTCCTGAACCTGATCCGCTTCGACAGCTTCTTCCTTTCTCCGTCCTGCGGCCGTTCCGTCCATCGCCCTGAAATCGCACGGTGCCCCGGCGGCCTCCGTCAGCGCCGCGACGATCCGGGCCTTCCGGTCCGGGCTGTTGAGGGAGGAGGCGATGATCTCGAATCCGGGATTCGCCTGCCATTGGAAAACCCCGCCTTCCAGGCCCAGGAAAACGCCGAAGTTCAGCATGCCGTGAATGGAAGGCTCGGTCTTTTGCAGTTGGGTCACGGCGGCTTTCCACGAATCCTCCGCTCCGCGCCCCACAGGCGTCAGCGCCTGCTTTTTCGGTGCCGTCTTCGGGTTCGCCCCGGTCTTTTTTGCTTTTTCCTGCGCTCCGCCGGCGGCGGCTGGCGCCGGTTTCCGCTCCGCGCGCTCCGGAATCCCGCGTTCCATAGCCTCCCGGAGCTCCGAGAGCCGGTTTTCCAGCTCCGCCATTCGGTCGCTGATGGCCAGCGTATCCGTCGCCGCGGTTCGCAGGCAGCATTTCAGCGCAACGCTTTCCAGCGCGATCCGCGGAGAGGAGGCGTATCTCAGATCCGTCTCCAGACGCATAAACAGCTCCAGCATATCCATCAGCCTTGAAGCGGGATACTCCTCGCTCTCCCGGAGATATTCGGCGGTATCCTCCTCTGTCATCTCCAGAATCGTTCCAGACTCCGCGCCGCAGCATTTGGCCATCAGCAGCGTCCGGAGGTGTCCGCTGACGTCCCGGGAAAAAACCAGGGGATCCTTCCCGTCGCGCATCATCTCATCGATGAGCAGGATGGCCTGGGCAGGATCCGCCTCCCGAAGCGCCTGGCTGAAGCGAAATAGAAAGGTCCGGTCGCTGGTGCCCAAAACCGTCCGGACCAGTTCCTCGTTGATGTCCTTTCCGTAACCCAGGCACATGTCCAGGATGCTCAGCGCGTCCCGCATGCCGCCTTCCGCGGCCCGGGCGATGGCATTCAGGGCTCCCTCGGTAGCCTTCCCGCCGGCCCCCTCCGCCGCCTCCCGCAGGCGTGCCTGGATTTTTGCCGCGGAAATCCGGCCAAAGTCGAAGCGCTGGCACCGGCTCAGCACCGTGGCCGGCAGCTTCTGCGGCTCCGTGGTGGCGAGAATAAAAACAACGTGTTCCGGCGGCTCCTCCAGCGTTTTGAGCAGCGCGTTGAAGGCGGATACCGACAGCATATGCACTTCGTCGATAATATAAACCTTATATTGTCCAAACTGCGGAGGATACTTGACCGTATCCCGGAGGTTCCGGATTTCATCGACGCCGTTGTTGCTGGCGGCGTCGATCTCGATCACATCCAGGCTTTCCTCCGCTTCCATCCGACGGCAGTTTTCGCATTCCCCGCAGGGATCCCCGTCCCGGGGATGGAGACAGTTGATGGCCCGGGCCAGGATCTTCGCGGTGGAAGTTTTGCCGGTTCCCCGGCTGCCGCAGAACAGGTAGGCATGGGCGATCCTGCCGGTACGGATCTGGTTCCGAAGGGTCGCAACGATCGTCTCCTGCCCGACCATGTGGGAAAAATCCTTCGGCCGCCACTGCCGGTACAGCGCCTGATAGGCCACTTTCAGTCCTCCTTTTCTCCGCCGGCCCTCAGATCCAGCAGCGGGCGGATCTTTTCCAGTTTGCCCGGCCCGATGCCCCGGACGGTCAGCAGATCCTCCGGATAGAAGAAGGGACCGTTCCGGTCCCGTTCTTCCAAAATCAGCGCGGCCATCGTTTCTCCGATGCCCGGGATCCTCGTCAGCTCCTCCGCGTCCCCCTCATTGACGGAGACGGTTCCCTCCGGGGGCGCGGGGGTCTGATAGGAAGGAGTTCCTTTTTCGGCGGCATATCCGTCCCTTCTTCCCGCTTGCAGATCCTTCAGCGAGAGCAGGCATACGCCCACGCCGACCGCCGCCAGCAGGGCGCCCGCCGCCTTCCGGGAAATCTTAAACATCCCGGCGAACCTTCTGTCCCTGTTTGGTATCCTCCAGAATGTAACCCGCGGCGCGAATGGCGTCCCGCAGCTCATCGCTGCGCTTCCAGTCCCTGTTCTTCCGGGCTTCGGCCCGCTCGGCGACCATGGCGCGGATCTCGTCGGTCAGGCCGTCGTCCTCCTCCCGGTTCAGAAGGCCCAGCACGCCGCAGACCGCCTTCAGGCTCTCCAGCGCTTTTTCCGCCGCCTGCCGGGAGCACCCGGCCTGCAAGCTGATATTGGCGTCCTTGACCATTTCGAAAATGGCCCCCAGGGCGTCCGCGGTGTTCAGATCGTCGTCCATGGCGGCATCGAAACGACCTTCATACCCCTTCAACCGCTCAAGGAACGCTTCCTCCGCTTCATTCAGCGGCCGGTTTTCCCCGTGCTCCCGCTGGAAGGCCAGATGATCCCGCGCGGTATACAGTCGGTTCAGGCTGGCGCTGGCGGCCTCGATCTGTTCCCTGCTGAAGTTGATGGGGCTGCGATAGTGGGCGGAGAGCATGAACAGCCGGACCGCCTCCAGATCGTATTCCCGGGCGATGTCCCGAACAGTAAAGAAGTTGTTCAGGCTCTTGCTCATCTTCTGGTTGTCGACGTTAATGAACCCGTTATGCATCCAGTAGCGGACGTAGGGATGCCCCGTGGCCCCCTCGCTCTGGGCAATCTCGTTTTCATGGTGCGGGAAGAGCAGATCCTTCCCGCCGCAATGGATATCGAAGGTGTCGCCGAGGTATTTCATGCTCATGGCGGAGCATTCGATGTGCCATCCCGGCCGTCCCATGCCCCAGGGGCTTTCCCAGGCGGGTTCCCCGGGCTTCTGCGCCTTCCACAGGGCAAAATCGGCGGGCGCCTCCTTGTCGGTTTCCACATCCAGCCTTTCGCTGGCCCCCATCTCCCGGTCTTCCACCGACTGGCCGCTCAGCTTTCCGTACCCGGCGAAGGCGGAGACCCGGTAATATACGTCGCCGCCGGGGGTGGCATAGGCATGGCCGTTTTCGATCAGTTTGGAAATCAGCCGGATAATGTCCGGAATATGCTCCGTGGCCTTGGGATGCACCGTGGCCGGACGGATGCCCAGCGCCCGGGCGTCGGTATAGTATTCCCGGATAAACCGATCCGCCAGCTCCTGAACGGTAATGCCTTCCTCGTTGGCCCGGCGGATCATCTTATCGTCGATATCCGTAAAGTTCTGGACAAAGGTTACCTCGTATCCTTCCCGTTCCAATTGCTTGCGGAGGACGTCGAAGGTGATAAAGGGGCGGGCGTTTCCGATATGAAAATAGTTATAAACCGTAGGCCCGCAGGCGTAAATGCCCACCTTCCCTTCCCGCAGGGGCTTGAATTCTTCCTTCTTCCGGGTCATGCTGTTATAAATCTGCATGGCTTTCTATCCTTTCTTCGCGGCTTTGCGGATCATCAGGGCCCGACCGATGGCCAGACCCCAGAACAGGACGCATCCGATTCCCAGAAAGATCATGAGCTGGTCCGCCCTTTTGACCGGGGAAACGCCGATCTTGGCTTCTTCCTCGGCTTCGGAGCCAACCTGCATCGTCCCCTCGGCCAGGGGCTTCCCTTCCGCGTCCGTCACCGTCAGGGTCACCTTCGCGGCGGCGATGCCTTCTTCCGTGCTCTCGGGCAGATACCATTCCGCCTCAAAGCTGTTCTCCTCCGGGTTCGCGGAGAGATCGGCCACCGCGGTTTCGCTTCTGTTCCGGATTTTCATCTTCTTGCCGCACAGGCGTAGAAACACCGCTCTTCCGGAATCCTCCAGCCGGGTCTGAACCGTCAGCGTCATCGACGCGCCGGGAATCGGCTCTCCGCCCGTGTCGATGGTCCCGTGAAAGGCGGAAACACCGCCCGCCTCCCATGTCCATTCATCCGCCTCCATGGTCACGGCGATTTCCGCGGCCGGCGCCGCGGCCGCCAGGCAAAGCAGCAGGCACAGCGCGGCGGAAAGCATCCGTCTGACTCCCGCTTCAGGCATCCTTCATTCCCCCTCCCGGACGTTGGAATTGATTATAGCAAAACCGGGTCGCCAATTCAAGGAAAAGCTCCGCGGGCTTGTTCCCGCGGAGTGGATCCGGCTGCTTCGGGGAAGGGGCAACCCCGTCCGGGGAAACCGTCTTCCGGATTATTCTTCGTCGTCCCGGCCCATCAGGGAGTCCGCCAGGTCGCCAATTCCTTTGCCGATTTTTTCGGAAAAACCGACCAGATGGCTGCCGATGCTGTCCAGTGCGCCGTTTACCTTCTCCGCCGCTTCCTCCGGCGTGGGCTTTTTTTCGAACAAATCGTCGATATCGCTGCTGAGGCCCCTGTCCGTCTTTTCATGTTTTTCCGGTCCCTCGACTTCGATCACAGGAACCTCACCCCCCTCGGGGGCATCTTCAGCTTTCCCGGGCGCATCGACCGGCAGAGGCGCTTCGTTTTCCGCGGATGTCTGTCCGGCCGTTTCCGCTGTTTCGGCCGGGAAAGAGGCGTCTTCCTCCTTCGGGGCCCCAGGCGCGGCTTCATCGGGTGTCTCCGGAACCGCCTCCGCCGCCCCGGCAGGGATCTCCTCTTCCGCCCCGGGAGCCGCTTCAGTCTTTTCTCCTTCCGGCGCCGCTTCCCCCTCCGGGGACATCTCCGTCATGGCGGCCTTGATGCTGGCGTATCTTTCCGCCCGCATATCGTTCAGCGTCTCATCCAGCCGGGCCAGTTCCCGCAGCTGGGTTTCCAGCTCCTCCGGAAAACGTTCGCCCTTCTGCCAGAGGGCGTAAGCCCGGGCGCCAAAGTCGTTCATGATCTCATTTCGTTTGTTGGTCATGGACATCTCGTCCAGCTTGTACTTGGTGCTGCTGGCGATGCTGGAAGCGGTATTCCCGATGGCCTCCATGCTCTTCATCCAGATATTCTTCAGATTCTTGCCGATATCCGCCATTGTCTTTGCCTCCTTATGAACGTACCTTTCCAGAATAATTCCATCCCGCCGTGCCTGTTTCCTGCCAGGGGAGTCTTCTGGATCCAAATCTTTTTATCGGATCAGATTCAGCGCGCCCCTGCGGAGGGAAAAGACCGCCCGGTCCATGGAGAATATTTCCCCATCCACGTTGACACGCATCCCCGGGGATTCCATCTCCACCCGGTCCGCCAGAACGTGCTTGGTGATTTTGAAGCTCAGGGCCCTGCCCATCATCAGTCCCGGAAGATAGAAGGGCATCATCCATCGCGGCCGGTTCCGGATCAGCACCACATTCAGCTTCCCGTCATCGGGCCTGGCGGCGGGACAGATGGGAATCCCGCCGCCGAAGAACTGCCCGTTGGCGATGGCGCAGGTGAGGAATTCCCCTTCCTCGGTCCGCCCGTCGATGGTCAATTTCAGTCGCACGCCCCTGTGGTGGGCGATGGCTTTGACAAGTCCCAGCAGATAGGGCGTCAGCCCCCGGTATTTTTTCTTCAGCTCCGCCGCGTAATCCAGCACCGTAACGTCAAACCCGGTTCCGCAGATGTTGAGAAAGGCGCCGTCGTTGATCCGTCCCAGGTCTACCGGCCGGGGCTCGTGGCAGAGGGCAAAGGCCAGCGCTTCAGCCGGTTCCCTGGGCAGGCCCACCGCCTTCACAAAATCGTTTCCCGTCCCGGCGGGAATGACGGCCATCTTCTGGCCGGTTTCCGCCAGCCCCGCGGCGGTTTCAAACGCCGTTCCATCTCCGCCGACGGAAAAAACGATATCCCATGTTCCTTCCGCCGCGAGCCCCGCGGCTATTTCGGTCGCGTGGCCCGGCCGTTCCGTAAGAAAAACGCGGTAAACGATTTCCGGCCTGTCCTTCAAATTCTCCTCCAGCTTTTCCATGCTTCGGGAGGCAAATCCGTTTCCCGCGATCGGGTTCAGGATGAAGGCGCATCTCATGATCTGCCAGACTTCCTTTCTTCCCGGCATCTCTCCGCCGGCGTTTCTCTCAGTACCCCATCCGGCGCAGCGCTTCCGCCATGGCGATGCGGCCGTGGGCGTAGGTCAGCCCACCCTGCATGTAGGCGGTATAGGGCGGCCGCATGGGGCCGTCGCAGCTCAGCTCAATGCTGGCCCCCGCCACAAACGTACCCGCCGCCATGACCACCTGGTCCGCGTATCCCGGCATGTCCCAGGGCTCCGGAAGCGCCATGCTGTCCACCGGGCTGGCCGCCTGGACCCCCTGGCAGAAGGCCACCAGCCTCTCCGGCGTTTCCATGCGGATCGCCTGAATGATATCCGCCCGGGGTTCCAGGGAACCCGGGGTGCACTGAAGTCCCCTGTCCTCAAAGAGTCTGGCGGCCAGCAGCGCGGTTTTCAGCGCCTGCGCCACGGTATGGGGCGCCATGAAAAGCCCCTGATAGAAAGGGCGGTAATCCCCGGCATAGGAACCCAGCTCCCGCCCCAGCCCCGGCGCGGTCAGCCTTCCGGCCACCCGTTCCACAGCCTCCCGGCGGCCGGCCACATAGCCCCCCGTTGGCGCGATGCCGCCACCGGGGTTTTTGATCAGACTGCCCACGCACAGATCCGCCCCGAAATCCGTAGGCTCCTTTTCCCGCACGAATTCCCCATAGCAGTTGTCCACCATCAGCCGGACCCCCGGATGCCGGGTATGGATCATCTCCGCCAGAGGCGCGAAGGCTTCCGGCATCAGGCTGGGGCGCCACGCGTATCCCCGGCTTCGCTGGGCGATGACCAGCGTGGTTTCCGGCCGGATGGCCGCCTCCACCGCGGCCAGATCGATTTTCCCCTCCGGCGTCAGCTCCACGCAGTCGAATCCGACGCCCATCTCCTTCAGGGAACCGGGGGGCGTTTCGTCCCCGAGGCCGAGGATCCCCGTCAGGGTATCGTAGGGCATGCCGGTCGCGCTGAGAATCCGCTCCCCGGGTTTTGTCAGACCGAAGAGCGTCAGGCTCAGGGCGGCGGTGCCGCTGGCGATATGGGGGCGCATCAGGGCCGCCTCGGTATGGAAAACCGCGGCGTAGATCCGCTCCAGCGTGTCCCGCCCAACGTCGTCGTATCCGTAGCCCGTGGTGGGGGCAAAATGGCGGTAGCTGACCTGGTTTTCCCGGAAGATATCCAGTACCTGGCGGGTGCGGATTTCCTCTGTTTCATCGATCCGGGCGAAGGCGTCCCGCAGCGCCTCCTCCGCTTCCCGGATCATGGCGGCAATCTCTTTGTTCATCGAATCATTTCCTCGTCTCTCTATTGAATCCTTTTGAACTTCCTGTCCAGCTCCTGGTGGCTGATGGCCACAACCAGCGGCCGGCCGTGTGGGCAGGTAGGGGTCACCTTTTTGTCGATCATTTCCTCGACCAGGGAACGCAGCATCTCCTCGCTCAGGGGTTCACCGCCCTTGATGGCGTGCCAGCAGGCCATCTGGAGGATACTCGCCCGCTTTTTGTCCGCCCCGGGCATACGCCCCGCCTCCAGCGCATCGATCGCCTCCCGCACAAAAGCGGCGGTTTCGTTTTCTCCCAGCACCACGGGAACGGACCGAACCGCCACTTCCTTTCCGCTGAAGGGCTCCGCGACCAGGCCGATGCTTTCCAGCAAGTCCCTGTTTTCCTCCAGCAGCGCCTGTTCCCGCTGGTTGGCGGGAACAATGACCGGAAGGAGCATCTCCTGCCCGGCCCGCTGGTCCCGGTAAGCGGCCATCATTTTTTCATACAGCAGCCGCTCGTGCACCGCATGCTGATCCACCATCAGCAGATGATCCTCATATTCGATCAGGATGAAGGTATGGAAAAGCGCGCCCAGAATCCGCATGGGTCTGGGCTGATCCGCCGGCAGGGCGCTGATCTGTTCGGTTCTTGGCGCCTGATAGGAAGAAGCAGCGTTCTCCTCCGGCTCTCCGGGAAGATCCTCCGGAAGATCCGGGGGCAGCTCCGCCTGATAGGCCGGTGCCCGGCCTCCGCGCAGAACGGTGTTTCCCTGGGGAGAGACGTTTCCAAAGCCTCCCTGATAGGCCGCTTCTTTCTCGGCGACCCTGGCCATGGCGGAAGTCGAGGGCCTTGGCAGCTCAACCGGAGGAAAAATAGGTTCCCCGGATGTGGGTGCGGGTTTACCTTCGATGGATTTAAATACCGGAGTCGGTTTGTTTTGGCTGGTGACCGGAGGCAGGGAACCACCCGTGGAGATCTGCGGGCCAGGATCCGGCGACTGGAGGGGTTTTTCCGGGCCGCCCGCCAGGGAGACCGCGGGCGCGGAAACGGTCACCGCCGTCGCCGGCGGAAGGGCCTCCTTCTCCTCCTCAAGGAACATCTCGACCGGCCGCTGGAAGGCGTCCCGGTCCTGAAGCGCGTCGTAAACGAGCCCGAAAAGCGCCTGACGGACGGCCGCATCGTCCCGGAAACGCACTTCCAGCTTATTGGGATGGACGTTGACATTGACGTTTTCATAGGGCATTTCGAGATACAGCGCGCAAATCGGGAACTTGCCGATCATTACCCGCTCCCGGCAGGCGTCCTCGACCGTGCCGGAAAGGAGAGGGCTGCGCATCATCCGCCCGTTGATGAAAAAGCTTTCTCCGCCCCGGTTTCCCCGGGCGTTGTCCCCGATGCCCACAAAACCTTTGACCACGATGCCGCCGCTGCAGCCCTCGACCTTTCGGAGGCTTCTTACCGCCCGGCTCCCATAGATGGTCAGCGCGGCGGATTCCGCCTTGCCGTCCCCGGGGGATTGATACAGCGTTTTCCCGTTGGCCAGATACCGGAAGCGGACCTCCGGCCGGCTCAGAATCATCCGGATCATCAGATCCGTCACCGCGTTGGCTTCGGTGATGGGTTTTTTCAGGAACCGTTTCCGAACCGGAACATTGAAAAACAGCTCCCTGACCAGGATGCTGGTTCCGACGGAGCATGCGGTCTCCTCCATGGAGCGTATCTGCCCGCCCTCGTTAACCACCCGGAGTCCGGTTTCCTCCCCGGCAGTTCGGGTGGTCAGCGTGACCCGGCCCACCGCGGCGATGCTGGCCAGCGCCTCTCCCCGGAATCCCAGGGTACCAATGGCGTCCAGATCCGCCTCCCGGGAAATCTTGCTGGTGGCGTGCCTTTCGAAGGCCATCCGGATGTCCGCCGGGTCGATGCCGCATCCGT
This sequence comes from Clostridia bacterium, assembly GCA_045546035.1. Lineage (GTDB taxonomy): Bacteria > Bacillota > Clostridia > Christensenellales > Aristaeellaceae > Aristaeella. Next base: position 30,096 of record JAZQCB010000022.1, read on the forward strand.
TGTCCGTCACCCGGAAGGATTCGATGCCCCCCTCCTGGATTTCAACGGTGATATCCGTGGCGCCGGCGTCCAGGCTGTTTTCCACCAGCTCCTTGATCGCCGCGGCGGGACGTTCCACCACCTCGCCCGCGGCGATTTTCCCGATGACCTCCTCGCTCAGCATCCGGATCTTTGCCATGATGTTTCCCTTCTTCCCGTTTCTTTTCCGGGTTCCGCCGTTTCCCGAAATCTCCGGAGACTTTTTCCCGCCCCGGTTTTACAGCTTTCTGGCCTTCTCCCGCAAAAGGAACAGCCGGTTGATGGCGTCCATGGGGGTCAGGGCCATCACATCCAGGCTCTGCAGCTCGTTGATAATCTCCGTCTTCCGATATTCGAACAGATCCACCTGCTCGTTCATCCGGGGGGTCTCGTTTTCCCCCAGAATATTCTGGCCGATGGTGTTCTGATTGATATCGCTGACCTCCAGCCGAGCCTGGATTTCGTGCGCGCGCACAATGACCTCGTGGGGCACGCCCGCCAGCCGGGCCACGTGGACGCCGAAGCTTTTATCCGCTCCGCCCCGGACGATTTTCCGAAGGAAGATCACGTCCTCCCCGTGTTCCCGGACCGAGACGCAGAAGTTCTTGACGCCTTCCAGATGGCCTTCCAGCTCGCTCAGCTCGTGATAATGGGTGGCAAAGAGGGTCTTGGCGCCGATTTTGTTTTTATCCGCGATATATTCCACCACCGCCCACGCGATGGCCAGCCCGTCAAAGGTGCTGGTTCCCCGCCCGATCTCATCGAGAATAATGAGGCTCCGGGCCGTGGCGTTGCGGAGAATATAAGCGGTCTCGCTCATCTCCACCATGAAGGTGCTCTGGCCGCTGGCCAGGTCGTCCGACGCGCCCACGCGGGTAAAAATCCGGTCGCATACCGGAAGGTGCGCCTCCGCCGCCGGCACGAAACTGCCGATCTGAGCCATCAGGCAGATCAGCGCGACCTGGCGCATATAGGTGCTCTTGCCGGCCATGTTGGGCCCGGTGATAATCATCATCCGGTTTTCCCCCGTGTCCAGCATCGTGTCGTTGGCCACGAAGGCGCCCTCGGTCATGCTCCGCTCCACCACCGGATGCCGGCCCTCCTTGATTTTCAGGGTGCCGTCCTCCGTTATCTCCGGCCGGACGTATCGGTTTTCCGTGGCGGCCCGGCTCAGGCTCTGATAAACATCCAGCCGCTTGACCGCGGCGCAGTTGCGCTGAATGCCGTCGATCCGCTCCCCGATCCGGTCCCGGATTTCGGTAAAGAGCTGCATTTCCAGCCGGACGCTTTGCTCCTGGGCGCCGATGATCTTCTGTTCGATTTCCTTGAGCTCCGGGGTCATGTATCGTTCCGCGGCAGCCAGGGTCTGTTTTCGGGTATACCGATCCGGCACCAGATGCAGAAAGCTTTTGGTGACTTCAATGTAGTATCCGAAAACCCGGTTGTACTGAATCCTCAGGTTCTTGATACCGGTGGCCTCCCGCTCCCGCCGCTCCATGTCCAGGATCCATTGTTTCCCGCTGCTCTGCGCTTCCCGGTAGGAATCCAGCAGCGCGTTGTATCCATCCCGGATGATGCCGCCTTCGGTAATCTGGATGGGAGCATCCGGATGAATGGCCCGCTCCAGCAGCGCCGTCAGATCTTCCAGGGGATCCAGCTCTTCCCGGATACGCGCCAGCTCCCCGCTTTTCTCGTCCCGGAGCAGCGCCTCGATCTCCGGTATCTTTTTCAGGCTGGCGCCCAGGGCCAGACAGTCCCGGGCGTTGATGCTCCGGTAAGCCACCTTGCTCAGCAGCCGCTCCATGTCGTAAACGCCCGCCAGTTCATCCCGAAGGCTTTCCCGCAGAACCGGCTGATCGCAAAGCGCTTCAACGGCGTCATGCCGGGCGCGGATTTCCGAAATATCCAGCAGCGGCTCCTCGATCCAGCTTTTCAGCAGCCTCCCGCCCATGGCCGTCGCGGTTTTATCCAGCAGGCTCATCAGCGTTCCCTTCCGCCCCCGGCCTCGCAGGCTTTCGGTCAGCTCCAGGTTGCGCCGCGTGCCGGGATCCAGCAGCATCGTCCGCCCGTTTTCGGCGAAGCGGAGGCTGCGCATGTGCTCCAGGGCGTTCTTCTGGGTTTCGCGCAGATAGCGCATCAGCGCCCCCGCGGCGCAGATTGCCGCCGGATGCTCCTCCAGCCCCAGGGGCGTCAGCGAGGCCAGTCGGAAGTGTTCCTGCAAAACCTCCTCCGCCTGCCGGGGCTGAAACCATGCGGCGGGCTGCTCCGAAGCCACGGGAAACCCCGCCTCGGTTTTTTCCCGCAGGGCCTCTCCATCGTTGGTCAGCATTTCCATGGGGCGGAGCCTGGCGATTTCCGGGCGCAGCATGGTTTCCGTAGGCTCCATGGCAAAAAACTCGCCGGTGGACACGTCGGCGCAGGCCAGGCCGATCTTCTTTCCGCTGAAGCAGACGCAGACCAGATAGTTGTTGCTCTTGTCCTCCAGCATCGTGGGGTCGGTTACCGTGCCGGCGGTAATGACCCGGATCACATCCCGCTCCACCAGCCCCTTGGCCGTGGCGGGATCCTCCATCTGCTCGCAGATCGCGACCTTATATCCTTTTCCGATCAGCTTTTCGACATAGGTATTGACCGCGTGATAGGGCACGCCGCACATGGGCGCCCGCTCCTCCAGACCGCATTCCTTGCCCGTCAGGGTCAGCTCCAGCTCCCGGGAAGCGGTCTTCGCGTCCTCAAAAAACAGTTCGTAGAAATCTCCCAGCCGGAAAAAAAGCAGGCAGTCCGGATACTGGGCATGGATGCGCATATACTGCTGCATCATCGGGGATAACGCCATCTTCTTTTCCTCTTTAACCGCACCCGTTGCATCCTTCGCAGCTTCCGCCGCATCCGGAGCCCAGGTCGTCTTCCCTGATCTCGCCGGTAATCACCAGCCGGAGTATCCGGTTCACATTGTTCATCATGGCGGAGAATTCCTTCCGGGCGTTCTTCAGCTCCATCACCTTGCCGTTCCGGTTCATGGCCCGCTCCGCCTCCGCCATTTCCGCGTTGGCCCGCTTCAGCTCCTCCGGATCCATGCCTTTCTCCGTCAGCAGCTCTTCCACCCGCCGCCTTTTTTCGATCATGGTTTCCAGGGCCGCCGCCGCCTCGGGGTTCTCCTCCGTTTCCTTCTCGAGCCGTTTCATATCCTGGTAAACCCCGCTGCGGACGATGGCGTCCGCCAGCTCCTGGGCCTTTTGCATCACTTCACGCATGCGTTTTTCTCAGATCCTTTCCCCGGTCAGGGTGTTGTTTTTCAGCCCGCCAATCCTGCATCGGACAATGCGGCCGATATCCTGGGCGTTTCCCGGCAGGGTAATGGACACCCCGTGCCGTCCTTTCCCGGAAACTTCCCTTTCGCTTCTCCTGCTCAGCCCTTCCACCAGTACCTCTTCCTCCGCGCCGAGAAAGCGCTTCAGGGTTTCCCGCTGCAGACCTTCCTGGAGCGCGATCAGCCTCTGAATCCGCTCCGTGGCGATCTCCGGCGAAATCCTCCCCTCCATTTCCGCCGCCCGGGTCCCCGGCCGGGGGGAATAGATAAAGGTAAACGCGCTGTCATATCCGACTTCGCGCACCAGGCTCATCGTATCCTCAAATTCCGCTTCCGTCTCTCCGGGAAAAGCAACGATGATGTCCGTGCTCAGTCCGATACCCGGCACAGCGGCCCGCAGCTTCGCCACCCGTTCCAGATACTGATCCCGGGTATAGTGCCGGTTCATGGTCCGCAAAACCCGATCGTTTCCGCTCTGAACCGGCAGATGGAACTGGGGCAGGATATGCTCGCTCCCCGCCATCGTCTCGATCAGGTCGTCTTTCAGATCCTTGGGATGGCTGGTCATAAACCGGATTCGGGGAATCCCCATCCTGTCCAGTTCCTTCAGAAGCCCCGCGAAGGATACGTCCCCCGCCAGTCCTTTGCCGTAGCTGTTCACATTCTGGCCCAGCAGCATGATTTCCTTTACGCCGCTTTCCAGCAGTCCTTCCGCCTCCCGGAGAATATCCGCCATCTCCCGGCTCCGTTCCCGCCCCCGAACCGAGGGCACGATGCAGAAGCTGCAGAAATTGTCGCATCCGTACATGATGGTCAGATAGGCAGCCTCCCGCCGGGCCCGGCGCACCGGAAGCCCCTCGGCGATGACGTCCTCCTGTTCCACCTGAACCAGGTTCTGCCCGCTGTTCAGCGTGGTATAGAGCATTTCCGGAAAGCGATGCAGATTGGCCGTTCCGAAGGCCAGATCGATGAACCTGTACTGCTTCAGGATCTTCTCCGCCATGCCGGGCTGCTGGATCATGCAGCCGCACACGGCGATGATCAGGTTCGGGTTGCGCTTGCGGATTTCCTTGAGCCACGTCACATTGCCCAGCGCGCGGCGCTCGGCGTTGAAGTCGGATCGTAG
>JAZQCB010000023.1:0-64692 GCA_045546035.1 Clostridia bacterium
AGCCATGTCGTTCTGTGAGCCAAGGAGTTGTAGTGGGGATTTGTCTTCCTAAGACCGCTTGGCCTCCGACTTGTATCGTCGAAGCAGGCGGCGCACTGCCCGCTGATGACCGCCTGATAGATATCCGGGGAGCTTTCAAAAGTCACCACCGTGAAATGATAAGTTCCCGCCAGGCTGTCGGCATAGTCCTTGCTCATGGTTCCGGTCTTGACGGCCACGCTCTTTCCCTCCAGGCCCTCAAAGCCGGCGATATCGGAGCCGCTGGCGACGGCCATGGACTGGGTGGCGGTAAAATAGCCGTCGGAGAAAATCCAGCCGGCGTCGATCCGCTCCTGCTTAATGGAGGCCCCGGCGATCAGGGCGTCCTTCTGGCCGGCCTGGCAGGCGGCGATGGAGGCGTCCCAGCCCAGGGGCTCAATGGTAAAGGTGAAGCCCTGATCCTCGGCGATGGCGGTCAGCAGCTCCACGTCGATCCCGACCAGGCGGCCCGTTTCATCCGTGTATTCAAAGGGCCGGAACGCGGTATCCGTTCCAAAGGCGTAGTCCTCGGCGAAGGCTGCGGCCGCGAGCAGCAGCATCATGCTCAGCAGAATGGCAATCCATTTTTTCATTTTCTGTTCCTCCTCTTTTTGACATTTCTTCTCGGGATCCCCCCTGCTTCCGGCCGGAAGCGGGCGGAGGTCTCTCATCGGATAGATCAGATTGTATCCTGAATCCGATTTCCCTGTCAATGGAAGAACATTCAAAGTACAGTACGGCCCTTACTCGATCTTTATTCCGTGCTCCATGAACATGAGGAACAGATCCCGGTTCAGCTCCCGGGTGAGCGTCGCCTTGTTTTCCTCCTTGCAGTAGGCCACGATCAGCAGCTCCAGCGTCGGATAATAGGGAATGATGGTCTTGTCCAGCACCTTGGAAACGCCGCAAAAGATGGGGCCGGAGAGAATCTCCGGATGCTTTTCGCGCATCTTCGGCAGCTCCGCTTCCAGCAGCGCCTCCACCTTCGGCAGCGACTCATCCTTGGAAATGTCGAAGGTCAGCACGCAGACGGAATAATACCGGGTCTTGTTGATCAGGTTTTTGATATGGCTGTTCTCGATGATTTTGACGTCGTTGCCCGTGTTGACCAGCTTGGTGGTGCGGATGCCGATCTCCTCCACCCGGCCCCAGAAGCCCTCCAGCTCCACGATGTCCCCCACCATGAAGTCGCCCTCAAAGACGATGGCCACGCCCGCGAGAATATCGGCGATCATCCCCTGGGCGCCCCAGGTCAGGGCCAGCGTCGCCAGTCCCGCGGAGGTCAGCACCGCGGAAATCGGGAAACCCATATAGGTCAGGCAGAAAAAGAGGCTCACCAGCACCACCAGGTACTCGGAAAAGCTGTAGATCAGCCGGCAGATCGTCTCCGTCCTTCCGCTCTGGAACCGCGTGATCAGCTGCAGCAGCCTTCTGAAAAGATACGTCACCAGAAAGGCCAGCAGCACCACCGTCAGCGCCGCGCAGAGCGAAAACAGGTTCAGGCCGCGCGTCCAGTCGCCCGTCAGGATGTAGCTCAGCAGCGACAGCTGCGAATGGGAAGCGTTGGCCCCCAGGCAGATGAGCAGCAGCAGGCAGAGCCCCAGGCAGATGATCTCGCGTGCCTTGTCCCCCGGCTGCAGCTCGCGCCATTCGCCGAAAAGGGAATTCCATCTCTTCAGCGTCTTCCGGGTGTAGGGCTTTTCATGATCGGAGGAGATGCGGACGGGGGCGTCTTCCTCCCGCTCCAGCGCCTCGCTCGCCCAGGCCGGGAAGATCCTCCGCCTGTATCCCTTCATCAGCCCTGCGGCCAACACCAGGAAGGACATCGCGAAGGCCGCCGCGGCCAGCAGCCCGTACAGGGCGGACTTTCCGAAAAGGGAGGAGACCTCCGTGACGTAGAAATGCACAAAGCTGTCCCGCTTGACCGTTACGATGTAGTATTGCTGGCCATCCATCGTCAGGAAGCTCATGTATCCGTCCCGCAGGCTGCTTTCCGGCAGGCCGTACTGCATGACGGTGTTCCCGATGTAGCGCGCTTCGCTGTCCTCCACGATCGTCCCGCTCATATCCGCGGTAAAGCTGAAGGTGCCCTTCGCCGTCAGCAGCCGCAGGTGCGAATCCAGATCCGGCGAGGTGAGCGCCCTGTGGGTCAGGTCGTGCGGAAGGAACATGACCAGCGCGCCGGGGTTCCCGCCCCTGCGGGGAACCGTCACGCCAAGCCGCTGGTGGATCTCCCCGTTGATTTCATCCGCCGCAGCGGCCTCCCGGACGCTGGGAACCCCCATCAGCAGGCGGCGGAAGCCGTACAGGTAGCCGCCTTCCTCCGTTCCCATGGCGAATTTGTAATAATCCCGGCTGCAGGCGATTCCCTTCCCGTTCTCATCAAAGAGCATGGCATAGTCGATGCCCATCGTTTCGCAGAATGCCCGCAGCCTTTCCCCCGTTCCCATCTCCGGGCGCGCCCGAAGCAGGGCGGCCAGCTGTTCTCCGTAATAGATGTACCAGTTCTGCTCCTCCTCGACCACCGCCGCCTGTCGTTCCGCCTCGCGCTCCCGCAGCTCCTGGGCCAGAATGTTTACGGCCGCGGTGTTCGAAACCGTCTCGGTATACAGCATGCCCAGGCTCTGGAGCAGGGCCGCGAAGACGAAAATCAGGATCGCGCCCAGCGCGCCGCCCGCGATCAGCTTTCGCTTCAGCCGGGCCGGCGTGTACGGCCGGAGGTTGTCCAGATCGGTTTTTTCGGCCTTCAGCACAAGGCGGACAACAGAGATGAGGTAGCAGGCCGCCGCGATCAGAATCAGCAGGAAAAGGACGCCCAGCAGCAGCGCGTCATCGGCGTTCTGCCGGGACAGATCCGCGAAGGGATGCATATAGATCAGCAGTTCCGTGGGGCTGTAGCTGCCGTAGGAGACCTGGAAGGGCGTGCCACCGAGCACCAGGATCGGAGGCTTCGCCTCGATCGCCTCCGGGGTAAAACCGAGCTGCGAGGCCTCCCGCACCTCCGGAAAATACCAGGACTGGTTGTTGAGCTTCCCGTCGTCCAGATCCACGTTCAGGATCGCCCCGTCGAAGGCCTGCTCCGCGGCCTTGAGGGTGTCGTCGTATCCCGCGTGGAGATGGACATACTCGTAAAGCTCCTTCCAGGAGGTCCGCTCCACATAGTAATACCGGTCGGAGATTTTCCCGCAGAACAGCGCCGCCCGGATCGTATCCTCATCCTCAGCCATGCCGTCCACGCGCGCCCAGTTCCGGTTATGCTCCTCTTCCTCCTCCGCCGCGGTCATAAAGCCCAGGAACGGATCCTCCGGCCGCATCCCGCGCATTCTTTCCACCTGGGAGGGAAAAAGGGACACATATCCCTCCTCCATTCCTTCAGGATAAAGGACGCCGTCCTCCCGCAGCTCGACCACGATGCCTTCCCCGATCATCCGGGGGCCGGTATATTCCTCCCCCTCCAGAAATTCCCGGAGCGAGTCGGCCATGAAGACAGTGATGCGCTCATTGTTCTCCTTCATCCAAAGGCTGGAGCGCTCCTTCTCGTCCGTCCGCAAAAGCGTCATCAGCTCCCCGATGGCCTCCATCTTCGCGCTGTTGCGCTCGCTTTCGCGGTTCATCGAGGCCCGGAGGCCAAAGACCAGCACCGCCGCGCAGGACAGGAGCAGCACGATCAGCCCGATCAGGCAGGCGATGATCGCCCTGCGGTGAAAGGATTTCGTGGTCATCCGGGTTTCCGCCATGTCGGTTTCCTCCCTGTGTCGTTTACGCTTTTTGGTTCTGATATGCTTCTCCGCCGCGCAGGCCCTTCGGTCGCCCCGCCGGATTTATCTGCATTGTAGCCTGTCAGCGTTTCTCCTGTCAATGGACAGAACAGCCAAAAGACACCGGCGGCGGGGGCTCCGGCCTTTTCCGGGCAAAAGCAATTCCTCTCTCCTGAAGGCCGGGATAATGTCCCTTTCCTGCCGCAAAGAAGGCCGCGATGGACCCTCCTTCGGGTAAAAAAACCGGAGGGCTTTCGCTCTCCGGTTCATTGGGTTTCGATCATTCCACCGTGTAGGGCATCAGCGCGATGGCACGGGCGCGCTTGATGGCCTCGCTCAGCTGGCGCTGATGCTTGGCGCAGTTGCCGCTCATCCGGCGGGGCAGAATCTTGCCGCGCTCGTTGGTAAAGCGGCGCAGGCGGTTGATATCCTTATAATCGATGTATTCAATCTTATCCACGCAGAAAGCGCAGACCTTCCGGCGGGGACGGCGTCCTCCGCGGGGGCGGGGCCTTCTTTCACCACGATCTTCAGACATGGTCTTTCCTCCTTACTTGTTCGGCGTTAAAAGGGCAGCTCGTCCGTTTCCACAGCGGTAAAGCTGGCGGGCGAGGATGCCGCGGCGGGCGAGGCGGCGGGGGCGGCATAACCGTTGTCCGCGCCCTCGGAAGCTTCACTCCGGGAAGAGAGGAACTCCACCTCGTTGGCCATCACTTCCAGGGAAGCGCGGGTCTGCCCGTCGTTGCCCTGATAGGTGTGCACACTGACGGGGCCCACCACGGCGACCTTGCGGCCCTTGGCCAGATACCGGGCGCAAGTCTCGCCCAGCTGGTTCCAGGCGGAAACCCGGAAGAAATCCGCCTCCGGCTGATTATTCTGGGCATCGCGCCGGGCGCGGCGATTCACCGCCACCGTAAAGCTGCAGACCGTGGCCCCGCTGGGGGTCGTCCGCTGTTCCGGATCGCGGGTCAGATTCCCGATAATCGTCAGTCTGTTCATTTGCTGTTCCCTCCTGCCTTATTCGGCCTGAGCGGGAGCGGCTTCCACGGCGGGAGCAGCCTCCACGGCGGGAACGGCTTCTTCAGCGGGAGCGGGCTTCTCCAGGCTGGGGCGGACGGGACGGGGCTTCACAACGGAGCGCTTCTCTTCCACCTTCACCACGAGATAACGAAGCACATTCTCGTTAATCTCCAGATTCCGCTCAAGCTCGCGGGGCAGAGCGGCGGGCGCCTTGAAGTTCACCAGCACGTACCAGCCCTCGGTCTTGTAGTTGATGGCGTAGGCCAGGCGGCGCTTGCCCCACGTTTCATCAACCTTTTCGACCTCACCACCGTTGCCGGAGATCAGAGCGGAAACCTTTTCAATCAGCTCTTTGCGAGCGGCTTCCTCCAGACCCGTGTCGATGATGTAGATCATTTCATACCTGTTCATCATTCTTTCACCTCCTCACGGACTTATGGCGCTGCACATATCCCGCAGCGCAAGGATGTGCCAATCGGGGATTATACCAGAGTCTCCTTCGGAATGCAAGCGTATTTTTTAGCTTTGGGAACGAAAGGGTCGTCCCTTTCGTTCCTTGAAAGGCGTTCATTCTGTTTCATCTTCCAAATCCCCCGCAATCAGACAGCAGATCATGGCCTCACAGCCAGGTGGATTTCAACCCCAACATATAGGCATTATACATAGAAAAATCCATCTATTCAACTATCTGTAGAACTTATCAACGGCACGGAAAACCCATTGACAAAACGTACAAGATCGGAAAAAATATAAGTATGAGTACCCCACTGTGACGAACCCGTAAGGGTGGGATTTCTCACCGGTGAGAAGACTACAGGAGAGTATCAAATGCATTGGCGGAGCGGGATTCTGGCTGAATTTAAGAGACGATGGCATGACAATATCAAGAATATTGCATTTCGTTCTCATAAAACGATAGGACTGATGTTCGTTTTGCTGGGACTCCTGATGGTCACCAGTGCGGGCAAAGCGGAACCGGATCCGGTTGCAATGGTTGGGACACAGCCGTATTACAGCCTGGATGAAGCATTTACTGCTGCTACCACGAACGGAGGTACGTTGTCCATTCTTCAGAACGCGACGTTAACAAGCAATCATGTGATCACGAAAAATGTGATCATTGAAGGAAATGGTAAAACGATCACTGTAGAGCCAAATGCGATTTTTACTGTCAAAGATAATGGAAAGCTAACGTTGAATAAGGTGATAATTGATGGCGGAACCGCTATAATGCCTTCCGGGACAAACGTTTTATTTCATATTGATGCGGGGAGCGTCGTTCTTCAGGACACAACCATCCAAAACCGGAATCTTTTACTCGTAAATGGCTTTGGTTCAGTTTTTCAGATTGATAGTCCTCTGGCATCTTTGACAATGAATAACAGCAAAATCATGAATTGCAAAGTCGGAACAATCGGAGGGAGTGAAGGCATAGGAGCAATAGCTATCGGCTATGATGGTGGAAGCCTAACGATTAATGGAGGAGAAATTTCAGAATGCGGGACGACACTTGAAAATGGGCCGTATTATGGAGGCGCGATTGTAGCATTTCCTTTCACTTCAAAAGGGATTATTAATATCTCGAATTGTGTAATTAAGGACAATCATTCTGTGTATGGTGGTGGAATTGTCCTTGCCTATGATTGTGAATATAGTGTAAAAAATGTAACATTTGAAAATAATACATCAGCAAAGGATGGGGGCGCTATATTTTTACATGGTGGATATAATCTATTACCTTCCGGATTGATTGAAGACTGCTCGTTTGTTAACAACCATGGCAGATATGGCGGAGCTATCTATTCAAATACATGCCTTGCATCCATCAATGGTTGCTCTATCTCGAGAAATGTAGCGAGTTTAGGCGGCGGTATATTTAATACTGGTTCTAATATAACATTTACTGGACAGAATATTATTTGCAACAACACAGCTTCCTCCATTGGGGCAGATCTTTTCAATTACAATGGTAACATAGAGCTACCTTCCGCCACAGCCATGAATCAAACCTTTCAGGATACGGAATTCGTTATTGACGGATGGTATGATGACACATCTACACGCTGGGATTATGAGAAGGCGCTGACTTATGGGAATACTTATCTTGGAGATACCTGGTCCATCAACGGACAGAAAGGATTCATCGCCGCCTTCAGAGCCCACAGCGTAAAGCTGAGCGGCGGAGCAAACGCGACCGTCAGCGGCGGGGACACGAGCCAGGCTGTGCAGTCCGGCGCAATAACAACCGTGACTTATACTGCCGCCGATGGGTATCGGTTTGAGGATTTCCCGGATATCGTCGTCAATGGCATTACCGCAAAAAGAATCAGCGAGACTGTTGTGACGGTTTTCGGCACTCCGAATGAAAATGCAAGCATAACGATTCCGGACGCGATGAAGAAAGACGACGCTGCTGCTGTTACGGTTGTACCTCAGATCAGAACACTGACTTATAGCGGATCCGCCCAGGAACTGGTGACCGCGGGCACGGCAGAGGGCGGCACCATGCAGTACGCCCAGGGAACAAACGATACTTCGGTGCCGGCCGAAGGCTGGGGCAATTCCATTCCGAAAGGCACCGACGCCAGAACCTATTATGTCTGGTTCAGAATCGTGGGAGACGAAAATCACAACGATATTGAACCGGCCTGCCTGACGGCGACGATCGCCAGGGCGGTTCCGGATGTTACCGCGCCGGTCGTCAGAGCCCTGGTCTATAACGGTTCCAGTCAGAAACTGGTGACCGCGGGTGCGGCGGAGGGCGGCACCATGCAGTACGCCCTGGGAACAAACGACACCACAGCGCCGGCCGAAGGGTGGAGCACCTCCATCCCGAAAGGCACCGACGCGGGAACCTATTATGTCTGGTACAGAGTGCAGGGAGATAAAAACCATACGGATATCAGGCCGGTCTGCATCATCGCAACGGTTGGCGCTGAAGTTCCGAAAACCGGAGACGATTCGTCGCCGCTCCTGTGGCTGGGGGTGATACTGGTGGGGATCATGACCATCGTTGTTCTCAGAAGAGCAGGATTCATCGGCAGGAAGCAGAACAAAGGATGGTAACCAGTTCCCTGTTGCGTCTTGCGGACGCGAAACGGATGGAACGGAAGGGAGCAGCGTTTCCAGATGACCGCGGAGATAAAGAAGGAGGTAAAAGAGATGTGCAATTACAGCGATAGAATATATGAATTAGGCCAGGAAGACGCCAGAAAAGAAGCGGAAAAGCAGATTCAGGAAGAGAAACAGAAAACGGAAAAAGCGGAAAAGCGAAGTAAAGAAGCGGAAAAAGCCAAGGCGGCGACGGAAAGACGCGCGGTTCAATTCATGCACGGAGCCGGGATGTCCGCCCAAAAGATTGCGGAGGCCCTGGAGCTAAAGCTTTCACATGTCAACAGGCTGCTGAAACAGGACACCCCCACAGCGGCCAAAACCTGACCGCTTTCGTTTCTGAGGATTCCGTGACCTTTGAAGGAGAATTCCATACCCCATGACAGTGAAATAAAATATAAAATCAAATGAGACACTGTACGACATACGCCGTGCGGTGTCTTTTTCATCATAATCGCATAAAAATCCTGGCAAAAACATGAAGTGTGTTTCCTGTGCCTGCCATTTCACTGTGAAAAGGCCCGTCTGCTGCAATTCCCATTGCCTGGGAAGAAAAAATCCTTGAAGTCAACAATTTTCGCTTGACATTATGGGGAGTATCAGGGCTGATGCTAAGCTGAAGCAAAAATCCACTATGATATTTTTTGTTAATTTCATATCAGTTCTAATATATAATGTGCTGCATTCCACGAAGGCTTGCTGCATCGGAAACTTTTTACGAAAAAACATGAACATCAGCTTGCGTTCTATGTCTATACTGATATGTAATAAACAACTAACCTCTTGTCAGATATTTACTTCTATGCGGGAAATGTTTTACTCTCGCAGGAGGGGATATGCCATGAATAGAATTCTGGAACTGAGGAAAAATCTTCATCTGACTCAGGCTCAATTTGCAGAATTGTGTGATGTAGCGATCGTATCCATTGCCCGGTATGAAACCGGAGGTAAGGTCAATCTGACAAATGCTGTCAAGATTGCGAAAGCCTGCAATGTGTCTCTCGATTATGTGCTGGAAACGGAAACAAAACAGGATCGGAGAACTATGAAGGAATCCGGCTTCGGGCATCCAGATCTGAATCTGTCCGAAGAAGAGAAGAATCTCATTGAGGACTATCGCAAAATCTCCCGAAAGGGACAGCACAGGATCCGGGAAACCCTGGATGAACTGATGATTGTATACAAGGTCTGAAAAAAGAAATGAATATAGAATGGAATAAGGCCTACATACCATTATAATCATCCTCGGCAAGCGTATTAGGCCCGTGTAAAGAACGCTCCCTTCAGTTCTTCATTGAATTTACAAGGAGTTCAAGCTGGCCTGATTTTGTGAAAGAGCACTTCCCCTGACAAAACCCTGGCACTCGCCGGGGTTTTGTCATTGAGAAAAGCCTATCCTTTCTTCCGGAAACCCCTGAGCATGCCGAAACAAGTGAGTACATCCCCAACCCCAGGGCCAGTTTCAGTCTCTGGATAAAGCTGGTAGAAAGCTATCTTTTCCGCGCTTTCCGGAACAGGAAGGCTGCGAATCCGGCCAGGCCAAGGAGGAGTGTCCCGGTCCAGAGCAGGAGATCGGCGCTGTCACCCGTTTTCGGCACATTCACGACATGAAAAGATACGTTCACTGGATCTGAATCATCAAACATGGCTGTCAGGGTGTGCTCGCCCGCAGAAAGAGTCTTCAGGAAGGATGCCGTCAGGGTGATGATCACGCTGCCTTTGCTCGCGGTATAATGCTTGTCTCTTGTCAACACTTTCCCGTCATATTTCGCGCGGGTGAAGTGATCAAAGGTAGCTTCATCATTTTCAGAGCGCTTGAAAACAAAAGTCAGTGTCCCATCCGATCCCTGTTTGTATTCTGCTCCCTCGCCTACAATAACTTCATAGTGAGCCTTTCTATTGGCGCTGAAGGTTGCGGTATAGGTGACATCCTTGGTCACAGCAGGAAGTTCGTCTGATATTCTGTAGTTTTTTGTTCCGTCCGTCCATCCTGAAAATGTATAATGAAAATCTTCATCTTCAGCTTTCGTCGGCGTCGAACCTGCATATACCGGTACTGTGCCGACATCCATTTGTTTCCTCTGCAATTCAGTGCCGTCAGCGTTTATGAATCTGACTGTATACGATACAGGCGGCTGGTATGTGAGCTCCAGTTCGGTTACGAAGTCAGCTGCTTCCACCTTTTTCGTGTTCAAATACCCGTCAGGCACGGTTTCGATCTTCCAGGTGTGAACGATTTCTTTTCCCTCTCCGTCGTAGATGGGCAGGCCTGTCATCGTATACTGCCAGTCGTCTTCTTCTGTGACCTTGATGCTTTCCTTGGCTATGTCGCCTGATACCTGGATAACCTTCACGGAGGAAGGGCGATATTGCTCGTATCCCTCGTCATTCCAGACGATCCGCACCGTAGAGGTTCTGGTTGGAGCATCAGGAACAATCCCGCGATCCAGATCCCCTCCTGTGGCCAGTCCCGTCGCCGGAATCACGGTCACTCCCAGCATCAGAATCATCATCAGAACGATCAGCGTCTTCCTTATCATGTTGGGTTTCCTCCCCTTTCATTTCAAAGGAATTATAGCATCAGACAACCCGTTTCGCAAAGGGGAATTTTTTCTGCGTCAGGGCCGTTCAGCTCCGGAACTGCTTCTGTGTCATCAGACACAGCAATGCGGGAAACCGGGAAATAAAAACCGGAGGGCTTTCGCTCTCCGGTGGTTTGCGTCTTTTATTCAGCTTATTCCACGGTGTAGGGCATCAGCGCGATGGCACGGGCGCGCTTGATGGCCTCGCTCAGCTGGCGCTGATGCTTGGCGCAGTTGCCGCTCATCCGGCGGGGCAGGATCTTGCCGCGCTCATTGGTAAAACGGCGCAGGCGGTTGATATCCTTGTAATCGATGTATTCAATCTTATCCACGCAGAAAGCGCAGACCTTCCGGCGGGGACGGCGTCCTCCGCGGGGGCGGGGCCTTCTTTCACCACGATCTTCAGACATGGTCTTTCCTCCTTATTTATTCGGCGTTATTCAGCTCTTTTCCTTGCCGGCCGTCCCCGCCGAAGGCTCAGAACTCACCCTTCTCCACGTCCCGGGAGCCGACGCCGTCCGCCTCCGGATCCACGCGGGATGTGTTGATGGTCAGCGTGTATTCATGGTTGTTCTGCAGCCTGGTCACGGTCTTTTCCCCGTCAAAGAGCATCACCTGGTAGTTTCCCTCCGGGCCGAAGGTCTGATACATGCCGTACCATTCATTTCCGGTGCCCAGCTTGACGGTATAGGTTCCGGCGTCCAGCAGCGCCGTCAGGGTGCCCGACTCGCGGAAGAAAAGGCAGGAGACCAGGTCTCCGTTTTTCGCGTAGATCTTTGCCAGCGCGGCCTCCCCGCCGGTCAGGTTATCCATCCTGATATGGAAGGTAACCTTCTGGCCCTTGTAGGCCGTATTGTGATAAATCTCTCCGCTCCGCGGCATGGGCTGCCGGAAAACCGGCTCATTTTCCACAAAGGAAGGAGAGGTGATTTCATAGGACTTCTTCTTCCACCTCATCACTGCCTCGCCCCTGGCCCCTTCCCCCCATTCGTAGGCGGCGCCGGTGACGATATTGACATACTGCATCTGCTCTTCCTTCCCCTTGGGAAGCTTGGTCAGCACCGCGCTGATGGTATGCTCGAAGAAATAGTTCGGCGCGTAAAACACCCCGTCGATCTCCCGGGGGATCAGCGTGTTGCCGTATCCGGCCTGCTGATTGGTAAACCACATGAATTTGTCGTCCTCCGGATCCCTGGAGACGGAGATCCCGTTGACGATGGTGGAAAACTCCGTTCCGAACTGCTCCGGGTTCCAGAAATACGCGACGCCGAAATAGTCCAGGATATCCGTCACCGGATAAAGGATTTCATTATCCTTGTTATCCTCCACGGGAATCAGCGCGTCGTGCGGAAGGGGCAGGATCTCGCCGTCCAGCCTGATACCGTAATGCCAGTATCCGTCCGACAGAAAAGGATATTCCAGCTTCTCCGGATAGGTAATCTCGTTTTGTCCGAACAATACCACCGGCTGATCCTTCCGGCATTCCGCGGTATAAGCGTACTTGCGGCCCGACGGCAGGGTGGAGGTAATATCCAGCATCAGAAGATCCCCCTCCATCCGCCATGTTCCCTCGCAGCTCCCCAGCGCGCTGGTATCCGAAAGGCTGACCGTAAAGCGCTGATCCTTTTCGTTGCTCAGAAGGATTTCGTTGGCTTCCCGGTAGCCGTTCTGGATGAAAACATATTCTCCGGAGCCGTCCTCCCGGATCGTGACAGTCAGATCAATGGAGGGCCCTCCGTTTTTCGGTTTCCCGGTTCCCCTCCAGGTTCCGACCAGCTCCCGGGGAATGGTTTCTTCAGCCGTCGCGGCGGCTCCGATCAGCAAAAGCAGCGCCGCCGTCAGCAAGGCCATCAGCTTCTTCATCTTTCTTTCCCCCTGTTTCCGGAGCATCTCATGGCGCTCCCGGTTTTTCAGTTTAAACGCATTATACCACAGGCAGGGCCGTAAACGGAACGGGAGGGACGGCCCTTTTCGTTCCCCTTTTTTCCGTGAAAAAAACCGGAGCGTTTTCGCTCTCCCGGTTTCTTCGCCGTCTGTCAACGGTTATCCTTTCCGTCGAAAAAAAGCCCGCCTTCTGCCCGGTAAAAAAGCTGTGATTCCATTGTATGGTCGGCATGTCTTCGTGTTTTTTCCCGGCGGGAGGACAAAAGGGCCTTCCTGTGGTATACTGACCCGGATGCGGAGGAAACTGCGGAAGGAGCGAAGAGCAGATGCCGATGGACGGACTGATGGTGGGGCTGGCGGCCCGGGAGCTGAACGGACTGCTGGCCGGCGGACGGGTGGACCGGATTACCCAGCCGGAAAAGGACACGGTGATCCTGGTGATCCGGGCGGGAAACGTGAACCGGCAGCTTCTTTTGTGCGCCTCGCCCAACAACGCCCGGTGCCACCTGACGGGGAGCCGCTTTCCCAACCCGCTGGAGCCGCCGGCGCTGTGCATGCTTTTGCGCAAACAGCTGCTGGGCGGGCGGGTGCTGAGCGTCCGCCAGATCGGGGGCGACCGGGTGGTCTATGTCGATCTGGACACCATCGGGGAGATGGGGGATCACGAACCCCGGCGCCTGGTGCTGGAGATGATGGGCAGGCATTCCAACCTGATGCTGCTGGATGGAGACGGCCGGATTCTGGAGGCGGCCCGGCATGTAAACGGCGAGATGAGCCGCGTACGCCAGGTGCAGCCGGGGATGATCTATCAGGATCCGCCGGCGCAGGACCGGCTGCCGCCGGAGGAGGCCACCGTCGCGGCGCTGGCAGAAAAGCTCGCCGGGCTTTCGGGAATGTCCTTCGAGAAGGCCCTGGCGGGGGCGATCCGGGGCGTCAGCCTGCCGACGGCGCGGGAGATGGCCTTCCGGGTGCTCTCTCCCGGGGAAAGCTGGCCGGAGAGGCTGGAAGAGGCGGCGGAAAAGCTCGCCGGCCTTCTGGGGCGCCTGCCGGAAATGCAGAGCCCCCGGGTGCTCTACGGCGAGAGTGGGGAGGCGGAGGACGTTTTTCCCTTCCCCTTCCTGAGCCGGGATCTGGACCGGCAGAAGCCCTTCCCTTCCGTCAGCGCCGCCCTGGAGGCCTTCTACGGCGTCCGGGATCAGCAGGACCGCCTGCGGCAGAAAAGCGCCTCCATGGTGCATCTGCTCAAAGGCCGGATCGAGCGATGCGAAAAGAAGCTGGCCCTGCAGGAGGATGAGCTGGCCGGGGCGGCCCGCATGGAGGAATACCGGATCATGGGCGAGGTGCTCAACGCCAACCTTTATACCCTGGAAAAGGGCGCGGCGGAGGCGGTGCTGCCCAACTGGTATGATCCCGAGGGCGGATCCATCACCATTCCCCTGGACATCCGCCTGACCCCCAGCCAGAACGCCCAGCGGTATTTCAAAAAGTACCAGAAGGCCCGCTCCGCCCGGCAGACCGCGGCCGAGCAGAAGGAAAACACCCTGCGGGAGCTGGACTTTCTGGAGGGCATGCTGCTGGACGTGGGCAAATGCGTGGGCGAAAGCGAGCTGGAGGAGATCCGCGGCGAGCTGGTCCGGGCGGGATATATGAAGAAGGTTTCCAACCGGCGGCAGCAGCGGAGCCTTCCCGGGAGCAAACCCTTCCGATATCTCTCCTCCGACGGAATCGAGATCCTGGTGGGCAAAAACGCGGTGCAGAACGACCGGCTGACCCTGGCGGCCCGGCCGGACGAAATGTGGCTCCACGCCAAGGACATGCCCGGCAGCCACGTCATCATCCGCCGGGAGGGGGATATTCCGCCGGACACCCTGAAGCAGGCGGCGCTGCTGGCCGCCTGGTACAGCAAGGGGCAGCGCAGTTCCCTGGTACCCATCGATTATACGAGAAGGCGCTATGTGAAAAAGCCCTCCGGCGCGGCGCCAGGAAAGGTGATCTATACGCATCAGAAAACGGCCTATATGACCCCGGAGGAAGCGGACATCCGCGCCATCCATCTGGTGGAGTCGTAAGGGAGAGGAAAAGCAGGGGCGCCGCGGGCACGGCCTCCGGGCGGCGCCGGGGCGGAGAATAACCCGGGCGGAAGCAAGGGCGGAAACGAAACAAGGGAGGAATCGCATGAAAATCTGGATGATTCGGCACGGGGAACCCGATTATGAGCGCGACTGCCTGACCTCCAAGGGGCGGGAGGAAGCGGAGCTTTTCAGCCGCTGGTTCCGCCGCCAGCAGGTAAAGGATATCTACGTCTCCCCCCTGCGGCGGGCCCGGCAGACGGCGGAATACAGCCTTCGGGCGACTGGGCGGGAGGCCGAGGAGCTGCCCTGGCTGCAGGAATTCCGCGCCCGGCATCTGGATCCGCTGACGGGGGAGATGCGGATCCTCTGGGACCGGATGCCCCGGCTGCTGGCCCAGTATCCCGGGGCGGCGGATCCGGAAAACTGGCCGGACATTCCCCTCTTTGCCGGCAGCGATGCCCGGGAGGTCTGGGAGGAAACGAAGGCGGGGGTGGACGCCCTGCTGGCCCGATACGGCTTCCGGAAGGACGGGCCGGTCTGGAAGGCGGAGAACAACCGGCCGGACACGATCGCCCTCTTTTGCCATTTCGGCCTGTCCATGGCGGTGCTGGGCTATCTGACGGGCGTGTCGCCCATGATCTACTGGCATCACGCGATGTGCCTGCCCACCTCGCTGACCGAGGTGGTCACGGAGGAGCGGGTGAAGGGCGAGGTGATTTTCCGCGCCGCCCGGATCGGGGACCTGTCCCATCTGACCCTGGCGGGCGAACCGGCCTCCACCCACGGGCTCTTCCCGGAGGTGTATACCGGCGTCGATTCCACCAATCCCATGATCAACGGCACCCTGCCGGGACTGCCCTGAGATTTCTTTTCCGATGAAGCGCAGCCGGAGCCCCGCAAACGCATGCGCCTCCGCTCCCTGCCGGGCGCGCTGGCGAGGGCCCGCCGGAACGCGATCTGCCCCCGGTCCATGCCCGGGCTGCCCTGAAGCCCGTTTTGTTAGCACTCGCATTTGTCGAGTGCTAAATTTTTCTTGCATTTCCCTCCGCGGGGTGTTACAATACCTCCCGGAGCCGGAAAGCGCCCCCGTTTTCCGGCCGGGAAAGCAAAGAATCAGGAGGGAAAAGACATGGCGATTGAACAGGAAAAAGGCAGCGTATCCATCGATGCCCAGAATATTATGCCGGTCATCAAGCGGTGGCTGTATTCCGATAAGGACATTTTTCTGCGGGAGACGGTTTCCAACGCCTGCGACGCGATTACCAAGTTCCGCATGCTCCGCCCCGACAGCGGCGAGGAAATGCAGGTTACGGTGACGGTGGACAAAAAGAAGAAGACCATCCGGATTTCCGACACGGGCATCGGCATGACGGCCGAGGAGGTCCGGAAATACATCAACCAGGTGGCCTTCTCGGGCGCGGCGGAATTCATGAAGCAGTTCGAGGACGGGAAGAAGGAAGAAAAGGCCGACATCATCGGGCATTTCGGCCTGGGCTTCTATTCCGTCTTTATGGTCAGCGAGAAGGTGGAGATCGAAACCCTCAGCTGCCAGGAGGGTTCCGAGCCCGTGCACTGGGTGTCCGAGGACGGCATGGGCTTTGAAATCAGCCAGGGCAGCCGCAAGACCCACGGGACGGACATCATCCTGCATATTACAAAGGAAGAAAAGGATTTCCTGGAGACCTACCGGGTCCGGGAGGTGCTGAAGCGCTACTGCGGCTTCATGGCCTATCCCATCATGCTGGAGGACGCGAACGCCAAGCCCGTGGAAAAAGAGGTGCCCGTGGGCGACGAGAAGAACGAGGACGGGACGCCGAAGACCGAGAAAGTCATGGAGCTGCCAAAGCCAGAGAAGATCAACGACACCGATCCCCTGTGGCTGCGCAAGCCGGCGTCCTGCAAGGAGGAGGAGTACAAGGAATTTTATCACCGGGTGTTCATGGACTTCGAGGATCCCCTGTTCTGGATCCATCTGAACGTGGACTACCCCTTCAACCTCAAGGGCATCCTGTTCTTCCCGAAGCTGAAGAACGATTTCGGCACCCACGAGGGGCAGATCAAGCTCTTCTCCGGCCAGGTCTTCGTGGCGGATAACATTAAGGAAGTCATCCCCGAGTTCCTGATGCTGCTCAAGGGCGTCATCGACTGCCCCGACCTGCCCCTGAACGTCAGCCGCTCCTTCCTGCAGAACGACGGCTATGTCCAGAAGATCAGCGCCCATATTACCAAGAAGGTGGCCGACAAGCTGAATTCCCTGATGAAGACGGAGCGGGAGACCTACGAGGGATACTGGGACGACATCGCCCCCTTCGTCAAATACGGCTGCATCAAGGACAGCAAGTTCTTCGATCAGGTCAAGGGCTCCCTGCTGATGAAGAAGACCGACGGCAAATACGCCACCATCGAGGAGTATAAGACCGCCAACTTCGAAAAGACGGAAAAGAAGATTTACTACACCAACGACGAGAAGCGCCAGGCCGCCTCCGTCAAGCTCTATACCGACCGGGGGATCGACGTGGCCGTGATGAGCACCCTGATCGACGGCAACTTCATGTCCTTCCTGGAATATCAGGGCAAGGAGGAGGATCGGGTGACCTTCGCCCGGGTCGACGCGGACATCGACGGCCTGAAGGAGGAATCCGAGGAAGGCAAGGAGCTGGACGAGGAGAAGCTGCGGGATCTGTTCCGGGGCGCCCTGGAGCAGCCGGAGCTGGAGGTCAAGCTGGCGTCCCTGGGCGACGCGGAGATGACCGCCATGGTAACCGAGGACGAGCAGATGCGCCGGTATAAGGAAATGAGCCGGATTTACGGGGAGCGCTTCCCCATGCCGGACCGTTTCACCCTGGTGCTGAACCGGCGGAACGAAACCGTCCAGGCCCTGGCCGCTCGCGATCCGGAGGACGAGACGACAAAGATGCTCTGCCATCAGGTCTACGATCTGGCCCGGATGGCCGCCCAGCCCCTGGAGGCGGAGGAAATCACCGCCTTCCTGGAGCGGAGCCGGAAGCTGCTGGGCATGGTGGCGAAGGGATAAAAAGCAAAGTGGGATTCCCGGGGGGCTTTTCTCTCCGGGAATCTTTTTTTCAGCCATCGGCGGAGCCGTCCGCCCCGATCCTTTCCGGCCGCAGGCGGAGCCGTCCTCCCCGATTCTCCCGGACCGCCTGGCCGGAAGGGATACAGAAAAAAAGCATTCCAGCCTTGCAATGGCGGCGCTTTTATGCTACGATCATCTCCGGTTGTGGACGACGAAGCCGGCGAGGAAGGGCCGTATGGAGTAAGCCGCCCTGCATCGGAACCCAGCCGGCAGCACCGCAAGGACAGGGTGCTGTTTTTTATGCCATCGCAAGCCCGCGGAAGGAGGACCCTATGGAAAAAGCCTTTCTGGCGCTGGAGGACGGAACGGTTTTCCCGGGATACAGCTTCGGCGCTCCGCCGGAAGCCCTGGGGGAGCTGGTTTTTACGACGGGGATGGTCGGATATCTGGAAACCCTGACGGATCCCAGCTATGCCGGCCAGATCGTTTTGCAGACCTTTCCCATGATCGGGAATTACGGCGTCATCCCCTCCGATTTTGAGGGAAAGAGCGCCGTCCGAGGCTACGTGGTGCACGAGGCCTGCGACCATCCCAGCAATTTCCGCTGCGAGGGCCGCCTGGAGGATTACCTCCGGGAACAGGGGATTCCCGGCCTCTGCGGCGTGGACACCCGGGCGGTAACCCGGCTGATCCGGGAAAAGGGCGTTGTCAACGCCATGATCTGCCGGGAGCCCCCGAAGGATCTCTCCGCGATCGGGGCCTACCGGGTGACGGGCGTGGTGCGGGAGGTGACCTGCGCGGCCCCCTGGGTTTTTCCTGCCGAAGGAAAACGGAAATACGCCGTCGCCCTGCTGGATTACGGCGCGAAGCGGAACATCCTCAGGGAGCTGGCCCGGCGCGGCTGCGAGGTCACGGTTTTCCCGGCCGAAACCCCGGCGGAAGCCATTCTGGCGGCGAAGCCCGACGGCGTCATGCTCTCCAACGGCCCCGGGGATCCGGCCGAGAATACCTTCTGCATCGCCCAGATCCGAAAGCTGCTGGGCGCCGTGCCCCTCTTCGGCATCTGCCTGGGGCACCAGCTGACGGCCCTGGCCGCCGGCGGAAAAACCGAAAAAATGAAATTTGGCCACCGGGGCGCCAATCAGCCCGTCCGGGATCTGCAAACCGGTCGGACGTGGATTACCAGCCAGAACCACGGCTACGCGGTGGTGTCCGATTCCCTCCCCACGGGTGCCGTCCGGTTTGTGAACGCCAACGACGGCAGCTGCGAGGGCATCGACTATCCCGCCCTGCGCGCCTTTACCACCCAGTTCCATCCCGAGGCCTGCGCCGGCCCCCGGGACACCGGGTTCCTTTTCGACCGCTTCTGCGCCATGATGGACGAGAACAGGGAGGGGAAAAACCATGCCGAAGGATGAACGGATCCGGAAGGTGCTGATGATCGGCTCCGGCCCCATCGTCATCGGGCAGGCGGCCGAGTTTGACTACGCCGGCGCCCAGGCCTGCCGCGTGCTGAAACAGGAAGGCGTCCAGGTGGCGCTGATCAATTCCAATCCCGCCACCATCATGACCGATCAGGCCCTGGCGGACGAGATTTACCTGGAGCCCCTGACGGTGCCGACCCTGAAGCGGATCATCGAGAAGGAGCGCCCCGACAGCCTGCTGGCGGGCCTGGGGGGCCAGACGGCCCTGACCCTGGCCATGAAGCTGCGGCAGGAGGGCTTTCTGGAGAAGACCGGCGTCCGCCTCATCGGGGTCAACGCCGAGGCCATCGAGAAGGCCGAGGACCGGAAGCTCTTTAAGGAAACGATGGAAAGCATCGGCCAGCCGGTCATTCCCTCCGGCATCGCCACTTCTGTCGAGGAGGCCGTCGCCATCGCCCGGGACATCGGATACCCCGTCATCGTGCGCCCCGCCTATACCCTGGGCGGCGCCGGCGGCGGCAGCGCGGCCAACGAGCACGCCCTGCGGGAGATCGCGGAAAACGGCCTGAAGCTCTCCCCCATTACCCAGGTGCTCATCGAGCGGTCCGTGGCGGGATGGAAGGAAATCGAGTTCGAGGTCATGCGGGACGCGGCCGGCAACGTCATCGCCGTCTGCAGCATGGAAAACGTGGATCCCGTCGGCATCCATACCGGGGATTCCGTGGTCGTGGCCCCGGCCCTGACCCTTTCCGACAAGGAATACCAGATGCTCCGCTCCGCCTCCCTGGAGATCATCTCCGCCCTGGGGATCGTGGGAGGCTGCAACTGCCAGTTTGCCCTGCATCCCGACAGCTTTGAATACGCGGTCATCGAGGTGAACCCCCGGGTGTCCCGCTCCTCCGCCCTGGCCAGCAAGGCCACCGGCTACCCCATCGCCAAGGTGGCGACGCGGATCGCCCTGGGCTATACGCTGGACGAGATCAAAAACGAGGTTACGGGGAAGACCTGCGCCTGCTTCGAGCCCACGCTGGATTACGTGGTCGTCAAGATGCCCAAGTGGCCCTTCGACAAGTTTGCCTCCGCCTCCCGGATCCTGGGGACCCAGATGAAGGCTACGGGCGAGGTCATGGCCATCGGGCCCACCTTCGAAATGGCCCTGATGAAGGCCGTGCGCGGAGCGGAAATCGGGATGGACACCCTGAACCGCGCCGCGGGAGACGACGCTCCCCTGGAGGAGCGGCTCGCCCGGGCGGACGACCACCGGCTGTTTACGGTCTTTGAGGCCCTGAAGGCGGGGATCCCGGTGGAAAAGATCCATGAAATCACTCGCATCGACCCCTTCTTCCTCTGGAAGATGAAGCGCCTGGCGGATTTCGAGGCGGAAATCGCCGGCGGCCTGACGGATGAGCAGTATTTCCGGGGCAAGCGCCTGGGCTATCCCGACGCCGCCCTGCGCCGGCTCAGCGGCCGGCAGGAGCTGCCCCGGGCGGCCTGTTCCTACCGGATGGTGGATACCTGCGCGGCGGAATTTGACGCTGAGACCCCGTATTTCTACGGCACCTTCGAGGAGGGGGCGGACGAATCGGCCCTCTTCCCCCGCAGCGGCCGCCCGGTCATGCTGGTGCTGGGCTCCGGCCCCATCCGCATCGGCCAGGGCATCGAATTTGACTATTCCTCGGTCCACTGCGTGTGGACCCTGCGGGATCTGGGCTATGACGTGGTCATCGTCAACAATAACCCGGAAACCGTCTCCACCGACTATGACACCGCCGATCGGCTGTATTTCGAGCCCCTGACGGAGGAGGACGTGCTCCGGGTCATCGAGGCGGAAAAGCCGGAGGGCGTGGTTGTGGCCTTCGGCGGGCAGACCGCCATCCGCCTCGTGCAAGCGCTGGACCGGCGGGGCATCCGCATCCTGGGAACCAGCGCCGACGGCATCGACCTGGCGGAGGACCGCTCCCGCTTCGACGCGCTGCTGGAGCGCTTCGGCATCCGCCGGCCCAAGGGGGAATCCGTCCTGACCCTGGAGGAGGCCCTGGCGGCGGCGGAGCGGCTGGGCTATCCGGTGCTGCTGCGGCCCAGCTACGTCATCGGCGGCCAGAACATGACCATCGCCCACCGGGACGCGGACGTGGTCACGTATATGAACCGTATCCTGGCCCACGGCATCGAAAACCCGGTGCTGGTGGATCAGTATATGCCCGGCATCGAGCTGGAGGTGGACGTCATCTCCGACGGGAAGGACGTGCTGATTCCCGGCATCATGCAGCATGTCGAGCGTGCCGGCGTCCACAGCGGGGATTCCATCGCCGTCTATCCGCCCTATACCCTGGACGACCACATGATGGACACGGTGGTAGCCGCCAGCGAAAAGCTGGCCCTGGCCCTGGGGACTCGCGGGCTGGTCAACATCCAGTATCTGGTGTTCCACGGGGAGCTCTACGTCATCGAGGTCAACCCCCGCGCCTCCCGTACCGTGCCATATATCAGCAAGGTAACCGGCGTGCCGATGGTGGATCTGGCGGCCCGGGTCATGCTGGGGCAGCCCCTGGCCTCCCTGGGCTTCGGAACCGGGCTGCGCACGCCCCCGCCCTATTCCGCCGTCAAGGTGCCGGTCTTCTCCTTCGAGAAGCTCTCCGACGCCAATGCCTATCTGGGACCGGAAATGAAATCCACCGGCGAGGTGCTGGGCATCGGCAAGAACGTCAGCGAGGCCCTGTTCAAGGGGCTGACCGCCGCCGGCATGCGCGTAACCGAGGCGGAGGACGAGGCGGGCGTGTTCCTCTCCGTGGCGGAATACGACTATCCCGAAGTCATCGAGGTGGCCCGCCGCTTCTATGATCTCCACTGCGCCCTCTACGCCACCCAGGGAACCGCGGAAACCATCTCCCGCATGGGCATCCCTGTGCGGCCGGTGGCGGGCATCCGGGAGAGCGACCACGCCTTCGACCTGCTGGAAAGCGGCCAGGTGCAGTACATCATCTATACCGGCGCCCTGCTGGATGACACGGTCCAGGATTATATCGCGCTGCACCGGCGGGCCCTGGCCCTGGGCATTCCCTGCCTGACCTCGCTGGATACGGCCCGGGCCCTGGCGGACACGCTCCTGAGCCGCTATTCCGAAAAAAGCACGGAGCTGGTGGACCTCAACCACATGCGCGCCTCCCGCCAGACCCTGCACTTTGTCAAGATGCAGGCCACGGGCAACGACTACATCGTCGTGGACGGCATGCGGGAGCCCATCCAGGGCATCGAGTCCCTCGCCGTCCGCCTGTGCGAAAACCATTTCGGCCCCGGTGCCGAGGGGCTGGCCCTGATCCTGCCCTCCGACCGGGCCGACGCGCGGCTCCGCCTCTTTAACCGGGACGGCACCGAGGGCGTCACCGGGGGCAACGCCATCCGCTGCGCCGCCCGGTATCTGAGCGACCGGGGGCTGGTTTCCGGCGAGGAAATCGCCATCGAGACGGCCGGCGGCGTCAGCCGGCTGAAAACCGTCAAGCGCTTCGGCCATGTCCAGTCGGTTACGGTGGACATGGGCCCGGTGGACTTCTCCCCGGCGGCGGTGCCGGTGCTGGTGGACAAAAACCCGGCGGTCGACGTTTCGATCCAGATCGGCGGTCCCAACCGGACCCGGACGGCCATCGAGCTGCAGCATTACCGGGTCACCTGCCTGTCGGTCGGCAACCCCCACTGCGTGGTCTTTACCGATCAGCCGGACCTGCTGGATCTGGCCCATATCGGCCCCCAGTTCGAGCATTCGAAACTCTTCCCCAACCGGGTGAACACGGAATTCGTCCGGGTCGTGAACCCGACGACCCTGCGCATGCGCTGCTGGGAGCGGGGCAGCGGGGAAACCATGGCCTGCGGCACCGGCGCGTGCGCGGCGGTGGCGGCGGCGGTGGTTAACGGATACTGCCGGGAGGGCACCGATGTCCAGGTGCAGGTGCCCGGCGGCAACCTCTATGTCCGCTATGAGGGCGGGCGCGTCTCCCTCCGGGGCGGCGTCGCCCAGGTTTACGAGGCAACCATCGAATACTGATCCCCGGCCAGAGGCCGGAACGTGATAAAGGAGGCATCCGGAATATGTCCAATTGCGCGATTGTCGGCATCAACTGGGGCGACGAGGGCAAGGGCCGCATGGTCGACCTGCTGACCAGCCGCTATGACGTGGTGATCCGCTATCAGGGCGGCGGCAACGCCGGCCATACCGTCATCAACGAATACGGGAAATTCGCCCTGCATCTGCTGCCCTCCGGCATCTTCCGTCCGGGCGTGGTCAACGTGCTGGGCAGCGGCGTGGCCCTGGATCCGGAAAACCTCTGGACCGAGATTCAGCAGGTGCGCGCCCAGGGCGTCCCCATCACGCCGGAAAACCTGAAGATCAGCGAGCGGGCCTCCCTCCTGCTCCCCTGGCACCGGCTGCTGGACGGGCTGGAGGAGGCCCGGCTGAAGGACAAAAAGTACGGCTCCACCCGCCAGGGAATCGCCCCCTTCTATTCCGACAAGTATCAGAAAAAGACCCTCCTGGCCGGCGAGCTGCGGGATCCCCACGCCCTGCGGGAGCACGCGATGCAGCTGCTGGAGTGGAAAAACCTGACCCTGACCGGCGTCTACGGCGCCGCGGCCGAAACCCCGGAGCACCTGCTGGCCTGGCTGCAGGAATGGGGGGAGAAGATCCTGCCCTTCGTCTGCGATACCACCTCCTTCCTGCGGGAGGCCCAGAAGGACGGCAAGCGCTTCCTCTTTGAGGCCCAGCTGGGCGCCCTGCGGGATCTGGACTACGGCATCGTGCCCTATACCACCTCCTCCAACACCATCGCGGCCTTTGCCCCGGTGGGCTCCGGCATCCCCTCCGCGAAGGTGGACGAGGTAATCGGCGTGGTCAAGGCCTATTCGACCTGCGTGGGCGAGGGGCCCTTCGTCTGCGAGATGTTCGGGGAGGAGGCCGAGCGGCTGCGCACCGCCGGCAATGAATATGGCGCGAAAACCGGGCGTCCCCGCCGGGTGGGCCCGATCGACCTGGTCGCCACCCGCTACGGCGTGGAGGTGCAGGGCGCGACGGGCATCGCCCTGACCAAGCTGGACGTGCTGAGCGATCTGGCGGAAATCCCCGTCTGCGCCCGGTATGAGCTGGACGGAAAGGAAATCGACGATTTCCCCTTCCCCACCCGCCTGAAGGACTGCAAGCCCGTGATGACCACCATGCCCGGATGGCGGGAGGATATCTCCGCCGCGCGGAAATGGGAGGATCTGCCCGCCGCCGCCCGGAACTATGTCGAGATGATCGAGCGGGCGATCGGCTGCCCCATCACCTACGTCTCCGTCGGAGCGGACCGGGACGCCTGCATCCTCCGCCAGAAGTAAGGCGGGCGCCGGAAGGTGCGCGCAGCGTCGGACGGTCCTGACCGGCCCCATCCCGCGCGCCCTCGGAACGTCCGCGTCCTCCGCGAGCCATCAAAGAAAGGAAAAGCCATGTACGACCGCTACGAATCCCCCCTTTCCTCCCGCTACGCCTCCCCCTATATGCTTTCGCTCTTCTCCGCCCGCACCCGCATCCGGACCTGGCGCCGCCTGTGGACGGAGCTGGCCCGGGCGGAAAGCGAGCTGGGGCTGCCCGTTTCGGAGAGCCAGGTGGCGGCCCTGGAGAGGGAAATTGACAACATCGATTTTGACGCCGCCGCGGCCCGGGAAAAGGAAGTCCGCCATGACGTTATGGCCCACGTCCACGCCTACGGCCTGGCGGCGCCGGAAGCCGCCGGCATCATTCATCTGGGGGCCACCAGCTGCTATGTGACCGATAACGCGGATCTGATCCTCTATCGGGACGCCCTGCGGTATCTCCGCGGGGAGCTGCTGGGCGTCATGGCGAATCTGGCCGCCTTCGCGGACAAATACAAGGCCCTCCCCACCCTCGGCTACACCCATTATCAGCCGGCCCAGCCGGTCACCGTGGGGAAGCGCGCCGCCCTCTGGCTGCAGGATCTGGCGGCGGATCTGGAGGAGCTGGATTTCGTCCTGGCCCATATTCCCTTCCTGGGCTGCCGGGGCGCCACGGGGAGCGAGGCCAGCCTCCTGGAGCTCTTTGAGGGCGACGGGGAAAAGGTCGAGGAGCTGAACCGGCGCCTGCGGGACCGCTTCGGCTTCCCGCGGCTCTTTGACGTCTGCGGCCAGACCTATCCAAGGAAGCTGGACAGCCGGATTCTTTCCTGCCTGAGTGCCATCGGCCAGAGCCTGTACCGCATGGCCGAGGATCTGCGCCTCCTGCAGCATGACCGGCAGGTGGAGGAGCCCTTCGAGGATCATCAGATCGGCTCCTCAGCCATGCCCTATAAGCGCAACCCCATGCGCTGCGAGCGGATCTGCTCCCTGAGCCGCTATCTGATGGCGGATTCCCTGAACGCCGCCATGACCGCCTCCACCCAGTGGCTGGAGCGCACCCTGGATGATTCCGCCAACCGGCGGATCTCCCTGCCGGAGGGCTTCCTCTGCGCCGACGCGGTGCTGCGCCTGGCCCGCAACGTGACCGGCGGCCTGCGGGTCAACGAGAAGATCGTCCGGAGGGCCCTGATGGAATACCTGCCCTTCCTGGCCACCGAAAACCTGATGATGGACGCCGTCAAGCGCGGCGCCGACCGGCAGCAGGCCCACGAGGCCATCCGCCGCTGCGCCATGGAGGCCACCGCCCGCATGAAGGAGGGCGAGGACTGCGTCCTGCCGGAGCTGCTGGAAAAGGATCCCGCCTTCCCCGTGACCGGGGAGGAAATCCGCGCCCGGCTGATTCCCGAAAACTATATCGGGCGCTGCACCCAGCAGGTGGAGCGGTATCTGGAATCCCTCCGGCCCCTGCTGGCGGAAACGGCCACCGGCTCCGCGGAAAT
The DNA here is from genome assembly GCA_045546035.1 of Clostridia bacterium. Classification (GTDB taxonomy): domain Bacteria; phylum Bacillota; class Clostridia; order Christensenellales; family Aristaeellaceae; genus Aristaeella. Next base: position 25,782 of record JAZQCB010000023.1, read on the forward strand.
CAACGTGTAAGGGGATTTCCTTGACGGAAAAAGTGAAACCATATATAATAAATATAAGACTTTTCCCGTTTCGAAGGCGGCGATGATTTGGCGAGAAACAGGTATGTGAAGGACTACCGCCTGGTAGAGGATGTGGACGAGCGGGGGCGCATTCGTGTCGGATCTGAATATATCGGGCCTGCCTACGCTTTTCTGCGTGCCCCCGGGGAGGTATCCCGGGCTTTGCGGCTGTCCCTTCTCGGATGCGCTCTGGGCTGGGCGGCCTATCTGGGAGCGCTTCTGCCCCTCTCCGCCGCGGCGAAAACCTTCTACGTCTCCTATCCCTTCATCTTCTCCGCCCTGCCTCTGGGGCTGGCGACGGCCCTGCTGGCGGAAATCCGCCTCCGCCGCGGCCCCCTGGAGCATCGGCACGCGGACCGGCTGGAAAACCGTCTCCCCGCCTGCTGCTTCTTTCTGTCGGCCCTGCCGGCGGCGGCGCTCATCGGGGAAGGAATCTCCCTGCTGCGGGGCGTTTCCCTGATGGCGGGGGATCTGATCTTTGCCCTGTGCGCCGCGCTGCTCGTCTTCTGCGGCGTCTTTCTGAGGCGGCAGCGGGCGGCCCTCCGGTGCCGGGCCCTGCCCGCGGAGGATCCGGAAAATGGCGCCGAAGCCCCTTCTGCGCAGCAGCCGCCGGAAACCGCCGATGAAGAGCCTCCCGCGGAGAGCCCGCCGGATGCCGCCGATAACGCGTCTCCCTCGGAGCAGCGGCCCGAACCCGCCGGTGATGCGCTTCCCGCGGAAAACCCACCGGAGTCTGCCGGTGAATCGCCCGTCGGCCCCCGCGGATAAAGCGCTTTCCTTCCGCCGCGGCGATGCGCTTCCTGCGTTCCGCTTTTCTTTTCGATTATTGGACGCTTACGCGCCTGATAAAATATTATTCCATAAGGAGGAAATCCCATGAGCAAAATGAACCGGATTTTCGCGCTGGTCATGGCCCTGGCCATGGTGTTTACCATGTCCGCCGTCTCCGTCGCGGAAGACGCGCCCGCCGAGCGCGCTGAAGGAACGATGGTCTACGCCACCTCCACCTTCGGGCAGAAGTTCAGTCCCTTCTTTAACACCACCGTCTACGACAGGGAAGTCGTCGACCTGACCCAGATCGTCCTGCTGGCCGCGGACCGGGGCGGCGCCATCATGAACAACGGCAGCAAGGGCCAGACCGTCAGCTATGACGGCACCGATTACACCTATACCGGCGCCGGCGACGTGGAAGTGGTCACCAATGCCGACGGCTCCGTCGACTATAACCTGACCATGCGGAATGACATCGTCTTCTCCGACGGGACCCCCGCCACCATTGACGACGTGATCTTCAGCATCTATGTGCTGTGCGATCCGACCTATGACGGATCCTCCACCTTCTACGCCCTGCCCATCGAAGGCATGGAAGCCTATCGGTCCGGCATGTCCTCCCGCGGCAACAAGATCTTTGCCGACGGCAAGGGCGAGGGCTATGTGGCCAACGATCTCTATACCCAGGCGCAGTACGACGCCTTCTGGGATTTCTATGACAACAAGGCCGGCGCCGCCTTCGCGCAGGAAATCGTGGATTACTGCATCGCCAACGGCTACAACGCCGCCGGTGATTCCGTCGCCGCCTGCGCCGCCAACTGGGGCTTCACGCTGGAAGAAGGCGCCACGACCGATGATTTCTGGAAGGCCATCGTCGCCGCCTATCCCTCCGTGGAGGAAGCGGAAGCCACCGAATCCGCCGGCTCCAACCGGCTGGGCCTGACCATCGCCGCCCTGGGCGCCGAGTATGAAGTCGGCGTGCAGACCGGGGAAGGCGCCGCCAACATCGCCGGCATCAAGAAGACCGGCGACTACACCATGACGGTCCATATGACCAAGTTCGACGCCACCGCCATCTATGAAATGAGCATCTATGTGGCTCCCCTGCATTATTATGGCGACAAGGCCCTCTATGACTATGACAACAACAAGTTCGGCTTTGTGAAGGGCGATCTGTCCGGCGTCAAGGCCAAGAACACCCAGCCCCTGGGTGCCGGCCCCTTCGTCTATCAGGGATACGCCAACGGCGTGGTGACCCTGCAGGCCAACGAGAAATATTTCAAGGGTGCTCCCGCCATCAAGACCCTGCTGATGCAGGAAAGCGTTGATTCCGACTATGTCCCCGGCATCCTGACCGGAACCTTCGACCTCGCCGCTCCCTCCATCAACGATCAGACCGTCAAGGCCATCAAGGACGGCAACGCCAACGGCGAGCTGGTCGGCGACACCCTGACCACCGAGCTGGTCGACTATCGCGGCTACGGCTACCTGGGCATCAACGCCGACCTGGTCAACATCGGCGGCCAGCCCGCCTCCGCCCAGTCCAAGGCGCTGCGCAAGGGCTTCATGACCCTCTTCGCCGTCTATCGTGACACGGTCATCAACTCCTATTACGGCGACCGCGCCTCCGTTATCCAGTACCCCATCTCCAACACCTCCTGGGCCGCCCCCAAGCCCGCGGACGAAGGCTATCGCAACGCCTATTCCGTGGATGTGGACGGCAAGCCCATCTATGACGCCTCCATGAACGAGGAGCAGCGCTTCGAAGCCGCCCGGCTCGCCGCCATCGGCTACTTCAAGGCTGCCGGCTTCACCTGGGACGAGGCGACCGGCAAGTTCACCGACGTGCCCCAGACCTACGAAGTCATGATCCCCGGCCAGGGCGAGCAGGATCACCCCGCCTACGGCATCGCCGTGAAGGCCTCCGAAGTGCTGGCCGGCATGGGCATCACCCTGCAGGTCAACGATGTGGGCACCTCCGTGTGGAACAACGCCCTCGAATCCAACACCGCCATGATGTGGGCCGCCGCCTGGCAGGCCAGCGTGGATCCGGATATGACCCAGGTCTATTCCAGCGCCAACGCCCATGGCAAGGGCACCAACTCCAACCACTACTCCGTGGACGACCCCGCCCTGGATGAGCTGATCGTGGCCGGCCGTTCCAGCGCCGACACCGAGGAGCGCAAGTCCATCTACAAGAACGCGATGGAAATCATCCTCGACTGGGGCTGCGAGCTGCCGCTGTATCAGCGCAAGGACTGCACCGTCTTCTCCTCCGAGCGGATCGATATCTCCACCATCCCCCAGAACATGACTCCCTACTGGGGCTGGTACGCGGAAATCGAAACCATGAAGCTGAAGTAATCTTTCCCTTCTGAAAGCCAAAGGGGCTCCCCGCCGTCCTTCCGGGGCGGCGGGGAGCGTTCCCGGAAACCGGAAAAAGCGTTTCCGCGCGGATAGGATCCTGTCCGTGCCTTTCCTTTTTTCTCCCCCGCGGCCGGGCAGCCTGGGCCGCGACGATTATCCGGGAGGCCTCCGATCCTCCCGCCAGAAAGTTGGTTTCGCCATGCTGAAATATACGCTCAAGCGCCTGCTATACAGCGTTATCATCCTGTTCTTCGTCATGTTTCTGGTCTATACGCTGATGTACAACATGCCCATGGGCTTCGTTGAAACCAAGGCGCGCGAACTGGCCTCCCGTCCGGGAGCCACCAAAAGCTACGCCGAATGGCTCGCGGATCTGAATGCCCAATACGGCATGGACAAGGGCGTGATTGAGGGGTATTTTGTCTGGCTTGGCAACGCCGTCCAGGGCAACTGGGGCGACAGCTGGGCCTGGACCATTCCCGTCACGCAGGAATTCCACAACACGGTCTGGTACAGCTTCGCCCTGGGCCTGGCCTCCTTTATCCTGGAAATCCTGATCGCCATTCCCCTGGGGATCACCGCCGCGAAGCATCAGTACGGCTTCACGGATTATTTCACCACCGTGGTCGCCATGATCTGCATTTCCATGCCCACCTTCTTCCTGGCGACGATCCTGAAATACGTTTTCTCGGTCCAGCTGGGGTGGTTCGACCTGACGGGCATGCAGAGCCGCTACTACATGCAGCTCTCTGAATTTGGAAAAATCCTGGATGTGGCCAAGCATTTCGTCCTGCCGCTGATTACCCTGGTGGTCATCAGCATCGGCGGCCTCATGCGCTACACCCGTACCAATATGCTGGAAGTGCTCAACGCCGACTATATCCGCACCGCCCGGGCCAAGGGCGTGCCGGAAAAGAAGGTCATCAACTATCACGCCTTCCGCAACACCCTGATCCCCCTGGTCACGATGCTCGGCGGCAGCCTGCCGGGGCTCTTCTCCGGCGCCCTGATTACGGAGACCCTCTTCTCCATCCGGGGCATCGGCTACGCCTCCTATACCTCCATGACCCAGGCGGATATTCCCTTCATTATGTTCTATCTGTCCTTCCTGTCGATCCTGACGCTGCTGGGCAATCTGATTTCGGACCTGCTCTACGCGGTGGTGGATCCCCGGGTCCGGCTGAGCTGAGAAAGGAGGGAAAGCATGAGCACCTATAATCTGAACGACGCCCTGAAAAAGCGGGCCGCCCGGCAGCAGAGCGGCGACAAGAAGGTCACCCTGGACGATCTGTCCCGGGTCAAGGTTCTTTCCCCCGGCCGGCGGGTTTTCAAGCGCTTTATCCGCAACCGCCTGGCGGTCTTCGGCTCGATCCTGCTGATCGCCATGTTCGTCTTCTCCTTCATCGGCCCCCTGTTCTATCCCTACGGCCAGAAGCAGATCTTCTATAAATACGACACCCAGAACGTCAATTACGCCATGGCCAAGGAAAACACCGCCTACCTGGGGTTCGATCTGGATCCCTCCCAGGAGGTGGAGCGCTCGGTGGCCAACGCGATGAATTCCCGGATCAAGTCCATGATCGCGAATGGCTCGGAAAAGCGGCTGGAAATCGGGCAGGAGCGGTCCTATCTGATCGAGCGCCTGCAGCCGGACATCTATCAGGTGTCCGTCGTGGAAACCACGCCCGTCTGCTCCTTCGGCCACCGGGTCGCCGATATCGGCACCTATACCATGGTCGGCAAAAAGATTGACTACGCCGCCGGCACAGCGCCGGTGGAGGGCCTGCTGGAGGCGGTGCAGGCGGCGGTCGCCGAAAATCCCGCCGGCGGCACCTTTGAGGCGGGCGGCATGACCTTTACCTATACCCGCGGCAAGGCAAAAAGCTACGCCCTGACCGCGGAAATGGACGGCGTCAGCTATACCGGCGAGCCCCTGGACGCGGGCTTTGAGGCGGCGCTGACGGAAGCCGCCGGAAAGCAGGACACCTTTGAATACGGCGAGGAAACCTACGCCCTGGCGGCCGACCGGGACGCCTTCGAGGTTTACCGCCTGGGCGAGGCCCGGCCCGCCCGGATCTTCAGCCGCCTGACGGTGGACACCATGGAAACCGGCGCCACCATCTCCACGGAGCTGCGGGTCGCCGCCATGCTGGCCGCCGGAAAGAGCGACACCTTTACCGCCGAGGGGAAGGAGTGGCGGATCCGCCCGGAGGGAGGCTCCTGGATCATCTCCGACGCCGCCGGAAACGAGTATATGGAGCTGACGCCCTTCTCCGTCCGCCGCTACAACGGCAGCGACACCATGGCCTACGATCTGAAGAAGGCCGTGGCCGCCCGGGTGTCCGCCATGTTGGCCGCGGGCGAAAAGAAGGGCCAGATGTCCTATGATCTGCCCATGCAGACGGCGGAGGGCGAATACGCCCGGGACGAGGATGGCAACGTGCGCTACGCCCCCTCCGAAATCACCATTTCCCGCATGGACACCGGGGAATACGTCCTGAACTGCGATCAGGTCATCTATGTGATTGACATGTTCGCCGCCCCCTCCTCCGCCCATATCCTGGGCACCGACGGCGACGGCTTCGACGTCCTGTCCCGCATCATGTACGGCGGCCGGGTCTCCCTGATGGTCGGCTTCGTGGTGGTCTTCCTGGAATCCTTCCTGGGCATCATCATGGGCGGGCTGGCCGGCTATTACGGCGGCTGGGTGGATATGCTGATCATGCGGCTGGTGGACATCTTCTACTGCCTCCCCTCCCTGCCCATCATGATCATCCTGGGCGCCACGATGGACGCCCTGCGGATGGATACCTACCTGCGGCTGCTGATCATGATGGCCGCCCTGGGCATCATGGGCTGGGCCAGCGTGGCCCGGCTGGTCCGCGGCCAGATCCTGAGCCTGCGGGAGCAGGAATTCATGGTGGCCACGGAGGCCACCGGCATCCGCGTCCGCGACCGGATCCTGCATCATCTGATTCCCAACATCATGCCCCAGCTCATCGTCCAGGCGACCATGGGCATGGGCGGCGTCATCCTGACGGAGTCCACCCTGTCCTTCCTGGGCCTGGGCGTCAAGCATCCCCTGGCCACCTGGGGCACGATCATCAACTCCGTTTCCTCCGCCTCCGCCATGAAGCATTACGCCTTCATCTGGATCCCCGTGGGGCTTCTGATCTGCGTCACCGTCATCGCCTTCAACTTCGTCGGCGACGGCCTGCGGGACGCCTACGACCCCAAGGCCAAGCGGTAAACCCGGTATCCCCATCGATATGATTGCGAAGGAGCGCTAAATCATGGCACACGAGAGCAAAAAAAGCTCCTATATTTCCGGCCGGGAATCCCGGCGGATTACGAAATTCAACCGCCGGGTCACCCGAAAGCTGGAAAAGGACCGGGCGGACGCGGGCAAGGACCCCTCCCTTTATACCACCCGGATGAAAAACCCGGAAAACGTGGTGGAATTCGACAACGTATGCACCTATTTCTTCTCCGACGTGGGCGTGGTCAAGGCCGTGGACGGCATCTCCTACGAGGTGCCCATCGGCAAAACCGTCGGCCTGGTCGGGGAAAGCGGCTGCGGCAAATCGGACACCAGCCTGTCCCTGATGCAGCTGCTGCAGCGGCCCTCCGGCCAGACGGTCGGCGGGGAAATCCGCTTCAACAAGGGGGACGGCACCGCCTATAACATCGTCAACACCCCCAACGCGGTCATGGAGGAAATCCGCGGCAACCGGATTTCCATGATCTTCCAGGAGCCCATGACCGCCCTGAATCCCGTCTTCCGCATCGGCCAGCAGGTCGACGAGGTGACGGAGCTGCACCATCCGGAGATGAGCAAGGAGGCCGTCAAGGCCCGGACCCTGGAGATGCTGGAGCTGGTGGGCATCGCCAACAAGGAAGGGGTTTACGACATGTATCCCCATGAGCTGTCCGGCGGCATGCGCCAGCGCATCTGCATCGCCATCGCCCTGGCCTGCTCCCCCTCCCTGATCATCGCCGACGAGCCCACCACCGCCCTGGACGTAACCATTCAGGCCCAGATTCTGGATCTGCTCCAGAACCTGAAGGACAAGCTGAATTCCTCCATCATGCTCATTACCCACGACCTGGGCGTCGTGGCCGGCATGGCGGATTACGTGGTGGTCATGTATGCGGGGCGCATCGTCGAAAAAGGCACCACCGAGGAAATCTTCCATCATCCCGCCCATCCCTATACCATCGGCCTGATGAAGTCCAAGCCCGTGGTCGGCAAGAAGGTGGACCACCTCTACAATATCCCCGGCAACGTACCCAACCCCGTGGAGATGCCCAATTACTGCTATTTCCGGGACCGGTGCGAAATGCAGTGCGACAAGTGCTCGGGCGCCTATCCCCCGGAAATCCGGATCAGCGATACCCATGTGGTTTCCTGCTACCGCTTCCTGGATCAGGGAGAGGTGCTGGGCTATCCGAAGTCTGTGAACGTGGAGGAGCTGTAAGAGATGATTCCTTTGGAAAAACCCGCTTCCCAGGATCGGGAGGTCCTGCTGGAAGTCAATAATCTGGTGAAATGGTTCCCCATCAAGTCCAGCTTCATCCGAAAAACCGTGGGCAATGTCAAGGCGGTGGACGGGGTCTCCTTCAAGATCCGCCGGGGCGAAACCATGGGCCTGGTCGGCGAAAGCGGCTGCGGCAAGTCCACCTGCGGGCGGACGATCCTCCGGCTGCAGGAAAAAACCTCCGGCGAGGTGAAGCTCAACGGCCAGGACATCTTCGCCCTGAGCAAGGAGCAGCTTCGGAAAATGCGGCCCCGGATGCAGATCGTCTTCCAGGATCCCTATTCCAGCCTCTCCCCCCGGCTGCCCATCGGCGAAATCATCGGCGAGGCCGTCCGGGAGCACGGCATCGTTCCCGCCGGCGAATTCGATGACTACATTACCCGCGTCATGGACGTCTGCGGCCTGCCGGAATATTACAAGGACCGCTATCCCCATGAGTTTTCCGGCGGCCAGCGGCAGCGGATCTGCATCGCCCGGGCCCTGGCCCTCTCGCCGGAATTCATCGTATGCGACGAGCCGGTGTCCGCCCTGGACGTTTCCATCCAGGCCCAGATCATCAACCTCCTCAAAAAGCTGCAGGAGGATTTCGGCCTGACCTACCTCTTCATTTCCCACGACCTGTCCGTCGTGGAGCATATTTCCGATTCCGTGGGCGTCATGTATCTGGGCAGCATGGTCGAATACGCCCCGACGGAGAAGATCTATGCCAATCCTCTGAACCCCTATACCAAGGCGCTCTTCTCCGCCATTCCCATCCCGGATCCCGCCGCCCAGATCAACCGGATCATCCTCAAGGGCAGCATCCCCAGCCCCGCCAACCCGCCCAGCGGATGCAAATTCCATACCCGCTGCGACCGGTGCATGGAAATCTGCAAATACGCCCGGCCGGAATGGCTGGAGCCGGAGGAAGGCCATTTCTGCGCCTGCCATCTGTATAACACCCCCGAGGCCCAGGCCCGGGCGGAAAGCACCATGGAGGACATGAAGAAAAAGGGACAGGGCCCTGTCGGCCAGAAAGAGGTTACCTGATGGCCCGCCGGAAACAGCCTCCCCTGCCGGAAGGGGACGACGGCCGCACCATCGTGGAGATGAACGTGCCGGGCATGCCCTGGTATGTGCCCCGGGAGGAAGCGGGCGGCCCGAAAGCGGCAGCCGGCGAACCGGAAGCGCCCGCCCGGCCGGCCCGGGAGCCCATGACCCGGGAACAAATCCGCCTCTACCGCCACGCCGCGGTCAAGGCCGGGCTGATCATCGTCCTGGTCTTCGGCGCGGTCTTCGGCCTGTTCATCGCCTTCTGCGATTTCGTCTGGTTCCGGTAATGAACAAAACAGGGGAAAGACACGGGGACGGTTCTACTGTCTGGCCGCTGAAAGACAGGGGGACGGTTCTACTGTCTGGCCGCTGCAAAAAGAGGGACGGTTCAGCTGAACCGTCCCCTTTCCAGTTTCTTACCCGTCATTCCTCCACCGGTAGACCCCGTTAAGACAGAGACGGTTCTTGTCCGGCGCCGCCTTTCACCGCCTTTATTGCTTCCGGATCAGGCATTCCTTTCCCTGGAAAGCGAAGCCGTATTTCAGGATGTGATCCGCCGGAATGCCCCGGGCGAGCAGTTCCGCGTCATACTTCTTTTCCTCGATCTGGCGAAGGGCGTTCTGAACCGTATCCTCCAGCGTCTTTTCTCCCCGCCGGGCGTTGAACACTTTGAATTCCATGATCACGGCCGGCTTTCCGGTATCCTTCGGTTCCATGACAACGTCATACCGGCCATAGCCGCTTTCCCGGTTGGATGTGATCACGTAATCCCGGCTGTTCTCCGCCAGTAGTCCCAGCACCAGTCCATGATAAAAGTTTTCGGGCATTTTAATTGAGGGATTTTTTCCCCCGTCAAAGGAGCTCATGGCGGTCAGCATGATATCCTGCAGCCGCTCCTCCATGGTCTCCACATCCCCTTGCAGCATGGCTTTCGCGAATCTGGAGAGACCTCCGGTCTGAGCGAACCAGTTCTGAACCATTTTCGAAAACATTCTCCGCACTTCCAGGTTTGTCAGCGTCAGGGTATAAAGCCGCTCGCTGTCCTGATCAGCCGCCTCCTTCTCTGTCATGGCGTGAACGATTCTCAGATATCCCGTCGCCAGCAACAGGCTCCATACCGCGTCCGGATTCGTGTCCAACTGGTTATAGATGATCTGCTCATCCACCGGAACCGTCACGTTTCCGCCCTTCAGCAGGATTTCAAACTGGCTCTTGATCTCCGGTTCTCCCGTCCGCAGCAGCTTTCCGATCAGCCCGTTCCCGCTGGTGTTCGCCCACCAGGTTTCATATTTCCCCGTGTTCAGGAAATTCGTCACCGACCAGGGGTTATAAATATCCGTCGCGGAGCCAAAGGTGAACCCGTCATACCAGTTTTTCACCTCCCGCTTTGCCTTTTCATCAAACCCCTGCTGCTCCAGGGACGTGAACACCTCCCCCTCCGTAAAACCGAAAGCGGTTGCATACATTTCCGATGTTGTGGTCACCACTACCAGATTGTTCAGATCGGAGAAGATGGATTCCTTGCTTACCCGGGTGATCCCCGTCATCATCCCCCGCTCCAGCGAGGGATTCGTCTTAAACGCGTTGTTGAACATGCTTCTCGTAAAGGCCACCAGTTCATCCCAGTATCCATTTACATACGCTTCCTGAAGCGGAGTATCATATTCATCCAGAAATAGCAGGACTTTTTTCCCATAAAGTTTGGCCAGCAGGGTCGTAAGAAGATTCAGCGACATGGAGGCATCCTCGTCTCTCATATCCTCGCTGATCTGGTTCAGCGCGATCTGTTCATTGTGATCCAGCTTATCCGTTTGATACAGTTCCGGGTAAGCGGAAAACAGCTGTACCAGCACTTTTTTCATTTTGATCATCGTACTGGAATAGGTGGTTTCCTTCACCCCCGCGAAGCTCAAGAAGATCACCGGCCACTTTCCCTGCTGCTCCCGCATCGCCGGATCTTCCCAAACCTTCAGGCCTTCAAACAGATCCGAACGGTTTGCGTATTTATTGGAGAAAAAGCAGTTCAGCGTGGACATGTTCAGCGTCTTGCCAAACCTCCGGGGACGGGTAATCAGCGTCACCGCGTCTCCTCCAAGCCACCAGTCCCGGATGAAGTCCGTTTTATCCACATAAAAGCTTTCGCTCATCCGCAGCTTCTCGAAATCCTGTACTCCGGTCGCTACAACTCGCTTCATCCGGCCTGCCTCCCTCTGGTTTCTTTCCCTTCCGTTCCGCTTTGATTATATCGAAAGCCGGCTGGTTCATCAATATCCGCAGTCAAAGTGAGGTTTTCGCTATCATCCCTTAATCTGACGTGCTTAGGAATTTATTTTTAACCCATATGGCAGGACGAACACAACCTTTGGCGTCCACCCTGATGGTGCTGATCCGACCATCCCTGGACACGGCCGCTGCATTGAGCTGATCCTTACCGGGGGAACGCAGAAACCACCACCCGTTTCCGTTATCGGCATCCGTATATGCACGATTCGCAGCCGCGTACGCCGTTGGCTTTATTGTCCTTGACGCATTATCTAGAAAATACAGCCTACAGGCTTCTTGCCAGCTCAACAGGAAAACCCTGTCCTGTGTCCTGTTTCCGCCATCGGTTTTATATAAAGGATTTCTCTGGCCGTTGTCTATATCCGTATTCAGGACTGCTTTCTGTTCACTCTCTGTAAACGCATTTCCCACAAAGTCATTGTTCAGCCACTTCCGCAGCGAACATGTTTCCCATGTAACTGCCGCTTTTTCCGTGTTGTATGGTTTGACATCCAGCCCATATTTGGAAACCAGAAGCGTATTGTTTCCATTTCTGTCAAGAACAATCCACTCAATCGGCTTCTTCCCGTTCCCTGTTCCATTCTCCTGTTCATATTTCCCGAAGGTAACAGTATCTCCAACCCGAACAGCTTCGCCATCCTTTTCAGCCGGGGCAGGGATGAGCGTTTTCTTCATTTCCTGCACCGATTCAAGCTGAACCCATAAGGCAGGGCGAACACAGCCTTTCGCGCCCACCCTGATGGTGCTGATCCGGCCATCCTTGGACACGGCCGCTGCATTAAGCTGATCCTTGCCGGGGGAACGCAGAAACCACCACCCGTTTCCGTTATCGGCATCCGTATATGCACGAAGTGCAGCAGCGTACGCCGTTGGCTTTATTGTCCTTGACGCATTATCCGGAAAATACAGCTTACAGGCTTCTTGCCAGCTCAACAGGAAAACCCTGTCCTGTGTCCTGTTCCCGCCATCGGTATTATATAAAGGATTTCCCTGGCCGTTGTCTACATCCGTATTCAGGATTGCTTTCTGTTCACTCTCTGTAAACGCATTTCCCAGAAAGTCATTGTTCAGCCACTTCCGCAGCGAACATGCCTCCCATGTAACTGCTGTATCTTCTGTATGATATGGTTCGGTGTCCAGCCCATATTTGGAAATCAGAAGCGCCTTGCTTCCGTTTCTGTCAAGAACAATCCACTCAATCGGCTTCTTCCCGTTCCCTATTCCATGATCCTGTTTATACTCCCCGAAAGTGATAACATCTCCCACCTGAACAGCTTCGCTGTTTTGCGCGGGCTTTCCGGTCCCGTTTGCCGAATCCCGGTTCATACTCCCGGAGCTGCTGAATTGATAGGAATATGAGCCGTCCTTCACGGTCTCATCTTCCGTTTCCGACTCCAGCAGGGCCCGGGTTTCCATATTCTTTTCATACTGATTCAGCGCATCGATCAATACCTTCGCGTCCCGATAACGATCCTCGGGTCGGTACGCGCAGGCTTTCAGGATAATATGTGACAGTTCGGGATCCGCATAAGCCGGCGGCGGCAGCGGTTCCCCCCGCATCCGTCGAAGCATCGCGTCCTCGCTTTGCTGGCTGGTCACCGCCCCTGAAGAAGGCAGAAACGGCAACCTGTTTCCGTTCACCAGACGATACAGCACCAGCCCCAGGGAATACAGATCTACCGTGGCATCCGCTTTTTCGTTCTTAAAGATTTCCGGGGCCATGTAAATGTAGGTGCCCTTTCGGGACATGGCGGTAGCGCTGCTGCTTAAGGCACGCGCGGTTCCGTAATCCCCCAGCTTGTAAGCGCCGGTTTCATTCACAAAAAGATTCTGTGGCTTAATATCCCGATGGATCAGCCCCATGCTGTTCAGAACCTGGATCGCGTTTCCGATATCCTTCCCCAGCTTCACGGTATCTTCTACGGACATCCCTTTCAGGATCAGCTTCGACAGCGGCCTCAGCAGTTCCACCCGCAGAAAAACGTCATAACCCGCACCGCCCGCCTTGGGAACAATGAGATGATCCTCATAAGAAACAATATTGGTATAGCCCTGCAGCTTATACATGATGCTGATTTCATTCGCCAGCTGCTGCAGCTTTCCCTCGTAATACCGGCGGGCGGACTGCTCATCCGAAAAAATGCCTTCAGCAATCAGGCTGTTGACTTCCCTTTCGTCCTGTGGAATGGAAATATGCTTAACGGCAGCATGAAAAACCTGATCGTTCAGAAATTTTCGGGAGATTTTCCAGACCGTTCCAAAGGAGCCTTCTCCCAGTTTCTCAACGGGCGCCCATTCTCCCCACAGGGGGCTGAAATCCTGAATCTTGCTCATTTTCCTGTCCCTCGCTGTTTTTAACGATTGCTGGCTCGTTTATTCTAACACAGTTTCACCGTTCATACCATAGAATCCCAAAGAGATTCCTCCTGATTCCAATTTCATCCACTGCCATCCCTGAAACCAGCAAAAACCCCGGAACATCGATCAAGTTCCGGGGTTTGAGTTCCATACTCTTATCTGTGTCCTTTCAACAGCCATCTGGCAATCCGCCAGACCCAGCGAGGGCTCAGCATCCCTCCGCTGACTTCCTCCAGCGCGTCCTCATCCAGTTCCCCCGTTTCTCCCTGTGCTGCCTGAGAGATGATATCGCTGATTTCCTCCGAGGTAACCTCAATGCCACGATTCGAAAAAACCTTCTTCAGATCCTCCTCGTTTTTTACGCCAGACAGTTCTTTTTCGAAGCTTTCATCCTTCAGTGCTTCTTCCAGTTTTTTGTTCCTTTCTTCCGTTGTCATGATCCTTTTCCTCCTTTTCTTCTCTTGCCCAGTATCAGAATCTGTGACCGCCTCCGCTGCCACGAATCCGTCCCCGCATCAGTCTGCGAGCTGCGGACAGCATCAACGGGAGAGCGATCACAGACATGCTGCCTCCACTGACGTTTTCCAGCTCGTCCTCGCTCAGTTCCCCATTCCCAGAGACCGTCGTTCTGCCCAGAGATGAGATCAGTTCTTCCGCTTCCGACTCGCTGAAATCGATTCCGTTCTTCGCTGCGAGCTGCCGGAATTCTTCGATGGTCTCCACTCGTTCCATCTCTTCCCGGGCTTTTCCGCTTTCCTCCAGCAGTTCCATCAGCTGCTCTCTTTTTCTTTTGTCCACGCTCAAGTCGATGCCCCCCTTCTTCTATTCGATACACCTGACCGCAAGTATTGTTTCATCTTCCCCTTTGTTTCCATAGCTCAAAATGGTTTTCCACGGCGTTTGCCCGTTCGCACACTTCTTCCGTCTCTGCGGCCGCGATAATTACCACTGCCAGCTCACCCCAATGAGATCCATGGAGCATCCCCTTTTTCACACCGTTCCTTCAAACAGTATTTTGTTTCCTATTTGCACCCTCCTGACTCCCTGTTCCTTCTTCCTATTGAAATTGAAGCTGAGCATATATCTTCATCTCTTCTTCAGACAGAAACAGGTTATAAAGTCTTGTTTCAAAGATCCTGTTCGCGACCTTGACCGTATTGTGATCATTTTTGATCAGGCCATACATCTGCATCTGTGCAATATCTTCCTGATCCGCGTTCCAGGTAAGCCTTGTCCCTTCCATAAGAATGCTCCGGATAGCGTCTTTCAGCTCCGGATAGTTATTCAGATTCTTTGTGACCGACTGGAACAGGGTATTATTCTCGGCCAGGAGCAGTTTGACAGCTTCATCGATGCCCCTGTCTGTCCATGCCTCGGTCAGAGGCATCGTCCTGCTGACATTTTTGTCAATCAGCTGACAGATTCGGCTGACCAGGAATGGATATCCTTCTGTATAGGCTCGGATGGACCTCGCAACAGCTGTCGTATTCATTTCCGTATGATGATCGGCCTCATACTCTTCCAGCATTCCTTTAATTCCAGCCTCCGACAGGCTCATATCAATCGGAAAATCGGCCGCGATATTCCATGGACTGTTTTCCTTGCTTTCATCCTCCGGACGTATTTTTGATCTCAGGTGCTTAACGTCTGTAACGCCAGCCAGGATCACAGATTGAAAAGCCGGAACGCCATCCTTGTCCCTGCTGATGTATTTTTCGCGAAGCTGCGCAAGAAAATCGAGAAACACCTGATTGTTTGTGGCGCTGTCAACCTCATCAATTAAAAGGACGATTCCCTTTTCGGAATGCTCACACCATTCCGACAACTCATCAAATAATTCGCCGAGACGTGTTCTTGGTTTCTTTTCATTTTTCCATTTTTCGAAAACGGACAGCATTCGTTCAGGAATTCCCGCGTCTATTTTTCTTCTGTTCCATACCAGTCTGCAAAACTCCTGAACAAAATTCTCTTCCGTGGAAAATCCCGCATTCCCTATCCCTTGAAAGTCAAGGAACAATACAACATATTCACTGACCAGTTTATTTTTCAAAGCCGTCAGCGTGGTCGTCTTGCCGTACTGCCTTGCGCGATTGATCGTTAAGTATTTTCCATCCTCCACCAGTTTTTTTATCTCTTCCACTCTCTCGGAGAGATCCACCATGTAATGCTTTGACGGAATACACACAGCCGTCGTATTAAACTGCTTCACGCTGCATTCCTCCTGTCTTTCGGACAAATCATACCACAAATCATGTGTGGTTTTCAATCGCGGCTGACCGGAATGAGCTGAAGGCCCTGCCGAGATCCCCCGTGGTTATCATGTTTCCTCCAGCCTATTGGCGGCCAGATTTGCGGAATGCACGGAGAGTTTTCTTTGTTCCAGGACCAAGTTCAGAATTCTTTTTTCTTCTCTGTAACAATACCTCCAAAGCTGTGTATTTCAGGACGACACACAGAATGAGAGGAGGCGCGGAAGCAGTGGTTCAGTGGAAGCCCCTGGTTCTGAATTTCGAATTAACAACCGCGTGTCCTTTGCGCTGTCCTCAGTGCTACTGCACCCTCGAAGGCGGCCGGCATCTGGATCTCAATTTGGCCAAGCGCTATGTCGACCAGGCTGTGGAGCTTGGCACCAAGTACCTGAACCTGAGCGGCGGCGAAACGCTTTGCTACCCCTACCTTTATGAGCTGATCCGGTACGCCTCCCCGAAGATGAAAGAAGTCAGTGTCTCCCTCTCCGGCGCCTTCTTTAATCAGCAAGCTTATGAGAAACTGGCTTCCGCAGGAGTTCACAATATTTGTGTTTCCCTGAATGGCTCCACCCCGGAAATCAATGCCCTCACCCGGGACGGCTACGACCTTGCGATCCGCGCCTTGGCCCTTCTTCAGGAAAACCGTTTCGATCATGTGATCCTGAACTGGGTCATGCACAACAACAATGTGGACGATTTCCCGAATATTGTTGCCCTGGCTGAACGTTACGGCGTTTTCATGATCGATGTAATGGGCTTGAAGCCGGACGCTGCTTTGGATATGAAGACCTTTCCATCAAAGGAGCAGATTATCGCGATTTCTTCCTTCATCCGAAAGTATAGAGGCGGCATAAAAATAGCGGTGGAAACCTGCTACTCTCCCTTTGCCGCTCTCCATATGCAGACCAAGCTCTTCGGAAACATGAATGTCGGAGAGCAGAAAGGTTGCTCCGCGGGTCGGACCGCCATGAGCGTCACCGTAGACGGCACCTTTACCCCATGCAGGCATGTTATGATTCATGAGCATTTCCCTGATATGGCCACATACTGGCATCAATCAGCGACGCTGATGAAACTGCGGGGGCTGGATGATCTTCGGCGAGAGCCATGCTCTTCCTGTAAGTATCAGGATAACTGCCGTCACTGTCAGGCCATCAGCATGGCCTCTTCCTCGGATATCTACCTCGGTTTTCAGGGCTGCCCCGTTTATGAACCCCGGGAATGCCCTCATCAGGAGGCAACAGGCATCGCCTGAAATATAATAACCTCATTACCAGAAAGGAGATACCACAATGAAAAAGGAAAGATTGAATGAACTGACCCAGATTTTCGCGGATCATCAGGATATTCTGCCTGAGCTGTTCGCCATGGACGCCCCCGCGGCCGCAAAAAAGCTGGCGGACATGAGCATCGCCGTGACTGTCGATGAACTGTTGGAATTCGGTGAGTTCATGAACCAGATGAAGGCGCAGCAGGAAAGCGGCGAACTGGACGAGGATGCGCTGGAAGATGTTTCCGGCGGTTCTGCCACGGCCGTAGTGCTTGCCGGCATCTGCTTCGGCTACTGGGTCTACAGCCAGAAATGGTAAAATGCGGTTTTCCTGGTTGCACAACCTATAACGCATAAAGGAGGATTACTAAAATGCTGTCTGAAAAAAGGATCAAGGAAATCACCGAAGCCATCGGCACCAAAGAGGACCGTATGACCGAGCTCGTGGAAATGGCCCCTGCGGACGCGGCTTCCAAGCTGACCGCGGAAGGCTTCCCGGTCACCGCGGATGAGCTGATCGAGTTCGCCGATTTTGCCAAGAAGAGCGCCACCTCCGGCGAGCTGGACGAGGACGCTTTGGAGAATGTCTCCGGCGGAATCGCCGCCTCCACCCTGTTCCTGATCGGGACGCTGGGCGGAATGATGCTTGCGAAGAAGGGGATCTGGTAATTATCTGCGCACCAGCATTCATTGACGCGTCCGCACTCGTTGCGTGAATCATCCATAACAACGCCCTGCCGATGGAGGCAGGGCGTTTGTTCATCATTCTGTTTTTTCATGAAGGGGCATCGCAAAGGAATGCCCTCTGTATGATTTCTGATCAACCTTTGCAAAACACGATCATTCCCGGAAGTTCGGGGTGATCCAGCACCTTCAGCTCTTTCCCCTTCGATGGGAAACGGATCAGCCGCCACGCCGCCATAAAATCCCCTCCCGCGCCAAAGAGGTTGAGAATACTGAAGAGCATCCAGGTCGGAGATCGCAGGGCCAGGGCCACGCCTCCGACCAAAAGCCCCAAAATCGTTCCCGGTGCAAGCATGGCAGTAAGATATTCTCCCTTTCTTACCGGATCACTGCAATAGCAGTAAGGGTTTAAGGACTTCCAGATCACTCCGAACTCCAGTGCCATAAAATGATGCTCCGCAAAAAGGCCGAAAAACAATCCATGAATGGCCTCGTGTACTGGAATCGAAAGAACATAAACGACAATCAGAGGGAGCCATTGGACCTGCTCAAATGTACTCAATCCCGCCCGAATGTTGTACAGGATCAAAAACAAAGCGACAAAGGGTAAAGGATACAAAAGGGACTTGGTGTTGGCCGTAACAAGATCCAGGGACAAATCGTGACGTTCATACCCTTCCGCCATCAGGCGCCGGCTGGTTTCCTCCACGCGCTGCCTCCGCAGCGCGATCCTGTCCGTCTTTTCCGTTTGCGACATTTTTCCACCCGCTTTCTTCTCACTCCATCGGGATCGTCAAAGCCCGCCGTGGTCTCCTTCAGCCCGCCGGCCGCTTACTTCTGGTTATCCCATTTCGCGTCGTTGCAGTTGAACTGGGCGCCCTTCTGCTCCCACTGGGCCTTAGTGCGGCCGGAGCCGGCCAGCCATTCGTCCGGCTTGCGCATGCCCCGGTTGACCTTGTTGAACTCAAAGGATCTGCCGCGGTAGTAAATCCATTCCAGCGTCTCCCGGCTGCATCCGTCGAACAGACGCTGGCCGGCGGTTTCCAGCGTGGTAGGCAATACGATCCGCCGCATGTTTTTGCAGTTTGCGAAGGCATATTCTCCGATCACCCGGATGCCCTCCGTCAGATAGACCTCCTGCAGGCTCTCGCAGTTTTCGAAGGCGTGCTCGCCGATCACCTCAGTGGAAGGATCCTCCCGGTCAAAGTCGATCTCCTTCAGGCCCTTCATTTCCGCGAAGGCGTTCTTGGGGATCGTCTTCAGCTTCAGCACCAGGCCGGAAATCTGGGAGCAGCCGTAGAAAGCCGACTCGCCCAGCTCCAGCTCCTTGTTGCCCAGGCGCACCGTCCCGGAAAGGCCGGAACAGTTCCGGAAGGCATAGGAACCGATCTTCCGCATGGTATCCGGGATTTCGATCCGGGTCAGCCCTGTGCAGCCGTCGAAGGCATAGGAACCGATCTCCGTTACATTGGCCCCGAGCGTTACTTCCCGCAGCGCCGTCAGGGAGCTGAAGCCGTAATTCGGCACCGCCGCCAGCTGAAGATCCAGTCCCTGAATCTGGGTGCAGCCCTTGAAGGCGTTTTCACCCATGATCAGCGCGGGATTTCCCAGCCGCACGGTTCCGGTGACGCCGGAGCAGTTCTGGAAGGCGTAGGCCCCGATGCTCCGGACGGTATCCGGGATTTCGATCCGCCCCAACCCCGTACAGCCGTCGAAGGCGTAGGCGCCGATTTCCTCCACGTTTTCGTCAAACTGAACCTCCCGCAGGGAGGTCAGGAAGCTGAATCCGTTTTCCGGGATGCTTACAAGGTTCAATTCCAGGCGGTTGATGGCGCTGCAGCCGCTGAACACGTTTTTGCCCATCCGGATATCCTTGCCCAGGATGGCCACGGTCTTCAGCTCCGTGCAGTTGGCGAAGGTGCCGTCGCCCAGCGAATCCAGCCCCTCGTTCAGGGTAATCCCCTGCAGATGGGTGCAGCCGCTGAAGGCGTAGGCACCGACCTCCTTCAGGGTCGCCGGGAACTGGAGATCCTGCACGCCCGTGCATCCGCTGAAGGCATAGGCACCGAGCTTTGTCACCGAGGCGGGGAACTTCAGCTCCTGGATCCCCGTACAATTCTGGAAGGCGTGGTCGCCAATCTCCGTCAGCCCTTCCGGAAGGTTCAGCGTTGTCAGGGCTGAGCAGCCGCTGAAGGCGCTGCTGTCGATTTTGCTGACCGAGGACGTGAAAACGACGGTATTCAGCGCCGTACAGCCACTGAAGGACTCCGCCCCGACTTCGGCCGTCCCCTCGGTAAAGATCGCCTGGGTGATGGTCGTGTTGTTCCGGAAGGCGCCCGGCAGCACGGAGCCCTCAAAGGTCACGGAGGTCAGCGCGCCGCAGGAGGCAAAGACGCCCGTCCCCATGGCGGTCGCCCCGGCGGGAATCCGTACGCTCTGCAGCGCGGAGCAGCCGGAAAAGGCGTTGTCGCCGATCCGGGTCGTTCCGCCCCAGTTGATCTCCATCAGCGCCGTACATCCGGAGAAGGCGTTGGACTCGATTTCAAAGGGCGTCTCCGGGAAGGTCACCTGCTTCACCTTCGTCAATCCCTCGCAGGACAGCTTCCCCGCGCCGGTCATCCCCGGACCGAAAACCACGGCGGTGATCTTATCCAGATGTGCCGTCAGCATCTGGTCGGAGCTGAGCCTGGCGGTCAGCTTTCCGCCGGAAAGCTCCAGACCCCCGTCCGTATACAGCACGAAGTCCGTCCCGTCCGACAGCTTCCCGGCGGCAGTGCGCTGCCGGCCGGAGGTCAGTCCCAACGGCTCCGGCACACTTTCCGTTCCGGCCTTTTCCGTGCCGGATTCCGTTCCGGTCTCCGTTGACACCAGCGCCGTCCGGCCATTGGGGTCTTTGGAGATGATGTCCGGCAGGGTGGGCTTCTGGGACGTGGAGCAGGCGGACAGAAGCAGCAGCAGCCCCAGCAGCAGGGGAATCAGTTTGCTCGCGTTCTTTCTCATGGCTTTTTTCCCTCCTTGATGGGAGTAACCCGGACGATGAAGGTTTCGCTACCCAGCCGGATGCTGTCCCCGGTCTGAAGCGGGGCGGTCTCGCCGGAGGTCAGATGCTGGTCGTTAACCCAGGTGCCGTTCCGGGAATGATCCGTAATCGATGCGCCCTCCTTGGCCAGGCGGATCGTCGCGTGATTGTGGCTGATGCTCTGGGAGGACAGAGCGCCGGATTTCCAGGCGTGGGCCCTGCCCAGCTCCATCTGGCCGTCGATCAGATAGCGCGTCTCGCCCGTCCCCTCGCTCTCCAGCGAAAGCAGGCACGCGCACCGGCTCAGGCGTTCCGCCTCCCGGCCGAAGCCCACCAGAAGCCGGGTCTTGTACAGGCCCAGTTCAAACAGCTCCGGAACCTTCATCCGGGCTTCGGATTCCAGGCGTTCCCCGTTCACAAAGGTACCGTTTGGTGCCTTCAGATCCATTACCACGTGGGCCTCCCCGGCGGAAAGAAGGCTGCAGTGTCTTTTGCTGATCCGCTTTTCCGGGTCCGGAATCACAATATCGCTGACCTCGTTCCGGCCCAGCACAGTTTCCCCGATTTTGCCGCGGTACCGTTTTCCGCTGCCCGGATCAAGCACGACCGGAGCTATTTCCACCGGCGCCACCACGGTCTTGTCCAGGTCGTCCGGGGTTCCCTTCACGTTCTCAATGACCGTGGCATCCAGATCCGCCACGGTGGCTTCGCCCGAATTCACGGTCGGGTTGACAGGGGGTTTCACAGTCACCAGTCTTCTTCCAGTCTTGCCCGGGTCTTCCGCGGCCGTCGTGGCTTCTCCTGTTTTCCACTTGTCACCACGACGTGTCCGTCCTCCCGGCTCGGCGGTCGTGGAAGAGGGGGCGGGCTTTGGCGTTGGTGCTGGAGCTGGAGCAGGTGCTGGAATCGCCGGTTCAGGTTGCGGCACCGGAGCAGGGCCGGGCTCAGGTTGCGGCTGCGGTGCAGGAGCAGGAGCTTCCGGCTCCGGCTTGGGTACTGGCACGGGCGCCGGCGCTTCCGGTTCAGGCACTGGCTGCGGCGCGGGCGACGGCGCTTCCGGTTCGGGCGCTGGCTGTGGCGCGGGCGACGGCGCTTCCGGTTCGGGCTTGGGCTGCGGCACGGGAACCGGCACTTCCGGTTCAGGCGTGGGCTGCGGTGTTGGCGCAGGCTCAGGCTTCGGCGCGGGAACCGGAACTTCCGGCTCCGGCTTGGGCGTCTCCTGGACGATGCCGGTTTCGAAAACGGGCATCGGCTTTTCCACGGGTTTCTTTTCCCCCGTCCACAAAGGCGTTTCTGGAATGCGGTTGTCTATCAGGCCCCTGCACCCCTTCACCACCGGGCACTCGAGAATCTCCCGGACATTGCTCTCCGTCGGCGGTGAAAAGACCTTCAGCCACTGAACGGAACCCAGATTCATCCGCATGCCCGGCGTCAGGGCCGTTCCCTCCAGCATCACGGGTACCAGTGGCTTCCCCATCTCCAGGGCGTAAAGGGCCTCATTTCTGCAGTTATGGGATCCTATGGCCGCCGGTGTCAGAAACAGCATCACCGCCGCGCTCTTCTGCAGATGGGCGGCGATCACCTCGGGCCACTCGCTACCGGTATGAATTCCGTTGTCATACCAGATCCGGTAGCCGGCTCTTCCCATCCTGTCCAGAATGGGATAAACCATGTCCGAATCCTTCCGGCAATAGCTGATGAAGACATACTGATCCGTCCCCTCATACGGGGCGCAATGACAGGTACTCATCCGGCCACCTCCACATCCAGCAGGTCATGCAGGCCCCGCTTCTTCCATTCCTCGTAAATCATCACGGGAAGGTTGACGATTTTCAGATACTTGTTCTGTTCCTCCAGCTTATTCTCCGTATTCAGGAAAACATTCCCCATGGAGGCCGCCATGTAGTCCACCTTTCCCGCGTCCACGCGGATGCCGCAACCAGCGATCACCAGGGCGTTAAGTTCGTCCAGCAGATCATTGGCCAGCTCTCCCGTCAGGCTGCCGGACAGCGTCACAATGACCTCTTTTTTCTCCTCGTCAATGGTTTCATGAATCGCGGCGGCTTCCTTTCCGTCTTTCAGAAAGCGGATGCCATCCTCCAGAATTTCCCTTTCCAAATTGAATGCCTCCTTGCTGCGGCTTATTCCGCGATCTGGCGGGACGCCATCTGATAGAACAGCCCCCGCTTCGCCATCAGGGATTCGAAATTGCCAACCTCCACGACCTGACCCTTGTCCAGCACATAGATCCGGTCGCAGTTCTGGACGGTGGACAGCCGATGGGCGATCACGACCCGGGTCATATGCCGCTTTTCCAGGCTGGCGCAGACCTTCGCCTGGGTCACGTTATCCAGGGCGCTGGTGGCCTCGTCAAAATACAGGATCGCCGGATTGGAATAAATCGCCCGGGCAATCAGAATCCGCTGCTGCTGGCCGCCGGAGATGGTGCCGCCGGATTCGTTGACCATGGTATGCTTGCCCATGGGCATGTTGTCGATATCCGCCTTCAGACCCACGTCCTCGATGACCGCGTCGATACTGGCGGCGTCCTTTTTCGATCCGGTGATGGCGATATTGTCCGAAATGCTGCCGGAGATCAGCTTGCCGTTCTGCAGCACCACGCCCAGCTTCTTCCGCAGGGAGTGCTTGTCCAGGCCCTTCATATCCTTCCCGTCATAGAGGATCCGGCCCCGGCGGGGCGTCTCAAAGCCCAGCAGGAGCTTAAGCAGCGTGGATTTTCCGCATCCGGAGGCGCCTACCAGTGCCACATATTCGCCCGGCATAATGTGAAGGCTCAGATCGTTGAGCACCGTGCTACCCTCGTCGTAGCCGAAGGTCACGTGGTCCACCTCGATTTCGCCCTGCAGCGCCGCCACCTCATCCTTGCCTTCCTCCTCCTCCGTCGGGGTTTCCAGCACCGGTTTCACCCGCTCGATGGAGGGCTTCATGGCCAGGATTTCGCCGATGGCCGCCACCAGGCCGACGATGGCCGCGGAGAAGGATCCGAAGGCCGTATTGAAGGCCATGAACTGGCCGGCGGTAATCTGCTTGGAATTGTCACCGGTTTTCTGCATTACGATGTAATACAGCACCATGGAGAAGATCGTGGGGCCGATATCCTTCAGCACCCCGGCAAACGCCTCCACATAGTTGGAGCGGATGGCCTCCTGCTTTTCGCCGGCCACAGGCTGCATATATTCCAGAATGGCCCGTTCCTGGGCCCCGGACATGCGGATCTTATCAACGCCGTTCAGGAACTGATAGAGCCGGCCCATCGCTTCGCCGGAATACTTTTCCATCTTTGCCTTGCGGCGGATGGTGGAACGGGAGAAGAAGAAGACCGCCGCGTTCCAGAGGAGCACCATCCCGATACCCCACCAGGAGAGCTTCGAGGAGTATTTAAACATCTGGAACACATAGATCAGGGAAAGCACCGCGGGAATCGCGTTGGTGACAATCCGGGAGACGATGCCATCGGTTGTCTGGCCGACGCCCATCAGCCTCTTCGCCAGATCCGCGCTGTCGTATTTCCGGAAGAAGTTTTCCGGCAGGTCGAAAATCCGCCAGTAAACCGCGTCCTGCAGCTCATATCCGGCCCGGCTGGAAATCCGGTATTCCTGCAGTTTTTTCACGATGGAAATAAAGACGTTGCCCACCATGAAGGTGGCGATGACCATGGACACCTGAATCACGACGCTGGGCTCGCCCAGGGCGATATAGTCGTCATAGATCAGCTGGTTCAGCTTCGGCTGCAGGATGCCGATCAGGGTGCTCAGCAGGCCGAGAATCACCACCGCCACAACGTCCTTCCGGCGGAAGCTCTTCCGGACGAAGGCGATCAGATCCTTTTTCTTTACCGTGCCGGCGGGAAGAGTCCGCCCGATGGTCCAGGCCTTCGGATCCAGCTGGCCCAGGATATCCCCCTTTAGCGGGAGGGACTTGTCCTCCGCCGGATCCCAGAGGAAGTAATGGTCCCCTTTTCCGGGATAGAGCACGCAGGGCTTTCCCTCCCGAAAGCCCACCATCACGCCGCAGTCCATCTTCTGCCAGTTCTGCTCCAGCACAACCTCCCGGCACAGGAAATCGCACACCCGGGCCATCTCCGGAATCGACATTTTATCCAGCGCCGCGTGGCGAACCTTTTCCGTGTCCAGATTCACGCCGATCTTTTTGCAGGCGTAGCGAACCGCCTTTTCCAGCGCGCC
This sequence comes from Clostridia bacterium, assembly GCA_045546035.1. Classification (GTDB taxonomy): domain Bacteria; phylum Bacillota; class Clostridia; order Christensenellales; family Aristaeellaceae; genus Aristaeella. The sequence continues at coordinate 50,618 of JAZQCB010000023.1, forward strand.
GCTGCCCTGCATGGCGGCTTCCCCGCCAGTCACGGCGCCAGCCATAACGCCGAAGGATTTGCGGGCGATGTTGGGCTCTTCCTTTTTGGCCCGGGCCAGGAAGATATCGTCCTTCAGCTCGTTCTCCCGGTAAAACTCCGCGAGGCTTCCCTCGTAGCCCTCCTGTTCAAAGTTCTTCAGCCCCGCCGCGGCGGCAAACTTTTTCCGCAGCACCCGGTTGGCTTTCCCCGGCATGGGCTCCAGCTCCGCCTTCTCCGTCCTGGGGATCACCAGGAAGCGAAAATGCTGATGGTTTTCATCCTCCCAGGCGAACCCGGGCAGCACGTGATCCTCCCCTACCTCGCACAGCGGAACCCGTTTTCCTTCCTGCGTCCCCTTCTCCGGGGACCAGCGCACGATATACACATAGACAACGCCGCTGGCAATCCGCCAGGCGTCCGCCTGATTCTGCGTGTAGAACGCATCCGTCCTGGTCAGGACGATCCTTTCCTCCGACATGGCCCTCTTTCCTTCCCTTTTTCCGGATTCCGTCACACCGTCTGGACGAAAGTACGGTAATAGCCTTCTTCCCGCATGAGGGATTCATGGGTGCCCCGCTGATGAATCGTTCCGTTCCGCATGACCACGATCTGGGTGCAGTCCCGGATGGTGGACAGCCGGTGGGCCACGATGATGCAGGTGCACCCCCGGCGGCGGATATTGTCCATCACTTCTTTTTCCACCAGGGGATCCAGCGCGCTGGTAGCCTCGTCCATGATCAGGATAGAGGGCTTGGTCGCCAGCGCCCGGGCGATTTCCAGGCGCTGCCGCTGCCCGCCGGACAGGTTCGCGCCGTTTTCCTCCAGCGGATAGTCATACCCGCCGGGAAGCTTCATAATCACATCGTGGATGCAGGCGTCCTTCGCCGCCTGGATCATGTCCTCCTCCAATACCGCGGAGTTCCACATGCAGATATTGTCCCGGATGGAGCCGCTGAAGAGGACGATGTTCTGGGACACGGTGGAAACGCTGGCGTGGAGCACCGCGTCCGGAATCTCCGCCAGATCCTTCCCGTCGAAGAGCACCTTGCCGCTCCATGGCCTGTATAGCCCGGAAACCACCTTGGCCACCGTGGATTTTCCGCATCCGGAGGATCCGACGAAGGCGATCGTCTCGCCGCTGTTGAGGTGGAAACTGAAATGCTGCACGATCGGGGGCTTCAGGATGGAATAACCGTAGGAAATGTCGTCCAGGGTCACGTCCCCGCTGAGCTTGCTGGAAACGCCGGCAGCGGTCTCGGGCCGCTGGGCTTCCTGGGGATAGCGGTTGATATCGTCGACGCGGCAGACGTTGGACTTCAGGGTCTGCAGGTTTTCAAAGAAGCCCACCAGCTTGTTGACAGGATCGCTGAAGGAATCGAACAGGGAGGAGAAGGCCACCAGCATACCGGTCGTAAACTGGCCCTGAATCGCCAGCAGCGCGCCCACCATCAGGATCACCACGTCCGTCAGCTTGCCCACGGTGTCCGGAATGGCGGAGACGATCTGCTGGAAGCGCTTCAGCTCCTGATTCTGGGTGGCGTTGATGGCCTGATAGCCCAGAATCCGGGTGCTGTAATCCTTTTCAACGCCGGAGGCCTTGATGGTATCGGTTATGCTGACGCCCGCGCAGACCGCGCCGCTGAGCTTGCCCGCGCTCATCTGAAGCTTCATCGTCGCGTTCATGATATGCTTGTTGGCGACGACGGCCACGATGATGGAAACGGCCAGACTGACGACGCCGATTCCCGTCAGCACCGGGCTGTAGAACACCAGAATAACCGCGTAGAACAGCGCCGTAATCAGGTTCAGCACCGTCTCGGACAGGTCCCCCGCCAGGAACTCGTTGATGTCGTTGTTATTGCTCATCCGGTTGACCAGGTCGCCCGTATAGCGCTGGTCAAAAAAGGTCATCGGCAGGCGGAACAGATGGGACAGGAAACGGTATCCGCTGATCAGGGTCATCTTTCCCTTCAGCTTCGCCAGGATCAGGGATCGGAAGTAGGTCAGCCCGCCCTTGAGAATCAGGCACGCACCCATAAAGACCAGCACCCTGGTCAGCCAGTCCCGGTATCCCAGACCCAGCACGTCGTCCATGAACACCTGGGACAGAACCGGCAGAATCAGCCCCGGCAAAACCAGCAGCAGACCGATATACAGGAGCTTGATCAGCACCGGCATCTGATCCTTAACCCGGTTCCAGATAAAGGGAAGCACCCGGCCCTGCTTTTTTTCCTTTACGAAGGCGTCCGTCTTCTTAAAGGTCAGCACGACACCGGTAAAGCTGTCGTCCAGATCCTCCCAGGTCAGCTTCCGCCGCCCCACGGCCGGATCGTTGATATACACATCCTTCCCCTGGAACCCCTCCAGCACGACGAAGTGGTTGAAGTTCCAGTGGATGATGCAGGGCATGGGCAGCTTTTTCAGATCCTCCGGCTCCTTCCGGTAGCCGTGGCATTCCAGGCCGTATTTTTTCGCGGCCTTCATCACGTTCTTGGCGTTGCACCCGTCCCGGGAGACGCCGGTTTCGATCCGCATCTGCTCCAGGGGGATATACTTGCCGAAGTGGGCGAAGATCATGGATAGAGAAGCCGCGCCGCACTCGGTCGCCTCCATCTGCAGGATGGTCGGCGTTTTGACTCGCGTTTTCATCTCTTATCTGTTCTCCCAAATGTCCTTCAGTTTCGCAAACAGCTTCGTAATCGGCGGCACGTTCTCCGTAATAATCTTGACGGAGCACATCTGGGGCGCGTCCACCTCTTTGCCCCGCCCCTTCTCGTTGGACCAGAAATAACCGCTGGCCGAGGTCGCGTCCGGATACAGCTCGCAGGCCACCGCCACCACCGCGCCGCCGTTATTGGTCAGGGCGTTCTGCATGCTGTTGTCGCTGCCGACCACCGAGGCCATCGCCTTCTGGGAGGCGGCCCAGGCGTCCACGTTGACCACCCGGGCGGTCATGAAGCCGTAGGTGCTGGCGTTGGCCGCGGTCAGGGTCACGTGGGCCTCCATGCCGATCTTGATCTTATCCGCATCGGCCACCGGCACATAGCAGACCACCATCTGCTTCTGCCCGGCGTACATCCGGGGAATCACGCGGAACAGCTCCGTCCCGTTCTCGACGCTGTCGCCGGGCTTGACCAGCACCTGGGCCACGGTGCCCACCTGGCCGGCGTTCTGTTTCTGGTTGCCGCTGTTGGTGGCCAGATTCAGCACCTCGGTGTCCGTATAGACCTCCTGCCCGCTGCTGACGATGGCCTGGACGGTTCCCCGCTGGGTGGCCAGCACCGTGTTGGTGGCGGTATCGGCGTTCACGATGACGCCGGAGGCGGTCACCGTCGAAGGCAGCGTCCCGACGATGGACCAGATCACCGTAAACACCAGAATCAGCGTAATGCCCAGCAGCGCCAGCCAGGACATGGGCGAAGTCACCTTCAGCATCTTGTCCAGCTGATCGACGGAGGCTATTTTGTCCAACGCCGACTTCCGAAACACCTTTTTCATTCCCGTTTCCCCTTCCCGATTCCGTATTATGCTTCCACCCGGTCCTCCATCAGATCCGGCGGCAGCGTTTTTTCCATCTTCCGCAGTGCCCGGTGGATAATGACCCGCAGATTCCCCTGGCTGATCCCCAGGCTCCGGGCGATCTCCTCGTCCGTCTTTTCCGAGAAAAACCGCAGCACCACGGCCCTTCGCTGCTGCTCCGGCAACTCCCGCAGGGCCTTCGCCGTTTCCTCCCGGACCCGGGTCAGCCAGACCGCCCGCTCCTGTTCCCCCCTGGCGGGGAGCACCGCCTCGTAGTCGTCCAGATTCTCCGTGACTTTCCGATCCCGCAGGTAGTTTTTCCATCGGCTGCGGACGATCAGATACAGCCAGGAAACGACGGAGGCCTTTCCCGCGTCATACTGTTCCCAGTTCCGGAAGCAGTACATAAAGCATTCCCCGGCCAGATCCTCCGCGTCCTGCGGGTTGGCGCAGCGCTTTCGCAGATAGGAGACGATCCGGCCGTAATAGGTTTCGTAGAACAGCTCAAAGCCAAGTTTTCCTGATTCCCCGACACCCTGCACGCTCCCGTCACCTGCCTTCCGCTCTCACGCCTGCACTGAATATGGTATTTTTCGACCCGGCTTCCGCTCCGCGTATCCGGTTTTCGTTTATTCTACCTTTTTTTGCCGTGAATGTCCACCTTTCGTTCCCTTTTCTTCTGTTTTTTTGCTGATTCCTCCCGAAACAGAAAAAGCCCGCGCGGCAATCCTTTGGAAAGCCGCGCGGGACGAATAGCCGGTTTCGATGCTCCGGGCCGGAGGATCGGTTCTCCCGATCCTGGTTTTCTTCTTCTGTGGGATGATCAGTGGCTGTCGGCAGGCCTGGGCGCCCCGCATTTTCTGCAGATGACGTCCTCCGCCCTGCAGTTCTCCCCGCAGTTTTCGCATGTCCACGGGCCCGGCTTCGGCGCGCCGCAATTGAGGCAGAACAGGTTTTCCGCGGCGTTGCCCCGGTTGCACTTCAGGCAGAACCAGGGTCCGGAGGCCTGCGCGGGCGCGGTCTTTTGGGAAGCCTGTGCGATCTGCTTTGGCGTTGGGGTTGGCGGCACGGGCGTGGGTGTCGTCGGAACAGGTGTCGGTGACACTGGCACGGGTGTTGGCGTCACGGGCGCAGGCGTCGGTGTCGCGGACTCGGACACAGCTGTCACGGATTCCGGCGTATTCGTCGCCGAGCCGTTCTCCGGCTCCGTATTCCGCTCGCCGCTTCCCCCGGCCGTATCCCCGGCGGGTTCCTGAGAAGCCGTCGGAGCGGGTTCCGTCGGCGGAGCGGCGGGGCGGGTCAGGAACCAGATGAGCGCGCCGACCGCGACCAGGGCCGCCAGTACCAGCGGCAGCACCGGTTTCTTTTTCTTTTCCCCGGTTTTTCCCCCGGAGGCGGCGGAGGATTTTTTCTCCGTCCCCGTCCCGGCCTGCCCCTGCGCGGCTCCGGTCCCGGTCGTCCGCGTCGGGTTGCCCGCCGGGGCCGGAATACCCGGTTTCCCGGCATCTCCGCTTTCCGCCCCCAGGGCTTGATAGGTAAAGATCACGGGATTGGGCGAGGCGGTCCGGTTCGGCAGCACCAGCACCTCCGCCGCTGTCTTTCCCAGCACGCGGTATTCGGGAATGTCCGGGGCCTGGATCCGGGTTTGCTGCCCGGCGGTGCATTCCTGGGAGCGGGTCTGAATTTCCCGCTGCTGCTGATCCAGACAGATGACCGCCACGTCCACAGTAATCAGCGTCCGGTTGTCCCGCCAGAGGAAACGGGCCTCCGCCGGGTCGCATTTCCCATCCGCGTCCACCGAAACCGTCACCTGATCCGGCCCGGCCAGTTCAAAGCCCTCCTGCAGGCACGCCACGGGCGCGTGAATCAGCGCGGTCGATCCGATCTCCGCCGTGAGCTCCTCCCGGTAGATTTCCCGCCCGTCCTCCAGCGCGCAGACCACCGGGATCCGCACCTTCGCGCCGGCTTCCCGGGCGGCCATCAGATCCTTCTGAAGCTCCTCCGCCGTCTGATAGCGTTCCTTCGGATCAAAGGCGCAGGCCTTGAGGATGATCCGGCTCAGCTCGGGATCCGCCTTGCGCGGCCGGGGAAGAGTCTCCCCCCGGATCCGCCGGAGCAGCGCCCGGTCGGAATCCATCTGTTCCTCGGACATGAAGGGCAGGTAATTGTCGTTCATATACCGATACAGCATCACGCCCAGGGAATAGATGTCGACCGTCTGGTCGTAGTTGTTGGTTTTTGTGTAGACCTCCGGCGCCATATAGTTGGGGGTGCCCGCCTTGGTGGAGGCGTTGCCCGAGGCTTCCAGCACCCGGGCGGTTCCGAAATCCCCCAGCTTGAAGGCGCCCTCCTGATCCACAAAGATGTTGGCGGGCTTGATGTCCCGATGCACGAAATTCCGGCTCTGCAGGGTGTTGAGGGCGCCGGCGATATCGATCCCCAGCCGCAGCACCTCGTCCCTGGTCATGGGGCGCCGCAGCTCCTTCAGGTATCGGGGCAGACCGGTCAGCAGCTCCATCCGCAGAAACAGATCATACCCCCGGCCGTCCTCCTTGGGCATCACCTTGTGCTCCTCGTAGGAAACGATGTTGGGCTTGCCCCGCAGGGATACCATCGCGTCGATTTCCACGATCAGCCGGTCCAGCATGGAGCGGTAATAATTCGTACGGGACGCCTCGTTGGGAAAGGGAATGTCGTCCTCTCCGGCGTCCGTTTCCTTCGGAATGGAGATATGCTTGACCGCCGCGTTCTGCCGGATATGGCTGAAGCGGTCCTCCCTGTGCGCCTTCCAGACCTCGCCATAGGAACCTTCGCCGATTTTTTCGTCGATCACCCAATTTTCCCAGATCGGTTCAAAAGCGTGAATGTCCTTCATGGCTTTAGCCTCCCGCCGTTTATTTCAGTTTGGTGCCGCAGTTGGGGCAGAAGTTCGGAATATCCGGCCCCTCATAGGCCGTTCCGCATCCGGTGCAGAAGATTTTCTCGTCCTCCTGCTTCTCCGCGGGGCGGGGTTCGCCGCACTTCCCGCAGAAGTTCCCGGTGTTCCCCTCGTGCCCGTTGGAGCAGGTCCAGGTATCGCCGGCGGCGGCACTCCCCTTGGCCTTTTCCTCCTGGCTCGCTTTCTCGAAATGGTAAATCCGGTACACCCGCCCGCCCATGCTGATGGCGGCCACGGTAGCATCCCGGTTATAGCTGATGGAATAGGCGTCCGTATAGGGAACGAGGGTCTGGCCGAAGATATCAATCAGCGCCACGTTGCCCTCGGCATTGGTCGCCTGGAAGGCCCTGGCGCCGGTCATCATGCTGACCTCCGCATAGTGCTCCGGCAGCTCGCCTACCCGGCCGCTCAGCACGATAATCGTTCCGTCCAGGTTCTTTACGCTGCCGAAGGTTCCCCGGTTGGTCACGATATCGTTGGGATAAACGAAATTGCAGGTTACCCGGTTGCTGGCGTCGACGAAGCCGAATTTGCCATCCTTGACAACGCTGATGCAGCCGTACCTCAGCGGATCGTCCTCATAGTTGCCGACGTCGTCGTATTCGACCGGGATGATTTCCTTCCCCGTTTCGTCGATCAGGCCCTTCATCCGGTTCATGCTCACGACGGCATAGCCGCCCTTGAAGGTGCGGACGAGGTCATAATTCTGGGCGGGCTTGAAGGGTTCCCCGCCCTGAAGGTCATACACCTTGCCGTTTTCATAGACGATGCTCTGCACCACCTCGTCCGGGGTCAGGGTACAGCCGGCCGTGAAAGCCTCCTGCCCCGATCCGTTGTGCGTATAGGTGCTCTTTCCCCGATGATAGGTGGTTTCGTATTCCCCGTATTCGCCCTGCTTCGGGGATTTTTCCATCCGGCTGTTGTAGTAGGTTTTGGTCTTGTCCCGGGCGGTCACGCAGATGTAGTCCCCGTACGCCATGGGATATCCGTCATACTCGGACCGGGTCAGGGTGCCCGCCAGGGTTCCCCTGAAATAAAAGTCCACGGTCTCGATCCGGTAAAAGCTCTTTTCGTTGGTGTTCCAGTTCGTAAAGGTATAGTCCTTGTCGTCGGAGGAGGAGGGAACCAGTTTCACCCCCGTCGCCCATCGGTCGGAAATTACGCTCACGTCCGCGTACTGGCAGGGAATCAGCGTATTTCCTTTTTCGTCGATCAATCCCTCGTCATGCACCCCGTCCGCCGCGTGGACGCTGACCCTGAAAAACGGCGCGTCCGAAACCGCCCGCATTTCCGCGTAAAGGGGTTCGGTCACGGGGTTTCCGTGCGCGTCGATCAGGCAGTAGTCGTCCACGCCGTCGAACCGGCATCCCATGGTCTCCGTGTTGCGGTTGACCACCACGTCTCTCGCCTTGATCTCGACATAGTTTTCCTCCGCCAGCGCGCCCACGGAAAGAACCATTGTCATCACCAGCGCCAGCACCATCATCAGTAACCCTTTTTTCATTTTCCCCGTCTCCTTTCAAAATGACAGTATTCCCTCCGCCGCTCCCGGCCCCGAAACCGAACGGTCTCTTCGCCCGAGGCGGCCGTTCCCTCCTGTTTTATTCTCCCGCCGGGAAAGCCCCGCAGCGGTTCGGTCCTCTCTCCTTTCCGGCGGCGCGGTGCCACCTTTCCCCGTTTCTTACGGCCCCACCGAGAAGGCGGTCCGACCGGCCCATCCGCCGTCGAAATAAAGATCCACCGTGTATTTCCCCGTAGGAACAGCACCCGCCGCGGTGATCCGCTCCTCAAAAAGCGCGTCCAGCGACAGAAAGTTCCAATACCAGAACTCGCCATACCGGCAGAGAATGTCGGTATCGAAGCCCTCCCGGTAAACCGCCTCTCCGGAGGGATCCGACACCACCAGATCCACCCGGCGGATGACGTATCCGCTGTCCCTCCGGCCCGGGGTGAACTTCATGTAGATGCCGTAGGCCCGCCTGCTCCGGTTCTTCAGAATGGTTCCCGCCGAAAGCGCCTCCCCCGCGTCGTAGGGATTCCGGCCCTCATCCAGGAAGCGCGGGTTGCTGTAGAGCGTCGGCTGCGCCGGGCTGAGGTTTTCCGGGGAAAGCTCCGGCCGCTTCGGCAGCGCGCCGAAGGTATAGACCGCCGGATGGCTGACCTCCGCCTCCACGATCCGGCTCTGGCGGGAGACGGCGGCGCCCCGCAGCAAGGACACCCGGGTGCTTGCGGGCGCCGGCTCGCTCCCCGGCGTTTCCGACTCCTCAGGCGCCTGCTCGTCCCCCGGCGTTTCTGTTCCCTCAGGCGCCGGCTCGTCCCCCGGCGTTTCCGGTCCCTCAGGCTCCGGCATCGCCGCGACCGTCGCAGGCGTTTCCGCCGCCCAGGGAGCCTTTGTGTATTCCACAATCGCGGGCATCATTTCATCCAGGAACGGGCGCTGCAGGGTCGTTTCCTCCGGAGCGGGCGATGGCGTGCTTCCCGCGGCTCCGGTTTTCAGATTGGCCCCGGGCGTCGGCGCGTTGTTCTGGGTTTCCACCGTTGGTGCGTTGTTCTGGTGTTCCGCTGTCGGCATCGGCGTTTCCGTCTCCGGAGCCTTTTCCTGCTCCCGAGCCGCGCCGCACTGGATGCAGAACGCCGCACCCTTCTCGTTCAGCGTCTGGCACACGGCGCAGCGCCAGCTGTCCTTCATTGTTCCGCAGGCCGCGCAAAATCCGCTGGCCCCGTCGTTTTCCTCCCCGCAGGTCAGGCAGACCCACGGCTTTCCCCCCTGCGGTTTGGCCGCGCCGCACCAGCTGCAGACCCGGTCGCTGCCCACGTTCAGCGTCCCGCATTCTGCGCAGGACCAGACGCCCTCCTCCGGACGGCGGAGACCGCAGTTCTCGCAGAAGACGCTTTCCCCGTTCTCCGCCCCGCATTCCGGACAGACCCATCCCTCCGCCAGAGCAAAGGGCCAAAGGATAAGAAGCGCCATGGCGACTACGATTGGCAGCAGAATCCTCTTCCTCATATCCTGTCACTCCCTCACCTGGCTCGAAATCGCTTTTTCGATCCGATGCCGTCCGTTTCAAAAGCCATCGTCGCCTTTCGTTTCGGAAAGCGTATCCCTGTGATTTTTTCGATATTATACCAAACCGGTTTTTTTCAGTCAATTGTCTCCCCGGTTCTTTCCTGTTTTTTCAGCCTCCGCTGGCTTCCCTGACGAAGGTCGCGCCTCCGCCGGGACCGACAAATCAGGTCACCGCAGGGTTTCGCGCGCTCTTGCTTTATCGGCAAAATCCTGTATAATGGGAAATGGCGCGCATCGTGCCATAACAGGGTGACTTCATTTTTTATCAGACAGGAGGAATCCGTATATGTCCGTGATCGACCGCATTAAGGCCCAAGCCAAAACCAGCGTGAAACACATTGTCCTGGCCGAGGGCAGCGAACCCCGTACCGTCCAGGCCGCCGCCAGGATTGTGGCGGAAGGACTCGCGAAGATTACCCTGGTGGGTGATCCGGCGGAAATTGGCAAGGTGGCCGCCGAAACCGGAACCGATCTGAGCGCCGTCGCCATCGTGAATCCCGCGACCTGTGAAAAAAGCGAAGCCTACGCCGCCAAGCTCTGCGAGCTGCGCCAGAAAAAGGGCATGACCATCGAGCAGGCCCGGGATCTGGTCTATCATAACACGCTGTATTTCGCGACGATGATGCTGAAGATGGACGATGCCGACGGCATGGTCGCCGGCGCCATCAACTCCACCGGCAACGTCCTGCGTCCCGCCCTGCAGATCATTAAGATGGCCCCCGGCATCTCCACCGCCTCCAGCTGCTTTATCATGGAGCTGCCCACCGGGGAATACGGGGACAACGGCGTCATGCTCTTCGGCGACTGCGCCGTGAACATCGAGCCCAACGCGGACGAGCTGGCCGCCATCGCCCTGGCGACGGCGAACACCTGCCGCTCCCTCCTGCAGGCCGAGCCTCGCGTCGCCATGCTTTCCTTCTCGACCAAGGGCAGCGCCAAGCACGACGTGGTGACCCGGGTGCAGGAAGCGACCGCCAAGGCCAGGGAGCTGGCGCCCGATCTCATGCTCGACGGCGAGCTGCAGGCCGACGCGGCCCTGGTGCCCGAGGTGGCGAATCTGAAGGCCCCCGGCTCCCCCGTGGCCGGCAAGAACCCCAACGTCCTGATCTTCCCGAACCTGGGCGCCGGCAACATCGGATACAAGCTGGTGCAGCGTCTGGCGGGCGCCAAGGCCATCGGGCCGATCATCCAGGGTCTGGCCAAGCCGGTCAACGACCTGTCCCGCGGCTGCAACGTGGAAGAAATCGTCAACACCGTGGCGGCCGTGGCCGTCATCGCCCAGGGCTGATGCTTTTCGGAACGCGGGTCGGAGCGCGAAGCGGTTCCGGCACCCGCGGAAGGCAGCTTTTCCTGAAAGCGCGCGCCGGGAGGCACGGATGACAAAATCCGGCCTCCCGGCCTTTTTGCAAGGGTTTTCCGACATAAAAGGAGGGGCCGTTTTTACGCGGCCCCTCTTTTTTTCGGGTTATCCGGGGAGTGTTATTGGTCCAGATTGCTGGTGCAGTGCGGGCAGCGGCTGGCCTTGATGTCAATCTCGCTGAGGCAGTAGGGGCACTTCTTGGTGGTGGGAGCGGCGGCCTTGGCGGGCTTCTTGGTCAGACCCTTGGCCTTATTCATGGCCTTGATGATCAGGAAGAGCACAAACGCCGTCAGGATAAATTCCACCAGCACCGCCAGGAAGGAAACCAGGGCGCCGACAAAGCCGGTTCCGCCGCCTTCCACCTTGGGCAGCGCGTCCAGGATGGGCGTCAGGAAGATATCGATCACGGCGGTCACGACCTTGCCGAAGGCCGCGCCGATGACCACGCCGACGGCCATGTCAACCACGTTGCCGCGCATCGCGAAATCCTTGAATTCCTTCAGAAACTTTTTCATTTTTCCTCTCCTCCTTTATTCTATGCCGCCTTTTGGGCGCCACAATGACAACCCTCCGCCCGCGGGGGCGTGGGGATCGTTTCCCATTACACATGGCTTTCCATTCTCTCCGCCCTCGCCGCGCGGGATAGCCTCCTCTGGGTTATTATTCCCTCAGGCGGCCGCCTCTTCCGCGAAGCGTGGGAATCGGATGCTGGTTAACGCCTTTTCTTCACGCCCAGCAGCTCGGAGATAGCGTTGGTAATGCCGCGGGTCACCGTGGAGGTTACCTGGCGGGTCGCCGTGTTGATGGCCGTGTTCTTGATCCGGCCGGCCAGGGAATCGTTCCGGCGGGCGCGCTCGGCGGCTTCCTCCCGCATGGAGTCGTACCGGGCACGGCGTTCGGCGGCTTCCTGTTCCTTGAGATACCTGGCATCCTCCTTCGCCTGGCGCTCGGCTTCCTTCCGGGCCTGCTCGGCGGCCCTTTGCTGCTCCGCCAGGGCGATCGGATCCACGGGCGCCTGGGGCGCGACGGGAGCGGGCGCCTGCACGGGGGTCTGGAAGGGCATCCAGTTCCCGGTCGCGGGATCCTGCTGCATGATCATCATCTGCTGGACATACTGGCCGGTCGTCGGATCCAGCATCAGAACGGGCATCTGCTGCAGGATGGGCTGCCCCTGAACCTGAATGGTCGGCACGGGCTGCGCCGCGGGCGCGATTTCGGGCGCCGCGGGCTGCACCTGGATGGTCGGAACCGCCTGGGGCTGAACCGGAGCGGGCTCCACGGGGGTCATGGTGGGGATTTCCTTTTCCACATACTGTCCGGTGGCGGGATCGAATACCTTGAATGTCTGGCTCATGTCTTCTGTCGCGGCGCTGACCTGCGCCTGCTCAAGGGTCGAGGGGGACGCGGAAGACGCGAAGGCGTTTCCGCCGGTTACGTTTTGCCGGGCGCGATACGCCCTGCGGGTTTCCTCCGGAACCGCGCCCAGGTGGCTCTGGGGAGGAAGAATCGTGGCCCGTTCCACAACGCCCGGAGCGCCGTCCTGATCCAGGAAGGAGACCAGCGCCTCCCCGGTTTTCAGATTGGTAATGGCTTCCTCTGTATCAAAGGACGGATTCGTCCGGAACGTCTGGGCCGCCACCCGGACCGCCTTCTGATCCAGGGGGGTGTAGGCGCGAAGGGCGTGCTGAATCCGGTTTCCCAGCTGCCCCAGAACGGACATCGGGATATCGGCAGGGCTCTGGGTAATGAAATAGACGCCCACGCCCTTGGAACGGATCAGCCGGACCACCTGCTCAATTTTGCCCATCAGGGCGCCGGAGCAGTCGTCAAAGAGCAGATGCGCCTCGTCGAAGAAGAAGACGATCCGCGGCTTGTCGGCATCGCCCCGCTCGGGCAGCAGGTCGTACAGCCCCGTCAGCATCCACATCAGGAAGGTCGAATACATAAGCGGATGGTTGAACAGCTTGTCCGCCGCCAGGATGTTGATCACCCCGCGGCCGTTTTCATCGGTTTTCAGCCATTCCGCCAGATCCAGCCGGGGAGCGGAGAAAAACCGGCTGCCTCCCTGATCCTCCAGCAGGCCCACGCCCCGCTGGATGGCACCGACGGAGGAGACGGACACGTTTCCATACTCCAGGGTAAAATCCCGGGCACGCTCCCCCATATAGGCCAGCACCCGCTTCAGATCGGCGAGGGTTTCCAGCGGGATCCCCCGGGCATCGTTGCAGTACCGGAAGAGGATATTCATCACGCCGGTCTGCGTTTCGTTCAGCCCCAGCATCCGGCTCATCAGCATGGGACCCATGCTCCGCACCGTCGCCCGGATCGGCTCGCCCTCCTCCTCATAGACGTCCCAGAACCGGGTGGGAAAGGCGTGGAAATCGAAATTTTCCCGGGGCACGCCGCATTTTTCCAGCCGGCGCCCGATGGCCTCGCTGGCCTCGCCGGGCACGATCATGCCGCTCAGGTCGCTTTTGATATCGCTGAGAAAGACGGGCACGCCCATCTCGGAGAAGCCTTCCGCCAGCACCTTCAGGGAGACCGTTTTGCCCGTACCGGTGGCGCCGGCGATGAGCCCGTGCCGGTTCGCCATGGAGGGCAGAAGGCAGACCGGGCCGTTTTCCCCGGATCCTACCCAGATTTTGCCATCATACAGCATGCGACGCGCCTCCGTCTTTTCATTGTCCGTATGTTTTGGTTTATTTTACACGCTCCCGATTTGTCCGTCAAGGTTTCGCAGTCTTTTCGGCATAATTTTCAAAAACCCTTGACAGTCCATGAAAAACCGGATAAAATAGCGCTGTTCGCAAGTCTTCAAGGGCTTGTGGTGCGGCAACGCGCAGGTGTAGCTCAATGGCAGAGCTCCAGCTTCCCAAGCTGGTCACGTGGGTTCGATTCCCATCACCTGCTCCAATTCCGCATCAACGGCTCGGAAGCAAATCCTTCGCTTTTGAGCGAGACATTTAAGGAGGGAGAATCCCAATGGCCAAGGAAAAATTCCAGCGGACCAAACCCCATGTCAACATCGGGACCATCGGCCACGTTGACCATGGCAAGACCACGCTGACCGCCGCGATCACCATGACGCTGTCCATCAAGGGCGAAGCGCAGGCCATGCGGTATGACGAAATCGACAAGGCGCCCGAAGAGAAGGCCCGCGGAATCACCATC
>JAZQCB010000024.1:0-2854 GCA_045546035.1 Clostridia bacterium
CTACGATCCGACTTAGGGCAGGTTTTCCTTGACGATTTTCTGCATTTCCTTCTCGATGGCAGGCAGATCCTCGTCTGTCAGCTTCACGTCCCCCAGGTCAATATCGTAGTGGAAGCCCTTTTCCGTCGCCGGACCGTAGGCGAAATGGGCATCCGGATACAGGCGTTTCACCGCCTGGGCCATGATGTGCGCCGCGGAATGGCGGAGCACCTCCAGCTCCATTTCCTCGGGGCATTCCGCCACATGGCCGTCGTTGTAGATGATTTTCATTTCCGTTTCCCTCCTTTGTTTTGTCGGGATCAGGTGAATAAAAAAACACCCGTCCCCCCTTCGCTGGGACGAATGCTGCAACGCGCATCCGCGGTTCCACCCCGCTTGCTTTCACCACTTCATTTCTTCCATGCGCTATCGGGCATGAGCCGCCGCCGTCGGATGGGTGGTACCTTCGAAGCGTCCGCGTCAGGAGCTTTCAGCCCGAGGCTCCTGATCTCTGTCGCGGAAGGGAATCGAGGCGTGTCCCTCGTCATCCGGCAGATAAGTGGATTATAGCACTTTTCCGCCTGCTGTCAAGTCTTGAAATCACCGGGATTTTATAGTATGATCCCGCATTTAACACTTGAAGAATAGTAAAATGGCTGAAGCCCATATAGCAGAAGGGTTCCAGCCGTTTTCTATGTTTTCAAAATGTTGTATGGAGATTTCTACTTCAAAATATTTTTCAACTTTTTGTTGAGCGCCTTTGGCTCATAGTATTTCCGGTCCAGGCCAAGGCCAAATGCAGCGTTCAGTGCGGTACAAACCTCGCCGCAATCATATGCGGCTGCATAATAGGTATCCTGGAAGTTCATTACATTCATCGCTTTCAGCGTATCAATGATTTGGTCTATCGTGAAATGGTGCCCGGTCTGTTCCAGCTTGGCTTCCAGCAGCCTGTAGACCAGCAATGCTGTGTAACAGGTAATGAAATGGCCAATGATATGGTTGTGTTCACTGACATAGGCCGGCCGTGCTTCAAAGTTGGTTTTCAACACGCGGAAACAATCTTCAATCTTGTAGCGGTTTGCGCTAATATCCAGGATTCGGGACGCATCATTGTGTCTCCGGGGATCCAGATTGGTGGCAATGGCATAGTAACCGTCATATTTCTCTTCTTCTTCAATAATAGAAGTATCCACCACATAGCTATCCTTGGCCTTTTCGCCATTTGCGCCTACCGAGGTTCTTTTAATGAACCGTGTTACGTCATTGGGACCCTTTTTAATCATCTCCGGATCCTTGGTTTCAAGGAGTTTCTTTGCCCTGGCGATCTGAGCGTTCCGGATATAGCGCTGGTATTCCAGCATTTTCCTGGAAAAGCTCACAATAATGTACTGCTTCAGCTGCCCTTTGACTTTACGTTCCTTACATTTTCCGTTCTTTTGCTGGACAATCTCTGTCAGACCGGTATCAATCGCCTTGTCAGCAACCAGAACCTTGTAGACCTTGTCGTCATAAAGTCCCCGGTTTTCAGTCTTCGTCCGGTCAAATTCCCTCATCCCCTGGACGGTCATGGGTTCATTGTTGGACTTTCTGCGGTAATCGCAATCCGCGAAGACTGCTTCCTTCATGACATCGGAGAGCTTTTTCACGGATTGAGTTACAATGTACGCCCGTTCACCCATGGAATTGTATTCACGAATCGGATAGGATCCCAAGCCTCCATCTGCACAATAGATGAATTTATCGGAGCCAAACATTTTCGTTATTTTGTGCTCTAACGGAACCGCGCTGAGCTGCTCATTCTGTGAACCCGGATTAATACACATAGAGATGGGAATCCCATTACCATCCATGAACAATCCCATCTGGACAATGGGCGTGGGACGATGTTCCTTGCTGGGGCCGTATTTACGCAATCCCCGGAATATTTCACCGGTGACCGGATCTATATAGGCATCGTCCTCATGCTCACATTCAAAGAAATAATTTGTGCAATCGTAGTAACAGACGGAAGTGTTCCGCTTCACCACGTTATTGCTGTTCACAAACAGATGGTCCATATAGGCGTCAAAGTTGTCCACCAGAACATCCAGATGGCGAAGAATATGGTGGTAGTCGAATGTGCTTTCCATGCCGTAATACGTATCCAGCCGGTCGTATGTTCCGGCCTTCGAACGGGGATCCAGGATCCTCCCGTATGTCAGGAATCGGTTAATGTCATTGCAAGGAAAGGTAATCTTTCGATCCGCCAGCACCTGAGAAAAGAATTCTTTCAGATGCAGGTCGTGGTAAATCTGCTGGAGGGGGAAATAACCGATGTTTTTCAGCTGAGATTTGGACGTAATACTCCCGGAAGCCACCAGCTTTTCTTCGAAATCGATTTTGAACTGAATCTCAACCTTGCCTTCTTTTACCTGCTCATTAAACAGCCTGACCTGCTCCTTTGCGTATGCCAGAGGATCGTCTGTGATAGCAAGCAGCTCAGAGTGCTTTCCGATCCTTTTGATATTCTTAGTCGTGACTTTTTTTCCATTGCGGATGCCCTGCTGAATGAAATAAGTAGGATCTTTAGCCTTGTAGTCGTACCAGAGTTTCATGCATAACACCTCCGGATGTAATACAAGGCTATTATACCACATATTGTGAATACAAACAACACCAAACAACAAAAAAATAGAGAAATTTTCGCAAAAAATAAAGCCCCATAAGGCTTTGCGTCAATTTTGGGTTTGCTCAACTGTAAAACTCCCGTCATCCCTGCTCCGCCTATGTTTCCTCTCTTCCGTTGAAGGGCCCGGCGGACCCCGGCCCCTTCCCGATCACTTTTCAGCATACCCCATTTCCCCGGCCCGGTCAATTTCTGGATTTTTGAAGA
>JAZQCB010000025.1:0-8799 GCA_045546035.1 Clostridia bacterium
TTGAGCCAGCTGTATGCAGACATCTATACAGACGCCCAATGGCTGACCGGCATGGTGGAAAACCTCTTATCCGCCAGCCGGATGGAGGATGGCAGCCTGAAGCTGAACATGAATACAGAGCTGATAGACGATATGATCGCCGAAGCTGTGCGGCACATGGGCAGGCGGCTGGCCGGCTTCAATTTGAATATTTACAAATCCGAATCGCTTTTATTCATTCAGGCAGATGCACGGCTGATCGTGCAGGTGATCATTAACCTTTTGGATAACGCCATCAAATACGCGCCAGCAGAAACAGGCATTGAAATCAGCGCGCGGGAAGAAAACGGGAACGTATTGGTTCGCATCGCGGATGAAGGTCCGGGAATACCGGATGATCAAAAGCCGCATGTTTTCGAGCTGTTCTATTCCGGCAACAATCTCACCGGTGACAGTCGAAGGGGTCTGGGGCTGGGCCTAGCGCTGTGCCAATCCATTATGAAAGCGCACAGCGGTACCATCACCGTCCATGACAACATGCCCCATGGCGCTGTTTTTGAACTGACCTTTCCCAAAACGGAGGTGAGCCTGAATGAATAAACCGCTGATTTTGATCGTGGAGGATGATCCGCCCATCCGCAATTTGATTTCCGTTGCCCTGGAAACCCATGATTACCGTTTTCTTTCCGCCTCCAACGGCGGAACGGCCATCATGGAGGCGTCCTCTCATAACCCGGACATTATGCTGTTGGATTTGGGCCTGCCCGATCTGGATGGGGTGGAGGTCATCCGAAAAATTCGTTCCTGGTCCAATTTGCCCATTATTGTCATCAGTGCCCGCAGTGACGACTGCGACAAGATTGAGGCGCTGGACGCCGGGGCGGATGATTATCTGACCAAGCCTTTTTCCGTGGATGAACTGCTGGCCCGGCTTCGCGTCACGATCCGGCGGCTGAACCAAACGCAAAGCGACAGCCAGGAAACATCCGTATTTATCAACGGGCCGCTACGAATCGACTATGCGGCCGGCTGCGCTTTCCTCTCGGAAAAGGAATTGCATTTGACGCCCATCGAATATAAGCTGCTGTGCGTTCTGGCCCGTAACTGCGGCAAAGTGCTAACCCATAAATTCATTACGCAGCAGGTATGGGGAACAGCCTGGGAAAACAACGTTGCCTCCCTTCGCGTGCTCATGGCAACCCTGCGAAAAAAGCTGGAAACATCACAGGAAGGTCAGTCCTTTATTCAGACCCACGTGGGCATTGGCTACAGGATGATCAGAGCCGGAAATGCCGTAGACCTTAACGATCATTAAGCGACATGGAAGATCCCGCGGCAGCGCGGCCCCCAATTCGAACAGAGCTTCTGTCATAAATTTCAGTGCTTTCTCCATCAACAGGGGCGTCCACCCGCGCCGTTTGCATCGGTTACCCCCATAGGAGTGCTGCGGCGAGCTGAAACCGGAAATAAGAGAAAAAACGAAAAAACCAGTAAAAGCAATCCCCCGGGAGCATTGATTTACAATGTCCCGGGGGGCAGATTCTGCGGGGATTTTATCGGAGAAGGCCCATCGCCTCCAGCTGCTGCCGGCTGACCCGCACGTCGGGCCGGAGACCGTTGTCGCCGGGCAGGATGTCGCCGACGCTGTCCAGGGACCCATCGGCTTCGATGGTCATGGCCCACTTGTTGTTGCTGCCGGGGGTGCGCAGCCACCACTTGCAGTTGTTGTTGCTCGTGAAGACCCCCTGTTTTTTGGCGTATTCCGTCGGGGCGCAGCTTCTTTCCAGATTGTTCCGGAACAGCTCGTCGGTCTCGTCCGCGCTGAGCAGGAAGACGCGGTCCGTCGTATCGTTTCCGCCCTCGCCGCGGCCCTGCCGGCCGTTGTTTTTCAGATGGGAGGGAATCAGGGCGCCCTGCTCCTCCTCCGTAAAGGCGGCCTTCAGGAAATCTTCGTTCAGCCACGCGCGGGCATCCGCGGTTTCCCAGGTGACCTCCGCTTTTTCGGCATGATAGGGATGTTTTTCCAGCACGTATTTGCTGATGAGGAGTACCTCGTCCCCCTCGCTTGAGAGCATTATCCACTCGATCGGCTCCGGCCCGTTATCCGGGTTGTTATCCTGCTCATAGCGGCCGAAGACGACCGTCTCCCGCTCCGGATATCCGTAGAAGCTGTTGGGCATGCCGAAGGCCGTTATATCGAAGGAGGGGACGCTGGCATACATGGCGCCGTTGATGCAGGCCTCGATGCTCGCGCGGGAAACGCTGGTGTTGGCGTAGGTGGCGTATCGGGAGGCCGGCGCCATGGAAGCTTCCTCCCCGGTCACCAGATTGCGGACGGTGGCGTTCAGCGTTCCGGTATACTGGGGAATGCTGACCCGGGATCCGTTCGTCCGCTTATAGGAAAAGTTATTGCCCTTGCTGTATTTGAAGCTCATGGTCAGCATGAAGGCGGCCTGGTTGGGATTGTCCGTCAGGGTCATGCCGGGGAAGGCGCGTTTTCCGGCGGTGACCAGGTTGTCACTGTTGGCGGGACTGTTGTAAACCGGCGAAACCCCGATGCCGGAGGAGGAGGAATACTGCCGCTGGGTCGCGTCCTTGCGGGTCACCGGGTCATAGACCTCCTTTTTGATGATGATAATATAGGTTCCCGGCTGGGGATCGGAGGGAACGAAATGATTCCCGTATTCCTTTTCGAAATCGGCGAGGAACCAGAAGCCCGGAAAATCATCCGCCAGGGCGCCCGCAAGGGGCAGCAGGCAGACGGCCGTCAGGAAGGCCAGGAATCTCCGGAAAAGAGGGCGGACCGTTGCTTTGTTTTTCATGCGAAGGATCTCCTTTTCTGTTTTTTCGGTTGTTCCTGCTTTCATTATACAGAGCCCAAAACAAAAAAAGGTGGGCAGCCTGCCCACCTTTGGAGAAACCCGAAGTCACGCTTCCCTGACCCCTTTGTCTGCAACAGTTCTGGAATAAAGAAAACGCAGGATAAGGGCTTTTGACGCTCCGGTCATATAAATACACGGTTTGTAAACATATAAATCATCAATCAAAGCAACCTCGGCATATTTTTGTCAAGGTCCCCAAAATGACGAATGTCCTCGTAGCCAAAGCCCCGGGAAATCAATCAGCCTGGTTTCCCGTGGAACCGATGCCGATCAGGCTGGTGACCGTGCGGACGAAGGATTTTCGTTTGTAGGTCGCCAGCTTATTCAGCATTCTTCCCCGGAAAATCAGTGCCATGGTGTTCCCGCCGTCCAGATTCAGGGCCTGAATGACGCCCCTGGCCTTCATCATTTCCGCCACCCGCTGCAGGGTGGTTCCCTTGCTGGTTTTGGTTCTTCCCTGAACGGACAGCAGGAAATAGTGCCCCGGCGCAATCATGCCCAGCGCCTGCCGGGGCTCCAGGCTCTTGAACCAGGTATAGATCATCTCCTCAATTTCCCCGTCCCGGATCAGGATCGGCCCAAAGCTGAAGACGTCCACGGCGCCCTTTCCGACCAGCTCCTCGGCGGTGAGCTCATTGCACGGGTATACGGCCAGGGATCCGTCCGGGTAGAAGGCCATCATGTCCAGGTTTGGCAGATGATGGCCGCGGGTTCGGTTGGTGTTCTGGCTCAGCACCTGCCCGTTCCGGATGATGATCCCGACGGTTTCCTTGCGGGACATCCGCGTGGCGTAGAAATCGTCGGAAAACCCCAGCACGAAGCCCTCGTCCCGGGCGATCGCGTAGGGATAGCGGAATTTCCGTCCCGGATGCGCCGGATCGGTCGCCACGGTTCGGAACATTTCCCCGTCCCGGGTCCGGATCTCGGTCTCAAACCATTCGAGGGGAATGGAGGGGTCCGTCTTTTTCGTGATTTCAATCCACAGCCGGGGGCTCAGATAACACCAGAAGCCCTCCTGATCATTCTCATAGAAAAACTCTCCCTCGCCATTAAGGAAGCCCTCCGCCGTCCTTTCGGGCCAGTCGACCTGAGGCGTGGGCGATTCGGCCCTGAGCGGCGGCAGCGTGGGGCGCGGCAGGGCCCGGGCCGCGTCCGAATAAAGCAGTGCCGCGGTTTCCCCGTCCAGCTCGCCCGTTTCCGGCAGGCCGTTCATCCGCTGAAACTCCCGAAGCGCCCGCGCCGTGTCCTCGGTAAAGGCTTTGGTCAGGCCGCCCTTCTGGATATACCGCAGCGCCTGCAGCCTTTTCTTCATGTCCACAATTTCGAGGCCCTTGTCCCCGATCCTAAGAACTTCGCCATCCGCCAGCGCCTGGAAAGCGAAACAGAAAGCGAGGAGAAGAAGCAGAAAAAGAGAAAAAGGTTTCTTTCCCATCCGGAGCGGCACATCCTTTCAGAGCAGGCAACAAGACAGGGACAACAAGACAAGGGGACGGTTCTTCTGTCCTGAAAGACAGGGGGACGGTTCTTCTGTCCTGTCAGGCTAAGAACTAAATCACTCCTGCCAATCCTACCCGAATATGAAGACAGGGGGACGGTTCTACTGTCTTGTTCATCCAGAAGATGACCCGCTACTCTTCAGATAGGCTTCGTATCCGTTCTTCAGAAAATGCATCAGGCGGTTTCGGAGGGATTCCGGAGCAAGAACGATGGCTTCCCCGGGCTCGAAACGTTTGAAATAAAGGAAGAGTTGATCTTCGGAACAATTGAACCGCATCCGATATCCGGAGTCGGAAACTTCAAGGGAGTCATAAGATGGCCTGCCGTGATATATCTTGTTGTAACTCGCAAGTCCCACCTCTGTCAAAACTACTTCCGCTGTTTCGCTGTTTCGGATGGCATATTGCGGGTGAGTGTCTTTCATTTGCTTCAGATACCGGGAGACAGATGGATCCGCGATGATTTGCGTTCCGGAATAGCGAAGCTCCTGGATGCGCCCGATCCGATATGTGCGGGCCTCAATCGTGTTGGTCTTTTCGTTCATTTGCTGACACAGCAGGTAATTGAACATTTCCTCAGGACCGGAGGAAAGGGCATAAGGCAGCACGTGCTGCAGGACCCCCGGAGCGCTGGATGAAATGAAGATAATGGATTTTTTTCGAGCAACGGCGTCTTGAAGAAAATCATAAGTGTCGTGGAAAATGATCCTTTCCCGTTCGGGGAGGGGCTTTTTTCTGTATTCGGAGAACATCTTGCAGAGATACTGAGAAATACTGCCCTCCTGGCTTGGCAGTTGATAGATTTCCTGCAGGAGCAATTCTGTTTCCCTGGTTGGCTTTAGAGAAAGCGTCACCGGGTGACTCCCCTTTTCCTTCGGCTGATCCGGATAGAGAACCTGCTCCAAAAGACGCCTGGACAAATCAGACCGAAGTCGCACATCCTTTACATAATCGCCGGCGATGTGAAGGATTCTTTGAAAAGCATCGCTGCGCTCCTGCGCATAGGTCTGGGCGTAGCCGATGATCAGCATACTGAGAAAGCGGTTTCGATTGATCGTATGGTTATCTTTTTTGAATATCTCAAAAAGCATGGCATCCCGTTCCAGGGAAAGAGCAAGATCCCGGGGAACATAGATGTTGATTTTTTCGAATTCCGCCATGCGGCTTCCTCCTCTCCGTCCCCTGAAAGGGGCTGTAATTTCGAGCCATATCATATTATACTCCTTGAAAATAAGAAAAGAAAGGGGCTGAAATAAAAACATTTCTGTTCATTGTGAAACGGAAAACAAGAGTATATGATGGGTCTGCAACGAGGGAATGAATCGGAACCGAACTGAAAGGATACGGAGCGAGGAGGTAAGCAATGAATTTTATCACCGTCATCCTGGCGATCCTTGGGGCGATCCTCGCCTTGGTCGTCGCTTTCTACGGCGGCCTCTTCCTGGTCAGCTGGGTCTTTTGATCCGGCCTTGATCAGGAAAAAAAGAAGGAACAGAAGTGGAAAGGGTTTTCGAAAGAACAAAGAAAGGAAGGTTGTCCCGACATGAGCAACGGAAAGAGCGGAAAGGCCAAAGGCGTGGGAGCGGTCTGCCATTTTATCGCGGACAGCCTTTTTCGTCCGTTCTTTCGGCTGCTGGCCCTGTTTGCTGCGGTCAGCCTGTTTGTGCTGGTGGCCGAGCCGGTTGTTTCTTTATTTGCCAGGAAGAGCGACCCCCTGACCCAGACCGCGGTCGTGGAAACGCTGTCCAAGATCGGGGAGTTCTCTACCTATAAAATGGAGTATTCCGGTTCGAAGGTGTGGGGGGAATCTCGCCTTTTCCCGTTCACGGATGTGGAGATTCCGGGAACCTATAATGCTGTGACAATTGAATACAAGGGGGAAGTCAAGGCTGGTTTTGAAGTTGCGGCGATCCGTGTCGAAGTGGATGAGACCCTTGGCCAGATTCGGATTTGGCTGCCCGAATGCTCTATTTTGAGCAATCCCGTGGAGCTGGTGGCTCATCATGAGCAGCTTTCTGCCTTCAATCACATCCCGGATGAGGTGATGCCGAACCTTTTGGCCGAAGCGAAGGCGGAAGAAACCCAGAGCGCCATCGACAAGGGGATTTTTGGCCTTGCGGATCGGCACGCCAGGGATCTGATCACGGAAATCCTGAGCGTTTTTGAGGGGTACCAGGTTGTTTTTGCGGATGAAGAGCCCCCTGCCATTTCTCTGGGGATTCTTCACTGAGGTGATAAAGCAAAACGAACAAAGGCCATTACACGCAGAAAGCCATTAGGGGAAGAATTCAATTTCAGAAACTCGGTTTCTGTGTTGAAAAACAGGGAACCGGCCTGTATAATAACGGCAATGCTGTCGATGTTGTGCCGACGATTCGCGCCTTCTCCCCGTCCGGTTTTTCGATTTCGACGCCATTGTTGGAGAGACTGTGGCGGGTGTCTTTTGTTGTAACGTAGAGGGTGTTCAGCAATTGCTTCAAGTCGTGATTCTCCCTTCAAAAATCAGGTCGGTAGTTCAATCAAACGTTAACGGTCGCAAAGGGTGTGGACTGGAACAGCAGCAGCCGGCATTATAAGCAAAAAAGGACAAGGGTCAATAGATTCAACTACAAGTTGAATTTTCCGACATGCCGGCGGCTGGAAAAACAGAGGAGAAGGATCGGAGCATTTGCGCGAACCTCCCCCAAATGCGTTCCGAAATGGAGACGAAAAAGCTGGGTTCGCGCAAAAATTAGCCGGAAAAGAAGGATTACGGGAGATAATGGAGAATGATAGTAGCGTATCGGTGCAAGTGGCTATTTTGTGGTGCCTGACAAACAGCCTACAAAATCTGGCACTTACATCTCATCCCCAAGCGGGGACTGATACCCGTATAAATCTGCAATTGCTTCTCCCACAAGGGGCTTACATCTCATCCCCAAGCGGGGACTGATACCTTCAGTCCTCTCAGCTTCGCCCCGGCATAGATGGCTTACATCTCATCCCCAAGCGGGGACTGATACGTCTTGCTCGTGTAGGCGCCGGTCTCTTCAAACCCTTACATCTCATCCCCAAGCGGGGACTGATACCCTCACTTTTGTTTAGTGAGGTACTGAAAGCAACTTACATCTCATCCCCAAGCGGGGACTGATACTGCTCGAACACGACGACCGGCGGCTGGACTTCGCCTTACATCTCATCCCCAAGCGGGGACTGATACGACTTCAGGTATTTCGCGGTTTTCTTCAGGAGCTTCGGCTTACATCTCATCCACAAGCGGGGGATAAAAAACGGGCGCCCCAATCATTCAGTGTTGAAAAACAGGGAACCGGCCTGTATAATAATGGTGTTCACCCGATGGAGGCGAAGCAAATGGAACAGAAGACAGCGAAAGCTAAGATCTATGACAGCGTGTTCACAGACCTGTTCAGCGATCCGGAAAATCAGCTGAAGGCCTATCAGGCTTTGCATCCCGAAGATACGCAGACCACGGTGGATGACATCAGGAATGTGACGCTGAAGGCGACCCTGCTGAACCAGATGTACAACGATCTTGGGTTCACGGTCGGAAACAGGCTGGTCATTCTGGTGGAGGATCAGAGCAGCTGGTCTGAAAACATCGCCATACGCAGCATGATGTATCTGGCGCAGACCTTTGAGCAGTACCTGAAAAAAACAAAACAGAATTATTACGGAGAGCGGGCGGTCAGGCTGCCGCAGCCGGAGCTGTATATGCTGTACGTCGGAGACAAGGCCTACACGGAGCGGGAAATATCGCTGGCGGATGTTCACTGGGGAGGAGACCGCAGTGTTCTGGATCTTCGGGTCAGGGTGATCTACGGAGACGGATCCGGAACGATTCTGGCCCAGTATGCCGCCTTCAGCAGAATTTACAGAAACAACACGAAGCGGTACGGCCGAACGGAGAAGGCGGTTCTCCAGACCATCGACCAATGTATTTCAGAAGATATACTGAAAGACTATCTCACCAGAAAGCGGACGGAGGTGATCGGACTCATGCTGGCGCTGTTTGACTCGCAGGAAGTTCAGAATATGTACGAAGAGAGTATCAAGGAGGAAGGCCGCGTGGAAGGCCGCGCGGAGGGCCGCGCAGAAGGCGCTATCAGAACGCTATGCGGCCTGGTGAAGGATCATCTTCTGACGAGGGATGAGGCTGCCAGGCGCGCGCAGATGACTCCGGAAGAATTTGAGCAGAAGGCGGCGCTGCTGATGTCAGAAAAAGAAACGGCATACCACGAGGAATAATCACCCATTAGCGTTTGCATCCATTTCTGAGAAATTTTGCGAAATACGCGCACAAAGCAAGATACTCCCTTTTCCGTGCGTGCCGCTCCAAACGAAAAACATCCGGCCGGGAATGCACCGAATTGCGCTTTCCTGGTCGGATGTTTTGATTGCTGCAAAATGGCGCCGGCTGGCGAAAAAATGGTACTCTGTGGAAA
>JAZQCB010000026.1:0-7525 GCA_045546035.1 Clostridia bacterium
CGGCGAAAACGGGCAGGAAAGCCCTGAGCCGGAAGCAGCCGACGCTGAAGACTCCGAAGCAGTAAAAGAGCCTTCTGAGAAAACCACGGTTTCAAGCATGTTTGCTCTGAAGCCTGGTATGTACCTCAACCGCGCCGGGGACGAGATTGCGCTGAACCTGGCTGACTATCAGATTGACATTGTTGAGGCAGACGGAGAATGCTATATTCCCTTTCAGACCCTGAACGATCTGCTGGTCGGGGATGAATATGTATATATCGTATTCACCGGGGAAATGATCATCTGCGCCGGATACGGCTGCTCGCTGATTGACCTGATGGATTCCGCGCCGAAGCATGATCTGAGTGAGGAATTTGCCCGATTCAATTTCCATGAGCTGTGCCTGCTGCTGGATTGTAAATACGGTCTGAAGCCTGAGCACAATATCGACAGCTTCAGCAAATTTATTGTGAACAACGAAGAGCTGTTCGGGAACCTGATCAGCACCAATCCCATGCTGTCCAGCTTTGCGATTGCCAATCTGACCTTTACCTATTTTGACGATCTGCACAGCGGATTCAGGAGGGGTTCTTATCAGTTCGACCGGGACCGTAACCTGGAAGCCATGATCAGCATAGGATACTACGGACCTTCGATGAGGAATTTCATGAAGCGGTCCAAGATTTTCGAAAATGCCCGCAAGGCGGTTTACCGGGCCTGGGTTCCCGGATATGAGGAAGTGGGCGATACGGCCTTTATCACCTTCGACCATTTCGAAGTCAATCGCAAGGACTACTATGACATTTCCATTGACCGGGACAATCCCCAGGATACGATCGATCTGATCATCTATGCCAACAGCCAGATCAAGCGCGAGGACAGCCCCATCCGGAACATCGTGCTCGATCTGAGCAACAACGGCGGCGGCGACGCGACGGCGGCGATTTTCGTGATCTCCTGGTT
The DNA here is from genome assembly GCA_045546035.1 of Clostridia bacterium. Classification (GTDB taxonomy): domain Bacteria; phylum Bacillota; class Clostridia; order Christensenellales; family Aristaeellaceae; genus Aristaeella. The sequence continues at coordinate 943 of JAZQCB010000026.1, forward strand.
CCTGGGCGAGGCGGACATCGCGCTGCGTGATACCTTTACGGGCGCGGAGACCAACGCGGTCTATCTGGCCGATGTCAACCTCGACGGGGAATTCGACGATCAGGATAACGTGGCCAGCGGCTACAGGCTGTACTGCCTGACCTCGAACAGTTCCTTCTCCTGCGGCAATCTGGTGCCCGCGGCCTGCCGCGGCTCCGGTCTTGTGACGCTGATCGGCCAGACCACCGGGGGCGGAAGCTGCGTGGTACTGCCCAGCACCACTGCCGCGGGAACGATCTTCCAGATTTCCGGAAACAAGCAGATTTCCATCATGCGGAACGGCTCCTTCTACAACACCGATGCAGGCGTGGAGCCGGATTTCCGGCTGGACAAAGCCGAATCCTACTATGACCGGCCCGCGCTGGCGGAATATCTGAACAACCTGAAATAATGGGCAGCAGGGCCGTAAACAATCCTGTTTGCGGCCCCTTTTGTAAAAAGAAACGAAGCCCGTTCTACGGCAGCCTTTCTGGCTGAAAGCGGAGAGATGCAGACATGATCAGGAAAACGAGGAGAAGAAAAACAGCGATACTCGTCTGCGTGTGGATCGTGTTCATGGCGGTCGTAGGCCTGTTTTTTCTGCAGGCGGAGAAACAGGCTGATGACGAGGCAATCCGCAGCGAGCTGACCAGGCAGGCAGACATTATCACCGCGCAGATTCCGACCATGCTGGAGAACAACTATTTCACCCAATATGCCGCGGTAAAGATGCGGTCCGCAAAGCTCAAAGCCCTGGCGTGGGCTCTGGAGGATGTGCAGGACATCGAGGAAGCCCGGCCTTTGCTGGACGATTATGTGGAAAATGCCGGCATCCGCGGACTGTCGATTTATGACCGGGACGGGTCGATCCTGTATACGGACGGCGACAGTGCGAGGACCCTGAGCCGGGAGGAGTTTGAGCTCTTCCGCGATTACGACTCGCTTCAGTACTACGATCAGCTGAACGCCGATCCGAAAGCGCTGCGGAACCTGTTTTTCTCCTCGTTGGTTTACACGGAAGCGGACACAGCTGACGGAAAGGATGTCATCGGAGAGGATGCCGACGGAGAGGAAGCCGGGGAAGAGGATGCGACGGGGAATCTGACAGACCAGATCTTCGGCCACGCGAAGGACGGCGAATGGTTTGTGATCATGACCACCGGCGTCAGCGAATCGGAGCTGGCCGTCCGCGAACGCTTTGACTGGCGCAGGGTTCTGAGTTCGTATACGATTGGACAGGGAGGATCCCTGCTGGCGGTCGATGAAACGACGGGAGTCGTGCTGGCCAGCGGGGATGTGTCCTCGGTCGGCGCCCCGGTGGAAAAGCTGGATTATCGCGTCGGCCAGTCGGAACATGCTGCTGCCCTGGCAGAGCTGAAGGAGACATTTTCCGAAGCCGGGCGGATCGTAACTCTCCGGAAGGAGGAACAGGAGTACTTCTCCGTTCGCCTGGCGATGGAGGACAGCCTGATCCTGGCGATGATCCCGACCGATGATCCCCTTTCCGACGGACCGCGCGGCGCGACAGCCATGCGGGTGGTTCTGATGCTGCTGGCAACCGGGATCGGGACGCTCTACATCTGTTTTCAGATGCAGACCCCGGCGACGGCCGTACCCCTGCGGAAAAGCGGAAAATGGCGGTGGAACAAAACCCTTTCCGGCCGGGTGACGGCGTATGCGGTGCTGCTGGGAATTTTCATCTTCGCGGCCGGGCTGTTTCTGGAGGTTCTGTTTGCGCACGCGGACAATTATAACTACTGCAGGCAGAAGGTCGCAGAAGCCGGAGCGATCAGTGTTACCAGCGAGACCAGCCGGGCGGATATCACCAAATTGTTTGAGGAGGCGTATCTGGATCGGTGCCGCGTGGCGCGCATCATCCTGGATCATACCAGTCCGGAGAAAATCAACTGGGACACGCTGGAGCAGCTGTCCGGCAGCCTGAATGTAAATTCCATCCATGTTTTTGACGCGCAGGGCCAGGTTGTCGCGACCAATTCCTTCTATGACCGGCTGACTGTGGACGCGGACGACCCCTTCCATGAGCTGCTGGAAGGCCGGGAAGAAATGACGGGGAAAATCACGCTGGAAGGGGATTCCGAACAGCCGCTGATGCGGGTCGGCGTGGCCCGGCGGGATTCGAACCACCACAATGCGGGCCTGGTCATGGTACTGGACACCGCAGAGGAAATGAATACGATTCTGACCAACCTGAACCCGAACAGGGCCTTCCAGCGGCTCTGTGCCCGGGATCATACACAGATCCTGGTGATTGACGCGAACACGGAAGTCATCACATACTGTGCGGAGGTGGAAGGCGGCGTCTACTCCTCCACTCTGGGACAGTATGACCATACAGGGCTCCAGGTCAGCATGTTCGGCATCGGGGAGGACGTCCTTCGCGACGAGTACAACGGCAGCCTGAAGTTCATGGGAAAGAGCTGCTTAGCTTCTGTCACCCGGGTGGGAGACGCCTTCCTGATGATCCTGGTGCCGGACATTCGCCTGGGGCAGAGCAGCATCGTCCGGGCGCTGCTGAACACGGGTCTTCTGCTCGTTTTCCTGATGCTGGAGCTGCTGATCACTTGCCTGGGCCGGCCGGAAGACTTTGCCTCCGAAGAGGCGGAATCGGAAACGATCCCTGCAAACCGATCCGGGAGATCAGCGAGGGCTGCCCGGGGGAAACGGAAGATCGAGATGGCATCCCTGTTCGGCGGCTTCGTGGATACCCGGAAGCCGAATTTCCGGGAGCGCTGGAAGAGCGACACGAAAACCTGGAAGGAAAAGACGGCAACCGAAAAATTCCATCTTCTGCTGCGGCTGATCATGATCGCCGTATTTGCCGCGGTTGCCGTCAACTACCTCGAGGCCGGCAGCGAATCCTACTGGTATTACCTGTTCAAACGGGAGCAGACGGCCGGATTCAACCTGTACGCGATTTCCTCCTCCCTGGTGTATATCTGTATGCTGCTGGTGCTCAAGATGGTGATTCACAAGATCCTCTTCCTTGCGGCGAAGGTGGCCAACGCCTGGGGCGAAACCGTCTGCCTGCTGTTGGACAGCGCCCTGAGCTATCTGCTCGGCATCACAGCGATCCTGATCTGCATGGCTCAGCTGGGGTTGAACCTGAGGGAAATCAGCCTGACGGCCGGGGTAGGCGCTGTACTGTTCAGCATCGGATGTCAGAACACCCTTTCGGATATCCTTTCCGGCTTTCTGATGGCCTTTGAGGGCTCCGTACACGTGGGCGACTTCCTGCTCTATAACGGAAAGCCCGCCAACGTGCTGAGCATCAGCCTGCGGGCGACCCAGCTGAAGTTTTTCAACGAGACGACCGTAATCCGCAACAATGACTTCCGAAATTATGTGCTGCGTCCAACAGAGGAGTACGGTCTGGTTTCCGTGTCCCTGACGATCGATCCGCGGGAATCCCTGGAGCGGGCGGAAACGATCTTCCAGGAGGAGCTGCCATCCGTCCATAAACGGATTTGCGAGCTGTGCGGGGATCCCATGCTGAACGGGCCGAATTACGGCGGAGTCAAGGGCATCACCGAAAACGGCACCGAGCTCGCCTTCAGCCTGAATCCCCGGGGGAAGGACGCACATAAGGCTCAGCTGGAGATGAACCGGGCGCTGCGTCTGATCTGTGAGCATCGCGGCATCACCATCGCCATGCCGCAGGTGGTCGTACATGAGCCGATCTCCGGAGATGGCGTCCGCTGACCGCCCTTGCAGACATATTCCGGCGAAATCTTCCGGAATTTTTCGCGGGGGGAGTGATGATCCGGGCCATTCGGCAGATCATGATACGAATTCGAAGCTTTGATAAAAGGGATATCAGATGACGAAAGGGTGATGCCGGTATGAACGAACTGATCGATGAGATGAACGAACTGAACAAAGCGATCCAATAATCTGATCAATAATAGGAGGAATACGCAACGAATAACCGATGAAAAAATCGGGGGGTGAATACATGTCAAAAAGCAAGATATATCTTGCGTTGCAGGTCGTGGTCTGCATCGCACTGGTCGTCCTGTTGTCCGTCTCGGCGATCGGAATCTATCAGGAAGGCATCGTTCGCAAGGCGGAGCATCCCATGGAGAGCGTTTACACGCCTGAGAATGTCGCTGGGAAATTCGCGCCTATCGCGCCGCTGTTCTTCGCGGGTCTGGGGCTGATGATCGCGGGACTTGTGCTGGGCGCGAAGGATGAAAACGCCGAAAAGCCGGTGAAGGACGCGGAGATCAGCCGGGATCTTATCGTCTCCCGCGTGGCACAGCCCTCGGCGGAGATGACCGCGGAGCATAACAGGCAAAAGAAGCTGAAGTGGCTCGGATGGGGGCTGTTCTCGCTGTGCATGGTGCCCATTCTGGTGTTCCTGCTGAATCCGGCCCACTTCCCGGAAGCCGATCCGGAAAGCATGTTCTACGGGCTGCTGCGGGTGTTCCTGCCCTGGGCCGCGGTGGGTCTCGGCGCGCTGGCTGTGACCGGCCTGCTGCGGGAAAAGAGCGTTCTTCGGGAAACAAAGGCGGCGCAGGAGCAGATGAAAGCGGAAAAAGCGGGGAAGACAGCGAATGCCGCGGCAGATGTCCCGGCGGTTAGCCCATCATCGAAAACACGGATCGCGCAGGTGATTCTCCTGATCGCGGCCGTCGCCTGCATCCTTGCGGGGGTCTTCAACGGGAGCGCCATGGATGTGCTTTACAAAGCAATAACAATTTGTACGGAGTGTGTTGGCCTTGGATAAGAAAAAGAAAACCGGCTTCTGGCAGGAACACCGGCCGACGACACGGCGGCTGGTGCAGCTGTATTCGGCACTCCTGCATAATGCTTACATCAAAGGCTTTATTGATGGAAAAATCTACACTGGCAACGCGAAATACGTCTGCGTTCCCGGCTTCAACTGCTATTCCTGCCCCGGCGCCATAGGCAGCTGCCCGCTCGGTTCCATTCAGAATGCCCTGGCCTCCGCCGGCCATCGGGCAGGATGGTACGTCCTGGGCATTATCCTGCTGTACGGCGTGATCCTGGGGCGAACCATCTGCGGATGGCTGTGCCCGCTGGGGCTGATCCAGGAGCTCCTGCACAAAATTCCGACTCCGAAGATCAGGAAGAACCGGATCACCCGGACGCTGTCATGGCTCAAGTATGTGATTCTGGTTGTTTTTGTGGTCGCCATCCCCCTGTGGTACGGCCTGGGATATCAGATTCCCCTGCCGGGCTTCTGCAAATACATCTGTCCGGCGGGCACCTTTGAAGGCGCGATGGGACATCTGGCCAATCCCGCCAATGTCAATTATTACAGCATGCTGGGCATCCTGTTCACCCGAAAGTTTGTCATCATGCTGGTCATCGGCCTGGCCTGCGTGTTCTGCTACCGCAGCTTCTGCCGCTTCATCTGTCCGCTGGGAGCGATCTACGGCCTGTTCAACCGATTCAACATCATCGGCGTGAAGGTGGACGCGAATCGCTGCAATCACTGCGGCGCGTGCGTACGGCACTGCGGCATGGATGTACGGCGTGCAGGTGATCATGAGTGCATCCACTGCGGCAAATGCATGGAGGTTTGCAGCCAGGGCGCGATTTCGATCAAGGCGGGAAAGATTACGCTGAAGGGCCCTGAAACGGGCTGTGCCGGCGAAACACCCGAAACAACGGAGAAGCGCCGGAATCGGGGACGGATGCTATGGGGCATCGCGCTGGCCATCCTGTGTTTCGCGCTTGTGTGGTTCAATTTCCTTGATCCCGCGGCGAAACAGGAGTCCGTTAGCAGCCAAAATACCACGGAAACGACGGTCAGCGAACCTTTGGAGACGGAAGAACCCGCCGCTGCAGACGCGGATACGACCGCCGCCGCAAAAGCGCCGACTGAAGATACTGCAGCAGAACCCACAGAAGCTCCCGCGGAAGCCGATACGGCTGTCGCCATGGGCGCTGCCGCCGTGGTCAGTTATGACAGCGATGCTCCTTTGGGTAACGAGGTTGGCCAGCAGCTGCCGGACTTCACGCTGCAATGCTACGATGGCACGGAGTTCCACCTGGCGGACACGCGCGGCAAAATCACCTTCATCAACCTCTGGGCAACCTATTGCACGCCCTGCATTCATGAGCTGCCCTATTTCAGCGATCTGTACGCAGCTCATGAGGACGACATCGCCATGGTCGCCGTTCACTCCAGGCTGGTAACGATGGATCCGGTCGCCTTTATCGCAGACAAAGGATTCGCCATGCCCTTCGCCACGGATACCGAAGATACGGTGACGAAGATTGTCGGCGGAACGGGCGTGCTGCCGCAGACCATCGTATTGAACCGAAAAGGCGAAGTTGTCTACAACCAGATCGGTTCTGTTACCCCGGAGGCGCTGGCGGCACTGTACGATACGGCGGACAAATAACAGGCGGTCAGTTTATCGCCATCCAATTCATGCTTTTTCCAGGCAGGTTAATACTAAAATTTCTTCAAAAAACCACAAATACAAGAACATGCCTCAAACGCGAGCATTTCTGCCCGGGTTACATAGTTCTCGAGCCGTATTCACACGTTTTCCTGGCTCAATGGCGGATT
>JAZQCB010000027.1:0-38874 GCA_045546035.1 Clostridia bacterium
ATGGGGGATCTTTGCGCTTTTTTGATCCCAATGCGTTTCCTCACGACAGTTGCATATTCATTGACAAAAAAACACCCCTTCTGGCGAGCTCAACGAGACTTTGGCAGCTTTTTTCTCGACGCTTCGTGAAAGAACCCTGCATTCGGGCCGCGGGTCGTTGCCCTTTTCCCTCGAAGATGCTATAATTTCCCCGCCCCTGGAAGGAAGCGGGTGAAAAGCCCGCGCGAGCCCGTCGCCGTAAGGCGGATATACGCCCGGTCTGACCCATCGCCGCGGATGGGGAAAGCGCCATTGGTTTTTCGAAGCCGAGAAGGCGGAGCCGGGTCCGCCGAGCCGGAATATTTCCAGGGGCTGAAAGAAGGCCCTTTCTCCGCGCGAGCGCCGCGGGGGTTTCCCCGGAAAGGGCCCCGGTTCCCGAAATTCTGTAAAGGAGATGCAAAGCCATGAAAAAGCAAACCCGTAAATCCCTGCTTTCGCTGGTCCTTTGCCTCGTGCTGCTCGCGGCGGCGGCGCTGAGCGTAACGGCCCTGGCGGAAGACACCCCCGCCGTTCAGGAAAAGGTCATCCTGATGAACGGCACGAAGGAAGCCCCCGTGGCGCTGGGGGAAGGAAAGACCGTCTTTCTCTTTGAAGTCACCGATCCGGAAGAGGCCGACAGCTGGTTCGAAATCCATACCGATGCCGAAACCGTCGGCGCCGCGCTGAAGGAGCAGGAGCTCATCGCCGGAACCGATTCCGAATACGGCCTGATGGTCACGGATGTGTGCGGCATTCACGTGGAATACACCGCCGACAATCCTCATTACTGGGCCTTCTACATCAACGGCGCCTACGCCCAGACCGGCGTGGATTCCACCCCGATCGAAGCCGGCGCGGTTTACCTCTTCAAGGCGGAATAATTCTCCGCCGGCCCGTAAAGCGATCACCCGGAGCTTCCCGCCCCGGGTGATCTTTTTTTGCCTCTGTTTGTTTCTTTATCCGACGGCTTTGGAACCGTTGCGCAGCGAAACGCCCTCATACCGCCCGTCGGCGAAGGGCCCGGGCAGCAGATCTTCCGCCTTGCGGCCGAAGTAATCCTCGTCGAAGGTGATGGGGGTGCCGTCCGGATTCTCGTATTTCTGTTCCGGCTCGAAGGCCATGCCCAGCCGCTCGGTATCCGCCAGGGTTGCCAGCCCTTTGGGCAGATAGTCCCCCAGGTTGGTCTTCAGCGTCCATTCCCCGTCCTTCTCCTCCAGCCGCAGGCTCACCGCGTGCTCCGTGTCAACCAGGCTGTTCTTTTCCTGATCCCAGGGCTGGGCGCCGTTGAAGAACACGTTTCCTTCGGACCAGACCGGCAGTCGGCTGTAATACCGGTCGCTGGGATCGGAGCCCATGCCGCAGTATCCGTCGAAGAGCCGCTCCCACTGCTCATAGGTCGGGAAGCCGTTGAACGGCGATACGCCGACCGTCAGGTTCCCGTCGTCCCAGGTATCGTGGACCATCTGCTTCTTCTGCTCCGCCAGGAAGGGATGCATCGGCTGCTGCACAAAGATGTTGTTGATGAACCGGTCGTCCCCGTGCAGGAAGGTCATGAAGCCGGCGACTTCCGTCCGATGCGGTACGTGATAGGGCGTATAGCGGGGCGAGGTCAGGGTCTTCGCGCCGTTGTCCGTCCCCCGCAGCACGCAGGTAATCGCGCCGGCGATCAGGTTGTGCACCGCCGCCACGCCCTGGGTCGGAAGCTTCAGGGACCGGGTGGACAAAAGCAGGTTGTGGTCGATGAGCGTGGGGCCGTGGGACACTTCGACGAAGATGTCCTCGCCGTAGGCCAGCATCGCCTCCGGACGCATCAGATGCTCGAAGGGCAGGGTATTGTCGTGGAACAGATTCTGGGTCACCCGGGTGCCCTGGGCCTGCCAGTCCAGCCAGAGGCCGCGGGTGCAGTGGTGAATATGGTTCCGCCGATAGATGACGTCGATGGCCGCGTGCATCTTGATGCCGCCGATCTCCGCCCCCGCCAGGTTCTGCTTGTTGTTGATGTGGTGAATATGGTTATCCTCGATAACGGAGAACACGCCGCCCAGATGGCCGACGATGCCCGTCTGGCCGCAGTCGTGAATATGGCAGCGGCGGATCAGATGGCTGCCGATCTTCTCCTTGCTCCATCCTTCCCGCTGCGCCTGCAGGATGCAGTCCCGCTCCGTCTGGGTGCCGTCCTTATACTTCCAGTGGAGCCACTTGTTGTCGTTTTCCGGCTGCAGGTATTTACCCAGGGAAATGCCGCTGCATTTGGATTCGAACACCTCGCAGTCCTCGATCACCCATCCCTTGGACCAGTGGGGCCCGATCATCCCCTCCTGATAGGCCGTGGGCGGGGCCCACTGGGTGGCCGCCTGGCAGACCTTGAAGCCGGAAAGGGTAATGTATCCGATCCCCTCCGCCTCCGGATAGAAGCAGCTCTTCCGGGCGCTGATTTCGACGTTTTCCGCGTTGGGATCCCTGCCCTGGAAGTTGGCGTAGAAAACGGTCTGATCCTTCTCCTCGTCCTGCTCCGCGTACCAGACGTAGGCGGAGAAATCCGGATCCCAGCTGGACGCTGAGGGCACCGGCGCCTTGACCTGGTCCAGATCCGTAACCTCATACAGGCTCTTCCCGTTCAGATAAACGTCGCCGGTATGGGCGATAAAGGTGGCGATGAACCAGTCCCCGCTGATCAGGGTGGTGTAGGGGTTCCGGTCCGTAAAGATCCGGTTGTCCACCCGGGCCGTCCAGACGGTGCCGCCGATGTTTTCCCATCCGGTGACCCGTTCCGCGCCGGTAATCACCGCCCCCAGGGGCTCCTCCGAGCGATAGACGATCGGATGCTCGGGGGTTCCGCCGCACTTGGGATTCACGTTTTCCCGATAGACGCCGGGAGCCACGATGATCTCGTCCCCCGGCCGGGCGATGTCCGCCGCCTGCTGGATGGCCCGGAAGGGAGCTTTCCGGGAGCCGTCGCCGGGAGCGGGCGCGCTGCCGTTTACATAATAAACCATGGCTGCTCATTCCTTTCTTTTATAAAGGGCGGAGAGGGAAAGTAAATCCCTCTCCGCCGGGTTCCTGTTGTAAAAGCCCGGATGGCTTACGGAGCTTCCTCCACCGCGACGATCCGTCCCTGCCCGTAGGGATCGGCGTAGGCTTCCGGAATCTCGCCATGAAGATCCGTGGTAATATAGTTGATCAGCACCTGGTTGTCCAGCATGCTCCGGTTCACAATCAGCTTCGCGCCGCGGAACATGGTGTTGCCGTCGCCGTCGCTCAGCAGCATATAGTCATGGGAGGCCAGCCGATAGGTCTTGTTCAGATCCAGATCCTCGCCGCCAACCTTCACGTTTTTGACCCGGTATTCCCCGGCGACGCCGGTAAACATGCTGTTCTCATCCTGCGTGACGCTGGAGGGAATGTAGGTGTGGATCTCATAGGTCAGCCCCGCCACCTGCAGGAAGCCGCCGGATTCGCCCGGAACCGCGCGGCTGTTCCACTCCAGCGCGTCCAGAATCTGCTGGCCCGTTACTTCGACAATACACATGGCATTGCCGAAGGGATGCACCTTCAGGATATCGTTGAGGGTAATGTCGCCCGCGGGAATATCCACCCGGATACCGCCGCCGTTGACCCAGGCGATGTCCGCGCCGCTCTGGCTCATATACGCGTCCGCGCACAGATCCCCCAGGTTGGTTTCCGTCATGCGGACGATGCGGATCTTTTTTCCGTCCTCGGTGGTCTTCACGGGGTCATAGATGACCAGCGGGAAATTGGAATGAGCCACCACCGTTTCCAGCGTTTCCTTCAGCTCGCCGCTGGCAGCCTTCGCCGCGTCCCCCGCGGGATTGGAGATGCCCAGATCCGCGGCGGAGAAATCGGAGGTCGGCCAGGTGTAGGTCTTCATGCTGAGCTTTCCGTCGGTCGAAACGGTCAGGGCGCCGATGGTATCCATCTTGGTTCCCACCGCCTGGCGGAGAACGATCTTCCCTTCCTTGTCCTTGACTTCCACATACTCATAATCGTGGGCATGTCCGTCCATCAGGGCGTCGACGCCGGTAATATGGGTAATCAGATCGTCATACCGATAGGGGGACGCCTCCGCCTCGTTGCCCAGATGCGCCATGATGAACACGTAGTTCGCGCCCTCGGCCCGGGCGTCGTCCACGGCCTTCTGGATGCCGGCGTAGAACTTTTCCCCGGTTCCGTCCTGCATGAAGTCATAAACCCAGTTGCCCGCCTCGTCCTGGAAATACCTGGGGGTCGAGGTAACGAGGGTCATGGGGGTGGTCGCGCCGACAAAGGCGAACTTCACCCCGTCGAATTCCTTGATCACATAGGGCGGGAATACCAGCTGGCCGCCCTTCTCGAAGTTGGCGCTGATGTAGGGGAATTTCGCCTTCGCCGCCATGGCCATGAACGCGTCCATACCATAGTCGAAATCATGATTGCCCGGGATGGCGATATCGTACCCGGTGGCGTTCATGATATCGATCAGCGCTTCGCCCTGGGTCATGGTTCCCATGGGCTCGCCCTGGGTATAGTCGCCGTCGTCCACCAGCAGCGTGTAGTTTCCGTCCGCCTCCAGCTTCTGCCGCAGGGCGTACAGGCCGACGGCCCCCCAGTTCTGCTCCACGCCGCAGTGCACATCGCTGGTAAAGAGAATCACCAGGTTCTTCTGCAGCGCGGGGGCCGCGTCCTCCGCCAGCCCGGCCGCCATCGTCATCATCATCGACAGCGCCAGCAGCAAAGTAAACAGTTTTTTCATGTCTCCCGTCCTCCTTTTCTCCGGTCGTTTCGTTGCACCCGCGCTTCTTCTGCGGGCTTCTTCATGTCCTTATGTTACCCTTTCCCGGCCGGTTCAGTCAAGTTAAAAAAACATAACAATTGGGGCCTCCGCCTCCCCGGCGAAAGCCCCTTTGTTTGGATCCTTTGCTATCAGTAAAATGTCGCCACCGGCTCCTCCGGTTCCCGCGCTTTCTCCACCGCCAGCACGTCGATGACCGGCGTCTTTCCGGAGAACATCCGGTTCCGCTGCAGGCGGATTTTTCCCTTCAGCTTAAACCAGGAGCCCATCGCCGGCTTCTCGTTTTTCCCACGATAGCAGGCCAGGCCCGCGAACTGGGTGTCCGCGGCGCAGCAGTTCATCAGCATGCGGCCGGCCACGAATACGCTGTCGGGCATGGGCTTGGAGGTCTGGGGGAACAGGGCCGTAAACCGGACGGTCTTCCCGTCGTATTTGTCCGTGTTCTCCATCAGATCCGAGAAGAAGTAGGCGAAGTCTCGATCCTCGATCTCCACCACCGGCGCGTTGACGTCAAAGGGCAGCGGATCCACCTTCTCGTCCATGACGCTGCGCCCGTCGGGGTATTCATAGAAGATGTTGCAGCGGCGGTTCGCCTGGCGGACGATCTTGTGCAGCGCGTCCAGATCCGTTTTCTCGCCGCAGCGGTTAAAAACGGCTACGTCGCAGGTCTGGAGCTTGTCGTAGACCAGGTTCCGCATATTCGCGTTATAGACCGTATAGGTATTGCTGTCCGCGAAATGGATCTCCTGGGTCACCAGCCACCCGTCGGGGATGTTGTCATACAGCGTCTGCATGGGCCACATGCCGTTGTATTCGATGATCACCCGTTCGCACCGGGAATCCTCCGCGGCCTTGAGCAGCGCCTGCTCGTTGAATTCTTCCTCTTCCTCCAGGGTCAGGAGGGTGACGTTCTTCCCGTTGAAGGCGGAGAAGTCGTAATCCACCTCCCCCTCCTCGCACCGCAGAAGCAGCGTCCGCTCGCCGCTGTTGAAGCGCTTGTCCTCCAGGGTGCTCTGGATGAAGGTGGACTTCCCCGCGTCCAGAAAGCCGGTAAAGAGATAAACCGGAATTTCCTTGTTTGCCATAATTGATTACACTCCGAACAGGGTCTTCAGATGGTCTTCGTTGATCTTGGAGCCGATGACGCACAGCCGGCCGGTGACCTCGGCGCTGCCGCGGCGGATATCCGTCTCGCCGGGGGTATAGTCGAAGTGGATCCAGGCGCCGCCATCCGCCGGGGGAACAATGCCCTTCGCCCGCAGGATCATGCCGTAAGCCGCCTCGTCCTCCAGCTTTCCGAGAATCGCGCGCAGCTCCTCCTCGGTGAACTTGCGGGGGCTTTCCACGCCCCAGCTGGTAAAGACCTCGTCCGCGTCGTGATGGTGATGATGGTGGTGGTGCCCGTGCCCGTCGTGGTGATGATGCTCGTGCTCATCGCCGTGATCATGATGATGCTCATGTTCATCCTCGTCATGATCGTGGTGATGATGCTCGTGCTCGTCATCGTCATCGTGATGGTGATGATGGCATTCGCAGTCGGGATCGTCGCATTCCTCGCCGTCCTCGTGATGATGGTGATGATGCTCATGCTCGTCATCGTGGTCATGGTGATGGTGGTGATGGCACTCGCAGTCGGGATCGTCGCACTCGTCGTCGTCATCCTCGTCCTGGGCGAACTCGGCGCGCATCTTGGCCATCTCCTCCTCCAGGGTGTCGGATTTTTCCATGGCGCTGAGAATCTGCTTTCCGTCCAGATCCTTCAGGGGCGTGGTAATGATGGTGGCGGTGGGGTTATGCTCCCGGATCATCCGGACGCATTCGTCGATCTTCTTTTCGGAAACGATGTCCGCCCGGCTCAGCAGGATCGTCGCCGCGTGCTCGATCTGATTCACAAAGAACTCACCGAAGTTCTTCATATAGATCTTGCATTTCCCGGCGTCCACCACGGCTATCAGGGCGCCGATCCGGCAGTTTTCATTGCACACGGCGCTGGCCGCCCGGACGACGTCGCTCAGCTTGCCGACGCCGCTGGGCTCGATCAGAATCCGATCCGGATGATACGTGTCCAGCACCTTTTGCAGCGCCTCTCCGAAATCCCCCACCAGCGAGCAGCAGATGCAGCCGGAGTTCATCTCGGTTACCTGGATGCCGGCTTCCTTCATGAAGCCGCCGTCGATGCCGATCTCGCCGAATTCGTTTTCGATCAGCACAACCTTCTGCCCGGCATACGCTTCCTTCAGCAGCTTTTTAATCAGCGTGGTCTTCCCCGCTCCGAGGAATCCGGAAAATACATCAATCTTGGTCATGGCAAAATACACCTCTTTCCTTCCTTGCCGCCCGGTATTGTACCAGCCCGCGCGGCCCCGGTCAAGCCTTTCGCCGCCGGTTTCACGCAATCTTCATACACCGTTTTTTCTTTTTTTCCGTTGGGATCTTTTCCCCCGGAACCCGGCGCAGGGCCTGCTCCGTGAACGGCTTTTCTCAGGCCGGGTACGCGGCCTGCGCCTTCGGGCGTCGCCGGGGCTCCCGCACCCACTTTTTACCGCATCGCGTTGAGGATCGCCATCAGGCAGACCCCCACGTCCGAGAACACCGCCAGCCAAAGCGGCACCACCCCGAAGGCCCCGAGGATCATGACCAGGACCTTGACGGCGATGGAGAAAATGATGTTCTGGCGCACGATGCCCTGCGTCCGCCGGGCCAGCCGGATCGCCGCCGCCAGCTTCAGGGGATCGTCGTCGATCAGCACCACGTCCGCCGCCTCCACCGCCGCGTCGGATCCGGCGCCGCCCATGGCCACGCCCAGATCCGCCGTCGCCAGCACCGGCGCGTCGTTGATGCCGTCCCCCACAAAGAGCACCGTTCCGCCGTCCGCGTCCCGGTTCTTCATCATCCGCCGCACATGGGCCACCTTGTCCTCCGGCTTCAGCTCCGCGCAGATTTCCTCGACGCCGATCTGCCGGCCGATGGCTTCCGCCGCGCTCCTCCGGTCTCCCGTCAGCAGGGCGATCCGCCGGATGTTCAGCTTCTTCAATTCCGTAATCGCCTTCGCCGCGCTGTCCTTAACGATGTCGGCGATGACCAGATGCCCCTCGTATTTGCCGTCCACCGCGATATGGACGATGGTGCCCGCCAGATGGCAGTCGCTCGCCTTTACGCCCTCCGCCGCCATCAGCCGGTCGTTCCCCACGGCCACATGATGTCCGTCCACCCGGGCGGTGACCCCCTGCCCGGCGATTTCCCTGACGTCGCGGATTTCGGGATCCTTTGACTCCCGGAAGCTGTTCCGGATGGCGTCGGCGATAGGATGCGTGCTGTATTTCTCCGCCGCGGCGGCGAAGCGCAGCAGTTCCTTTTCGTCCATCTCCTCCGGATGCACGGCGACCACCTCGAACACGCCCCGGGTAATGGTTCCGGTTTTGTCAAAGGCCACCGCCGAAGCCCGGCTCATCTCCTCCAGGATATTGGAGCCCTTGACCAGGATGCCCTTCCGGCTGGCCCGGCCGATGCCGTTGAAATAGCTCAGCGGCACGGAAATCACCAGCGCGCAGGGGCAGCTGATAACCAGGAAGGTCAGACTCCGCCGGAACCATTCCGCCCAGTTTCCGGTAATCAGGGAGGCGATCAGGAACAGGGCCGCCGCCGCTCCGACCACCACCGGCGTATACACCCGGGCAAAGCGGGTGATGAACCGGTCCGCGTGGCTCTTGTGCTCCGTGGCGTCCTCCACCAGCTCCAGGATCCGGCTGACGGCGGATTCGCCAAAGGGCCGGACCACCCGCATCTTCAGCACGCCCCGCAGATTCACGCATCCGCTGAGCACCTCGTCCCCCTCCCGGGCGGAGCGGGGAACGCTTTCCCCGGTCAGCGCCACGGTGTCCAGAAAGCTCTCTCCTTCAGCGATAACCCCGTCCAGCGGCACCCGCTCCCCGGGCCGAACCAGGATGGTCTCCCCGACGACCACCGTTTCCGGAGCGACGGTTTCTTCCCGCCCCTCCCGCAGCACCGTGGCGGATTCCGGCCGGATGTTCATCAGATCCGCGATGGATTTCCGGCTGCGGTCCACGGCCAGATCCTGCAGGAATTCTCCCAGCTGGAACAGCAGGAACACCATCGCGCCCTCCGTGTATTCCCCGAGGATAAAGGCGCCGGCCCCCGCCAGGGTCATAAGAAACGTTTCGTCCAGCAGCTCCCGGTGCGCCACGTTCCGGATCGCGTTCCAGATCACGTCATACCCGATGGTCAGCGCAGAAAGCAGCGAGAACAGAAAGCGGAGGAAATGTCCCTCCGGAAAGAACAGCCCGATGACCAGCAGCGCGGCGGAGGTGATCAGCCGGCCGATTTTGACGGCGGGGTTTTCCTCCTCCTCCCCATGGTCGTGGCAGTGCCCGCAGCCGCAGCCGTGGTCGTGGTGGCAATGTTTATCCTCCAAAGCAAGGTTGGAATCCCGATTTTCCTCTGATTTTTCCGGATAACTCATGGTTTCCCCCTCCGTCTGTTCTTTTCTTCCGGGATCGTTTGTTGTGTCGCTTTCCTTGTATACACAGGCCATGGTTCTTGCCCGGGGACGCGATTACTCCATCAGGTGCTCCATTCCCATGTTCAGGATCGTACTTACGTGATCGTCAGCCAGGGAATACAGGATGCCCTTTCCGTCCCGGCGGGACCGGATCAGCCGCGCGTCCTTCAGGATCCGGAGCTGATGGGAAATGGCGGAGGTCGTCATCTGCAGCTCCTGAGCCAGCTCCGTTACGCCCGTTTCCTTTTTCATCAGCGCGCTCAGGATCCGGACCCTGGTGCTGTCCGCGAACATCCGGAACAGGTCCGCCAGGTCATAGAGCAATTCGTCCTCCTGCCGCGTATCCGTTCCCCGCGCCACAGGCATTGCTTCCTTTTCCGGCCGCGTGTCCGCCCCCGTGTTTTCCGTTCTGTTGTTCATGGGAACACTCCTGTCTTTATTTGTTCATTTGAGCAATCATTCAAATGAACGGGCTCATTATACTCTCTTTTCAGCATCTGTCAAGACCGCTCGGAAAGAAATCTTCTCCGCTCTCCGGCTTGTGGGGCCGTGTGATTTTATGATATAATGCCCTGGCTGGAGCTGGCCTGGGACGGCCCGGATGCTTTCGAATTGTACGATCGATACCGGTTTTCCCCATCCGCTCCGCGTAAAAACACCGAATAAGTGAAAGGATGGATTCAAAGATGAAAAAGATTGCCGCTCTGGTACTGGCCCTGTGCCTGGCCTTCTCTATGGCCTGCGCGGAAGAAACGGCCATTGAATGGAACGACGATACGGCCAGGGCCTTCGAAAAAGCGGGCTACTCCGGCGAGTTCTTTGGCATGGGCGATTTCGGCATTGAGTTCATGCTCCCCTCGAATCTGAAGGAAGCGGAGATGACGGAAGAGGATGAGGAAAAGGAAATCTTCCTGAAGTATGAAGCGGACGACGGGATGACCCTGGAGGTTTCCTATACGGAAGGGGACGCTTCCCTTTTCGACTCCTTCGTCGAAATGTTCAAGGACGAGGGCAAAACCGACGCGGCGATCGGGACGATCAACGGATTCACCGTTCTGGGTTATTCGGACAATAACGGTGCCTCCCAAACCGCGATCGTCGATACCGGGATCGAGCTGCTGCTGACCTTTACGTTCAACGGCATTACCGAAGGAAACAGCCTCCTGCCGAGCTTTGTCTTCGCCTCCATCCGTCCCATGAGCGAGGAATAACAAAGGCGAACGGCCGCTTTCGTTTCCGCTGTGTCCCCCGAACGCGGCCAGCATGTTTCTCCTCTTCGGTTCCCCGCGGAATCGGTGAATCGGCGCCGGCGCTTCGCCCGGCACCTGCAGCAGTCATTTTGCAAGCCCCGTCATCCTGAAAGGTTGGCGGGGTTTTTTCAAAGAAAAAAAGAGCCCCGAAGGGCTCTGAAAGCATCCAGGATGAATTACCCCTTGACCGCGCCGGCGATGAAGCTCTCCTGAATCTGCTTGCTCAGGAAGATATAGACAATCAGTGTCGGGATGGTGGCCATGGCCAGCGCCGCGCCGATGGGGCCCCATTCGGTGGTATACTGGCCGCTCAGGCTCTGGATACCCACCGGCAGGGTCTTAAAGGCGTCTTTGCTGATGAACACCGTGGCGAACATCAGCTCGTTCCAGCATTGCAGGAAGGTATAGATGCCAACCGTGGAAACCGCGGGCAGCATCAGCGGCGCGATGACCCGGAAGAAAATTCCCCATACGCCGCATCCGTCCAGGAAGGCCGCCTCGTCCAGATCATAGGGAATGTCCCCCATGAAGCCGATGGAGATCAGGATGCCCATGGCCAGGGAAAAGGCGGAATAGGGAATAATCAGGGCCCAGTAGGTGTTCAGCATGTTGACCCGGGAAAGGGTCGTATACAGCGGAACGATGGCCGCGTGGATCGGGATCGTCAGCCCCAGCATGAAGAAGCTGTTCATCTTCTTCCGTCCCTTCCACTGAAGCCGGGTCATGGCGTAGGTGGCCATGATGGCGGCCACCAGTACGATCAGGATGGCGGCGACGGTCACGATCAGGCTGTTCAGGAAATACTGTCCCATGTTGCCCACGTTCAGCGCGCGGGTGTAGTTGGACCACAGCCATTTTTCCGGCAGGCCCATCACGTTCCGGCCGAAGATTTCCTCGTTGGATTTCAGCGAGAAGGTAAACATCCAGTAAACCGGGAACAGGCAGATGATCGCCCACAGGATCAGGCCGATCTGCACCAGGATATCCGTCCATTTGAACCGATGCTGCTGCGCCACGGGGATGTCAGACATACTCCTTTTTGCTTGAGCACTCATCTTACTTCTCCTCCTTGAACGCAAAATTGATCAGCATGGCAAAGAGGAAGCACAGCACGATCAGCATGACCGCGATGGCGGATCCCATGCCGTAGCGGTTCCGCAGGAACAGCAGATTGATCATCAGGGTGCTGGGCAGCTCGGTGGCATGCATGGGACCGCCGTTGGTCAGCACGTAGATCATGTCGAAGGATTTCAGCGAGCCGGTGACCGCGAAGATCACGCTGACCCGAAGAATCGGGCGGATATAGGGAATGGTGATGTACCAGCTGACCTGCCCCGGAGTACAGCCGTCCAGCATGGCGGCCTCCGACAGATCCGCCGGCATGCCCTTGATGCCCGCGTACATCAGCAGCATATGATAGCCCACATACTGCCACAGGATGGGCACCAGGCAGGCGCCCATGGCGGTGTTCTTATCCCCCAGCCAGATCCGGGTCCAGCTTTCCAGCCCCATGGAGCGGAGCAGCGTGTTCAGCACGCCGTATTCCGGGTTGTAGATCTTGATCCACAGCTGGCCGATAACCACCGAGGAAATCAGAACCGGCATGAAATAGATCGCCAGATACCAGCGCTCCCCCGGCACGTGCTGGGCCAGCTTCAGCGCCAGCAGCAGGGCGAAGGGCAGCTGAATAAAGACCGACAAAAGTGCCAGCAGCCCGGAGTTCCACAGCGCCCGGCCGATGTTGATGGAACGGCTGGTAAACATCTCCTGATAGTTGGCCAGGCCGATGAATTCCGGCGTTCCCAGTCCGTTCCAGTCCGTCAGGCTGTAATAGGCCGACATGATAATCGGCGCGATCAGAATCGCGAGGAAAAGGAACAGGGCGGGCAGCAGGAACAGAAAAATGTTCAGCTTATAGCTAAAAGGTCGTTTCATTTTCTGTGCTCCCTTTCAACAAAAGCGAGGGAGACAGCCCCGCGATGGGGTGTAGCCCCTGCCGAGCTGTCTCCCTGTTGATGTTTTGGGTTTTTGACCGAAGAATTACTTCATGTCGGCATCCAGACCGTCCACGAATCCGGCGGGATCAATTTCGCCGAAGTAGGCCTGCTGCACATACTCCAGATAGGTGTTGGCGTTGTCGGCGCTCAGGAAGTTGTCGCCGAAGAGCACCATGCCTTCAGCCTTGCCGGCGATGTCGACCACCTGGGCCACCAGGTCGGAGACCTTCGCTTCGGGATCAGCCTTCCAGCAGGGCAGGTTGGCGCCGGACTTGTAGTCCGCGTCGGACATGGCGCGGCCCAGTTCGAAGGCCAGCTGCACGGCTTCGTCCTTGTGCTCGGTGGTCGCGGCCACGGCCAGGGTGTTGTTGGGGCCGCCGATCAGCTCGTACAGGGAAGCGTTGTTGGGATCCAGCACCGGGAACAGGCCGGCCTTGAAGGAAGCAGCGTTTTCAGCCTTGCTGATGTCGCCGCAGTTCCAGGAACCGTTCTGATAGAAGGCATACTTGCCGGCGATGAAGTTGGTCTTGACTTCGTCGTTGCCCAGCGCGGCGGCGTTGGGATCGAAGTAGCCCTTCTTCACCATATCCTGGAAGGTTTCCACAGCCTTGACGATGCCGGGGTCATTCCAGCTCGCGCGGCCTTCATAGATGTCGATCAGCTTCTGGGTGCCCACGGACTTGATCATCAGGGGCTCCAGATACTCGGTCAGGCACCAGATTTCCTTGCCGGACACGCCGAAGGGGGTGATGCCCTTGGCCAGCAGCGCGTCGCAGCAGGCATACATCTCTTCGATGGTGGTGGGGATGTGATCGTATCCCGCTTCCTTCAGCAGATCCATGTTGGCGAACAGCACGACCATGCTCATCGTGTAGGGCACGCCGTAGAGCTTGCCGTCATAGGAAGCGTTCGCGCACATGTTCTTGGGCAGCTCATCCTTGTAGGTATCGTAGTACTCGTCCAGACAGAGCACCCGTTTCGCGTTGACGAAGTCGCCCAGGAAGCTCATGCCCCAGGTGAAGAACACATCGGGCAGATCGGTTCCGGCGGACATGGCAGCCTTGATCTTGATCTTGTACTGCTCGTTCTGGGTGGTCTCATGGTTCACCTTGATGTTGGGATGCGCAGCCTCGAAGGCGGCGATCGCGTCGATGTAGGACTGGTAGCTGGAGTCGCTTTCCACGGCGATGGACCACAGCGTCAGTTCAACGGTGTCATCCGCGAAAGCGGACGCGATGCCCAGGGCCATCATGACCGCCAGCATCAGAGCAACGAGCTTCTTCATAGGGATTCCTCCTTACATGATTTACGGCTCAGCCGCATATTTCTCAAACAGCATTCCGCTGTTCTCGACATGGGGATGATTTCCGGACGGTGGACCAGGGGTATTCGACCTCCGGTAGCGCGTCGTCCTCAATAGGGTCGTACCGGAATTCGGTTACTTCCGGACGATCGGCCAGGGGTATTCGACCTCCAGCCGCGCGTCGTCCTGGATGCTGTAATAGCAAAGGGTGTCGGAGAAAACGTCGCCGTAATGCAGCAGGAAGGTTCCCGCGGGATTGTCGGCCGTAAAGGTTCCCCCGAAGGAGCTGTCCTCCATGAAAAAGCCGGAGGGCGTAAACACAAAGCTGGTGCCCTCGCTCTCGTCCGCCTTCCAGACGCCGATCAGCCCGCCCTGATCCTCCACCTGGGCTCCCCGGTGATAAACCGTCCGGGGGTAAATGGCCGTCAGCTTTTCGGAAACCACATAGCGAAGCAGAAGCTCTCCGCCGTTTCCGTCCGCCAGATGAAGAAACGTCCCGTCGTCCGTCCACTGCCAGTTCTTTTGCTGATAAACCGCCTGGCCGTCTTCCCGAACCGACAATACGGTTTCCTCCGGCTTATAGGCAAAAGCCCATTCCCCGATCAGGGGGCAGCCTTCCGCCACGGCGGCCAAACTGAGCATCAGTGCCGCCATCATAAGAACCGCGGAAAACCAGCATTTTCTTCTCACGAATCCGCACTTCTCCTTCGCCCTCATGCGCAAGATCATAAGCATTGATGAATTTGTAGAAAAAATAGCACGGTCTTCCCTTTTTGTCAATGTTTAATTTTCATTCGCGGAAGTTTGTTTTTTTGTGCCTCGCCTGCTTGCCGGTTCCGGTTTCCTGTGCTGCTTTTTCCCGGCGCGTGGCTCATCCCGGGTTTTCCCGGTCGATTGAATTTCCCTTCATTTTATGATACCATAATCGGGTTCAGGCGGTTCCTTCCCGCCGGAATCCGTCGGCGCGATGCCGTTGAGAAGCGGAATCATCCCCGACCCTGCCCTGCGAGGGCAGGCATGCCGGCCAAGACGAAGCCTTCAGGCTCCCCCGGAGCAGCCCCGGCCATCCGATCGGGGGCGGGCCGTTCCCGGGCCGCCGGCCGGCCTGTCCTGGGGAAGCCGCCCCTGGCGCTGGCGGAATAAGTATGCGAATAAAGGAGAAGAATATGACAAAACTGGAAACAGCCCTGTTGGATCTTTTGCGGGAGGACTGCCGCCTGCCCCTGGAAAAGCTGGCGGTCATGACCGGAACCACCCTGGAAGAGGTGGCCGGCGCCCTGGAAGGCCTGGAAAAGCGCCGGGTGATCCTTCGCTATGCCCCGGTGATCAACTGGGATCTGACGGATCGGGAACGGGTGGAGGCCATGATCGAGGTAAAGGTCACGCCCCAGCGTGACATGGGCTTCGACGCCGTCGCCGCCCGGATTTACCGCTTTGACGAGGTCAAAAGCGTCTATCTGATGTCCGGCGCCTACGATCTGCTGGTGCTGGTGGAAGCCCGGACCCTGCGGGAGCTGGCCTCCTTTGTGTCCGCCAAGCTCAGCACCCTGGAACTGGTAACCGGGACGGCGACCAGCTTTGTCCTCAAACGCTATAAAGAGGAAGGCGTCGTTTTCGAGGGCGGCGAGTCGGACAGCCGGCTGGTGATTTCGCCGTGACCTACGAGCGCTTTCTCAATCCCGCCATTGCCGCCGTCCCACCCAGCGGTATTCGGCGTTTCTTTGACCTGGCCGCTGGAAGGAAGGATACGATCTCCCTGGGCGTGGGCGAGCCTGATTTCAAAACGCCCTACCATATCCGGAACGCGGCCATCAATTCCCTGATCGACGGGGAAACCCAGTATACCGCCAACCGGGGGCTCCTTTCCCTTCGCCGGGAAATCAGCCTGTATCTGAAAGGGCGCTATGATCTATCCTACGATCCGGACTCCGAGATTCTCGTAACCGTCGGCGCCAGCGAGGCCATCGACGCGGCGCTCCGCGCCATGCTCCGCCCCGGGGATGAGGCGCTGGTGCCGGAGCCCAGCTATGTTTCCTATTCCCCCAGCGTGATCTTCGCCGGCGGCACCCCGGTGGGCGTCGTAACCCGCCAGGAGGACGAATTCCGCCTGAAGCCTGAATATCTGGAGGCCGCCATTACGCCCCGGACGAAACTGCTGATCCTTCCCTATCCCAACAACCCCACCGGGGGCATCATGGAGCGGGAGGATCTGGAGGCGCTGATCCCCATCATCCGGAAGCACGACCTCATGGTGGTCTCCGATGAAATCTATTCCGAGCTGGTTTACGGCGGCAAAGAGCATGTTTCCTTCGCCTCCCTGCCGGGGATGGCGGAGCGGACCATGACCATCAACGGCTTCAGCAAAGCCTTTGCCATGACGGGCTGGCGCGTGGGCTACGCCTGCGGCCCGAAGGAGATCCTCTCCGTCATGAACAAGATTCACCAGTACGGCATCATGTGCGCCCCCCGGATGGGCCAGGTGGCCGCCGCGGAAGCCCTGCGGCTGGGCCGGGAAAACGGCTATGAGGACGTGCTGCGCATGCGGGAAAGCTACGACCGGCGCCGCCGCCTGATGGTGGAAAGCTTCCGGGCCATGGGGCTGGACTGCTTCGAGCCCTACGGCGCCTTCTATGTCTTCCCCTCCGTCCGCTCCACCGGGCTGTCCAGCGAGGAATTCTGCTCCCGCCTGCTGATGGAAAAGAACGTGGCCGCGGTGCCCGGAAACGCCTTCGGCCCCAGCGGCGAGGGGAACATCCGTTGCTGCTACGCGACGGCCCTGGATAAGCTGAATGTGGCGCTGGACCGGATCGCGGACTTTGTAAAGGAGGTTTCGCCCTGATGTTCAAACGGATGGCGGCTTTTCTGGCCGCGCTGCTGCTTCTCCTTCCCGCAGCCTTCGCGGAGGGGGACGATGACGACGATCTGATGATCGAGGATATCGTCGAGGGGGTCGTGTCCGAAAAGCAGGAGGTTCTGGATTCCGACGGATCCTCTATCCTGACCGTAACCTGTACCGGGGATTTCACCATCGGGGGCGACAATTTCCATAAAAAGGACATTTTTGCTCCCGAGCTCAAGGCCCATGACGGGAACATCAATTTTGTTTTCGATAACACCCGGGACATCTTTAAGGAAGACGATCTGACCCTGATCAATTTCGAGGGTACGCTGACGGATTCGACCTATGTTCCCTCCCGGAAGCAGAAAAACCAGTTTCTCTTCAATATCTCCCCCTCCTATGTCTCCGTCCTGGCGGACAACGGCGTGGAAGCTGTCTCCCTGGAAAACAACCATGTGGAGGATCACGGGGACGAGGGATACGCGGAAACCCAGCAGGTGCTGACCGACGCGGGCATCGTCTGGTCCAATTCGGAGCATATGGGCGTTTTCGAATGCAAGGGCATCCAGGTGGCCATGCTCTCCTACCTGTGCATCGACCGCTACGATTCCCTCTGGGAGAAGGTGCCCGCGGACATCGCCGCCGCCAAGGCCGCCTATCCCCTGGTCATCGTTTCCTTCCACTGGGGAAACGAGAAGGACTATGTTCCCACCAATAACCAGATCCGGATGGGCCGTCTGGCGGTGGACGCCGGGGCGGACCTGGTGGTCGGCCATCATTCCCACAGGCTCAACCCCATCGAGCAGTACAAGGGCGTCTACATCTGCTATTCCCTGGGGAATTTCTGCTTCGCCGGTAATTCCAGACCCGACGACATGAGCAGCTTTATCTTCCAGATCCGTTTCAAGGTCAAGGACGGGGTCTGCACCTCCAAGGGCTTCCGGATCATTCCCATCCGGATCTCCTCCCGGGAAAAGACCAACGATTTTATCCCCACGCCCTACCCCGTCGGCGCCAAAACCGATTCGGTTATTTCAACTCTCCGGGCCAATGGGAAAAAGCTGGAATACGCCGTCGTCGACTATCCCCTCGAATGGAGCAAATAACGAAACGCGGGAGCCGTTCGCTTCGTTTGAAAGAACGGAGAGGGCGGTTCTTTTTCGGCCATAAACGGCTGCCCGGCTGCCTCGCGCTGTGTCGGCCGCCGTTTTCCCGCGGCCGCGCTGAAAGGATGAGATGATGAACGCTTCTGTTTTGCTGGATCTGTGTGCCGCCTCCGGCATTGATTTTTTTGCCGGCGTTCCCGATTCCCAGCTCAGGGGCCTGTGCGATGAGCTCTTTGCCCGCTTTGGAACCGGCGGAAAACGGCATATCGTCGCCGCCAACGAAGGCGGCGCCATCGGCCTTTGCGCCGGGCATTACCTGGCCTGCGGCCGGCCCGCCCTGTGTTATATGCAAAACAGCGGTCTGGGCAACGCGATTAACCCCCTCGCTTCCCTGATGGATCCGAAGGTCTACGGCCTGCCCTGTCTGCTGGTCATCGGCTGGCGGGGCGAGCCCGGCGTCCATGACGAGCCCCAGCATGTAAAGCAGGGGGAAATCACCCCGGGCCAGCTGGAGCTGCTGGACATTCCCTACGCTGTTCTGTCCGCCGACACTTCCGAGGAAGCCTTCCGCGGGGACTTTGCCCGCCTTTCCTCCGCCCTGGCCGCCGGCCGGTGCGCCGCCATCGTGGTGCGGAAGGGGGCCCTGGTTTCCGATCGGAAGCCGGGCTATGCCAACGCGTTCCGGATGACCCGGGAATCCGCCGCGGAAATCATCCTCTCCTCTGCCGGTCCCGAGGATGTCTTTGTCTCCACCACCGGGAAACTCTCCCGGGAAATCTTTGAAATCCGGGAGCGCCGGGGCGAGGATCACCGCCGGGATTTCCTGACCGTGGGCTCCATGGGGCACGCCTCCATGATCGCCCTGGGGATCGCGCTGGAAAAGCCAGATCGGCGGGTCTGGTGTCTCGACGGGGACGGCGCCCTCCTGATGCATCTGGGCAGCCTTCCCGTTATCGGACAAGCCCGTCCCGAAAACCTGACGCATGTCGTGATCGACAATCAGGCCCATGAAACCGTGGGCGGCATGCCGGTTTGCGATCGGAGCCTGCGCGTACCCGATCTGGCGAAGGCCGCGGGATACCCCCGGGTGGTGACCGCGGAGGACGAGGCATCCCTTCGCGAAGCGCTCCGAGGGCTTGAGGCCTCCGGCGGGCCTTCCCTCCTGGCCGTCCGCTGCGCCTGCGGCGCCAGAAAGGATCTGGGCCGCCCCACCGTTCCCCCCCACCGGAACCGTGAGGCCTTCATGGCTTTTCTGAAGGATTGAGGCTGTTCTTCCCGGAAAAAGTTTTGTGAATCTCTTCACAAATCGGAGGAAATATGCTATACTTCCTGTCGAAACCCAACCCCTGGTTGCTGGATACGCTTCCTCCATGGTTGTTTTCTTGACGCCATAGTATGGAAAGGCACAGCTCAATTCCAATGGCGCGGGTAAACATCATTTTATTCAGGAGGATGATCCACGATGTATGAAGACAAGACGCTGACCTGCCGTGACTGCGGAAACGAATTCGTTTTCTCCGCCAGTGAACAGGCGTTCTTCGCCGAAAAAGGCTTCCAGAACGAGCCCAGCCGCTGCCCCGCCTGCCGGGCCGCCCGCCGCGCCCAGAATGGCGGCAGCGGTGCCCGCCAGATGTACAAGGTGATCTGCGATGGCTGCGGCCGCGAGACCGAGGTTCCCTTCCAGCCCCGGGGCGATCGTCCCGTGTACTGCCGCGAGTGCTTCGAAGCCCAGCGTCAGCGCCAGTATTAATCCGATTCCGGATCAGGGAAGCGGCCGAAAGGCCGCTTTTTTTGTTTACGGGCGTTTCCTCCTCTGTCGCTCCGTGGGCCTGGTTCCTTCTCTGTCGCTCTGTGGGCCCCCTTCCTCCTCTGTCGGTCCGCGGGACCGCTTCCCTTCTGCTGATTGGAAACTTCTCCGCTACTGTTCACGGGGTAGGCGCCGTGCGCGTATTTGCACGACGCGGGCCTTGAGAACGCCGGTACTTAGAGGATGAGGAGGCGACAGCCGATGGCAGCGTCTTTGTACCGCTGCGTTCGAACGGAAGCGAGAGCGTCCGCGGACGCAAATACCGCTGCAGGCGCTCTGCGACACCCGTGAATTGTAACATCTTCTCCGCTGATTGAATGAAAACCCGCGCTGATTGTTGAATTTAACCCCCGCTTCCTGTATAATGGAAGAGAATCGACCGCGGGCTTCCGCGTTGAACGGTGAACGACAATCGAAGAAGGAAAGGATGATATCCGATGACCATTCACGAACAGTACATGGCCTGGCTCGAATGTCCCGCCATGCCGGAGGAACTGCTGGATGCATTGAAGCTCATGGACGAAGAAGCCATCAGCGACAGCTTTTACCGGGAGCTGGCTTTCGGAACCGGCGGGCTCCGTGGCATCCTCGGCCCCGGGACCAACCGGATGAACGTCTTTACGGTCCTCCGGGCCACCCGTGGCCTCGGAACCTATCTGAAGGAAGCCTTCGCCGACCCCTCCTGCGCGCTGAGCTGCGACAGCCGTATCCACAGCCGTGATTTTGTGGAGCTGACGGCCGCGGCCCTGGCGGAAATGGGTGTCCGGGTCTGGCTCTATCCCCGCCTGCAGCCGACGCCCATGCTTTCCTACGCCGTGCGCCATCTCCACTGCTCCGCCGGCGTCATGGTGACCGCCAGCCATAACCCCGCCAAGTTCAACGGATACAAGGTTTACGGCGAGGACGGCTGCCAGCTGGATCTGGACGCGGCCGACAGGATTACGGCCTATATCGACCGCCAGCCCATGCTGGTGGATCGCCTGCCGGATTTCAAAACCTATCTCGACGCCGGGATCATTCAGTATATTTCCGACGAAACCATCGAGGATTATTATCGGGATATCTGGTCCCTGCGGGTCAAGCCCTGCGATACCCCCATTCACGTGGTCTATACGCCCCTCTACGGCGCAGGCAACGTTCCCGTCCGGGAAATCCTCCGCCGGATGGGGAATGTGAAGGTGGACGTGGTGGCCGAGCAGGAAAATCCGAATGGAAACTTCCCCACCTGCCCCTATCCCAACCCGGAAATCGAGGAGGCCATGGAGCTGGCGATCCGGAAGACGCTGGAAACCGGCGCGGACTTCTGCTTCGCCACCGATCCTGATTCCGACCGGCTCGGTGCCGGCGTCCGGGTGGGGGATCGGGTGGAGCTCATCGGCGGAAACGAAATGGGCATCCTCCTCATGGACTACATTACCCGGAATCTGCGCTGGACAAAGGAGTTGCCCCCCATCGTCGTGAGCACCATCGTTTCCACGCCCATGCTGGATCCCATCTGTAAAAAGCGTGGGATCGAGCTTCGCCGGGTGCTGACCGGATTCAAGTTTATCTGCGGCGTTGTTCGGGATCTGGACCGGCTGGGGCAGACCGACCGCTTCGTCTTCGGCTTTGAGGAAAGCTACGGCTATGTCTCCAGCACCTTCGTCCGGGATAAGGACGCGGTCAACGCCTCCCTGCTGGTCTGCGAAATGGCGGCCAACCTGAAGGCGGAAGGCAAAACGATGCTGGACCGGCTGGAGGAGCTGCGGAAGGAATTCGGCTATTACGCCAGCCGGACCCTGACCTTCCAGTATGAGGGCCAGGACGGCGCCGATAAGATGAAGCGCATCATGGCCGACCTGCGCAGGCCGCTGGCCGATTTCGAGGTGCCCCTGCTCCGCCGGGTCGACTACCTGAACGACGAGACGGGGCTGCCGCGCAGCGATGTGCTGGAATTTTCCATGGAAAACAGCATGAAATTCCTGATCCGTCCTTCCGGAACCGAGCCCAAGCTGAAGGCCTATTTCTTCGCCCGGGGCGAAAACCAGGCCGAGGCGGATCAGGCTCTGAACGAGCTCGAGCCCGTCATCGTCGGCCTCTGCCGGCAATAAGGCGAGCATCTTCTCCACCGGCCCGGCAGGCAGGGCCGCGGATGAGCCGGAACCCGTCGTCGGCCTCCGCCGGAAATAAAGCAAACGGCCCGGCGCTTTCTTCGCCCGGGGCGGATCAGTTCCTGAACCGGAGCCCGTTCATCCTCCGCCTCCGCCGGCCTGGCCGTCCGCCATCGAACAGCCTGTGATCTTCAAAACTGCAAGAACCGGAGCTTCCCGAGGGAAGCTCCGGTTCTTTTGTTTCTTGAATTTCCGGATCAGATGACCCGCTGCTGCGCGCCGGAGGAGATCATCTGGTTCTTCCGGAAGGGCTGCACCTGGTTTGTGTTCCAGGTAAACCCGTCCAGGGAAAGATTGATTCCGTTTTCCGCGAACAGATTGCATACGTCTTCAAACAGCACATACAGATGCCGGGCAAAGAAACCGCCGGCGCTTCCGCATGGCTCAACCAGCAGCATGTTCATTCCGAAAACCCGGATGGGATCATATCCGTCGAAAGCAAAGGAGGAGCCGTAAGGGCTGTCTTCCCTTCCCCGCAGGTCGCAGGGCGTGGCGCCCAGCCAGCTGGACGCGTTCCGCAGCAACCCGTAAAAGCACTGCCGAACCCGCGGCGGCAGGGAAAAACAGAGCTCGTCCAGAAAACCGCCCGCGGCGTCATACGTGGAAAAGGACAGAATCCCGTTTTCATAGAGGATCACGCTGAACCCCCCGTCCGCGGCCCGGGTGTCCTTTCCGAAGGGGCGGAATTTGTATTGAAAAATCGGCTTGCTGCCATATCCCGCAATCATCTTTTCCGCCCCCTTTCTCTCCTCGAAATTCTTAACTATGGTATTCCAAATAGGGTTGATCGTCAATAAGGTTACACTACATCTTGTGGTCAAAAGCATGAACTTTTTGTAATATTTTTTCTTGAATTCCGTCTCCGGCCTACTGCTGGTGTCGTCCCGGAGTGTTCCGCCACAGGATTTTGATTCATCCATTACCGTTTCATTACGGTTTCTGGAAGTTCCTTCGCCCGGGCTGCCGCTCTCCTCCCTTCGGCCTTTTTCTTCGTTTTTGGCCGGCGGCCGGGGCTTTTTATGCCTTGCTGTTCTGCGCTCCCGCGGATGCCTGGGTGCTTTCCGGTTCCTCTCCCGCTGGCCGGTCTTCATTTCCTTTTGAGGTTGGATTTTCGCTTGTGATTCTCTCCCTGATCTGCTATCATGGGCGGAAGAAGATGGAAAGGAGAGCGGCAGGGCATGAAAAAACGACGTTGTTTTTCCTTGATTCATCTCGCGGGCTGGTTGATATCCCTGCTGGCTTTTTCCTTCTCCCTCGCCGCCGCGGAGGCCCCCTCCTCCGGCCTGATCCTTTCCGAGGCGCTGACGGCAAACTGCGGCAGCTTCGTTTTCCACGGCCTCCGGGGAAGCGACGCGGTGGAGCTGCTGAATCTGGGGCCGGATCCTGTGATGCTCTCCGATTACTGCCTTTCCGACAGCAAATATGATCTGGGCCGTTATCCCCTTCCGAAGGTTTCTCTCCGGCCGGGGCAGTTTTATGTGCTCCTGTGCGACGAGGATGTGCGCCGGGCGGACTGCGCCCCCTTTCAGCTTTCCCCCCGCGGGGAAACCCTTTATCTATCCGCTTCCGACGGACGTCTGGTGGATCGGCTGAAGATCCCCCCGCTCTCTCAGGATGTGTCCTACGGCCGCGGCGCCGGCGGAAAGGACGTCTACTTCCCCACCTTTACGCCCGGCGAGCCTAACGGCGACGGTTTCCCCCGGGTAGCCTCCCGGCCCGTGATTTCCGTTCCCTCCGGGGGATACGCTGCCCCTGTAACCGTTTTCCTTTCCGGGGAGGAGCCCATTCACTATACCCTGGATGGCTCCGTTCCGACGCTGGAAAGTCCCCTGTATACGGAGCCCCTGCGGATCGAAAGCACCGCCGCCCTCCGGGCCGTTTCCATGCCGGCCGGCGCCGTGCCCTCCCCCGCCGCGACGGCGCTGTACCGTTTCGATTGCGGGGATTATCATCTGGCCACCCTGACGGTGACCGTCCCGCCGCGTTTGCTTAGCGGCGGGGGAGACGCCCTGCTCAGCCATCCGCAGGACCGCTCGCTGCAGGTTCCCTCCGTGGTGACCTGCCTTTCTCCCGACGGCTCCCTGGAATTCCAGCAGGACTGCGGCCTGGGCATCAGCGGCCAGACCACCCGGGAGCGAACCTATCGGGGGTGGAAGCTGAAATTCCGGGACAAATACGGCGCAGGCGCGTTGAAGGCGGAGGTCTTTCCCGGCTGTGGTGTGGAATCCATCGATTCCCTCAATCTGAGGGTGGGTTCCTCCTTCAATCCCACGCAGGACGCCCTGGGTTCCGCCATCGGAGCGGAGGCCATACCCGCCGTGCTGACCCAGCGCTTCCGTCCGGTCAATTTGTTTATCAACGACACCTTCTATGGTATCTATATGATCCGGGAAAACATCAATCCCGCCTTCGTCGTCAGCCGTCTGGGCGGCGATGAGGAAAGCGTGGACATCATCTATCTCTCCGATACCGTGGAGGAAGGCTCGGGGGAAGACTGGAACGCGCTGCTTTCCTTCTGCCGCACCCATGACCTGTCTCTGGCGGAAAACTACGCCTGGGTGACGGAGCGGGTCAATCCGGAAAGCTTTGCCGATTATTACCTCTGGCGCGCCTATACCGGGGACACGGATCAACCCAATATCCGCTTCGCCCGCAGCCGGGAGGCGGCGGATCCCCGCTGGCATCTGATCATGTATGATCTCGACTGGGCCTTCCAGTTGAAAAACAAAACCGCCGTCTCCCTGAAAACCTACGCCTATGTGCAGTACGATTCCGGGCGGCATAATAACGTGGTGCTCTTCGCCATGCTGAGCAATGCCTCTTTCCGGGAGCTCTTTCTCTCCCGGATGGAACTGCATATGCGCTCCACCTTTGCTCCGGAGCGGGTGCTGCCCCTGCTGGAGGATATTCTCGCCCAGACCCTTCCGGATATGCCCGCCACCTGGGCCGTCCGGCGTGCCAACCGAACCAAATGGAACGCCGCCGTGGAGGAAACGCGCCAGTTTGTCACGGCGGAATGGCCCGCCCGCCGCAAACTGCTGCTGCGCGAAACCATGCAGTTTTTCCATCTGTCGGAGGAAGAGATGGCGGCCCGCTTCGGGTCCCTCTGGACGGAATAGAGCTCCGCATTTTCGGAAGCGGCGCGATCAGTCCGGCGAATAAAAAGGTTCGGTCAGCGTTCCATGGCAGGAAAGCCGATTCGGAAAGGAGATAATTCCATGCGCAGGATTCGTTTCGCCGCCCTGATGGCGTTCCTTGCTCTGGCCATGCTGTGGGCCTGCGCCGCCGGGGAAACGCTCTGTACCCTGCGTGTGCCGCTCTCCCCCGCCGGCGGCGAGCCCATGCTCCGTTCGAAAGGCTCCCCGCTCGCCCTGACCTGTCTTCCCGAGGGAAAAACGGAAGGCGGCACGTCTTACAGCCTGCCCGCCCTGCTGCAGGAGGGAAAGGGAGAGATCGTCGGCGTTTTCTGGCGTTTCCGGGCGGAAAAGGTCGCCTCCCGGAAGAACCTCTTCTCTCTCCGTCCGGAGGAAGGGGGCGGCTCTGTCTCCGGAAAAATCCTGGAGGGCTGGAATATTTGGGATCTCACCGCCCTGCTGCGGGATTCCCTGTCCGCGGAAAGCGAGGCGCCCCTGTCCCTGCGCCTGTCCCCGGAAAACAAATACGCCCGTCGGGGCGCGTCCCTGGTCGGCGCGGATTCCCGGCTCTATGTCACCGTCTCCCTCTCTGCGGAAATCCCCGGCCTGTCCTCGGACCGGGTAACCGACGCCGCGCTTCTCGACACGGCCCTTTCCGCCCTGCCGGAGGATCATCTGATCCTGAAGCGGTATCAGGACATCAGCGGCAGCCTGACCACCGCCGTCTGGCCCACCGGCGTCCCCTATTATTACGGCGGCCACAGCGAGGAGAAGGTGCTCCGCCGGTTTTTCCCCCTGCAGGAGTCGAAATATTATAAATCGGATAAGCTGTATCTCTGTGGCTTCGACTGCGGCAGTTTTCTCCACTGGGCGGAGGAAAAGGCCGGATACACGGATCACCCCATGCTGACGGATCTGCTGAACCAGCGGGAGGGCTCCATGCCCCTGCCCGCCGCCGATTACCACCGATGGTCTTTGGCCCTGCAGCCCGGCGATCTGATCGCCCTGGATCATGACGGCGGCACCCATCATATCGTCATGTATATCGGAACCCCCGCCCTCTACGGCTTCTCGGCGGAATCCGCCCCGGAACTGGCGGACTGGCTGACCGCGCCGCTGGTGATCCACTGCGGGGAGGATCCCTTCTGCTACGACCGCTTTTCCGCCTATATCGAAGCGAACCGGTCGGAATGGAATATGATTCCCCTGCCGCCGGACGGGGGCGTGACGGTGTCCCTGATGATTCCCTCCGCCAATAGCGCGCCCCATCTGCGGGAGGCACCCTGGGGCAAAAGCTATGGCTGGTTTGACGTCATCGGCCAGCCCATCACCGCCTTCCCGCTTGAGGATTGCGAGCAAATGGTCTTTTTCCGTCCCGAGCGGCTTCCGGAATAAAAAAGACGGTTCCCGCCTCGCGCCTGAAGGCCGGAAACCGTCTTTCCGGAAAACCGGATGCTGCTTCCTGGGTTTGCCTGGTTTTGCTTACCACCGGCCGCCATAGGGATAGCAATATCCGTAGTACTCCCAGGAATCATAATCCTCGTCCCCATCGTCCCAGTAATCGTAACAGCTGTAATCGTCCTGATACCAGGGGATGGCGCAGAAATCATTGTCATAGTCGTCATAGCCGTTGCCGTAACCGCCGCTCAGGTCATAGCTGCTGTCAAACCAGCTGCCCGTCCCGCCGGAGGAGGATGGCCCGTAGGAGCCGCCGGAGGTGCCGCCGGAGGTGGTGCTGTAAATCAGCACGGGGCCGCTTCCCCCGGCGGAGTTGTTTCCGGCCGGAGCCGCTGTCGTCGTGCTCCCCTGGGTCTGGCCGATCAGCACGGGGCCGCCGCTCCCCGCGGAGCCGTTTCCGGCCGGGGCAGCTGTCGTCGCCGCGCTCACCTGGGCCTGGTTGTCCTCCGGCTTCGTCGTCTCCGGGGTCTGTGCCTGATTCTGACCGCCCGCCTGGATCGGCAAGGGGGTTCCGCTGGGATGCAGGGCCGCCTGAATCACGGCTGAAACGCGGTTCTGCCACCCGCTGGCGAAGGAGGCGCTCTTCCGCAGCTCCGCTGCATTTTCCCCGGCGATCATGGCGGTCACGTTCTCAAACAGCGCATAATAGGCGTTTATCGTTTCATCGTCGAAGCTGTTGGCGGAAGCCACCACGGAAACCGTGATCACCAGGCCGTCGAAAACCATGATCTGAAGGCAGACAGCGTTGCCATTGGCGTCCCTTCCGCTGAGCAGGAAGGGGTTCAGTTCCTCCCCGTTCTCCGGGAAAAAAGGGATCCGCTCGAAGGCTGTCATCCCGCCTGAAATCAGCTGACTGTAATAGCCGAAGAGAGACGATACTTCCTTCTCCGGCAGTGTCCCGGTATAATAGCCTTCGCAATCCTCCACAAAGGTCAGGGCGAATTCATACGCCACGTCCTTCCGGTTGTTCAGGGAAAAGAGGATGTCCACAGCCTCCTCGCCGGAATTGTCCCGGAAAACGGACATTCCCTCCGGGAGGGTCAAATCTGTCTCCAGCTGGGAGATGGTATAGCTTTCAGCGCCGGCGAATACCCATCCCGCCGCCATCATCAGGCTCAGCCAAACAGCAATTGCTCTCTTCATGGGTTTCTGGCTCCTTTCCGGGTTTTTCTCAATTCATATCTCAGCATCAGCAATACCGCTTTGGCCGCTGCTGCCATATTTCCTGCTGCTCAGACGCGTTATATCCGCGCGGCCCTGCGGCCTTATTCCTCACAGCTCAAATTCGACAAAATCGCTCAGTGTGCTGTGTCCAAAGATGTCGTTGAACACAAAACAGAACATCATGTGGAAGGTATCCTGATCCTTCGGGAGCTGTTCGTAGGTAACCGTCATGCCTTCCTTCCAGATGATTTCCTCCCCCTCGAACAGCATTTCCTCCAGGTCGGCTTCCTCCGGAGCGTCCGGTTCTTCGTAATACATGGTGTAGACGGGGAAAATGCTGTCTCCCTCCTTCAGGGGCGTCGCCGTCCGAATCGGAAGGCCGCTGCTGTCATAGCCGGCATTGGCTCCGATCACCCGGCCCTCCGTTATGCCGGCCGGGAAAACCACCACAAGATAGGTATATTCCCCGTTCAGCTTCACCGGCATCAGGCTGCGGCGGCTGTTTTCGTTGCTGCTCTGATCGTACAGCACAACGATCTGCTCCCCGAAAATCGGCCAGCTCCCGTCAAACAGAGAGACAACCTCCCCCGTTTCCCAGTTGATGCGGTTGTTTCGCATCAGCCCGAAATCCACAAAGCAGGTCAGTTCATCATCGCTTTCGTCCGCCAGCAGCATGCCCTCCACATAATCCAGGTTCGCCAGATCCTCTTTTTTCAGTGTCGCCGAGAAGCCGTATTCGTTTTCGCTGACGGCGGTTTCGGTTTCCGTCGGAGGCTCCGCCTGCTGGTATTCCCCGGCGGCTTCATTCCAGACCGCGGCCGTGCCGCCCGGGGTATAGGCAAAGGAAGGAAGGCCCGTCAGCGTTGTTCCCGTGGGGAGCTGCTGGGGTGTGGACGCGCTGAAGGTGTAGCTTCCTCCCAGGATCGTGTCGGTATATCCGTTAATAAAATCGATCCAGTTGGGGATATAGGCGGAAAAATCGAATCCGCCGCGATAATCGGATATTTCCCGCATCGTGTCCTGAGGCAGCAGCACGGCCAGGCCGGAAAGAGTGTTCAGGTTGTCCGTCTGGGCGGAAACGATCAGCGCTTTGGACAGCATGCGCCGGGCCTCCGCCGCGCTTTCGGGCGCAAAGGAGGCATAGGCATCCAGAACCGCCCCCATGTCCACCATGTCCCAGCTGCCGTCGTAGAAGGAGCCGAAGGTGTACATCCGGCTGCGGCCCCGGCGAATGGCCGCAATGTTGCCTCCTTTGATCTCCTGCACCATGTAGGCGGTAAAGTTTTCCATATGGCGGATCAGGTCGGGCATCTCCCGCAGGGAAATGGCGCTCAGGGTCAGATAATCGTCGGGCGTATCCGCCAGTCCCGCCTCCATAAAGCTTTCCACGATTTTCCGGCAAAGGTCGGCGTTGGACATCTCCGGCTGCCGATCCAGCGCCTGTATCCAGGGCGTATAGTGCCATCCTATGCCCGGCTCCAGCTCCTCGCTGGCGACGAAGCACTCGATCGGATAGTTGGAGAGCATGGCGGCCATCTCATAGGTGGCCATCATGCAGGCATCGCATCCGAAAATATCAATATGAAACCGCTCGCCCCATTTGCTGTAGGCCCGGTACAGCGCGTTGTTGATCTCCACCAGCGTCAGTCCATCCTCGTCCCGGGTGGTGGCGTCAAAGCAGATGCCCGCTTCCGTCCCCGCGCCGTGGTCCCAGAGAATGACGATCGTCCGATCCGCCGGAAAGCGTTCGAAACCGTAATCCAGAAATTCAAACAGGCTTTCCTCTGAACCCATGGATTTGTAGGGCCAGACCGTAAAATCTGTCATATTCCCGTTTTCGATAGCGAAGAGGTTGCGCTCGCCTGCCCGCAAATTTCGGTTGGTCCAGCTTTTTGCGCCTCCGGCCAGAACGACAATGTTGACATTCTCCCCGGCGCTGGCTTTCGCCATTTCCTCCAGGTCCACGCAGGCGTCATCGGAAATCTCCGCGCCGCACATATAGACAAGAATCGTCGTGCTTTTTTCCGCCGAAGCCCAGGAGCACAGCAGCAGAAGCAGCAGCGCGGTGGCCGCGATCATGATCAATCCTTTTTTCAAGCTTATGCCTCCTTTCGCCCGGAAAGAACAGGAGTGCGCATGCCCGGCCCCGTTCGCCCCATTGCGTAAAACAGAAAAAGGGAACCGCGGCCGACAATGGCCGAAGTTCCCTTCTCTGTTTCGTCTTTACTGAGCCTTCCCCGCGGCTTCCTCTTCACTTTTTTCCACCCTTTCTGTACTGGAATGTACAGGATCATTATAAAGATGGTGAAATGCGCAGATCAACTGAGCGCGCGTAAACATCCGTTTTTCCGCGTAAAAGTCCGAAGGAGTCCGTATCGGCCTCCGCCGTTTCAGAAAGCGGGCGAAACGGGACCGCCCTCAGGGATGTGCGTCCAGGCCCAGGTGTTGATCCCCGGCGCTCAGACTTCCGCGTCCAGGATGTCGCCCAGCCATTCATGATAGGCCGCCAGCAGCGTCACTGTATTTGACAGGGCGCACTCGATGGCCGTGGCCAGCAGCGTCGCTTCGTTTTCCGTAGGCTCAATCTGCGCTTCCTTCAGCTTTTCCCGGATGTTCTGATAAACAACGTCGGTCATTTCGTCCTTGTCGGTGGCCTCGGCGAATTCTTCAAATGACGGTAACTTCATGGTATGCATCTCCTTTCGTTTTACGCATGATACCATAATCGGGATGGAAAAACAAGCATAAAAAGCCGGTCAAAAGCAATGATCCCGACTTAAGGACGAAACCGGCTGCAGCCAACTGGGCGGCCGGGCTGCAATGCAGATTCCACCAGAACATGCAGCCCCAGGATAAACCCCGAGTCCCTTGGACTCGTGAAACGTGGAAATAAAGAAAAACCCTGCAGCCTATGAAACCGCAGGGTGATCTTTTCGAGGTGCCATCCAGATTCGAACTGGAGAATAAAGGTTTTGCAGACCTTCGCCTTACCACTTGGCTATGGCACCGGAAAAAAATGGAGCGGTAGACGAGGCTCGGACTCGCGACCTCCACCTTGGCAAGGTGGCGCTCTACCAACTGAGCTACTACCGCATAAAGGGGATGGTGCCTTGGGGCGGAATCGAACCACCGACACTGTGATTTTCAG
The DNA here is from genome assembly GCA_045546035.1 of Clostridia bacterium. Taxonomy (GTDB): domain Bacteria; phylum Bacillota; class Clostridia; order Christensenellales; family Aristaeellaceae; genus Aristaeella. Next base: position 30,683 of record JAZQCB010000027.1, read on the forward strand.
TCACATGCTCTACCGACTGAGCTACCAAGGCATATGATGGCGACCCGGATGGGGCTCGAACCCACGACCTCCAGCGTGACAGGCTGGCGCTCTAACCAACTGAGCTACCGGGCCAAAATGGTGGGAGTTAGAGGACTCGAACCTCTGACCCTCTGCTTGTAAGGCAGATGCTCTCCCAGCTGAGCTAAACTCCCATACACCATTTTTGACTTCGTTGTCTCTCAACAACAATAGTTATTATAACAGGCACTTTCCGATTTGTCAACAACTTTTTTTCATTTTTTTAAAACTTTTTTCGTTTGGCAAATTTCGCCTTATTTACGGAGTTTTATCCCAAAGGAAAGATTTTGCCGAAGCAAAATCTTTCCCTAACTCTGCATTCTTTTATATACTATCTCGAGTTTCTCTCCAGTTCTTCCAATTCTTCTTTACTAAACTCATGCTTCGCATTACAGAACTGGCAGCAAACCTCTGCCTTGCCGTCCTCTTCAATCATGGCGCGGAGCTCCTCCTTGCCAAGGCTTATTAATGCCTTCGCCATTCTTTCCTTGGAGCAGTCGCACTCGTACTTGGGCTCCATTTCGTCAAAAAATTCAATCTCGTAGCCCTTTAAAAGCATTTCGACAATATCACGGGGAGTTTTTCCCTGTTCAATAAGTCTGGGCACCTCGCCTATTTCAGCTATCGCCTTTTCAATACGGTCAATATCCTCGTCCATTGCGCCGGGGAGCACCTGAATAATAAACCCGCCCGCACTTTTTACCGTAAGGTCAGTGTCCACAATAACACCCAATGCCACAGCCGAGGGGAGCTGTTCGCTCTTTGCGTAATAATATGTCAAATCCTCTGCAATTTCGCCTGTAACAAGGTCAACCTGACCAATGTAGGGCTCCTTCATGCCAAAATCGCGTATAACAGACAAATAGCCCGTCTTTCCCACAGCACCGCCAACGTCCAAATGTCCGTTTTTCTTTAAGGGCAGGTCAACGTAGGGGTCACCTGCATAGCCCTTAACTGTCGCAGTATTATCACTCACCGCAATAACGCGTCCAATGGGACCGTTGCCCTTAAACTGCAATGTTAAAGTGTCTTCTTCGCCCTTAAGTGTGCTGCCTATCATAGCTGCCGCAGTAAGCGCACGGCCTACTGCCGCCGTTGCCGTGGGCGAAAAATTGTGAATAGCCCTTGCCTTTTCGCAAAGGTTTGTAGTGCTAGATGCAATAACTCTTATGCTGCCGCAGCTTGTTATCGCGTTAACTATATAGTCTTTCATATTAAATCGTTCCTTTCCTATAAGGCTCCCTCCCCGAGGGAGCTGTCGCCAAAGGCGACTGGGGGAGTGCTGCAATTTACCCGATTAAGGCTCCCTCCCCGAGGGAGCTGTCGCCGGAGGCGACTGAGGGAGTGCTGCAATTTACCCGATTAAGGCTCCCTCCCCGAGGGAGCTGTCGCCAAAGGCGACTGAGGGAGTGCTGCAATTTACCCGATTTCCGTTCCAATCATCTGCACCAAAAACTTAATCTCATTTTCAACATCATCCATGTGCACAGTTTCCTGGGGCGAATGGATATATCTACAGGGAATTGAGGTTGTAGCCGAGGGCACACCCGAGCCTGTTAACATAATTGCACCCGTGTCAGTACCGCCGAAGGATGCCGCCTCCAGCTGATAAGGAATATTTGCATCATTGGCGCACTTAATCATAAAATCGCGCGCCTGGGGGCTTATAATATAGGACGCATCGCGTATTTTGATAGAAGGGCCTTTGCCCAATTTAAGGTCAATAATATTGCTTTCGGGGGTGTCGCCAACACTTGAAACATCAACAGCAATCGCCATATCGGGCTCAATTATCTGCGCGGCAACCTTTGCGCCCCTTAATCCAAGCTCTTCCTGCACGGTAAATACCGCATAAAAATCATTGGGGCATTCCTTAACCTTTTTAACAGCCTCTAAAAGGGCGTAGCAGGCAATGCGGTCGTCCATTGTCTTGCCGGAAACTTTTTTGCCCAAAACCATGAAATGGCCGTCAAAGGCTGCCATATCACCGATTGATACCTTTTCTGCTGCCTCTTCATAGCTTTCAGCACCAATATCAACATACAGCTTGTCCAAATTCCAGTCGCGCATGGATATCTTACCCTCGCCCGAAATAACACCCTCTACGCCGTTTTCAAACCTCACCGCACGGTGAATGCAGTTGTAAGGATACACACCGCCCACAGGCGCAAAGCGTACAAAGCCGTTTTTGTCAATATGTGTTACCATAATGCCAATCTCGTCCATGTGAGCCGCCATCATGAGCTTTTTTCCGTTGCCCTTTTTGTGGCAAATAAGGTTACCCATGTTATCAACAATTATTTCATCCACATAGGGTGCAATCTCGTTTTTCAAAACATCTCTCACTTGGTCCTCTCTGCCCGAAGGACCAAATGCATCTATTATTTTTTTAAGTAATTCCATAATTAATCTCCTTTCTCACAAAAGCCCACAAATAGGCTCCCGTCCTGCCTCTCTCCTTGAGGGAGCTGTCAGCGCAGCTGACGGAGGGAGTGTTGCAATTATCCAATCAAAGTAAACTGATAGCACGTAAAAGTTCTTTTCCAAGCTTTACCTGCGCCTCAAAATCACGCTTATTCATCACGCAAACGGGTGAATGAATATATCTGCACGGGGTGGAAATAACAACCGTTTTAACACCCGCGCCGCTTCTTTGTATACTTCCCGCATCTGTACCGCCCATCGTTGTGCGCTTTATCTGGTATGGGATGTTATTTTCATCTGCTACCTTTTTTGCCAAATCGAGCATTTCTCTGTCAGCTACCGCCGCACGGTCCATTGCAGTTAAAGCACAGCCCAGGCCTAAATGTGTAACCGTCTTTTCTTCCGGTGTGGGGAAAACATCCGAGCAGGTTGTGCCTTCAAAAACAATTGCTGCATCGGGCATAACGTAAGCTGCCGCAATAATACTGCCTCGGCAGCCAACCTCCTCCTGGGTTGTGAACGCCGCATACAAATCAAGGTCGGTGTCCACTTTCAAAAGCTCTAAAAGCGCCGCACAGCCTACTTTATCGTCCAAGCCCTTGCACTTTAAGAGGTTGTCGCCAAACTCTACCGCGTTCGAGGCAAAGGTGCCGTAATCGCCAACCTTAACCTTTTTCTCCGCGCTTGCCTTATCCTTTGCGCCGATGTCAATAACAATATCCGAAACAGAAAGCATATTGCCTTTTTCTGCTCCCGACTGCAAATGGATTGCCTTAACGCCTGTTACGCCCTCAACTCTGTCCTTGCCGATAACAACCTTTTTACCCGCCAGAACAGTTGTCTCAATACCGCCAACAGTCTTGAACTTAACAGCACCGCTATCTGTTATTTTCGATACAATAAATCCAACCTCGTCCATATGGGCACTGATAAGAACCCTTTTGCCTTTTCCCTTTTTGTGAACAATTACATTGCCCATACTGTCAACAAAATGCTCCATATCACGAACTTCATTCAAGATTAAATCTCGCATTTCATCTTCACAGCCGGAGGGCGAATTTGTTTTTAACATTTCCATTAATAGCATAACTGTTCCCCTCCCTTAAATTTAAGTGCCGTATATGCAACCAGTTTAGCAATTGTGTCGATATCGGCAGGGTCAATTACCTCATAGGTCGAGTGCATGTATCGGAGCGGGAACGATAAAAGCGCAACCGGCACACCAAGCCCCGCTACCTGAACCTCCCACGCGTTTGTACCCGTGTTGCCGTTTTCAACATCGCTTGTAACTTCAATTTTGTATTCGCTTGCCGCGTCAAAAATAATTTTATTAAGCTTTGGGTGCAGGTTAGGTCCGACACTAACTATAACACCGCTTCCCAAATCAAAACCGTCGGAGCAGTTTGCGCTCGTGCCAAAGCCCGCGTCAATACAGATTGCCGCATCAGCCTTTGCGCTTTCACAAATAACCTTTGCACCGCGCATGCCCAATTCCTCCTGCACGGTTATCGCGCAGACAAGGTCGCACTCAAGCTTTAAATCTTTAACGTATTCCAACGCCTTAATTATAGCCGCTACGCCTGCCCTATCGTCAAAGCATCTGCCGGCAAGTTGCCCATCGAGCTCTGTAAAGCACGTATTAAAGCTTATAAGGTCGCCGATTTTAACTCTTTTTTCACTTTCTTCTTTGCAAAAGCCGATATCAACGCTCATGTCCTGCATTTTTACAGCCTTGCTCCTGTCGGTTATAAGGTGCGGAGGCTTTGCACCGATAATGCCGTAAAGGTCGCCGCCCTCTGTATGCACGGTAACCTCACTCCCGGGGAGCACCTTTTCGTCAAACCCGCCAACAGGAACAAAAAGAAGACTGCCCTCATCGCTTATTGCGCTTACCATAAGACCAATCTCGTCCATGTGAGCCTCAAGCATAAGTCGGGGCGCATTTAATTTTCCGCATTTGTATTCACCTATAATATTGCCCATTCGGTCTGTTCTGACATCTGTACAGCCGCCTTCTTCAAGAAGTTTTTTTATAACCTCACCAACGCCTGTTTCACTGCCCGCAATACTAACAGGGTCGGTAAGTTTTTTCAAAAGCTCTTTTGTATCCATATTTTCACCACCATAATATACTTATTTTATTATAACCCTATTTCTGCTCATTTGCAACAACAAAAAAAGCCTTCCTCTTAAGGGGAAGGCGTCGGCATAGCCGACAAATGAAGGGTCTCATTCAACATAAAACTCCGCATAGTAAATATCCTTATCAAAATCGCCCGTATTTTTAAAATCCATAACTTCTTTTCCGATGCGGTAAATTCCCTCGCCAAGCTCGCCATAGAGCCATTTCCAGTCAACCTTAAACTCTGTTCGGTCGTTATTTTTTATTTTATAGGTTATCGAGCTCCATGCCACCACATGCTCCTGCGGCAAATACTCTACCTTTTCCCACTTGTTTTCCTCGTTCATTTTTTCAAGCCCGTACCAAGCGCCCGTCTGCAATTCACCCTTAACATCGCCGCCCAATTGTTCAAAAACTATCGTCAAGCCTGTAGGTGTAACCTCCTCCGACCAAAGCATCAGTCCCCATTTGTCATCTTCCAAAACGGGGATAATGTAACAGTCAAGCCAATCGTTAGTGCTTGATGAAAACATCGACCTCGACACTTTTTCAAAATCAAGGGATAAATCATTTGTAAGAACAATAAATTCACTGTCTCTTACCGCATTAGGATGTCTTCCCTTCAATCTTAACACGTATTTATATCTGCTCAAGTCTCTGTTTGTATCAATCTTTTTGAAAATTCGCCAGTTATTATCAAGCGGCACTTCCTTTGTAATGCCTGTAGCGCTCTGGTATCCGCTTGTTTCAAAATTGCTCTCGCCGTCCTTTTGGGGTATTTCAAACTCCATGCCTGTTACTTTAAGGCTTCCGTCCAGCGTTCCGCACCGCGGGATAAGCGAGCTGTTCTTGCCCGTGTCATAATACAGCTCTCCGTCAACGTTTATCATCTTAACGCCCTGCGCACTTACCTCTTCGCCCACAAATATGGTTGTCGGTCCGTCGCTTCCGCCGATAATACCCACATTCTGACCGCATCCGCACAACAAAAATGCACACAAAACCGCCGTAATAACCTTTTTCATAAACATCCTCCTTTTGTCTTTTCATTTATAATACTTTTTACACCTGCCAAAAGTTGCACTAATAGCAAAAAAAGCCCTTTCGGGCTTTTTTGCTATTCTATTCCTGCTTCTTTTTTACTTCCGAGCACAACTTTAACTTCAACATTACTGTAAGCATTGCCCTCGCGCCTCATAACAGAAAGAGTAACGCTCTCGCCTGCCTCGTAGTAGGACAATCTGTCCTGTAACGATGCCATATTTGTCACGCTGATGCCGTCAATTTTCACAACAACATCCTCCGCTTCAAGCTCGGATTTGTCAGCAGGCGAATTGGGGGTTATCTCCTGAATGTACACCCCTGCCGGAATGCCGAACAGCATAGTATCTCTCTCTGTAACATCTGCACCGATAATGCCCAGATAGCCGCGCTTTTCTTCGGGCACAACATCGCGTGTTTTAACGCTCATAAGCTCACTTATAAGCTCTTCAACATCACTTATGGGGATAGCATAGCCCATGCCCTCAACGCCCGATGCCGCAATCTTTGCAGAATTTATGCCTATAAGCTCGCCCTTCATGTTTAAAAGCGCACCGCCTGAATTACCCGAGTTTATTGCCGCATCTGTCTGAATATATTTGTTGCTGATTTCGCCGCCCGAAACGCCCTCCATTGTAATCTCGCGGTCAATGGCGCTTATAATGCCGTGTGTAACGCTCTGTCCGTAGCCGAGCGCATTACCGATTGCAACAACACCGCTGCCCAGCTTAATCTCGTCAGAATTGCCGATAGACGCAATGCTTATCCGACTCTTTGTCTCGTCGGAGATTTCGTCGAGCTTAACGGCAATTACGGCAATGTCCTTGTCCTCATCGTAGCCCTTAACCTTTGCAATGTTAATGTATGTTGCCTCTTTATCGTTCTTTGCAGCTTCCTCCTCGTGGGAGAACACAACCGTCAGCTCCTTGCTGTCTGCAACCACATGATAATTTGTCACAATCAAAAGCTCTGTATCGTTTTCGCCGATAATAATACCCGACCCCGAGGAAATGCTCTCTGTCTGATAATTACCGAAAAAGGTCATAATTTCACTTACGCCCTTGTTTGTAATCGAAACAACGCTCGGAAGGCAAGCCTCGGCAATATTTTCAATGCTCATTACTCCGTTTGAAGGCTCAAATTCGGAATAATCAAGATGCTTGTTTTCAGTTGCATCCATTGCGCTTAAGCTATTCTGCGTCGTGCCGATATGACTCTTAAAAGCGTCAATCGACTTGTCGGTAATGTTCATAGCCGCCGAGAATACAACACCTGCCACCAAGGCACACGCGGCACACACAGCCACCTTTTTTACAACAGTGCTCTTGGGCTTTTTCTTTACTTCGTCGGTAAAGAACTCGTCCGTAAATGCAGGCTCTGCACTTTCAAAAACCTCAACTTCAATCTCGCTTGCGTTTTCGTCTATATATTTTCCGTTTTCATCAAACATACTATCATCTCCTTTTGTTTTACAATACAACACAATTGTTAACAAATTAACAACAGCTTATTTCAATATTTTAAACATTAAAATACTTTTTTACAACTTCAACCAATCCGTCATCATCGTTGGAAGGTGCGATAAAGTCTGCCGCAGCCTTGCACTCCTCACAGCCGTTTGCCATGCACACGCCCACATGCGCGTACTTAATCATCGACAAATCGTTAAAGCCGTCACCGCAGCAGATTATGTTTTCTCTTTCAATGCCGAGTATGTTTCTCAAAACCTCTAAAGATGCCGCCTTGTCAACACCTCGGGGCATAATTTCAACAAAGAAGGGTTCACTGCGGTAAATGCTTAATTCGTCCTTGTATTTTTCACAAAGCTCTTCGCAGGCAAGCTTTGCCAAAGCGTCCTCCTTGGTTAAAAGGCACTTATTAACGGGGAAATTTACGTATTTTACAAAATCGTCAACACTTCTTAACCCTATGGAATTTATTCTTGCCTCCAGCTGCATATACTCGTCAATCCTGGTGCCGGTAATAGCGTCATTGTCCTCATAGGTCATCATGCCCATATCGTTTTTAAGGCAATATTCAAAAATTTCGGGTATGTATTTTTTATCCAAAACCTTTTGGTGCACAACTGCATTGTCAGACAGCCTTGTAATACGTGCACCGTTATAGCTTAAAACATAGCCCGAATATTTATCAAGCTCCAGCTCCTCGCAAACCCTCTTTGTGCCGGGAGTGGGCCTGCCCGAGGCAATGACAACCACATGCCCTGCCTTTAAAACAGCTGTTATTGCCGCCTTTGTAGGAGGCGTAATTTCCTTTTTTGAGTTGGTGAGTGTTCCGTCTATGTCTAAAACAAGCATTTTTCTGTTCATATCGCAATTCCTCTTTTGTAAATGATTGTGTATGTGATTAGTATAACATAAATCCTTATAATTTCAAGCTTTAATCCATGGCGGATTGATGTATTTGTGCCAATTTCTCCCGCAGCCTTGCCTCATCTTCGGCAGAAATCTCTATAGGTGCAAATGCTTTATCGTCAATGTTATTGTTTTTATTTTTGTTATTATTCTTGTTTTTATTAATATTT
>JAZQCB010000028.1:0-84953 GCA_045546035.1 Clostridia bacterium
CGTAAACGCAAAAACGCTTTGCGTTTTGGTGCGTTTACGCCGCGCCGGGCGCGTGCCGCAAAGCGGCAAAATTACATTTCGCGCCCGGACGCATCCGCCGGAGGCTTATCGGAAACGAAAATTTATTTTTCGTTTCCGATAGCTCGGGTGGCGGATGTATTTTGAGTAAGATTTCGGGTTTACGATTTAGGCGGATCTTCCGGAAAAAGCCCGGAAATGCGCTTTCGAATTTGAAATGACCATAACTATTCGTGAAACTGTGGTTTAGCGAATAGTTGAATAGCGAAGGAACCCCCTTCCCAACCGAAACAGTCCGCCTACGTTAGAATGGAAACTGGCTCTCATGGCCATTTGGACCTCATGGTATGATCACCATTATTTCGGAAAAGCAAGCACTAAAAAAACCCCCGTACGGAGAGCTCACCGTACGGAGGCTTTTTTGTACGCTCAGACGCGCTTGACTTCCTTGATCTTCGCAGCTTTTCCCTGCCGATCACGAAGGTAATACAGCTTCGCGCGGCGGACCTTCCCGTGCCGGATCAGATCTACGTGGTCTACCCGAGGAGAATGAATGGGGAAAGTACGTTCTACCCCGATCCCATAAGAAACACGGCGAACCGTAAAGGTTTCCCGGATCCCGCCGTTGCGCTTGGCGATCACGGTTCCTTCGAAGGCCTGCAGACGTTCACGGCTGCCTTCAACAACCTTGACCCAGACGCGAACCGTGTCGCCGACGTCAATTTTCGGAAGATCCTGCCGAATCTGCTTCGCTTCTATAGAGCGGATGATTTCATTCATTGTGTGTGCCTCCTTCCCTCTCAGACGTTCATTCACCGGTCAGCCTGCCCGAACGGACAAGCCAACATTCACCCGGCCAGAGGACCGCCCGCATACCTCTTCATTATACCATGCGGCAGGCATAATTGCAAGCTTATAAATCAATAAATTTTTTGAATTCAGGCAGAATGCCGATTCCGTCCGGATAATGGGCTGCAAACTGTGGAATCGCGTGAGAAGGAAAACTGTTTCCTTCAATAAACGTAGGGCCGTTCTCGGTAATAGCCACGTCCCAGGCAATAAAGCGCATTTGAGGAATTACTCTGGCCGCCTCCATACACATAGTCTTGGCTTCTTCCCAAAAGGGAATCTGAAAGCCGATAATGCTGGTGTTTGTCATGGGGTGCTTGATAAAGGTATTTCCCTGCTTATCCGCTCCGACCGTCTGCAGCTTTCCGGTAGCAATGTCAATTCTGGCCGCCATACCTCCACAGTCCACATTATCCATCACTTTCCCGTTTCCGATGCGCAAAAAGGCGTATACAATCCCTTCCTGCCGATCTCCCAGCAACGTCGCAATACGACAGGTGTTCACGGATGTGGGGCAGAGGGATGCCATTTTGGGATGCTGAACCACCAATTCCTCAAGTATACCGATGCCATCTTCCCGCATTCGCTGAAGAAACGCATCCGGCCCAGACTGCCAGTCCTTTTCCATATACTTGATGATTCCCTGGCCGCTGGAGCCCTCGAGGGGCTTTCCTAACAGAGCGCTGTTGCGGCGGCACATTTCACGAAGCGCTTCGAGATCCGTCTTTTCATCAATGCGGAGCCACTTTCTCGGGATCCATCGGGCAAAGACGGTATTGAATTCAGTTTTATCATCGAATGTATGCCAGTATTCACGGGGATTCATTCTTCGCACGATATCGTTGGAGATGCCCCGGGTAATCACCGTTTTTCGCTGTTCTTCGTTCAGGCGGTACATCTGGGCAATTTTATAATCAATATAACCGGCGTTGTAGCGAAGAGCACATCGAAGCATATCCTGCAGTAACCAGAGGCGGGATTTACCGCTGCGTTTTTTAAGGAGGCCTGTGGTTTTCCACATCGCGCCCCAGTTCATTTTAAAGGCCCTGTTCCAGAAGTATTGAAGGCGGTTCATCCTTTCACTCCTCTCACGTCAGACATTGAAACGGAACAAGGTAATGTCCCCGTCCTTCATAACATAATCCTTACCCTCGCTGCGAATCAGACCTTTTTCACGGCAAGCGGACATGCTCCCGTTCTCCACAAGGGTCTCAAAGGGTACCACTTCAGCCCGGATAAAGCCTTTTTCAAAATCCGTATGAATCTTTCCAGCGGCCTGGGGAGCCTTTGTGCCCTTGACAATGGTCCATGCTCGGCACTCATCTTCACCGGCGGTTAAAAAGGAAATCAGGCCCAGCAAATGGTAGCAGGCGGTAATCAACCGATCCAGGCCGCTCTGTCCGATACCCAGTTCCTGGAGAAACTCCTGTTTTTCGTCCGGATCCATCTGAGCGATCTCTTCCTCAATGGCGGCTGAGATCGTGATCATTTCAGCCTGTTCACTTTCAGCGATGCGCCGAACTTCCACTGCTTTGGGAATATCTTTTTCGGCTTTGCCCAGATCGTCCTCCGCGATATTGGCCGCGTAAATGACAGGCTTTGTCGTCAGAAGGAACCATCCCGCAAGCAAAGCCTTCTCTTCTTCCGTTGCAGGATAAGTTCTCGCCGGTTTCCCCTGTTCCAGGTGCGCATAAACCGCTTCTGCCAGTTCAGCCTCCTGGCCGCTCTTTTTATCGCCTCCGCGAAAGTTTTTCATCGCCTTATCCTTGCGGCGAGTCACCGTTTCCATATCCGCGAAAATCAACTCCAGATTGATGGTCTCGATATCCCTTGCGGGGTCCACGGAACCATCGACGTGGATAATGTTTTCATCTTCGAAACAGCGCACAACATGAACGATAGCGTCTACTTCGCGAATGTGGCTCAGAAATTTGTTTCCCAGTCCTTCTCCCCTGCTGGCTCCCTTGACCAACCCGGCGATATCCACAAATTCAATCGTGGTGGGAGTCACCTTCTTTGGGTGATACATTTCCGCCAGCACCTGAAGTCTACTGTCCGGAACCATCACCATTCCCGTATTGGGCTCAATCGTGCAGAATGGATAGTTCTCCGCCTGTGCGCCGGCCTTGGTGATTGCGTTAAACAGTGTGCTTTTCCCCACGTTAGGTAACCCTACAACCCCTAATTTCATCCTCATACCTCCTCGATATGGAAAGCTGATGGCCATTGTTCTGGCCACTGCCGTGCGGCTGAAGAAACAGCGTTCCTTTAGATAACTGTTTTATGTCTCGGGATTCTACCAGCGGCCTGCAATCATGCGGATCGCGAATGAAATAACGGGTCAGCCAGAGGAATCGAATCCAGGAACAACAATTCATTATACCAAACAGGCTATTGTTTTTCAACGCCGCCCGCTGTTCTTTCGATGGAATGGCTTTGCAAATATGCTGATATGTGGTATATTTAGTTGTTCAAGGAAGGAGGTTGTTCAATGTCTGTTCTTCAGAGCGCGCTCCTGGGGCTGTTGCAGGGGCTTTGCGAGTTTCTACCGGTTTCCTCCAGCGGTCATCTGTTGCTGGCCCGGCTGTTGCTTGGCATTCAGACTGAGTCGCCCGCGATGAAAATGCTGGATATCCTCCTGCATGTTGGAACGCTGGTTCCTGTGATTGTTGTTTTTTGGAAGGAATGGATCGGGATGATCTCCCATCCGATCCGGAACAAAACGCTTGGTCTGCTGATATTGGCATCCCTCCCTACCCTGGTGATCTACCTGCTGGCCAAAAAACTCTTCCCTGGTGTCAATGGTTTCGCCGTCTTTGATTCCGGCTGGTTTCTTGGCGCCAGCTTTCTGATTACTGCGGCTTTGCTTGTAATATGCGACATTCTGGCCCGTTCCTCCCGATGCAAAGGAGAAAACGTAACACCGGGCGCCGCTCTCCTGATGGGCGTGTTTCAGGGGGTCGGCATGATTCCCGGCATTTCCCGCAGCGGTTCTACAATTACCGGAGGCGTTTGCGCCGGGCTGAAAAAAGACACCGCCGCGCGCTTCTCTTTTATGATGAGCGCTCCAGCCATCGTCGGATCCCTCCTGATGGAAGGGAAAGACGCCATCGAAGAAGGCTACCTGCGGGATATTGAATTGCTGCCGACAATTATTGGAATTCTTGTGGCCTGTGCGGCGGGATTTCTGGCCATTCGACTGATGCTCCGGCTCATATCCCGTATCCCATTAGGCTGGTTTGCGCTTTATCTGGCTGTAATTGGCATTTTATATCTCCTGCTCCAATTATCAGGGAGTTCTCTTGTGCCGGCTTTCATGATCCCGTCGCCCTCGGTTGGCTAATGACCTCCGCCATGTTTTATACTTGAATTCTTATTATGCAGGGAAAGGAGTATTTTTTGCATGCGCCGCGATCTGGTTTCTTTCTTTCTGGCGTTGCTGATGTGCTTCCTTCCTCTTTGTGCGCAGGCCGCCAAAGAGCCGTCCGCGCCGACGCCGGAACCTATTCCGGAACCCACGCTTTCTCCAGAAGCGGCTCCCTATGATGCTGAACATCCTGAAAATCTTGAGCCCGATCAGCTGTATGGCCTTTCTGCCATTCTGATTACAGCCAAAAGCGGTGATACCATTTTTGAAAAGGATGCTTACACACGCAGGTACCCTGCCTCAACGACCAAGATCCTGACGGTGCTTCTTGGGATAATGATGGTAGAAGATCTGGAACAGACCGTTGTTGTGTCAGAAACAGCAATGAATATCCCCTCTGACTCCTCCACCATGGGGCTTCACGCGGGCGAGGAAATCAAGTTTATTGATGTTCTTTATGGAACAATGATGCTTTCCGGAAATGACGGTGCCAACGTAATTGCAGAAACCGTTTCCGGTTCGATCCCTGCTTTTGTCGATCTCATGAATCGGACCGTACTGATGTACGGATGCGAGAACACTCATTTCGTCAACGCTCACGGATATCACGATGACGATCACTATACCACCGCCTATGACATGGCGCTGATTACCCGCCGGGCGATGCAGAACGAAACTTTCCGCAAAATCGCCTCAACCGTGACCTATTCGATTGGAAAAACCAATATGCAGCGGGCCCGAACCATTACGACGAAGTCTGAATACATGCTGACTGGTTCCGAAGAAAAACCGAACAAATACTATTTTCCTGATGCGACAGGCGTCAAAACCGGCAGCCATTCCCACTCCGGTTACTGCTTTGTTGGTTCGGCCTCCAGGGATGGAGTGGATCTGATTTCCGTTGTTTTTTTTACAGGCCGACGGGCCCGATGGGCGGATACGATTAAGCTGATGAATTATGGCTTCAGCCAATATGTCAGCGTGACGCCCCTCCAACTGTATGAAATGAATCCCATTACCATCGAAACCAGTAGCTATTCGACAACGGATACCAATCGGGGAAAGGTTCAATTGCTTGCCCGTTCCACGGCACAGTCCGAACCTGTTTCCATCATCGCTACCAGGTCTGAAGTGAAGGAAATGGCCAATCGAATTCAGGATACGCTGCTGGTTCAGTATACCCGGGATTTCGCGGCCCCCATCACAGCGGGCGAAGTGATGGGAACCCTTACCTATTTCCCGGAATCCGGGGACCCGGTTACCTATGAACTTGTCGCGGCCAGGAGCGTGGCCGCCCGGGAAAATGTTCCCAAAACGTTGGAGGAAATCGTGGCGGAAACCTATGCCGATCCGAACCCGCTGCCTCCGCTCAGCGTCGATCTTGTGCTCGTTTTCATCGCTCCGCCACTTCTGATTCTGGGGCTGTTTCTCTTTTTCCATTTTATAAGAAAACGTCGAAGGATTCGTTCCCGTCATACGCCACGCCCCGTAAGCAGGTATCTGAAATAGTCGTTCCCCGGCGAAGCGCCGGTAATACACCATGAATTTTTTTACCAGGAAGGAGCATGAAACCATGAATCAGATTATCAGCAGCGGTTCCGCAGTCCTCGGTGTGGAATTTGGATCCACCCGAATCAAAAGCGTGCTCATCGGACCGGATCATATTCCATTGGCCACAGGAAGCCATGAATGGGAAAACGATTTGAAAGATGGCATCTGGACCTATTCCGAGCAGGCGATAAGAGAAGGGCTTCAGTCCTGTTACGCCGACCTGAAAAGAAATGTTCGAAGCCGATATGGTGTCGTTCTGAAGCAGGTTGCTGCCATTGGCGTCAGTGCCATGATGCACGGCTATCTTGCGTTTGATGGTGATATGCGCCTGCTTGTTCCCTTTCGTACGTGGCGGAACACGATAACCGAAGAAGCATCGGAAAAGCTGACCGAAGCATTCTCTTTCAATATGCCTCAGCGTTGGAGCCTGAGCCATCTCTATCAGGCGATTCTCAGCAACGAGACTCATGTTCCCCAGATTCGCTTCCTGACCACACTGGCCGGATGGGCCCATTATTGGCTGACTGGCCGAAAGGTGTTAGGCATTGGCGACGCCAGCGGTATGATGCCGATTAATCCGGATACCCTGGATTATGATCAGACCATGATGCAGACATTTGATCGCCTCATTGCGGACCGGAATTATCCCTGGCATCTGCGTGATATTCTGCCTGAAGTCCTTTGCGCAGGAGAAGAGGCAGGTTGCCTGACCCCGGAAGGGGCCCGGCTGCTTGATCCGACCGGTGACCTGAAGCCCGGGTGCCCCGTTTGCCCCCCGGAAGGAGATGCCGGCACTGGAATGGTCGCGACAAACAGCGTACGCCCGCGAACCGGAAACGTCAGCGCGGGAACATCCATCTTTTCCATGGTTGTTTTGGAAAAAAAGCTGTCCCGAATTTATCCGGAGATCGATCTGGTAACCACCCCTTCCGGCCAACCGGTCGGCATGGTTCACTGCAACAGCTGCTCTTCCGATATCAATGCCTGGGTTTCCTTATTCGGTGAATTTGCGGAAATGATGGGCATCGATGTTTCCTCTGGAGAGCTCTATGAAAAGCTGTTCAAAAAAGCCATGGAAGGCGATCCCACCGGAGGCGGGATGGTCAGCTTTAATTATTATGCGGGAGAGCCTGTGACGGGAGTGACGGTCGGAAGGCCTCTGATGGTTCGTCAGCCGAACGCTCAATTCAATCTCGCAAGCTTTATGCGGGTTCATCTGTATGCCAGCATGGAAACGCTGAAATATGGCATGGAGATTTTAAACAGGGAAAAAGTGGCCATCGATCGGATATACGGCCACGGTGGCCTCTTCAAGACCGAGGGCGTTGCTCAAAACATTCTGGCTGCAGCCATTCACGCGCCAGTAACCGTCATGAAAACAGCCGGAGAAGGCGGGCCCTGGGGGATGGCACTGTTGGCAGAATACAGCCTGAAACGGGAAGAAAGCGAATCGCTGGAAGATTATCTGCAAAATCGCGTTTTTGACAAAATGGAGCAGAATACGGTATCTCCCGATCCTGTAGATGAAGCCGGTTTTGATACGTACATGCGCCAGTTTATCGCCTGTCTACCTATTGGAAAGGCCGCAGCCCAGTGGAAAGGAGCCGAATGATGATCCCAGGTCTATTCCGAGCGGTAGCCTTTGACCTGGACGACACGCTGCTGCGAGACGATCTGACCATTTCAGAAAGGACGATTCGATTGCTGCGTTCGCTGGCCGGCAAGGGCATTCATATCATTCCAGCCAGCGGAAGGGCCAAGCTCAGTATGAAGCCTTTTGTGGATCAGATGGAGTGCGCCTCCGTCTACATATCCTGCAATGGGGCCGAATGCTGGGATGGAAAAACCCATGACCTGATTTGCTCCGAGTCTTTCTCTGCCGATATATGCCGGGAGATTGCCCGTTTTGGGAAAAAACATCAATGCTATACCCAAACCTATGCCGGCGCGTTCTTTTACTACAATGAGGACTCTGTCTGGGCCAGACGCTATGCAGCCTCTTCCATGCTAAAAGGGAAGTACGTTGGAGATCTTGAAAGCTACATTCAGGAGCCCCGAAACAAAATCCTTATGATGAATACACCGGAAAAAATAGCCTCCATGCTGCCGGAAGCAGTCTCCCTTTTTGATGGCAAAGCTTCAGTGACCAGCTCAAAACCGGAATATCTGGAGTTTAACCCCCCGGAAGCAACAAAAGGAAAAGCGCTGATCCGGATGGCGGACCGGCTCGGAATTTCGCCTCGCCAGATTATTGCGTTTGGCGACAGTCTGAATGATTATTCCATGTTCGAAGCAGCCGGTTGGTCCGTCCTCGTTGAAAATGGACGGGAAAGTCTGAAACCTTTGTGCAGTGCCGTTTGTGAATCCAACAATCAGGATGGCGTTGCCCGTTATTTGGCGGATTATTTCCGGGAGGTGATGGATTGATTTCGGAAACTCAGTTTCGGTTAGATTTAGGCCTCGAGTGCCTTGTTCCCGCAAAGCATGACTCGCTGGATATCCGTTCGCCTGATCTGAACCGTCCCGGAATGCAATTTTGCGGCTTCTATGAGCATTTTGCCTGGGAAAGGCCACAGATTATTGGCATCGTGGAGATGGCCTATTTAATGCAGCAGTCATCTGAAAAGCGAAAAGAGATTCTGCAGGCTTATTTCAGCTATAGGCTCCCCTGTGTCGTCATCTGCCGTGGAATGGATCCGCCCGAGGAAATGCTCTCGTTAGCCGAAGCGGCCGGCATTCCGATCTATCGCACAAAGACCATTACCAGCCGTTTTACAGCAAACGCGATTACCTATTTGACCCGTTCCCTTGCGCCACATGTCACGGTTCACGGCGTACTCCTGGATGTATACGGTGTTGGCGTCTTGCTGACGGGAAAAAGCGGCGTAGGAAAGAGTGAGGCAGCGCTGGAACTGATCAAGCGAGGGCACATGCTGGTTGCAGATGATGTTGTCGATATCTGCAGGGTTTCCGATGACCGTCTGATCGGAACCTGTCCGGAACCTATCCGGCGCTTGATGGAAATCCGGGGAATCGGCCTTATCGATATCCAGGCCATGTTTGGCGTCAGTTCGGTCACGAACAGCAAAACCATTGATCTGGTCATGGAACTGGAAAACTGGCAGGAAAACAAGACCTATGACCGGATTGGTCTTCAGGAAGAAAAAACGAATATTCTGGGCGTGCCGATTTCCCGGCAGATGATTCCTGTGCGTCCAGGGCGAAACCTGGCCATCATTGTCGAAGTCTCCGCCCGAAACCTCAGTCTGAAAAGAATGGGTTATAACGCGGTTCAGGAACTGAACCAGCGTCTGAGCCGCCAGGGGATGGAGAGCTCCATGACGGCGCAGCAGAGTGCTTCGGATGAAGAGATGAATTAAATGGTGGATACCATGCTGGAAAAAGCTGCAATACCGAGCATCAAACGCGCTTCGGTACAAAGACCATAAAAGAAGCTCCCTCGGCGTAAAACAAAAAAAGCAGAGCCCAACGGCAAAATCTTGTCATAATGAGGAGGAACGCGGGTATGATTCGTATAGGTGTGGATGTTGGCGGAACAGGAATCCAGGTTGGCGCCGTAAATGAAAAGTCGGAAATTATCGCCATGGATTCTATTCCAACCAGAACAGACCTGCCTTTTGAGGAGCAGGTTGGCCAGATTGCGGATTGCGTCAAGAGACTCATGAAACCGGAAGCAAACCCCTTGCTGACCATGGAGAACGTGGCTTCCATCGGTGTAGGCATTCCCGGATTGGCGGACGAGAACGGCGTTGTAATCAAATGTACAAACCTGAGCTGGTTCAACGCTTCGCTCCGGGAGGTTTTCCTTAAGCATATTCAGAAGCCGTTTTTTGTCGACAATGACGCGAATGTCGCGGCTCTGGCTGAAAGCGTTGCCGGCGTCAGCGCTGGAACTGATTCCAGCGTGTTTATTACGCTGGGAACCGGCATCGGCAGCGGTATTATTCTGAACGGTAGAATCTGGAAAGGGTTTCACAACATTGGCGGAGAACTGGGGCATATGATTCTTTCCCTGGATGGCGTTCCCTGCTCCTGCGGCAATCACGGCTGTGTGGAACGTTACTGCTCCGCTACAGCACTCATTCGGATGGCCAGGGAGCAGGTAAAAAACGATCCGTATTCACTCATCCTGGCCCTGGCCGAGATGGATCCGCAGAAAATCAATGCCCGAATAGTCATAAATGCCGCAAAAGAAAACGATCCGCTGGCCATGGATCTGTTCCGAAAATACGTTTCCGCCCTTTCCCAGATGATCGCAAACGTGGTTAATTTCCTTGATCCGGAAGTCATCGTTCTCGGAGGCGGCGTTAGCAAGGCCGGTCGTTTTCTGCTCGATGCCGTCCGGGATGAGTATCCCCGTTATATTCTGTTTAAGGGATTGCCCTTCCCCTCCGTCGAACTGGCTGTGCTCGGTGCGGAGGCGGGCATCATCGGAGCAGCAATGCTTTCCTGATGCTTTTCACTGAATGAAAACGCGGTCCTGACAGGCTTTCCTGTTCGGACCGCGTTTTGTTATTGCTCAGGCTTTTTGATGAAACTGATGTCCGCATTTTGCGCAGGTAATTTTCTTTTCTCCGCATCCTCTTTTCAGCCGCAAAAGCACGCGGCATTTGGGGCAGCGAAAATACTTGTATTCCTTTCGATTTTTCAGTCTGCGGAGAAACTGACGGATCTTCCGGATCCATCCGGAGGATAATGAGAGATACTTCTGGTTTTCCCGGATCCGGGCTTCTTTATTTCTGGAAAACATTCGAAAGAGGGTAATCCCATACAGAATCAAACCGGCCAAGGAAAGAACGCCAAGATTTGCAAAGCTGCCAGCCAAGGATATAACCAGGCCGCCGGACAATGTAAGAAGCCCCAATTGATCCGATCCATATCGACCCGCCATGAAGCTCGTGAGAATCGCTTTTGCTCTCTGAAGAAAACTCATTTCTGAAACCTTCTTTCCGTACTTTCATTAACAGCAGAAACCGTATCTTCCGAACCCGCCGAGGCAGCAATTCAGCAACGCATTCATCGCGCAGCAGGTCAGGCAGGGATTGGAACAGACAGCTGATTGGAAATCATACCGGGCATTCCTTGTCCTTTGATAGCCCTGTTTGCCGCTTTCAACGACCTGAAGCAACTCCTGATATTCCTGATCTCCGGGAGACATCTGAACCGCTTTTCTTGCATGATCCAGAGCGGAGATTCGATTGCCTAACCCATAATTTGCCCTGGCATAAAGCGCGTGCCAGTCTGCTTCATGCACCGGGATCCGGTTCAGGAGCGCGATAGCGTCCTGGAAGCGACTGGCCAGTAAGTGATCCTCGGCAGTCTTCAGTTCCGGATTGCTGTACTGCCGGGGGCGAAAAGCGGTGGAAGCGCGACGAGCTGAGCCAAACATGGAAAAAAACGGATCGAAATCAAAACCTCCGAATGGACTGCTCTGCTGGCTATATTCTTCAAATGGATTTCCTTGCCGGTCAGAACCACTAAAAGGATTCTGATATGACCCAAATCCTCCTCGTTCATAAGCAGAGGCCCCTCGGCCGTACGCTCCCTGATGAAAACCGCCGCCCCGGCGAATACGAAGCGCCTCCGTATAGGCGTCATTGACTTCTCGCATTTTGGCTTCCGCCCTCTTGTCTCCGGGATTCAGATCTGGATGATACTTCTTCGCCAAGCGTCGGTAAGCCGACTTAATTTCGTCTTCCGAGGCGTCCGGAGATACTCCGAGAATGGAAAACGGATCCTGATTCATGCTTCGTGCTCCTTCTTTTTTTGACGCCGCATCCCGTAATAGCGTTGCCAGACTCCACTATAGACCACATTACGAAGAAGATCAAGATCCTTTTCCAGCGGAAGCATCTCAAAATACTCCGCGGCTTCGGCCATCATCATTTCCAATATGTCTTGCACAAACGAATCCAGATCCTTCCTGTTCAGATAGTTTCTCAGCGGATTAAAGCATTTTGATTTCAGATCCCTGTCCAGGTCTTCCCAGGCATCCATCCAATACACAAAGCGTCCTAACGCAGCACCAAGTCCAGCCAGGAGAGATGCCCAGTAATCCGAGGGATCAGGCACAAAAACAGCGGCCAACATTTCTCCCGAAAGATTGCACAGACGATCCGGATCAGGATCCTGCTTTTTTTCCTCTGCCCACAGCGCTTCCAACGCGTTTTCAACAGCCGCTGCCTGAACAGGCCATTTCAATTGGATTCTTTTCAACGCAGGGATCAGTATCCTTTCCCCGGCTGCACCCAGGAAGGATCCCTCGTCCATTTTTTTATCTCTGCATTTGTAAATCATCAAGAGGAGATTCATCTCCGCGGCGTAATCCAACATGGTACTTCGGACAATGGCCTGGCGGCGAAAAGGATGGACAGGGCAGCGAAAGGACCGTTCATCTTCTTTCGGTGCATAGAGGGAGCCAAGCAGAAGGGCCAAAAAAGTCATGTCATGACTCAGCGTCATCCGTCCCGCATGACCGGACTTTTCGCTCAGTATCCGACACACCCCGCAGTAGAAGGCCTGATAACGTCGGCGGCTGCCTTCATCCAACTGATCAAGCCGGGGAACAATATAACCAAACATATTAACTATTCCTCAAACGTCCATTGCGCCATCGTCGTCCGTATTGGTCTTTTTTTCGTACCCCATCTGCTTTGAAAAGCTTTCCCTTTTCCTGTTTCTGTCTTCTTTCGCATAGCGTTCCGCGTCCTCAACAGCCTGATTGATTTCCTCCCTGCTCATATTACCAGATCCTGAGATCGTAATCTCCTGGCTGCGATTGGTTCCAAGATCCTTGGCTGTCACGTGCACAATACCGTTAGTGTCGATATCAAAGTTAACCTCAATTTGCGGGACGCCACGGAGAGCCCGACGGATTCCGTTCAAACGGAAGCGCCCCAAAGAGCGGTTTCCGGAAGCGGATTCGCTTTCTCCCTGGAGCACATTGATTTCGACGCAGGTCTGAAAATTGGCGGCCGTTGTAAAAACCTGGGAGTGATGGCACGGGAGAGGTGTATTCCTGTCAATAATCCTTGCGAATACATCCCCCATCGTTTCAATTCCTAATGAGAGTGGCGTGACGTCAATCAAAAGCAGAGAATTCAGTGTTCCCGTCAAAACGCCTCCCTGCAGGCAAGCACCCAAGGCAACGCATTCATCCGGATTAATATCCCTTGAAGGTTCCTTTCCCATCAGCTTCCTGACCATATTCTGAACCGCAGGAATTCTTGTGGATCCGCCGACGAGCAGAACGCGGCTGATTTGATTGGCCTGAAGGCCTGCGTCCGCCATCGCCTGAAGCACGGGGCCGCGGGTTTCCTCCACAAGGTGCGCGGTCAATTCCTCAAATCGGGCCCTTGTGATTATTTCCTCCATGTGTTTTGAGCCTTGGGTCGTTTGAGCCAGAAAAGGAAGCTGTATCTCTGTTTTTTCAGCAAAGGACAGCTCTATTTTAGCCTTTTCCGCGGCCTCTCCCAAGCGCTGCATGGCCATCCGGTCACGCGACAAATCGATGCCGTGCTTTCGCCGAAACGCATCCAGCAGAAACCCAACGATACACTGATCAAAATCATCTCCGCCGAGATGATTATTCCCAGCGGTGGCCAGCACCTCGATCGTCCCTGAACTGATTTCGAGGATGGATACATCAAATGTACCCCCGCCAAGATCGTAGACCATGATGATCTTTGACTCGGATTTGTCAAATCCATAGGCCAGAGCAGCGGATGTTGGCTCATTAATGATTCGAAGCACCTTGAGTCCCGCGATCATTCCCGCGTCTTTTGTCGCCTGCCGCTGCGCATCCGTAAAGTATGCTGGCACAGTGATCACCGCGTCAGTAACCGACTCACCAATGTATTCCTCCGCGTCCATTTTCAACTTTTGAAGAATCATAGCGGATAATTCCTGCGGGCGATATTTTTTTTCATCCACCAGATAGGTTTTATCTGAACCCATTTCTCTTTTGACGGAGCTGAAGGTTCTGTCCGGGTTAGTAACCGCCTGTCTTTTGGCCGCCTGTCCGACTAATCTTTCTCCGTTTTTGGAAAAGGCCACCACGGACGGCGTCGTTTGGGCGCCTTCGGCGCTGGGGATTACAGTCGCGCGACCATTTTCCATAAAGGCAACACAAGAATTGGTAGTTCCCAAATCAATTCCAATTAACTTAGACATAAGAGTGACCTCCGGTATTCAGAACCCAACCATGTTCGCAAATTCCCTTTTTGTCAACAAACAGGGCGAGATGGCTTTTCACCATCTCTCAGATTCTATTGTATCCTTATTATGGAGGCAAGAAAACTGTGTGAAAAGCGTCTGAACATTTCAGAGATAATTGTTATACCCGATGGCCAACAAATAGCGCAATCTCCTCCGGGGCCGGATGCTGATCCGGACGAAGTTTACCTAAAACACGGCCAATACAGCGGACATTGTCCTCTTCGTCAAATCGGAGAACCGGATACCTTGGATTATGACTGTACAGGCCATCCCGACGGTATTCCTTGATGTATCCCGCGTCCCCATTCACAAAGATGCCGATTTCTCCTTCACGAAGGTGCGAAGTATGCTGGACAAGAACCCGATCACCATTGGAAAACGTAGGCTCCATACTGTCTCCACTGACGCGGATAATTTCCTGGGCCAGACGTGTCATTGGATCTGAAACAAGGTAAATGGTTTTCCCGGTTGTTTCTCCGATATAAGAAACAGGACCAGCGGCAGCAGATAGATCATTTTCATAGAGCTTCACCAGTTTTCTCGGCGCCATCTCGGAATCTTCCTGGAGTTCATACAGCAAATCCATCTGTTTTAGAATGATCTGGCGATTATAGGGGGTTAGTCGCCTATATCGTCCAAAGAGATTGTCCTCGTCAGTTCCGTTGTCGAGCCCAAAAAAAACGTCAAGAGGAAGATCCAGCGCCTGGCACAGCATGGGAACGCTGGCCAGATCCGGGCGGCTGCGCCCGGCTTCCCATGCGCCAACAGCGTTTTTCCTGACATGGGCAATCTGCCCAAGGCGTTCCTGGCTCATCCCGCGGCGCTTTCTGTACTCTCTGATCAGATCTCCATAGGAAACACCGGAAGCATTAACCATTTCTGCTGCGGATTCCTTCGCCATGCCGTACTCCCCTCCTTTTCAACTGCATCTTAGCACAATAAATTTGTTCATGCAACTCCTATTTTTCTATTGACCGTAATGGTTTCATCACACTATAATAGACCCAGTTTTGAAGGATGGAGGGTGTATCAATGTTTCATTTAAAGCAAAATCATTTTTTAAAACTGCTTGACTTAAGTCCAGAAGAGATTCATGGGCTGCTTGAACTCGCGGAAGATTTCAAATTGAAAAAAAAGAATCATGTTCCCCACGCGCTTTTCCCCGGGAAAAACATTGCGCTGATTTTTGAGAAAACATCAACCAGGACCCGCTGTTCCTTTGAAGTGGCAGCGCATGATCTTGGCATGCACTGCACATATCTTGACCCCTCCTGCAGCCAGATCGGGAAAAAGGAGAGCATCGCCGATACAGCCCGTGTCCTCGGCCGAATATATGACGCTATCGAATACAGAGGATATGGACAGGAAATCGTGGAAGCCCTCGCGAAATACTCCGGTGTGCCGGTGTGGAACGGATTGACCAACGAGTTTCATCCAACCCAGATTCTTGCCGATTTTCTGACGATAAAGGAGCATTTTGGCACGCTGAAGGACAAGAAACTGGTCTATTTGGGAGATGCCCGATACAATATGGGGAATTCTCTGATGGTAGGGTGTGCTAAAATGGGCATGAAGTTCACCGCGTGCGCTCCGGAAAAGTATCAGCCCTCCCGAAACCTTCGGGATGTCTGTGAGACCATTGCACGGAAAAACAAAGCGGAGCTCGCCTTTGAAACAGATCCGGAAAAAGCGGTTCAGGGCGCGGATATATTATATACGGACGTTTGGGTTTCCATGGGTGAACCTGATGATGTCTGGGCCGAGCGAATTCATGATCTATCCCCCTACCGGGTTACTTCCGATCTAATGCGAAGAGCGGGAGAAGACTGTATTTTTATGCACTGCCTTCCTTCCTTCCATAATCTGGACACTGTCATCGGCCGGAAGATCTTTGACCAGTTCGGAATTGACTGTATGGAAGTCACAAATGAGGTATTTGAAAGCCATGCTTCCCTCGTATTCGACGAAGCTGAGAACCGAATGCATACCATCAAGGCTGTGATGGCAGCAACATTATGAATCACAGAAAGGCCCTCCCCGAACAGGGAGGGCCTTTCAGACAAAACGTTTGAATCGAGATTACAACTGGGGGCCTGCGGCGACAAGCGCCTTTCCGGTTTCATTGCTCTCATACTTGACAAAATTCTTGATGAAGCGGCCGGCAAGATCCCTGGCTTTTTCATCCCATTCAGCAGGATTCTTATAGGTGTCCCGGGGATCCAGAATACCGGAATCCACACCGTTCAGGCTGGTGGGAACCTCAAAATTGAAGTAAGGAATCTTCTTGGTAGGCGCGTTCAGAATATCGCCGTTAAGAATCGCATCGATGATGCCGCGGGTGTCTTTGATGGAAATGCGTTTGCCAGTACCATTCCACCCGGTATTCACCAGATAGGCTTTGGCGCCGCTCATCTTCATCCTCTTAACGAGCTCCTCCGCATACTTGGTCGGATGAAGCTCCAGGAAAGCCTGGCCAAAGCAGGCGGAGAAGGTCGGGGTGGGCTCGGTGATGCCGCGCTCGGTTCCGGCCAGCTTAGCGGTAAATCCGCTGAGGAAATAATACTTGGTCTGTTCCGGATCCAGGATGGAGACGGGCGGAAGCACACCAAACGCATCTGCCGAGAGGAAGATAACATTCTTTGCGGCGGGGCCGTGAGAAATGGGCTTCACGATTTTCTCAATGTGGTCAATCGGATAGGAGACACGGGTGTTTTCCGTTACGCTCTTGTCCGCAAAATCGATTTTGCCAGCTTTGTCAACGGTCACATTTTCGAGGAGCGCATCTCTGCGAATCGCGTTATAGATATCAGGCTCGGACTCCTTATCCAGATTGATAACCTTGGCATAGCAACCGCCTTCAAAATTGAAGACTCCGTTGTCATCCCATCCGTGTTCATCATCGCCGATCAGCAGGCGTTTGGGATCCGTGGAAAGCGTGGTCTTCCCGGTTCCGGACAGGCCGAAGAAGATCGCGGTGTTCTCACCGTTCATATCCGTATTGGCAGAGCAATGCATGGCCGCGATACCCTTCAGGGGCAGATAATAGTTCATCATGGAGAACATGCCCTTTTTCATTTCGCCACCATACCAGGTGTTCAGAATGACCTGCTCCCGGCTCGTGATATTGAAGGCGACCGCGGTCTCGGAATTCAAGCCCATTTCCTTGTAATTCTCTACCTTGGCTTTGGAAGCCGCGTATACGATGAAATCAGGAGTAAAGCTCTTCAGTTCCTCATCCGTAGGCTTAATAAACATATTCCGGACAAAGTGAGCCTGCCAGGCCACTTCCATAATAAAGCGAACAGCCATGCGGGTATCTTTGTTGGCGCCGCAGAAAGCGTCTACCACAAACAGGCGCTTGCCGGACAGTTCTTTTTGCGCCAACTTCTTCAGGACGTCCCAGTTTTCCTGGCTCAGCGGATGGTTGTCGTTCTTGTATCCTTCCGTGGTCCACCAAACGGTATCCTTGGAGTTTTCATCCACGACAATGTATTTGTCCTTGGGGCTGCGGCCAGTATAGATACCGGTCATCACATTCATGGCGTCCAGCTCGGTCAGCTGGCCTTTCTCATAGCCTTCCAGCTCGGGCTTGTTTTCTTCCGCAAAAAGGGTTTCATAGGAGGGATTGTACAAAATCTCTTTTGTTCCGGTTATTCCATACTGGGTCAGATTCAGCTCAGCCATCTTCTACCTCTTTCCTTGCGGTGGTTCATTTCCCTGTTAGGGCAAAACCGCATTTATTATTATATTCTTCTTCCGGGAAAATCACAAGAGTGCTTTGTGAAAAAACGAGAAACGAGAAACCGGCCTTTAGCGCTTTCCGAAAAGGAAAGAGAAACTTAGCCGAAGACGCTCATCAGAAAACCGGCGGCTATCGCGGATCCGATGACCCCGGCCACGTTGGGGCCCATGGCATGCATCAGCAGGAAATTTGACGGGTTTTCCTTCTGCCCCACCTTTTGGCTGACCCGGGCCGCCATGGGAACCGCGGAAACGCCTGCCGACCCAATCAGCGGATTAATTTTCCCACCGCTGAGCTTATACATCAGTTTTCCAACCAGCAGGCCGCCAATGGTGCTGAAGGAGAATGCGACCAGTCCGAGGATCACGATATAGATCGTCTGAATGGAAAGGAAATTAGAGCCTACCATGGTAGCGCCAACGCTGAGGCCCAGGAACAGGGTAACAATATTCATCAGCGCGTTTTGGGCGACGTCGCTCAGACGCTCGGTTACTCCGGTTTCCTTCAGCAGGTTACCGAACATCAGACAGCCAATCAGAGGCGCGGTGGAGGGAAGCAGCAAAACCACGAAAATCGTCACTATAATCGGGAAGAGGATCTTCTCAGTCTTGCCGACTTCGCGAAGTTGCTCCATCTTGACTTTCCGTTCTTTCTCCGTGGTCAGAGCCCTCATCAGCGGCGGCTGTATCATAGGAATCAGAGCCATATAACTGTAGGCCGCAACGGCAATGGGACCCAGCAGATGGGGAGCCAGTTTCGTTGTCGTCAGGATGGCTGTAGGGCCGTCCGCGCCTCCGATAATGCCGATGGACGCGGCTTCATTTCCGTTGAATCCAAGCAGCGTAGCACCGAAAAACGCGAAGAAAACGCCAAACTGAGCAGCAGCGCCAAGCAGCAGGGATTTGGGATTGGAAATCAGAGGTCCGAAATCAGTCATGGCGCCGATTCCAATAAAAATCAGGCAGGGATAAATACCCGCTTTGACGCCCATATACAGAATATCAATCAGCCCGCCATTGGCCATGATATAGCCGTAGCTGTGAGAATGGGGGCCTCCCTCGGCCAGAAACGCATCCCACAGTTCCTGGTGATACAGGGAGTTGGCAAATCCACCAAGCGCGCTGACGTTGGCCAGCAGACATCCGGTGGCAATGCCTACCATCAGCAAGGGCTCATACTGTTTTTTGATACCCAGATAAAGCAGCACACAGGCGATGATGATCATGACAAGGTTTTTCCATCCGTCGCCTGTCAGCATCATGGCAAAGCCGGATTCCTGAACCAGCTTGCCAAGGGATTCAAAAATATTCATGTCTTTCCTCCCTTAGCCCAGCACCATCAGGGGCGTTCCGGAATCAACTTTTGTACCTTTATTGACCAGCACCTGAACAACGGTCGCATCGTGGGGAGCCATGATTTCATTTTCCATCTTCATGGCTTCAAGCACAGCGAGCACTTCACCCTGCTTTACCTTTTGCCCCGCTTTAACATCCACCCTTACGATCGTTCCAGGCATGGGAGATGATACTTTTTCACCTTCTACGGCAGCAGGGGCCGGGGCGGCGGGAGCAGGAGAAGGGGCGGCAGAAGCAGCAGGAGCAACGGGCGCCGCAGGAGCGGAGGGCACGGGGGCAGCGGCTTCATATTCATCCAGGATCATGGCTTCGCCCTGGTTAACCTCTACTTCATAGGTTTTTCCTTTGAGTGTGACTTTATATTTCATTTTCCTTAACCTCCTTGATGGATACAAACCGGAGCTCGTTCAGGGGTTTTTGCATTTTGTCCGCGACAATGGCCATAATCATGGCGGCGTCCCTCGGATCCGTGTCATACAGTTTAACTTCACCCGCGCTTCCGGGCGCCAGCTTTTTGGGGGCTGGCGCGGTCTGGGCTGCCGGAACTTCCGCGGGGACGGAATGGGGCGAGAGGCTTCCCTTCCGGCTGCGGGCAATCATCACGCGGCCCATCAGAATGATTACAATCATCAGAAGCGCGAGTCCGATGAAGACGACGAGGTATCCGAGCACAGAGTCTACCAGCGCCTCGCCCACGGGAAGCAATTCACCTTTGATGCTGCTTTCCATATGTCATCCTCCTTATGCTTCCACGATGCTGTAGGCTACTTTCTTTTCCCGGTTGGCCTTCCGCTCTTTCAGGAACTTTTCAGCCTGCGCGGGGAAGCAAATATAGCTCATGATATCTTCATCTGATTCCGCCAGATCGCCCAGGGCTTCCCTGGCTTTCCTGAAATCATCGCCGGTTCGCTTGCTGTCTTCAATTCGGCAATCCGTCGGTTTGCCACCCTCTCCGAGGATTTTCGCTTCCAGAGCCGGATCCACGGGAGCGGGCGCGATGCCGTACTCGCCGCGGAAGTAGTTTTTCACCTCATTGGAGATATTCTTGTATCTTTCACCCACAAGCACATTGGTAACAGCCTGGTTGCCGACCATCTGGCTCAGAGGCGTCACAAGAGGCGGATAACCAAGATCTTTCCGAACCGCGGGAATTTCCACCAGCGCCTCGTCAAAACGATCCATGGCATTCATATCCTTCAGATTGGCGATCATGTTGCTCAGCATACCGCCGGGAACTTTGTAAACCAGGGCCTGAGAGTCTGTCTGCATGGACTTCGGGTTGATCAGTCCGCTGTCGATATATTTCTGCTTGACGGGTTTGAAGAAATCATTGACCTGATTAATGACCTTCTCGTCCAGGCCGGTTTCGATCCCGTACTGCTGGCAAGCATAAAAAAGCGTCTCGGTGGCCGCCTGGCTGGTACCGTTGGAGAAACAGCTTGTCGCCGTATCGATCACATCCACGCCGCTCTCGATGGCTTTGGTCAGGGTCATATAGGCCATTCCGGTCGTGCAGTGGGTATGCAGGATCACCGGCACATCGCCGACCGCGTCCTTAATCCCCTTGATGAGATGCTCCGCCTCGAAGGGACTCATCGTTCCGGCCATATCTTTCAGACAGAGGGTATCAAATCCCATCCGAACCAATTCCTTACACATCGTGACATACTTATCCACGGTGTGAACCGGGCTTTGCGTATAGCTGATGCAGCCGGAGGCGATGGTTCGCTGGGTGCCATACTTTCTTGTGGCCTCCAGCGCGGTCCCCAGATTCCGGAAATCGTTCAGCGCGTCAAAAATCCGGATAATATCAATTCCGTTTTTGATGCTCAGCTCCACAAACTTTTCAACCACGTCGTCATGATAGTGCTTGTATCCAAGAAGGTTCTGACCACGCAGCAGCATCTGAAGACGGGTATTCGGCATCTTTTTTCGGATATTCCGAAGCCTCTCCCAGGGATCCTCATTCAAATACCGCAGGCAGCTGTCAAAGGTCGCTCCTCCCCAGCACTCAACCGAATAGTATCCCGCCCGGTCCATCACGGGCAGAACCTCTTCATAGTCGGCGTAAGGAAGTCGCGTCGCCATCAGCGACTGGTTTGCGTCCCGAAGGACGGTCTCGGTAAACTGCACTTTTTTCATCCGATTACTCTCCTTTGGCATGATTCTTTGCCCAACCAATACCATTCTATATTATATGCATCTCTTTCCGCGGCCGCAAGTAGAAAACAGTCCATTTCCATGAAATTAACATCTTTGTAACACACCCAAAAGAAAGTCATTTATCCCCCCTCCCCAAAAAACAGGAGGCGGTCATTCCGCCTCCTGTGAATCCCGAGAGCATTACTTATCGTAATTTACTACCAGACTAAAGTCGGGAGCCTTAAGACTGGCGCCTCCAATCAGACCTCCGTCGATTTCAGGCTGTGCCATGAGGCCCTTGACGTTCTTCGGATTCATGCTGCCGCCATACTGAATACGAATCTTGTCGCCTGTTTCCTTGCCATATTTGCGAACGATGGACCCACGGATCACACCGATGGTCTCGTTGGCCTGCTCATCGGTCGCGGTCAGACCGGTGCCGATGGCCCAGACGGGCTCGTAGGCAATAACAACCTCAGCCGCCTGTTCCTTTGTCAGCCCGTTAAGAGCGATCAGCGTCTGATACTCCACCAGCGCGTCCGTATAACCCGCTTCCCGTTCTTCCTTGTTTTCGCCGACGCAAAGAATGACCTTCAGCCCTGCGGCCACCGCAGCCAGCACACGCTTGTTGACTGTTTTGTCCGTTTCACCGAAATACTGCCTGCGCTCGCTGTGACCGATAATCACATACTCTACGCCGCACGCTTTCAGCATTTCCGCGCTAAGCTCGCCGGTATAGGCGCCGCTCGCGGCAAAATGCACGTTCTGAGCGCCAAGATGAATATTGCTTCCAGCCGCGGCTTCCCGGACAGCCGCAAAATCTACCGCAGGGACGCAAACGATAACATCGCATGCCGCATCCTTCACAAGGGGTTTCAGTTCTGTAACCAGCGCAGAAGCTTCCGCGGGGGTTTTGTTCATTTTCCAGTTTCCAGCAATAATCGGTTTACGCATGCTCTTTCCTCCTGATTACTTCTCATCAAGGCAAGCAACGCCGGGCAGCACCTTGCCCTCCAGGAACTCCATGCTGGCGCCGCCGCCGGTTGAAACATGGGTCACCTTATCCGCGAAGCCCATCTGGGTAATGGCCGCCGCGCTGTCACCGCCGCCTACAATGGTAACCGCCTCGCTGTCCGCCAGCGCCTGGGCGACGACGAGGGTGCCCTTCGCCAGGGTCGGATTCTCAAAGACGCCCATGGGGCCGTTCCAGATGACCGTCTTTGCCTCTTTAACCGTTTTTGCGAACAGATCGCAGGTCTTCGGGCCGATATCGCAACCTTCCATATCGTCCGGAATCTGGTCCGCATCCACGGTCACAGTGTCCACGGGCGCGTCAATGGGACTCGGGAAAGAGCTTACGCAAACGGTGTCCACAGGAAGCAGGAGCTGGACACCCTTCTGCTTCGCTTTGGCCATCATGTCTTTGCAGTAATCAACCCGTGTTTCATCAAGCAGGCTTTTGCCCACGCCGTACCCCTTGGCTTTCAGGAAGGTATACGCCATGCCGCCGCCGATAATGAGGGTATCTACCTTTTCGATCAGGTTCTCAATGACGCTGATCTTATCTGCCACCTTGGCACCGCCGAGAATCGCCACAAAGGGCTTTTCCGCGTGTTCCAGAGCACCGCCCATGACGCTCAGCTCTTTTCCGATCAGATAACCGGCCACGGAGGGATGCAGATAATGACTGACGCCTTCGGTGGAAGCATGGGCACGGTGAGCCGTTCCGAAAGCATCATTCACATAGATTTCCGCAAGGGAGGCCAGGGCTTTGGCGAATTCAGGATCGTTCTTTTCCTCTTCCTTGTGGAATCTGACATTCTCCAGCAGGATAACTTCCCCGTCCTTCATGGCTTCTGCCAGTCTATGTGCATCCGGGCCGATGACATCCTTCGCCAGCTTAACTTCCTGGCCCAGGAGTTCGCTGAGCCGCTTGGCCACAGGCTCAAGAGAGTACTTCATGTTAAACTCTCCCTTGGGACGACCCATATGGGAGCACAGGATCACTCTGGCTCCGTGGCTGATCAGATACCTGATGGTCGGCAGCGCGCCCTGGATGCGGTTTTCATCAGTGATGTGCTTGTTTTCATCCAGCGGAACGTTGAAGTCGCAACGAACCAATACCTTCTTGCCATTTACCTGGATGTCCTCAATCGTTTTCTTGGCCATCATTTTCTCTCCTTTTCAATGCGTTCTGTATTGCGATATCCCCACAATTGGGGAAGAGCAACCATTATGAAAGCAGCGCGATCATTCTGCGGGCAGCGCCTTCATCCGACAACAGCATCCGATGCCGGTCATGGCGAAGGACGGAGATAATTGCCTCCGCTTTCGAGGCGCCGGCGGCAGCGGCAATCATCCGACAGGAAGGGCTCAGCTTTCCAAGATCTACACTGACGCTGGATGAAACCAGCAGACATTCTCCCTGCATGTTAAAAAAGGATCCGAAGCATTCTCCGCAGGCCCCCTGATCCCTGAGCGCCTGAATCACTTTTCTGGGGAGTTTGCGTTCCGCCATTCTGTCGTCCGCACGGCTGACACCGTGAAGGATTACATCCGCGCGCTGGAGAAGATCCATGGTTTCACTGACCTCGGGCTGTTTCAGCATTTCCGCCTTTGCGGTGGGGTCCAGAGAATCCGGCAGATGAAGAAGCCGGTAATGTCCCCCCAGCCGGGTCGCAATTTCTGATGCCAGCGTATTCGCCTGGAAAGCAACTTCTCTTCCCATGCCGCCACGAGCAGGAACGACCATAACGTTCATCGGCGCCTGCCCCTGCAGCCCCCGGGCAATGGACGCCAGGGTTCGCCCCCCTGTCACGGCCAGGGTATCCCCGTTTTTGAGCATCCCCCGCAGCTTTCCGGCGCCGATTCGCCCCAGTTCAGTCAAAATGCCGGCATCCTGATCCGCGTCGCCTGGCACAATCACCACGGTTTCCACTTTCAGCAGGACGGAGAGCTGTTTTTCCATCTCGGTCAGCCCGCTGAGGGCCTTGGAAAAAGCAGAGACCGCTTCCATCAGCGGCACCGCCTCTGTCGTCAGCGTAATGCCTGAGGGGCTGACGTCCACATACCCCATTTCTCGAAGTCGCTGCGCAGTGTTCCGAACCTCGCGCTCGCTCAGGTTTAACCGGCTTGCCAACTGTCGCCGGCCAACCGGCTGCGTTGCGCCGATCCGATCCAGAATCAGGGCGCGCCGTGTCATTTCCTCCGCAAGATCGGGGGCCAGTTTCCGCATCAGGGAAATAAAATCCATCCCCATTCGCACCGCCTCCCGAATCACCTTGTATCGGCTTCTTTCTGCCAGGCGACCTTCTGATCATACCATATTGTCATTTTTTTGACAAGAAGTCAGACTGAAACAATTTGCACATCTTCGAGGGCCTCCCTGATCAGGTCATCCGTCGCTAATGTACGTTCCACCTCTTCAACCTTGTCGAGTCTGGGCCTTGTCACAGGATGTTTGGGGGTAAAAATCGTGCAGCAGTCCTCATAGGGCAGCGAGCTGAGCTCATAAGTATCTATTTTATGGGCAATATCGATGATCTCGCTCTTATCAAAACCGATCAGAGGTCTGAAAACCGGAAGGTGGACAACGCTGCCCGTCACCCGGAGGGCCTCCATCGTTTGGCTGGCGACCTGCCCTATGCTTTCTCCGGTAATCAAAGCTCCGCTTTCCTCCTGCTCGGCAATTCTTTCAGCGATCCTCATCATAAAGCGGCGCATAATGAGCGTGGAATACTCATCGGGACAAAGATCCCTGATCTTTAGCTGAATCTCCGTAAAGGGCACAATGTGAACCCTGATTCCACAGCAGCTGGAGCTGAGCTTTCGGGCAAGATCCAGAACCTTTTCCCTGGCCTGCTCAGAAGTATATGGGTAGCTGTGGAAGTGTACGGCATCGATTTGGACGCCTCTTTTGGCAATCATCCAACCCGCCACGGGGCTGTCAATTCCGCCGGACAGAAGCAGCGTTGCTTTTCCATTGGTACCCACAGGCATCCCGCCAACCGCAGGAATCACCCGGACATATAGATAGGCACTGTCCCGGATTTCCACATTCAGGAGGTGTTCCGGATGATGAACGTCTACCTTCAGGTCAGGGCAGGCCTCCAGGATGCGGCCGCCCATTTCTTCATTAATTTGGGGAGAATCAAGAGGATAACGCTTATCGCTGCGCCTGGCCGCCACCTTAAACGTTCCCTTCATGCCGGTCATCATTTTAATGGCCTGGTCGCACAGCGCGTCGAAGTCTTCCTTCGGCATCTCTATCGCGGGGCATACGCTGTGCACGCCGAAGACTTTTGTAACTCGTTCAATACATGCTTCCGCGTCATCAAATCCGTCGACAAATATCCTCCCGTCATTCAGCCAGACCGAAGCTCCGAGATCTCGAACAGCATGCCGGACCCTCCGAACGAGGGCCCGAAGAAAATAGGGTCGGTTCAGCCCTTTCAGGAATATTTCTCCGTATCGAACCAGCAGCAATTCTTTCAATTTCTTCCCTCCGTTTTTCGCGTTTGATCAGTTGTTCTGGTAGGCTCCCTTTGGAAGATACTGCTCAATATAGCTGACCATCTGAGCGCTTGGTTCGAAAACGATCATCTTCTTGTTGTTATCCTTTGAAAAAAAGAAATAGTAAAGTTCTGCTTCCCGATTTAAAAACCAGTTCATCTTTTTGAGGCCCGGCATGCTGACATATCGATGGAAGGAACCAGAGGAAACCTTCCCAAAGGCCTCGACCGTCTTCACGTTCAGGCTGCCAAGATTCTTCCTTTTTTTGTTGTTGTAGACTTCGGCAAAATCAAGGGTCCCGTTGGTAAAGGTATACTCATATTCCGTCAGTATCCGGTCATGTGTCATATAAAGATAAACGGCGATGCCGCCAAAGACCAGCGCCAGGATGAGATCCGGCACGCTGAAAGATCTCAAAAGTCCATTCAGTTCGATGAAAGCGAGCAATCCCGAGACCACAATGACCACCCAGCTAAGGGCATATAGAATGCGGTTCATTGTGTTGTTTCGTTTAACGGCGACTTCTTCCAGAAAATGATCCATCATGCTTCATATCCCCTCTTTCAGTTTACTGGCATCTTGTCAGGTTTTCTCTGGCCAACTGATCAAAAAAAGAATGTTCCCACCCAAAACCGGCCAGAGCCAGAATAGCCGCTTCCACTTCTGCGGCTGCGTCTTCCCGGGCACCTTCCAATCCGCGAACGGTCACCCATGTCATTTTTTTATCATCCATTCCAGCATTCTTTCCCATCAGTGCGGGATCCCCCGTAACATCAAGCAAGTCGTCAACGATCTGGAAGGCAATGCCGAAATGCAACCCGTAAGCGTTTCCAGCCTCTATTTGATCCCTGCCGCATCCTGCCAGCATCAGCCCTGCTTCCATGGCCGCCTGAAGGAGGTCAGCGGTTTTATGCGTATGGATAATGCGAACCTGTTCAGAGGACGGTTTCTTTCCCTCGGAAGTAATATCTTCGGCCTGTCCAGCAATCATCCCGCCAACGCCCGCATGTCGCACGATCGATTCCGCGGCCCGGAGCGCGTCGGTGCTCCCCGTTCGGACGCTTTCCCGAAGAAGGATCTCGACGGCGCCGTTCAGAAGTCCGTCACCGGCCAGGATGGCCATCGCTTCTCCAAAGACAACATGACTGGTTGGTTTTCCCCGACGAAGATCATCATTGTCCATACCAGGCAGGTCATCATGAATTAGACTGTAAGTATGAATCATCTCCAGAGCGCAGGCAAAAGGAAGCGCTTTTATGCTATCTCCGCCCGCCATGTCACAGGCGGCCAGCAGCATAACAGGACGAAGTCTTTTTCCTCCGGCCTTCAGGCTATAAAGCATCGCCTCCGTCAGCCGCTCCGGAACCCCCTGAAGAGAACGAAGGGTCGGCTCCAGCGCATCCTCGACCATATTCCTATACTCTTTCAGGCTTTTCATTGGTACCCCTCCGCCACGGTTTCCCGAATGGTTCCATCCGGCTGCTGCTGGGCCAGCGTGATTCTTCGTTTCATTTCTTCAAGCTCTTTTTCCATCCCGTTCAGCACCTGAATACCGGCCTCAAAGCGGCGAACCGATTCCTCCAGCGGCAGTTTGCCGGATTCAATTCCTTCAATAATGCTCTGTACATCGTTTAGCCTTTCTTCAAAGGATTTCGGTACATCGTTGCTCATTTTCTTTTGCTCCTTTCAACCGCAAGCTGCCCGTCATGGAATCGAATCGTCATCGAGGCATGTGCCTTAGCTTCCTCCGCGCATGGTATGACCCGGTGAGTCTGATCATAGACCAGCGCATATCCGCGGTCCAGCACCGCCAAGGGAGAGATGGCACCCAGCCGTTCCTTCGCCCGCTGCATTCTGGCCGTTTCATCGCTGACTCGACGGTTCATTTGATATTCCATCTTCATTCTGAGCGTCTCCAGCAAAACACCGGTCTCTTCCGTCCTGCGGCGCTCTGCCAGGAGAAGCCGATCACGGGAAGCACGAATCTGATCCACTCGGGCCCTGACTCCGTTTTCGGGAGAATTCTTCTCCAGCCTCCGGCGAATACTGTGAGTCAGCAGCTCCGTCTGATGAATAACACCCAACGCGGATCGAATCAGAGAAGTTCGAACAAGGTTGGTTCTGCCAAGAAGCTCTTTCCGGTCCGGGATCACGATCTCTGCCGCGTTGCTGGGGGTACTGGCCCGAACATCCGCCGCCATATCACAGATCGTAAAATCCGTTTCATGGCCAACGCCGGAAACAACCGGAATCGGGCAGCCTGCCACCGCTCTGGCGACACATTCCTCGTTAAAGCACCAGAGATCCTCAGCGGAACCGCCGCCGCGGGCCAGAATGATGACATCCACCTCTGGAACCATGCAAGCGGTTTTCAACGCCCGGACAATTTCCTCAGCGGCCCCCGCTCCCTGTACGCCGCTGTGAACAAGCGCCAGAGGAACTGATGGGTTGCGCATTCTCGAAACATTCAAAATATCTCTTAGCGCCGCGCCGCTCAAGGATGTGATCACTGCCACCTTTCTGGGAAGCAGCGGAAGCGTTCTTTTTCTCCCCTGATCAAAAAGCCCTTCCGCCAGCAGCTTTTGTTTCAGCGCCTCGAAGCGTTCAAATAGGCTTCCCGCTCCAGATGGACGCAGCGCGGTTACATAAAGCTGAACCTTTCCGTCCCGTTGAAACAGCTCAACATGCCCCTGTACGGTCACCGCGTCTCCATCGGAGGGAATGCCCGATACCCGGGTCTGATACTGCCGGAACATGACACAGGGAATAGCCGCCTCCCTGTCCTTCAGGGTAAAATACCAATGACCTGAAGCGATATGATGCTTAAACCCGCTGACTTCTGCCTGCACCGTTACGCTGCGAAGTCTGAAATCTCCCCGCAATGCTTCGCCGATGATTCGGTTCAGCGCGGATACGGACATTCCCTCTCTCTCAATCACAGAATGTATTCCTTTCGGCCGCCTCCAGGGTATTCAGCATCAGCATCGCGATGGTCATCCTGCCAACTCCGCCGGGAACCGGCGTAATCCAGGAAGCCTTCCGCCGAACGTTTTCATAATCAACATCGCCCATGATTTTCCCTGCTTCGCGATTAATTCCGACATCAATCACGATGGCCCCGTTCTTCACCATATCTTCTGTAATCAGTCCTGCCCTTCCCACAGCGGCTACAAGTATGTCCGCCCTGCGGGTATGCTCAGACAAATCGGAAGTCCGGCTGTGGCATAGCGTTACCGTGCAATTTTCCCGCAGCAGCAGCGCTGCCATAGGTTTGCCGACAATATTGCTGCGCCCCACCACAACCGCGTCCATTCCGGAAAGATCAACGCCGGTATGATGAATCAAATACATCGCGCCTCTGGGTGTACAGGGAATGACCCCTGCAGAACCGTCCATCAATCTGCCTGCATTCAGCGGATGAAATCCATCCACATCCTTTTCCGGCGAAATACGGAGAAGTGCGCTATGCTCGTTCAGAGAAGCAGGCAGCGGTAACTGAACAAGAATCCCATGAATGCGAGGATCCATGTTCAGGCGATCAATCTCGGCCTCAAGTCTTTCCTGGGAAACATCGCCCGGGAGAAGAACTGTTTCGCCATACATACCCGCCTCCCGGCAGGCTTTTCCCTTGTTTCGAACATAAATCTGGCTGGCGGGATCTTCCCCTGCCAGAATCACGGCCAGGCCAGGCGTCACACCGTGAGCTTTTAATTTTTCCGTACGGCGGCGCACTTCCTCCATTACCTCTGCGGAAAGCATTTTCCCATCCAATATTTCAGCGGCCATATTCCCTCCTGTATCTATCCGCACCGATCAGCGCCACACCCACCGCGTTATCTCCGCTGAGCGTTTCGTCGCCAAAGACCGGCCGAACAGTCATTCTTTCACATCTTTTTTTCAGCATTTGCCTGAATAACGGAGAAGAAGCCACTCCTCCGCAGATCAGAGCCTCTGTGACGCAGGTCTTCTTTTCGCCTGCCTGCAGCATCCGGGCAGCTGTCCTGGACAGCAAATCAAAAACCTCCCGCGCAATCACTTCCTTTGGATAACGATCCTCCCTGATCCATTGCAGCACCTTTGTCTCTGCCCCGCTGAAATGGCAGCACAGATCATGTTCCGTCATGCTGCAGCCCAACCGACCGGAGCTTTCCCCCTGAAGCGCCAGTTTTTCGAGCTCAGGCCCTGCCGGAAATGGCAGCCCCATCGCGACACCGACCCGATCCACCAACTGGCCTGCGTGCAGGTCCAGAGATGATCCTAACCCTTCGGCGGTGTTGTCATGCCAGAGAAGCAAATCCGTGGTTCCGCCGGATAAATGGAGCGCCAGATATTTTTCCGTATGCTCCAGTTCCGTTCCCCAGCAGGCCGCCCGTATATGCCCGCTTTGATGATCCGAGGAATAGAATGGAATACTCAGGGGTGCAGCAATACTTCTTGCGATGATCTCCCCCGCCAGAAAAACGGGCATATAAGATTCAGGAAGCCCCCTCGGCTTCACGCTGGCGGCGGCGGCGGCAATGATAAAGCCTTTGCATGCTTCCTGAAGAGCGGTCATCATCTCCTTCGCCTGTTTCAGATGCATAAAGAGAGCGTCGCTCTGCCGCAGCCCCCGTTCTCCGGAAGCAACGGGGAGCAGACGCCTGACGTTTAGAATTATTTCTCCCCCGGGGGTCACCGCAGCGATGGATGTACGGTAATTGCTGGTGTCCAGACCGATAATCAGTTCTTTCATTCTTTCGCTTCAATCTTGCGCAGGATGGTACCCAGAACGCCGTTAACAAACTTTTTATCATCCGGATCCGAATACCGCTCCGTCAGCTCCAAGGCTTCCGAAATGGACACGTTTCCTGGGATATCCGGCTCGTGCAACATTTCCCACACCGCCAAACGCATAATCGTCAGATCCACCAACGGCATTCTGTCCAGGGTCCATCCATGAGCAGCATCCGCTACGAGGCTGTCCAATTCTTCCCGGTCTTTCAGAACACCTTCTAAAACCCGGGTAATATAATTCCGGTCTTCCCGGTTCGGCTCATCACGGCTGACACTGTCGACCCCCGGAACGCCATCCCGACGCAGTTCATCATAGACCATCCGAAGGGTTTCCTCCCCTCCCTGACCACCTGCGATTCTTTCATAGATCATTTGCATTGCGGCAGCCCGCGCTGTGATTCTGGACATGATTAATCCTCTCTGTTCGTTTCTGATTGTTTGACACCGTTGCCGGCATACTGCTCAGCCTGTTCCCTGGAAAGTTCTTCCCGGACATGGATCGTTTGCGTCTTCTTCTCCGGGATCACGCGATTCATCGTATCCCTGACATACTTTTCCTTATCGCCCACCGCGCCAAGGAAATACCCCACGCAGAAAAGCGCGGCCAAAAGCAATGTTTTCCAGAACCCAATACGCATTACAAGATATCCCAGCAGCGCCAGAATCGTTCCCGTCAGCACGCCAAAGGCGGGAGTGCCCTTTTTAAATTTTTGATTCATTTTTTTCTGCCTCCTCTTGCGTTTTTTCGCCTATCGATCCACCGTATTCATCACGTTCATGCGAAATCTCTGTATTGCGATCATCTCCGGACCGGTTCCCGTTTCCGGAATCCAGAGAAGGTTCAACTGCGTTCTCCTCCGCTGATTCCTTGGGCGCGTTCATGCTTTCTTCGTTGTCAGCCGGCGGAACCGGAACAATGCACGGCTCCTCCCGGATGCTGAAAAGCCGTTGGTGCAGTGGTCGCTGATCCTCCGGCTGAAGCTCTTCCACTTCCCGGGAGGCTTCAGATAAAGGCGAATGCGGCCCTGTTTCCGGGGCAACAGGCGGCATGGAAAGCGGAGCAACTGATTGAACAGGCTGCGCGGGCATTGGGGATACAGAAGAGATATCAGGCGCCGGGTTCTCGCGGGCGGGCGTCTGACGTTCTTCTGATTCATTCAGGAGCGGTTTTGACACAGGGCCGGCTATCGCAAATGGAGCGTCTTTCGCGTCCTGTCCCGACGCGTCGATCTGCACCCTGATGCTTTTTACCTCCACCCCGCTGCAGGCGGTCACATACTGTTTAACCTGGCGCTGCAAGGCTTCAATCGTAAGGGGAATACTGATTCCCCCAGCAACATTTCCCCTGATCAGAATCAAGAGTCCGTCTTTCTGGTTCTCCAGCATCATGTTCTGTACTTCCAGTTCGTGATGCTGGTCTAGACACTTCTGAACCATGTTTTCAAGCGCTTTGACAGAAATGGCCAGCTCGCCGTTATCATTCTTTTGAAGAATAAAATGATCCTTCCGGCTGCGATGACGGAATAGGATCATCACACAGTACACGCCAAGCAGCAGCAGAAAAAGGATCATCCCGATCCGAGCCAGGCGCGCCCGTAAGGATTCGCTGGTCAGAAAACGGGCGGCGGAGCCAATTAAATCCACGCCAAAGAAAACCTGGGCGATCAGGCCTGCGCAGCCGGCAAGCAGCACCAACCCCGCCAGCGCGGCAAGAACCCTGTCGGCGACTCGTAATTTCATGATTTATTACACCCTCCTCTCCTAATGAACATGGTTTTCCATTGAAGCTGTGAAAGTGGCATCCATGCGCGGAGACAACATTGCTCTTCAATGAAACAGAAAAACGAAGGAAGGGACAGAGGAATCCCTCCCCCCTGTCCCTCAGATTACGCGTCGGCCTGGGTGCTTTCTTCCAAAGATTCATCAGAAGCAACGTTTTCCTTCGTCAAATCCCCACCATTGTCAGTTTCGCCGGCATCCCGGGGAAGCTCCATCTCCTCGGAAGCGCCTTCCGCCATGGAATTGTTCACCTCTTCCGTCCGATTCGGGACACGGTTCTGGCGACTCGTCTTCTCTCCGGACTCCAGCACAGCTTTTCCCGCGCCGGCCTGAAGCGCATTCATTTCTTTTTCAAAGCTAACACCTGTCACGTGAACATCCACCCGAACCACATGCAGCCCCGTCATGGATTCAATGGCCTTTTTGACGCCTTCCTGCGCGTCGTGGGCCGCGCGTTGGATGGGTGTTCCGTATTCGATGATCATGAACAGATCAACACTGACCTCTTCCGTCCCTACTTCAACCTTGACGCCCTTGGTCACGTTTCTGTTTTTGTTCAGCAGGCCCCCATTGACGCTGCTCATTCCGGCAACGCCTTCCACCTCGCTGGCTGCAAGGCCGGCAATGATCGCGATCACCTCGTTGGCATAGGTGATCGAACTGGTCTGTTCGGTATCAGCGTCCATATTCAAAGGCAGCGTCTGTTCTTCTTTCATTTTTTTAACTGCCATTTTAATATCCTCCTATTCATGGGAGTCATTCCGATCAGGGGAGCTTTTTTCCCGTATCAGATGGCATTATACCAGATTCTTCCAGGATTGACAATACGTCATTCCACTTGAACCAGCGCGATGTGGAGTTCCTCCAGCTGCCGCGGCTCCACCGTTCCCGGAGCGCCCATCATCAGATCCTGAGCGTTCTTGTTCATGGGGAATGGAATTACTTCCCGAATCGAGTCCTCCCCGGCCAGCAGCATGACCATCCGATCCACCCCCGGAGCGATTCCCGCGTGGGGCGGCGCGCCATAGCAGAACGCGTTGTACATGGCCGGGAATTTAGACTTTACATCGTCTTCTCCCAATCGAACCAGGCTAAAGGCTTCAACCATAATCTCCGGGTCGTGGTTGCGGACAGCACCGGAGCTCAGCTCCACACCGTTGCAAACCAAATCATACTGGAAAGCAGTAATGGTCAGGGGGTCCACTTCCCCTCTGTGGGCTTTTCTTAAAATCTCAAGTCCACCATTGGGCATCGAGAAAGGATTATGGCAAAATTCAAGTTCACCGCTTTCTTCGCCGATTTCATACATTGGAAAATCAACAATCCAACAAAAAGCGTACTGTTCGCGATCCATGTGATTCTCGCACATCATCCCCAATTGCTTGATCAGAACGCCAGCCGTCTTTTGCGCAGCTGTCTTTCGACCGGCCGACATCACAACGAGCGTATTAGGCTCCAGGCGCAGCTCGGTTACCACCCGTTCTTTTCTATCCTGAAGGAATTTGGCGATTCCGCCCGTCAGCTCGCCTTTTTCATCCGTTTTGAACCAATAGACCTTCTGACCGGCGATCACTTCCGTATCAGCGCAAAGCTTATCAATCTGTTTGCGTGTTCCAGAAAATTCAGATACAGGAACAGCCTTGACCGTCTGTCCCTCGAATGGAGCGAAGCCGCATCCTTCCATCAGCTGTGTCACGTCCCGAACCGTCAGGTCGATCCTCAGATCCGGCTTGTCGCTTCCATAGGTTTCCATCGCTTCCAGGTATGGGATACGCCGGAAAGGTGCAGAAGAGGCCCGATGATAGACGCCGTAACGGGCGAACACGGGCGGAAGTACCTTCTCCAGTATTTCAAAAACGTCTTCCTGCCCGGCAAAAGCCATTTCCATATCCAGCTGATAAAACTCACCCGGACTTCGATCGCCACGGGCATCCTCATCCCGGAAGCAGGGGGCAATCTGGAAATAGCGATCAAACCCGCTGGTCATCAGAAGCTGTTTGAACTGCTGCGGTGCCTGAGGCAGGGCATAGAATTTGCCAGGATGTTTCCGGGCGGGAACCAGATAGTCCCGCGCTCCTTCGGGCGAAGAGGCCGTCAGAATAGGCGTTGTGATTTCCAGGAATCCCTGATCAATCATCGCGGAACGAAGAGCGGCAATTACCTGGCTCCTCAAGACGATTTTACGCTTTACTTCGGGATTGCGCAGATCCAGATAACGGTACTTCAGCCGAATGCTCTCGTCCGCTTCCCGGCTGCGGTTAATCTGAAAAGGCAGTGCGTTGTAGCGGCATCGGCCCAGCACTTCCAGACTATCAGGGACAACTTCGATATCCCCTGTTTCCATTTTGGAATTCTTACTGGCTCTTTCGCGGACAATTCCGGTCACGGATATAACGCTTTCCTTATTCAAAGCGGCCAGCGAGGTCAAAATGCTCTGATCTTCGGCCACAAGCTGAGTGGTTCCGTAAAAGTCGCGCAGAACGACAAAGGCCAGGCTGCCGCCAACCTCCCGAACGTTTTCCATCCAGCCGCTGAGCCGGACGTGTTTTCCAACATCAGCGAGCCTCAATTCATTGCATGTATGCGTTCTGTACTGCATCCTTTGATCCTTCTTTCCATTCTATTTGTAATCTTTGTTATTCACCCATCAGGCCTCGAACCGCAGCGGCCGCGTCATCGAAAGGAGCAACGCGTTCCTCCCGGGTGATCATATTTCGAAGTTTAACAGTGCCAGAAGCTGCCTCCTCGTCCCCGATGGTGGCCGAAACCGGTGCTCCGGTTTTATTGGCGTACTTAAACTGGGCCTTCAGGCTGCGTGCGCAATGATCCATATCCGCCCGAAGCCCCGCCAGCCGAAGATTCTCCACCAGTTCAAATGCGCGAATCCTGTTTTCTCCCATAAAAGTGACGAAGACATCATACTGACCCGGATCCGGAAGAACGACGCCTTCCCTGTCGATCAGCATCAGTACGCGTTCCATTCCCATTCCAAAGCCCACAGCCGGAAGATCCGGGCCGCCAAGCTGTTGAACAAGGTGATCATATCGCCCACCGCCGCAGACGGTCAAGGCGCCATCTTCGGATTCAGTAACCAGTTCAAAAACCGTTTTCGTGTAGTAGTCCAGTCCCCGTACAATTCGGCTGTCAACCTGAAAAGGAATGCCCGCGGCAGAAAGACAAGCCTGAAGCTGCTGAAAATGTGTTTTGCATTCATCGCAAAGCATGTCCAGCATACTGGGCGCTCCCTGTGCGACCGCCTTGCAGTTTGGCTTTTTACAGTCCAGCACACGA
This sequence comes from Clostridia bacterium, assembly GCA_045546035.1. Lineage (GTDB taxonomy): Bacteria > Bacillota > Clostridia > Christensenellales > Aristaeellaceae > Aristaeella. The sequence goes on from JAZQCB010000028.1 coordinate 35,618, forward strand.
AGTGGATTACGGGTATACCTGGTTTTACAGTCTTCACAAAGCGTGTCCAGATGCCGCGAGAGATAATCCTTGAGTTCGTCATGGTATCTGGGCCGGCACTCGGGGCAGCCGATGCTGTTGATTCTGACGCTCAGGTTCCGTATGCCCAGGCCGCTCAATAGTCTGTAGGCCAGCAGGATCAGCTCCGCGTCAGCGGTCGCTTCCTTCGCGCCAAAGCATTCCAGTCCAAACTGATGATGTTCGCGGAGCCGACCGTTCTGCGGCGCCTCATAGCGAAAAATAGGCGCATTCAGATAATACATCTTACAGGGAAGCGCATCTGCGTACAGACCGCTTTCAAGGAAGCACCGTACAGCGCCGGCTGTTCCCTCCGGCTTCAGAGTAATGGAGCGTTCCCCTTTGTCCTGAAAGGTGTACATCTCCTTCTGAACAATATCAGTCGTATCCCCAACGCCTCTGGCAAAAAGCTCCGTATGTTCAAAGACAGGGGTTCGAACCTCTCTGTATCCAGCCAACGAAGCGGCTTTTCTCATTTTATCTTCCAACGCCTGCCATCTGTAGCTTTCGGTCGGCAGCAAATCCCGTGTTCCCCTGGGGGCCTGTATCAGCATCCGTCTTCCTCCTTTGTCCCTGATCCTCAGGTCCCCCATTTATACCACAAACAGATCAGAAAAAAAAGACATCCGATGAATTTCAAAAAAAGAATCCCCCTCTTTCCATGATGGAAGAAGGGGAAACTCGGTCAAAGAGTAGGCGTACGCATCCAGCAGCATGTTGCATCCAGAAGAAAACCATCGGCAGAAAATCGAAATCACTACCAGGAGCTATGGTAGGCCGCCTTTACGCAGTTCTGGTGGGTGGCATCAACTTTCCCGGAACCATGCGTTTTACTTCCGAGAAAATGGATGCAGAAGTGGCCGTCAAATCGATTGTTGCTGATTGTTCCGGTCCCATGTGGCATGCCGTTCATCGAAGCGGCATAAACATGACCGTTGTATTTAACCAGAACAGCACGTCTTCTCCAGCTCCAGTGTCCGAAAATACTTTTCATAATCGAAGTATCATTAGCGGTCAATGGTTCTGTATCGCAATGATTTGCACCGCTCCAGCGCTTGCAGGTGAAAACTTTTCCGGTCTTAATATCTTTTACCTTAAAAATGGCGCCTTTAGGGATGCGGCTGGATCCGTTCTTAAACCAGCTTAACATTTCCGTTCCGTTGCCGCCCCCGGATGATGAAGCATCTGCTTTTTTCGCTCCGGAGCTGTTAAGCTTGGAAAGCGTCTGGCTGTTCACTGTTCCGTTGGCGCTCAGTCCATTCCTCTTCTGAAAGGCTTTGACGGCGGTTTTTGTCCCATTGCCATAATCGCCGTCGATATCACCGGAATAATAACCAAGTTTTTTCAGCCTTTTCTGTACCGCGCGGACAGCGCTGCCGGAATCGCCCGGTTTACAGGTTCCGTTGCCGCCGGATGATCCGCTTTCGGACGAGGAATTTGAAGTGGCCTTTTTCGCCCCGGAGCTTTTGAGTTTTGTCAGTGTCGCGCTGTTTACATCTCCGGTCTGCTTCAGACCGTTACGTTTCTGGAAGGCCAGAACCGCTTTTCTCGTCCCGCTGCCATAGTCTCCATCGACAGAACCACTGTAATACCCCAGATTCTTCAACCTTTTCTGTACCGTTTTAACCGCGTTTCCACTGTCTCCAAGGGAGCAGGTTCCATTGGAAGATGTTTTTGCACCCGAGGCCTGTCCTCCAGAACTTTTACCAGAGGAAGATTTGCCCGAAGCAGATGCGCTTCCTTTTTGAACATACTTTTGGGAAACGAAACCAGTTGACCCTCCGCAGGATACCTTGTACCAGCTTCCACTGCTGGAAAGAATGCTGACCTTGTCCCCTTTACGGAGGACCTTAACCACATCGCTGGACGCGGAGGCACTCTTTCGCATATTCAGGGAACTGGCAGTCACGGTTCCGCTGGCGGCCAGAGCGCTTACCAGCGGGAGGAGGAGCAGAAATAAGGTCAGCGCAACGGCCGGCTTCCATTTTCTCATTCCCGCGCCTCCTTTCGTCACAATTCTTTGATTATTTTATTACAAAAATGTTAACTTGTCAATGTAAATGATTAATATTTTGAAAATAATATTTCATTTTTTGCTTCCCTTTTGATGTCAATCAAGCCTCTTAGTCCTAGATCCCCAAAAAAGCTTACGGTTGAGAGAAGCCTTCTGTCTGAAAAAGATTTATAAAAGCTAAAATCAAAAAAGCATTTGACAAGCGTCCGATCCTGTGATATGGTATCCGAGGTTTCGGAAGAAACCTTCGCCGTAGACAGCCGGTATCGAATGATGTAAAGGGTTTTAGGCCCGCCTGCCGAGGTGTGAGCGTACGACTTTTCGTTCCTCGCGCCTGTGCGTGAGGTTTTTTTAGTATGAACCAGTAAGGAGGTGCTATCGCAATGAGCAAGAATCTGGAGTTGAAGAAACAGGTTGTTTCCGAAATTATCGAAAAATTCAAGGCTGCCGAGTCTGTAGTGATCGTTTCCTTTAACGGACTGACGGTTGAACAGGTAACCGATCTGCGCAAACAGTGCCGTGAAAACGATGTGCATTACTGCGTGCTGAAGAATCGCCTGGTTGCCCGGGCCCTGAAAGAACTCAACATCGAAGGCCTGGATCACCTGCTGGAAGGTCCCAATGCTTTTGTTTTCGGAACGAAGGACGTCACGGCTGCTCCAAAGGTCGTGAACGGTTTCATCGAAAAGAATAAGCTGACTTCCCTTGAAATCAAGGGAGGACTGACTGGGACGGAGTTCACCGATGTGAACGGCATTAAGGCATTGGCTGCGACGCCAAGCCGGGAAGAGCTTCTCGGAACCATGGTGGGCTGCCTGGTTTCCCCCGTTTCCGCGTTGGTGGCTGTTCTGGATCAGATTGCCGAAAAAAAAGAAGCCGCCTGAGGCTTTCATCCGTGGCCTGATGGCCATATGACAAAAACTTATAGGAGGAAAAAATAATGACGAATCAGGAAATCATTGAGGCGATTGAGTCTATGACGCTGCTTCAGGTTAAAGAGCTGGTTGATGAAATGAAGGAAAAGTTCGGCGTTACCGGCGCGATCGCTGTCGCCGGCGGCGCTGCCGCGGCCGGTCCTGCCGCCGCTGAAGAGGAGAAGACCGAGTTCGATGTCGTGCTGAAGGAAGCCGGTTCCGAAAAGATCAAGGTCATCAAGGTCGTCCGCGAAGTCGTTTCCGGTCTGGGTCTGAAGGAAGCCAAGGAAATCGTGGAATCCGCCCCCAAGACCATCAAGGAAGCGGTCTCCAAGGAAGAAGCCGAGAAGATCGCCGAGCAGTTCAAGGCTGTTGGCGCTACGGTCGAAATCAAATAATTCCCGTTGCTTGCGGCGGATCTTCGGATCCGCCTTTTTTCTTTTATTTCCCCAAATCCCGAAGACTTAGCCGCATCAATTCCACCTGAAAAATCCCTTTTCTTTCATCCCTTTCTGTGGTATGATACATCCAGTTTTTATGGAAGGGGACTGTTTCAATTGGCAAAGAGCAAAAACCCCAACAGCAATCGTAAATCCGGTGGTCTCGGCTTCATTATCACATTTCTGGCGATAGCCGCTCTGGGGGAGTTTAATCCGCTGGGTATCATTGCGGGGATCGTACTCGGGCTGGCCATCGGTAAAATTACTTCTATCATGGGATCCGGTCTGGATACGACCACCCATAATAAAGAAGACGAAGAGCGCCGTCGCCGCGAGGAAGCTGAAGCCGCCCGCAAGCAGAAAGAGCTCGAGGAGCGGAGGAGGCAGGAAGCCGCCTCTCGCATCCCCCTGACAGGGGATGCGGCGGCCGACGCGGTCATCACAACGGGGCAGGATATGGTGAAAAAAATACGTGAGGAAAACGCAGCGATTCCGGATCCTGTTCTTTCTTCCCAGATGACCCAGGTGTGCGAAAAATGTGAGCAGATTTTTCGCTCTGTTTCAGAAGCGCCCTCCAAGGCGCCTCAGGTTCGCAAATTCATGAACTATTATCTTCCGACAACCCTGAAGATGCTTTCCAACTATCGCATTATGCAGCAGCGCGGCGTCTCCTGGCAGGAAATGAATGCGGCGAGAGAAACGACAGTCCGTGGGATGAACATGATCCTGACAGCCTGCCAGAAGCAGATCGATAACCTTCATCGGGAAAACATGATGGATATTTCCACGGATATCGACGTGCTGGAGCAGATGCTCAAAAGGGATGGATATACCGAAAATGAATTGACCGGCATCAGAGACGTTGTTCCCACTGAGCCGAGAACCGCCGCGGAAGCCCAGATGCGGGCCACCTCGGTTCCGGTGATGGAGTTTCCCGACGATAAGCCTGAAAATGCTTACGGCGCCGCCAATAAGCATTACGAGCTGTAACCATTTCTGAATTGACCTAAGATCCAAGGAGGTATGTACCATGTCTGAAAACCATTCTACTCCCCTGCTGACCCTCAAGCCCGCGCCTGAAGCCCCGGCTTCTGTCGAACCCGTCCAAAGCATCCAGCAGACAGCTCCCTCCGAGCCCGCTCAGGTTCCCAAGCTGGATGAAAGCCAGCTGACCGACGCGGAAAGAAAGGCAGTGGATGATTTCATTGCAAAAGTGGATATCACCAATCCCGAACATGTTCTGCTTTTTGGTGCGGACGCGCAAAAGCGGATTGCCGATTTTTCCGAAAACGCGCTGAACACCGTGAAGACCCAGGATACCGGTGAAGTTGGCAACATGCTGGTCAATCTTGTTTCCGAGCTGAAAGGCTTCGAACGTGACACGGAGGAGCCGAAGGGGCTCCGAAAGCTCTTCGCCCGGGCCGAGGATAAGGTGGAGCGGATGAAATCGCGCTACAGCGCGGTTTCTGTGAATGTCGAAAAAATCGCAGGTTCCCTGGAAAACTATCAGGCGCAGCTGTTAAAGGATATTTCCATGTTTGATCGTCTTTACGATCAGAACAGCGAGTACTTCCGCCAGCTGACGCTCTATATTATTGCCGGGGATAAGAAGCTGGCCGAGGTTCGTAATACAGAGCTGAAGCGCTTGATGGACAAGGCGGCGGCCAGCGGAGATGCCATGGATGCCCAGAAAGCGAATGACCTGGCCGCCCAGTGCGATCGTTTTGAAAAGAAACTGTACGATCTGAAGCTGACCCGTCAGGTTTCCATGCAGATGGCGCCCCAGATCCGTCTGCTTCAGAATAATGACAGCCTTCTGGTTGAACGCATCCAGTCCACCCTTTCAAATACGCTGCCTCTCTGGAAAAGCCAGATGGTGCTCGCCCTTGGGCTCCAGCATTCCAAGGAGGCCCTGGCCGCCCAGACGGCGGTCACCGATATGACCAATGAGCTGCTTCGCAAAAACGCGGAAGCATTGAAGATCGGTACGATTGAAACCGCCCGTGAATCGGAGAGGGGCATCATCGATATGGATACGCTGGTACAGACGAACCAGTCTCTGATCGAAACCATCGACGAAGTGCTTCGGATTCAGCAGGATGGACACGCCAAACGCCTGGAGGCGGAAAAACAGCTGTACTCCATGGAAGCAGATCTGAAGAAGAAACTGCTGACCACCCATGTTTGAGAGGATCCAATCTATTTTTCCCGGCAGTCCGCTGCCGGGTTCTTTTGAAAGGGGAAACGGCGATTGCGTGTCATAGGACTGACCGGAGGAATCGCTTCCGGAAAGAGCTCCGTCAGCGCATGGCTCCAGCGGCAGCCCGGGTGCGTTGTGGTGGATGCGGATCAGCTTTCCCGGGCTTTGACCGCGCCGGGAGGAAAGGCGCTCCCTTCCATTCGTAAATCTTTCGGCGATTCTTTTTTTCTCCCGGACGGATCGTTGGATCGCCGTCGCCTCGGCCGTCATGTTTTTTCGAATCCCGGCGCGCTGGCTCTGCTGGATCAGATCATGGCGCCCTTTCTTGAGCAAATGACCGAGGAGGCCCTTTCGCGTGCACGGGATAGCGGCGCCGTCCTCTGCTTTCTGGACTATCCGCTCCTCTTCGAAAAAGGATACGCCCGTTTTTGCGATGCTGTCTGGTGCGTATATCTTCCCCATCCTCTGCAGGTTCAAAGGCTCATGCAGCGGGATCATCTTTCTCTTCCCGAGGCGGAAAGCCGAATCCGCTGCCAGATGTCATCGGAGGAAAAAGCCGCGAAAAGCGATGTCGTGATCGATAACAGCGGTTCTCCGGAGCAGACTCAGGCCTTCCTGCCTCCCCTTCTGTCGGCTGAAATAGAGCGGGCGCGTTCTCCCCGTCGGCGGCGGTCCGCCCGATATGACGACTCACCCTTTCACGATCAGCTTCCCGAAGCTTCTGTCTCTCCTTTGTCCTTCTCCCCTTCTTCCCCTGCTTTTGCTCCCTCCCAGGGATCCGGGAATCCCAATGGAGAGACGAAAGAAGGCACTCGCCCTTCAAGAGCAGAGACGGATGGCATTGATCGCCCTCCATCCTCCAGAAAGGGGCCGTCCCGGAGAAAAGCCGCCTGGAAAATGCCATTCTGGCTGACGATCGTACTGATCTCCCTGACCGCCCTTTTGCTGATCTGCGGAACAGCTCAGATTCTGATGAACGCCTACCTCGTTCGGCAGGATGACCGCCACCGAAAGGAACATCTTGCCATTTTGTCGGAGTACCCGCTGGAGTATCGTGATATCATCGAATCGTCCTCGGGCAGCGTCAACCTTTCTCCGGCCTTTGTCGCCGCCATCATCCGCAACGAGAGTTCCTTCCAGCCCATGGCGGAATCCTCTGTCGGTGCCCGGGGGCTCATGCAGCTGATGCCTGCAACGGCCGAATGGATCGCCGGTAAAATGAAAGTATCCGGCTATGCCTTCGAGCGCATGTATGATCCGGAAAGCAATGTTCGGTTCGGATGCTGGTATTTGCAGTATTTATCCAACCTGTTTCATGGCGATCCTGTCTGTGTGGCCTGCGCTTATCATGCGGGGCAGGGGCAGGTGACCGCATGGCTGTCCGATCCTCGCCTCAGCAAAGATGGCGTTCATCTTTCGCTGGATAACATGGAGGACGGGCCAACCAAAACCTATGCCAGGAGAGTGATCCGAGCTTATGGTATCTATCAAAAGCTTTATTTTGAGTCTTCTTCGCCGGATCTTGGCGCTCGGGCTGGCCTGCTGTCTGTTCGCAGGGCCGTCGCTGGCGGCAAATATTGAAGACAGCCTGACCGTTGGCATTCAAAGTGTCCGAACGTTAACGATCCGTCCCCTGGTTCCTGTGGAACGGGATATGCTGTCCGTCTATAATCTGGTCTATGAAAGCCTGATCTATCTGGATGATGACTATATGCCCCAGGGCAAGCTTGCGCAAAGCTGGAATGTGTCTTCCAACGGCAAAACCTGGACGTTCTATCTCCGTCCCGGTGTTGTTTTTTCGGACGGGACACCGCTGACCGCGCAGGATGTCGTCGCCTCGGCCCAGTATATTCTGGATCGTGCCAACGACAAAAATACCACGGATTCGGGGTTTTACTCCAATTTAAAATATTTCGTTTCCTCCATCTCGGCCAGCGACGACAGCACGGTCGTTGTAAAGACCAGTAAACGCCCCTCCTTCGGCCTGTTGTACGCCATGATTTTCCCCGTGGTTCCCGCCTCCATGGTGGATGCGGACAATCCCCCCGGAACAGGTCCCTATGTGATCAATACCTTTATTGCCGGAGATTATGCCTGGCTGCAGGCTAACACAAACTGGTGGCAGTCCCAGCCCCAGGTTCAACAGATTATGTTTTCCTTTCATGATACTCAGAAAGGCGTCATTGACAGCTACGAATATGCCCGGGTGGATGCTGTGTTTTCCCGATCTATCGCCGCCGCGCAGTACCGAACCGGAACCAATTCCCTTTCCATCAGCTATCGGACCAATCAGCTGGAATGCCTGCTGATGAATAATTCCGCACCCGAACTGACAAAGGAAGTCAGAATCGCAATCCGCTATGTCATCGACGTGAACAAAATCGTTTCAGGCGTATATTCCGGAATGGTCACGCCAACCAACCTCCCCTTTTACCCCGGCACATGGACATACAATGATTCCCTTTCTTCCTATTTTGTAGTGAATCTTGTGGAGGCAAGGCGACTGTTGGAAGAAGCCGGATGGGGCGATTCCGATGAGGACGGGGTGCTTGATCGGATGGGGGCCGACGGGAAACTGGTTCGGCTGCATCTTCGTTTTTATGTCTATGAGGAAGCGGAGAACGATGTGCGTGTAGAAGCGGCCAACCAGATCGCAGACATGCTGTCCGCTGTCGGAATTGATACCACTGTGGAAACCATGACCATGGCCAATGTAAAGGAGCGGCTCAACGCCGGTTCTTATGATTTGGCCCTGGTTTCCTTTGCCATGGATCCTTGTCCGGATCCCGGATTCATGCTGATGCGGGGTAATACAGGCAATTACACGCGCTATCGAAGCGAACCGATGACAGAGATGTTTGAAGAGCTTCGAAAGGAAACCACCCAAAGCGGTTATCAGCAGAAACTCTGGCAAATTCAGTCCAAATTTGCCGAAGATTGCCCCTTTGTATGCCTGTACTGGCGTATGGGCAATGTATTATCGCGATATATGTATACAACGGTACGTGATGTGCGCGAATATGAGCTGCTCAGAGGCATTGAAACATTTCATCCCTGACCCGAGGAGCACAAAACAGAAAGGAATGGGCTTATGACCTGGATCGAATTGATTATCCACACCACAACTCAAGGCGCTGACGATGTTTCGGCGTTGCTGATGGAACTTGGTTCATCCGGAACCATGACCGAAGATCGCGCGGATATTCCTGATTCTTCTAAACCCCACGGCATTTGGGAGATCATTGATCCTGCGATGCTGGACAAAATGCCGGAAGACGTGCTGGTTCACTCCTGGTTTCCGGCGGACGATCAGTTTCCATGTTTGAAATCCCAGCTGGAGAGCCGTCTGGACGCCCTGCGTGGCGATCAGCCCCGGATGGGAACGCTGCGGATCGAAGCGAAAACGGTACCGGATGAAAACTGGGCGGAAACCTGGAAAGAATCTTTTCACGTTCTCCGTGCAGGGCAGCATCTGCTTATTTGTCCCTCCTGGGAAAAAGCAGAACCTCTGGATGGAGATCATATCATTGAGATGGATCCCGGCATGGCCTTCGGGAGCGGCAGCCACGATACCACTCTGCTCTGTCTGGCGTTGCTTGAGAAAGCGATTCACGGCGGGGAACGGGTCATCGATATTGGAACAGGCAGCGGAATACTTGCCATCGGCGCAGCCCTTTCCGGAGCCTCCCGTGTGCTGGCCATCGACATCGACCCGGATGCGGTTCGTGTGGCCAGGGATAATATTGAGCGCAACGGTGTTTCTGATCGGGTTACGGTCCAGCAGGGGAATCTGCTGGATCGGGTCGGAGAGACCTGCGATATCTGTGTAGCCAACATTATCGCGGACGTCATTCGGGATCTGGCCGCTCCGCTGAAAAGCCATATCCGATCCGGCGGTGAATTTATCTGTTCCGGCATCATTCTCTCCCGTGAGGAAGAAGTGCGCGAAGTTCTCCTTGAAGCCGGCTATGAAATCCTCGAGGTGCTTCGCTCGGAGGAATGGACCGCATTCCGTTCCAGGAGGCCGGCGTGATGCATCGTTTTTATGCTGAATCTTATTCTATCGTAGAAGGAATTGCGCGGCTTTCCCCTGAGGACGAGCGGCACGCCTTTCGCGTTCTCCGCCTCCGATCGGGTGATCGTGTTGAAATCTTTGCGGATGAAAAGCGTTACCTGGCCGAATTGTTGGAAACCCCTTCCGGCGGCGGAACCGCTCGCATTCTCTCATCCCTTCCTTCTACCGAGCCAAGGCTGCAGGTGACCCTGTTTCAGGCATTGCCCAAATCCGATAAAATGGAGTGGATTGTTCAAAAAGCGGTGGAGCTTGGCTGCGCTCGGATTATTCCGGTGATCATGGAGCGTTGTGTTTCCCGGCCCAAAAACGGAGAAATGCTCCATAAAAGGGATCGCTGGCAGAAGATTGCCCGGGAAGCGGGGAAACAGTCCGGACGATGCAGGATCCCCGCAGTCGAAGCGCCTCTCCCTCTTCACGATCTGATCCGGCCCGCTTCCGCACTGGACACTTGCGTTGTGGCCTGGGAGGAAGAAAAGAGCCTGTCCATCCCTGAAGTTGTTTCCCGCTTTCCTACTATTCGTTCCCTGGGTATTCTGATCGGTCCGGAAGGGGGCATTACTCCGGAGGAAATACATTTCCTGTCAGGTCGATTTCTCCCTGTTACCCTTGGGCCCCGGATTTTGCGGACAGAAACAGCGGGATTGGCCTCGCTCGCCGCTTTTTTTGCTCTTTACGGTGAAATGGGGGGCTTGTCATGAAAACCGCCGCGTATCATACCCTGGGCTGTAAGGTGAACCAATATGATACTGAGGCCATGAGGGAGCTGATGTCATCAGCCGGTTATCAGGAGGTTCCCTTCGAAGAGACAGCGGATGTATATCTGCTCAACACCTGTACCGTTACGGGAACCGGCGACCGAAAATCCCTGCAGCTGGCCCGCAGAATCAAACGGGAGCATCCTGATTCCCTGCTGGTTCTTTGCGGTTGTCTTGCGCAGAAGAAGGGAGAGTCGCTTCTGGAAGAAACAGGCGCTGATCTCGTGCTGGGCACCCAGGCCCGCGGCCAGATCGTTTCTCTTCTGGAGCGCGTGTCTGAAACACAGCAGCCTTTTTGCGCGGTCCGTCCGTTCGATGGGCCCGTCCCCTTTGAGGCGTTGAACATTTCCCGGATGGAGGGTCATACGAGAGCCGTGGTGAAAATACAGGAGGGATGCGATAACCGCTGCACCTACTGCGTCATTCCTTCCGTTCGCGGGCCAGTCCGGTCCCGACCTCCGTCGGATCTGGAAAAGGAAATTCACCGACTTTCTGAAGCTGGTTTTTCAGAAATTGTTCTGACCGGAATCCATCTGGCTTCCTATGGCAGGGATTTTCCGGGCCAGTGTTATACGCTGCTGGACGCCATCCGGACAGTTCATGATGTAGAAGGGATTCTTCGAATTCGTCTGGGTTCCCTTGAGCCGATCGTAGCATCCGATCTGTTTTGCAAGGAACTGTCCCGCCTTCCAAAGGTTTGTCCGCAGTTTCATCTGGCTCTCCAATCCGGAAGCGACGCGGTGTTGGCCAGAATGCGCCGCCGTTACAACACCTCCCAGTATCTTTCTGCCGTAGATAGAATTCGATCCGTTTATCCACGCGCGGCGCTGACAACAGATATCATGGTCGGATTTCCCGGAGAAACCGAGAAGGAGTTTCAAGAAACCTGCCGAATGGTAGAACGCGTGGGATTTTCCCGCATTCATGTATTTCCTTATTCCCCGCGGGAAAACACTCCCGCGGCCGAAATGAAGGGCGCGCTGCCCCGCGCCGTCCGGGAAGAACGCGCCAGGGAACTGATCGCGCTTGGAGACAGGGTGGCTGAGCAGTATCTTGCCCAATGGGTAGGACGTACTGCCTCTTTTCTTCCGGAAGAACTGGAAAATGGGCGCTGGGCCGGATATACGCGGGAATACATCCGTGTTTTCCTTCCAAAAGAAAGCGCCTGCCAGAGCGGGGTTGCCGTTCCTGTCCGGCTGACTGCGATCATCCCGGGAGGAATGGAGGCCGTTCCGATTGACCCCTGAAGCCGGTTTCATCCTTCCTCGCTTATTGTTTGCGCCCCGTATTCGATCACACCTGGGGCTGTCCGAACAGGATTTCTCCCGGATTCCAATCCTGTCCTCGCGGGCGGCCCGACGGATCGTCCTTCTATTATTGATTGAGAAAGAAAGGAAGTCGTGCTCATGGAAAACTGTCTCTTCTGCAAAATCATTGCCGGCCAGATCCCTTCCAATAAGGTTTATGAGGATGACCTTGTCTATGCATTCCGGGATATTAACCCCCAGGCGCACACCCATATTCTGGTCGTTCCGAAAAAGCACATCGAATCCCTCTCACGGATTGACGAGGCGGATGATCAGGAACTGGCCGCATGCCTTCGTGCCATAAGCCGGATTGCCAGGGATGAGGGGCTGAAGAACGGATACCGCGTCGTATCCAACTGCGGACCGGACGCCTGCCAATCCGTCCTTCATCTCCACTTCCATATTCTGGGCGGTCAGGCCATGGCCGATCGGATGGCTTGAACAGACAAAATAAAAAAAATGATTGACTCATGCAGGATAATCGACTATAATATGCCTACGGTTTTTCGATCCGGTAGGTCGGCAAAGCCGAAAAGTCGCTTCTTTGAGCGAGGGGAGGGATAAAAGTGTCTGAGGTTCGTATCCGTGAGAATGAATCCCTGGAAAGTGCGCTCAAACGTTTTAAGCGGCAGTGCGCCCGCAGCGGCGTTCTCCAGGAAGTCCGTAAGCGTGAGCATTATGAAAAGCCCAGCGTGAAACGCAAGAAAAAGGCTGAAGCCGCTCGTAAGCGTAAGTGGTAAAAAGCGTTCTTTCTCCTTCCCGTCCGCGGGAAGGTTTTTTCATTCCCTTTTATATTGGCGCGGTCGAATAAAAAACCACCTGCTCCACTTGATCCGGCCGGTGGTTTATGTTATACTTCATCTAAACTCTCGGTGTGAGAAAAGAGGTCTTCATGGTTTATTCGTTCCAACTGATCAGACACCCCAATATTCATTATCGTCAGGCGGTTATACGTCTCAGCCAATGCGAACTGACCGCCATGCTGAAGAATCTCGCGATTGAGGCCGAAATCCGTGTTCGCCGTATGGGCGGAGCGGATTTTCTGGTGTTCGAATGCCGGGAACTGTCTCCCGAAGAGATTTCCTGGCTGTCCGGGCACTCCTGTATTGTCTTTATGGCGGAAAGCCGGGGCGATTATCTTATTCCGCTCCCGCCCTCCTTTTCCGACGTGTTTTCGCCCGATCTTCCCGAGATACTGAAATACAAAGGGAAGACCAATCCGACCCTGACCCGGATGATGCTGAATACCGTCCTTTCGCTGGCTTCTTTTCCCAGCAGGCCACAAATGTTTCGCGTGCTGGATCCGCTCTGTGGAAAAGGGACGACTCTTTTCTGCGCGCTGTGCGCAGGATGCAGCGCTGTTGGAATGGACCTGGATGGTAAAGCGCTTAAGGAAGCGGCCGATTATTTTTCCCGATACCTGAAAATGCATCGGATCAAGCATTCTCTCCGGGCTCACAGTGAAACGGTGGGGCGCCAGTCGGTTCCCGTGACGAGTTTCTCTTTCGGGTTCGACCGGAGTTCCTCTGACAATGCCGCTTATCTTGACTTTTTCCTTTGCGATTCTTCTTTTGCGGATCGGCTTCTTCGGAAGCGTCCCGCCCATGTGCTCATCGCTGACCTTCCCTACGGTGTTCAGCACGCGCCATCCTCAGAGGGCCGGACGGGTACCTTCGCTTCTTTTTTGAAGGATGTCCTCCCTTCCTGGAAAAAGGCGATTCTGCCCGGTGGAGCGATTGCGTTGAGCTACAACACGCTGACCCTGTCCCCCTCTGAAATCAGACGCAGCCTTTCTGCCGCCGGGTTTGTCCCGATCGAAGAAAATGCAGTTTCCGGTCTGGAGCACAGAGTGGAGCAGGCCGTAACCCGGGACATTGTATTTGCGCTTGCCCCTTAACCCGCAAAGGCTTTTCAGTTGGTACTCTTTCTGACACTTCTCCGGTTGCTCACTGTCCGGCTTCATCTTTTTGAACCAGATTCCACAAAGGAGGCTATCCACATGACTCTTTCCGAACTTCAATCCATGACCGTTCTTCAGCTTCGCAAATACGCGCGGGAAAACAATATCGTCCTTGGGGCCGGCGTGGACAAGGCCGCCATCGTGGAAAAAATATCTTCCCACCTGTCAGAGCAGCTTCCGCAGGACACATCGGCATCGGCTGCGTCAGCTCTCTCCTCGCCTTCCACGGCAACGTCCGAGGCCAAATATCAGGCCGCGTGGCATAGTCCCGATTCTCCTCAAAACACCGGACATGCGCCGTTTCAGGCGCCTGCCGCGTCCCGTCCCGCCTGGCAGAGCACAACTCCTTCCGGCCGCCCCCTTCCCCAGGAAGGCAGACCTCATCCCATCCGGCCAGGTGGTTTCACCCCCCGTTTCGGCCCCACGCATGCTTCTGCGCATCCTGAACCCATCCAGGAGTCCCCGGCTTCCCTTCCAGCTAAGACCCCCGTATCTCCGCTTCCTGATCACCGGGTTGGTTTTGCGGGCAATGGTTCTTTCACTGCTCACCCGTCCGTTCAATCCATTGCTCCGGATCCGGAAGCATTTCAGCCCTCCCTGTCCCAGGATCCCGGTGTGTCTTCCGGCCCTACGCTGGAAGAGCTTCTGGCCTCCGGCGATTATGAGGAAGGCGGTGGGATTCTCGAACTGCATCCGGATGGATACGGTTTTCTTCGTGCTTCCAATTTTCTTCCTTCCTCGCGCGATATTTACGTGTCCATGGCCCAGATCCGCCGCTTTGCCCTTCGTACAGGAGACCGGATTCAGGGGAAAATTCGCCCGCAGCGGGAAGGCGACAAGTATGCCGCATTATTGTTTATAGACACGGTCAACGACTTGCCCGGGGAGGAGTCCTTCTCCCGTCCAACGTTCGATGAACTGACGCCTGTATATCCTTCCCGCCGTATGTCGTTGGAAGCCAAATCAGGTTCTTCTCTTCCAAACATGCGGCTGATTGATCTGATCGCTCCCCTTGGTTTTGGTCAGCGCGGGCTTCTGCTCTGTCCGCCCGAAACCGGGAAAAGGGAGCTGATCCGGGATTATGCCAACACCATCTCCGCAAACTATCCGGATGTCCCTGTTCTCGTTCTGCTGATCGATATGACGCCGGAAGATGTAACCCTTTTCCGCGAATCGGTCACCTGCCCTGTCCTGGCTTCCACCTTCGATCAGAATCCGGAGGCGCATCTCCGCCTGACGGAGATGGTTGTGGAACGGGCCATGCGGTTGGTGGAGCAGAAAAAAGATGTTGTCATCCTGGCCGATAGCCTGACCCGACTGGCAAAAATCTACACGACTGCCGCCGTCCAGCAGGGGCGCAGCGTTCCCGGAATGGTGAATCCCGCTTCCCTCCTACGGGCTAAACGTCTCTTTGGCGCCGCGCGTTGTCTGAAGGAAGGCGGTTCTCTGACCGTAATCGCCGCCATGGATATAGCAACCGGTTCCAAAGTCGACGATTCTGTTGTGGAGGAATTCAAGGGAACCGCTAATATGGAACTGGTACTGGATCAGGCGGTAGCCAGGGCAGGCGTTTCTCCGGCCATCAATCTTCAGCGCAGTTTCACCAAGCACTCAGACATTCTGCTGAATGACCGTGAGAAGGAAGGCCTCTCCCTGATCCGCCAGCTGCTCGGGTCGACTTCCTCCTCCGTAGCCATTCCCCAGTTGCTCTCTATGATGGAAAAAACCGCCGTCAACAGTGAACTGCTTCTGAAAATGAAAGACTGGTTTGCGTTGATGAGCCGGTAAAATGCTTCAGGATGATTAAAGGGGGCTGTGACTCATTCACAGCCCCTTTGATAATGTGTGGCCTTCAGATCCGGTCATCCTTTTTTTCCTGCTCGAAAATCCTGCGCTTCCAGCATTGATGGCACATGGCCAGATAGCTGTCGTTTCCGCCCAGCATCACCTGCCCGCCAGCCGTGACGATTCGGCCCCCGCGATCGATCCGCGCGTTCACGGTGGCTTTTCTTCCGCATTCGCAAACAGTTTTGATCTCTGTCAGGGAATCCGCCAGTTCCATCAGCCGCTGCGCGCCCGGAAAGAAATGAGTCAGAAAATCCGTCCTCAGACCAAAGCACAGAACCGGCAGATCCTCCTCGTCCACCAGCGTCCGAAGCTGGTCGATCTGAGCCGGCGCAAAAAACTGAGCTTCATCCGCGATAATAACGTCCCTCTTTCCTTTCTTGTGGTAATAATCGATCAGGTTCGTTTCCGGAGCGATGACATCCGCCCTGCACTGAAGCCCGATACGGCTGCGGATCATATCCGCCCCATCCCGGGTGTCGATGCTGGGTTTGATCAGCCAGACGCTCATGCCTCTTTCTTCATAATTGAACTTTGTAATCAGCGCCTGAGCGGACTTGGAAGACCCCATAACGCCGTATTTAAAATATAGCTTAGCCATGTCCTTTACCTTTCCAGATGGGCTCTGACCCTCTGAACCACCATTTCCAGGGCAACCTGGTTCTGTCCACCCTCAGGAATAATCACGTCCGCCCGTCTTTTGCTGGGTTCCACGAACTGCTCATGCATGGGCTTAACCGTCGTCAGATACTGGCTGATGACGCTGTCCAGGCTGCGTCCCCGCTCCTGGACATCCCGCTGAATGCGGCGAAGAATCCGAACGTCCGCATCGGTGTCCACGAAAATCTTGATGTCCATTTCATCGCACAGCTCAGGAATGGCATAGATCAGAATTCCCTCCACGATCACCACTTTGGTGGGCGGAACCGCGACGGTCTCATCGCTCCGGTCATGAATGGTGTAATCGTAAACGGGACACTGAATTGTTTCTCCCCTTTTCAGGGCTTTCAGATCCTCGATCATCAGATCGGTGTCAAACGCGTCGGGATGGTCATAGTTCAGCAAGGTCCGCTCTTCATAGGTCATGTTATGGTGGGCTTTGTAATAATTGTCATGGTGTACCACGGAAACGTCTCCCCCGAAGCGCCGCACCAGCGTGTTGGTTATGGTCGTCTTTCCGCTTCCTGTGCCTCCGGCGATTCCGATCACCATCATCTCATTCATCCGTAATCCCTCCTTCTTGGCCAGGTTCCCATGGAATGTATTCTATCACAGATTGCTTCCCGGTTCAATTTGACAATTATCTTTAACATTTTTGTAACGCCCATCATTCGCCCTCCGCTTGATTTGAAAAGGAGAACATGCTATAATTTTTTCACGGAACAGGGTGTTTTACCCGTTCATGAGACTATCTACATAGGAGGACGATTCACATGAAAAAGCTTCTGTCTCTTGTGCTGGCTGTGGCCATGCTGCTTTCTGTGATGTCCATCGCTTCGGCGGATGAAGCCATCCGCGTCGCGATGATCACGGACGTGGGCACGATTACTGACCAGTCCTTCAACCAGACCACCTACGAAGCCGGCAAGGCCTGGTGCGATGCCAACGGCGTCGATTTCACCTATTATCAGCCCGCTACCGACACGGACGCCGACCGAATTGCCCAGATCGACAAGGCGGTCGATGAAGGCTACAATGTCATTCTGATGCCCGGCTATAAGTTCGGCCCCGCCATCGGCCAGGTCCAGGAAGAATACAGTGACATCAAATTCATCGCGCTGGACGTGAGCGAAGGCGACCTGGGCGGCGCGACCCTGGGCAGCAATGTCTATTGCGCCGTCTATCAGGAAGAACTGTGCGGCTATATGGCCGGATACGCTGCTGTGAAGCTGGGCTACAAGCACCTGGGCTTCCTGGGCGGCATGGCCGTTCCCGCCGTCATTCGCTATGGCTTCGGCTTTGTGCAGGGCGCCAACGCGGCCGCGGTCGAAATGGGCATTGCTTCCGATGTAACGGTTGAGTATGTCTACGGCGGCCAGTTCTTCGGCGACGCGGATATCACGGGTTACATGGATAACTGGTATCAGAACCTGGGCGTTGAAGTTGTCTTCGCCTGCGGCGGCGGCATCTTCACCTCCGCGGCTGAGGCTGCTCAGAAGGCCGGCGGCAAGGTGATCGGCGTTGACGTTGACCAGGCGGCCGCCATCGACGGAGCCTATGGAGCGGGCATGACGGTGACCTCCGCCATGAAGGGTCTGGGTGCCACCGTGAACACCCTGCTGAGCGAAGTCAAGGCCGGCAATTTCGCCAACTACGGCGGAAAGGTTGAAACCCTGGGCCTGGTGAGCGGTGATGATCCTGAAGTCAACTATGTTCAGATCGCCCCCTCCACCCAGTTCGCCGACGGCTTCACCCAGGATGACTATAAGGCCCTGGTCGCAAAGATGTTCTCCGGGGACATCAAGGTTTCCAATGCCATCGACGCGATGCCTGCGACGGAAATCAAAGTTAACGATGCCGGCAACGTGAAATAATTTCAAACCGTCAACCGGGGGAAGCCCTGCTTCCCCCGGTTTTTGACAAAAGCCCCTGCTGTTTCCGAATAACAGCGGGAGCTTTTGTCAGAAGATCGCGGTTGCGAAAGTCTGATGAAACAAGGAGAATGGGAGGGTTGTTCTTTGGAAAACGGGCAGTCAACGCACGCCGGCAGCGAATACGCAGTTGAAATGCTGCACATCACCAAGCGTTTCCCCGGCATCATTGCCAATGACGACATTACCCTCCAGCTGCGCAAGGGCGAAATACACGCGCTGCTGGGTGAAAACGGCGCCGGAAAGTCCACGCTGATGAGCGTTCTTTTCGGCCTGTATCAGCCGGAAGAAGGGGAAATCCGAATCAACGGAAAGCCGGTTAAAATCCACGACCCCAACGACGCCAATGCGCTGGGCATCGGCATGGTTCATCAGCATTTTAAACTGGTGGAGTGCTTTACGGTACTGGATAACATCATTCTCGGAGTGGAGCCGACCAAAAACGGACTGCTGCAGAAGGGCGAAGCCCGCAAAAAAGTGATGGCTCTCTCGGAAAAATACGGGTTACAGGTTGATCCGGACGCAATTGTCCAGAATATCACCGTCGGCATGCAGCAGCGGACCGAGATCCTGAAGATGCTGTACCGCGACAACGAGATTCTGATTTTCGACGAACCCACAGCCGTTCTGACGCCCCAGGAAATTGACGAGCTGATGCAGATCATGCGGAACCTGGCGGCGGAAGGAAAATCCATTCTCTTTATTTCTCACAAGCTGGCTGAAATCATGGCGGTGGCCGACCGGTGCACTGTGCTCCGGAAGGGGAAATATATCGGAACCGTAAACACCAAGGATACCACGGTGGAAGAGCTTTCCGCCATGATGGTCGGGCGGAACGTCAACTTTCATGTAGAGAAAAAACCCCAGCAGCTTGGCGATGTGATTCTGAAGGTCGAACACATGACCGTAGCCTCCAAATCCCATAAAAACAATGCTGTCAAGGATGTTTCCCTGGAGGTTCGGGCGGGGGAAATTGTCTGTATCGCCGGAATCGACGGCAACGGGCAGACGGAGTTCGTATACGGACTGACGGGTCTGGAACCTCTCGTTTCCGGAAAGATCACGCTGCTGGGTAAAGACATTACGAAAATGTCCATCCGGAAGCGTTCCGTCCTGGGCATGAGCCACATTCCGGAAGATCGTCACAAGCATGGCCTGGTATTGGACTTCACGCTGGAAGACGATATCGTGCTCCAGCGCTATTTCGAAGACATCTTTCACAAAGCAAGATTCCAGCGCCGCAAAAGCATCCGGAAATACGCGAATCAGTTGATTGAACAATATGATATCCGCTCCGGTCAGGGGCCGGTCACCATGGCTCGCAGCATGTCCGGCGGTAATCAGCAAAAAGCCATCATTGCCCGGGAAATCGATAAGAATCCCAGTCTCCTGGTGGCCGTCCAGCCAACCCGTGGACTGGATGTTGGCGCCATCGAGAACATCCATAAACAGATCGTCGCCCAGCGTGACGCCGGAAAGGCGGTGCTGCTGGTCTCTCTGGAAATGGATGAGGTGTTGGACGTCTCCGACCGGATCCTCGTGATGTATGAAGGCGAGATCGTCGGGGAACTGGATCCGAAAAAAACAACGCCGGAAGAGATGGGTCTCTATATGGCCGGCGCCAAACGGAAGGAGATGTGATTCATGACGAAAAAGGGGTCGTTTCTGAAGAAATCCGCGGTTCAGACGCTGATTGCTTCTCTGATCTGTATCCTGTTGGGTCTTTTGGTCGGATTCATCGTACTGCTGATCATCAATCCGTCCGGCGCCTGGAACGCGCTGTCCACCATCATGCAGAATTTCTGGTCCTTCAGTTCCGCCCGGGGGCAGATCAAGAACCTGGGCAATACGCTGGCGAAGACCGCTCCCCTGCTGATGTGCAGCCTGTCCGTTCTCTTCGCCTATAAGGTCGGCTTGTTCAACATCGGAGCGGCGGGACAATATGTGGCCGGCGTCGGCGCGTCCCTGTATTTCGCCATCGGTCTTGGCGCCCCCTGGTGGCTGTGCCTGCTGGCCGGCATGCTGGCCGGCGCGCTGCTGGGAGCGATCTCCGGCGTGCTGAAGGCCTACCGGAACGTGAATGAGGTCATCTCCTGCATCATGCTGAACTGGATTGGCCTCTATCTGGTCAATACTCTCCTGGCTCCCTATATGGATATAACCATGAGCGAAACCTGGTCCCTGAAAAAGCATTATCCGGCAGCCGTTCTTCCGACCCTGGGGCTGGATAAACTGCTGAATAATCATCAGTATGTGACCCTGGCCATTCCGCTGGCCGTGGTCGTCGCCGTGCTGATTTGGGTGCTCCTGAATAAAACCGTTCTGGGGTATGAGCTGCGGGCAACCGGGCTGAACAAGCACGCTGCCAAATACAGCGGCATGCAGGATCGGGCCAACATCGTCCTGACCATGGCAATCGCCGGCGGCCTGGCCGGGCTTGGCGCAGGTATGTTCTATCTGACGGACATGATCAAATGGCCGTCCACGGTTACGGCGGTTCCCGCCATGGGATTCAACGGCATCGCCGCCGCCTTCCTGGGCGGCCTGCACCCCATCGGAGCCATTTTCTCTTCCTTCTTCATTCAGCATATCACGGATGGCGGTTCCTTCATGGAAAAGATTTATCCCGCCGAAATCGCCGGTCTGATCTCCTCGGTGATTATCTACATGTGTGCCTTCGTTCTGTTCATTAAACAGCAGATGAATCGGCCGCGCCGCAGTGCGAATAAGAAGGGAGGAAACCGTTCATGACACTCTTGATTCAGTATACCCTGCTTTTTGCCTCTGTGCTGCTGTTGGTTGCTCTGGGCGGCTGCTTTTCCGAGCACTCCGGCGTCATCAATATCGGTCTGGAGGGCATAATGGTTTTCGGCGCCCTGGGCGGAGCCCTGATGATGCGATATCTGCCCAACGTGCCCCCCTTCCTGATGGTCTTGCTGTGCGTATGCGCTTCCATGCTCACAGGGTTGCTGTATTCGCTTTTGCTGGCCGTCGCCGCCATCAACTTTAGGGCGGATCAGACACTGGTCGGAACCGCTATGAATCTGCTGGGGACCGCCGCCGCCACAGTGATTGTCAAGGCGCTGAATACGGCCGCCAACCCGGATAATCCCTCCGCCACGATTCAATATGTTTCCCAGCGAAAAGCTTTCCTGATGTTCGACAATCTGGAATTCAGCTGGATTCTTCCCCTGACCGTCGTCATTCTGATCGCCTCCTATGTCTGCCTGTATAAGACCCGCTTCGGTCTGCAGCTTCAGGCCTGCGGCGAGCATCCTCAGGCTGCGGCTTCCGTCGGCATCAACGTTTATAAAAAGCGGTATGCGGGCGTGATGATTTCCGGACTGCTGGGCGGTCTGGGCGGTCTGGCCTATATCACGGCCGGCGTTTCGGAATGGAAGTTTGAAAACGGCGTCGCAGGTTTTGGATTCCTTGCGCTGGCTGTTATGATTTTCGGCGGATGGAAGCCATTCCGGATCGCTCTGGCCGCTCTCCTGTTCGGCCTGTTCCGCAGCCTGAGCAATGTGTATACGGGCTTTGATTTCCTGGCGCAGCT
This sequence comes from Clostridia bacterium, assembly GCA_045546035.1. Classification (GTDB taxonomy): domain Bacteria; phylum Bacillota; class Clostridia; order Christensenellales; family Aristaeellaceae; genus Aristaeella. The sequence continues at coordinate 57,332 of JAZQCB010000028.1, forward strand.
CAATCTTCCCAGCACCGTATATAATATGCTTCCCTACATCATCTCCCTGGTCGTTCTGGTGCTTTTCTCCAAGAACTCTGCCGCCCCCAAAGCGGAAGGCATTCCCTACGATGCCGGGAAACGATAAGCGATTGTGCTTCAGAAACCGGAAGGCTGCACGCCTTCCGGTTTCTTTTGCTTCCGGCAGACGTTGCTTTTTGAGAAAAAAGAGCAGGACCGCAAACGCCCTGCTCTTTTCAAAAGATAACCTAAGGATGTGTTTTGCTTTGTTCGGACGAAACAAAAAACAGGGCCATAACAGACCCTGTTTTCTTCGGCCTTATTCCAGCCCGAAACGCTTCTTGAAGCGATCCACACGTCCGCCCGTGTCCACCAGCTTCTGCTTCCCTGTGTAGAAAGGATGGCACTTGGAGCAGATATCCACCTTCATTTCCTTTTTCGTGGAGCCGGTTTCGAATGTTTCACCGCATACGCAGCGAACAATGCACTTGCCGTACTTAGGATGGATTCCTTCCTTCATTGCTGTTTCACCTCTTTCGCGTATGCAATGGAGCGGCACAGCCGCAGGGAGTATATTACCACATTCGTGCGCAGATTGCAAGCAAATTTTTTAGCCTGAATTATTTTCGGAAGGTAGGCGGAACCGGTTTGTCTATCGTTTCCAGTTTCTTCTCCCGCCTCTGTTTAACCTCCCTGGGGATCGTCTGAATGTCCCCTGCTTTCGTCAGGGCAATCTTCGTCAGCGTCGGGCCGATTAATTCATAGACCAGAACAGAAAACAGAATGATATTTCGAATCAGTGTCCCATCCGCCCCCATGGTTCTGGCCGCGGTTGTGCACATGCCAAGCGCCACGCCCGCCTGAGGCAGGAGTGTTATGCCCAGATATTTCCGTACTTTTTCCGATGCGTGTGCCAGGTCGGCGCTGAACCGGGCGCCAATGTATTTTCCCAGGGAACGGAAGAGAATATAAAGAACGCCGATCAGCACGACCGATCCATCCGAAAATACCTGAAACTGAAGCGCCGATCCGCTGAGCACAAAGAACAGGGTCAGCACCGGGCCGCTCCATCTGTCAGCCGCCAGCATCAGTTCCTCGCTGAGAGGACAGTAGTTGCAGAATACCGTTCCCAACATCATGCAGACCAGCAGGGAGGAAAACCCAAAATGGAATCCACCTACATCGAAACTTAGCTGGCTCAGCGCGACCGTCAGAATCACGCTGCCGACAATCAGCGCGTTCCTGTTTCGGTGGGAATGAAAGTATCTTTCCGCGACAGTCAACAAAAAGCCTGTGACCCCTCCCAGAAGAACGGACAGAATCACTTCGCCGACCGGTTCGATGATCAGGGCTGCCAGGTGGGCTGTGCCGGATTGCATGGCCTGAGCGGCACCGTAGGAGACAGCGAAAATGACCAGCCCCACGGCGTCATCGAGCGCAACCACTGGCAGCAGGACGTCGGTTACCGGGCCCTTGGCCTTATATTGACGGACCACCATCAGCGTTGCGGCCGGCGCCGTTGCTGCCGCAATAGCCCCAAGGGTGATCGCGGCTCCCAGGCTCAGCAGATCCGGCCAAATAAAATGAAACGTCACCAGCGCGATGTCTACAACGACTGTGGTGATCACGGCCTGAAGAATGCCGATAATTGTAGCCTGTTTGCCCGTTTTTCGCAGCGCGGAAAGACGAAATTCGTGGCCGATGGCAAAAGCAATAAAGCCCAGAGCCACATCGTTGATAACACCCAGAGAATCAACTTCGGCAAAGCTGGCAAATCCAAACCCGGGGATTCCCAGGGCCCCTAGGCAGCAGGGGCCAATCAGAACGCCCGTCACCAGATAGGCCGTGACATCCGGCAGATGAAACTTCACAAAAAGCCGGGTCATCAACAGCCCAGCGAAGAGAGCTGTTGCGATAAGAAGTAGAGACCGCATCAATAACGCTTCCTTTCAAAGGGACTATTTTAAAAATACGGGATGCTTTCGACTCCAAGCCGTCACTTCCCCGCTGTCCCGAAAACGGCGTCTATTATACCACAGTTTCCCATCAAGTGAAAGGAAAAATAGTATCTGGAAACATATTGTCAAGCCTCTCTTCCTAGCCCGTACAGTTGAAAACAAGGGGGAAATCCCCTGGCAACATTTAGTGTTTCTCTTTCCATAATCCACTTCCCGTGGTATAATAGCCTGTAATTGTTTTGGGCGGGTTTCCGTCCGCAGGGAGTGAAAAGGTTGGCATCACAGAATTATAGCGCCGGGAATATACAGGTATTGGAAGGTCTTGAAGCCGTCCGAATGCGTCCCGGCATGTATATCGGAAGCACTTCATCCCGGGGGCTACATCATCTCCTGTGGGAAATTGTTGATAACGCGATCGACGAGGCCTCCAACGGCTTCGCGAGTGAGGTGGCCGTAACGCTTCACCGGGATGGCTCCGCAAGCGTATACGACAACGGGCGCGGTATGCCCGTCGATCTGCACCCGACCATGGGGGTTCCCGGAGTTCAGGTGATTTTTACCGTTCTTCACGCCGGGGGTAAGTTTAATAACGAAAACTATGACTATTCCGGCGGTCTCCACGGTGTGGGCGCCTCGGTAGTCAACGCGCTCAGCAAATGGTTGACGGTGGATGTCTATCTGAACTGGACCCATTATCGCATGGAGTTTACGAGCGAATTCGATCCAAAGACCGGCAAGGTTGAAGCCGGAAAACCAGTGGGGCCCCTTCAGACGCTGGGAAATACCCGAAAAAGGGGAACGCTGGTGCGTTTTCTGCCCGATGACGCGATCTTTGAAGACGTCCGTTTCAATGGGGATCACGTCGCCCGCCGTCTGCAGGAGCTGGCCTACCTGAACAAGGGGATTCGAATCACATTTACCGATGAGCGGCTCCCCGACGCGGACAGCCGCACCCGGGTTTTCTGTTTTGACGGCGGCATCACGGATTATGTCCAGTATTTGAACGCCGGAAAAACGGCCCTGCATCCGGATATCATCTTCTTATCCGGGAAAAAGGACGGCGTTGTCTGTCAGGCCGCGATCCAGTACACCGATGGGTTTAACGAATCTCTCTTTTCCTACGTCAATAATATCATCACCCCTGAGGGCGGTTCCCATGAAACCGGTTTTAAAGCCGCCTTTACAAGATGTCTGAATGATTACGCCAGAAAAACAGGCCTGCTGAAGGATAAAGACAGCAATCTGGCCGGCGAGGATTTTCGTGAGGGGCTGACCTGCGTTCTGGCCACGCTGGTCAAAAACCCTCAGTTCGAAGGCCAGACAAAAGGCCGGCTGGGAAACAGCGAGGTGCGCCCCATTGTGGAGGCCCTGATCTCTCAGCAAATGACCGACTGGCTGGACAATCTGAAGAATCAGGAACCCGCCGCCGCCATCGTCACCAAAGCCATACGCGCGGCCCAGGCCCGGGAAGCGGCCCGCAAAACCCGGGATAATATCCGGAAGGCCTCCGCCCTGGAGGCGGCTCCCCTGGTAGGAAAGCTGGCCAGCTGTACAGGCCGGCATTGGGAAATGAATGAGCTGTTCATCGTGGAGGGCGATTCCGCGGGCGGCAGTGCCAAGCAAGGTCGGGATCGCCGCTTTCAGGCTATCCTTCCCCTGCGGGGAAAACCGCTGAACGTTGAAAAAAAGCATCTGGAGCAGGTGCTCGCCAATGAGGAATTTCGCTCCCTGATCACGGCGCTGGGAACCGGAATTGGTGATACCTTTTCCCTGGAGAGTCTGAAATACGGCAAGGTCATTATTCTGTCGGACGCGGACCAGGACGGTGCCCATATTCGAGCCATTCTGCTGACTTTTTTCTTTCGCTATATGCGGGATCTGATCAGCGCGGGTCATGTTTATATTGGTATGCCGCCCCTCTATAAGGTGCAGAAGGGCTCCCGGGTGATGTACGCCTATGACGACAAGGAGCTTTCCAAGGCCACCAAAGCGATCGGCAAGGGATATGCGCTACAGCGCTATAAGGGATTGGGTGAGATGAATCCCGAGCAGCTCTGGGAAACAACCATGGATCCCACCCAGCGCAAGCTAATGCGTGTTTCCATCGAAGATGCGGCCCAGGTCGACCGGCTGACCACCATCCTGATGGGCGACAAGGTGGAGCCCCGGAGAGACTATATCAGCGAGCATGCGGATTTTAACCGCCCGGATGCCTTTGAGCCTACGGAAAAACCGCTCTCCAGCGCGGAAGGAGCGTGATGAAATCATGGCCGGAAAGAAGAAGCAGGATGCTCCCATTCCCCAGGACGATCCCTCCCGGATTCTGGAAACCAATATGGAGGACGTCATGCACAACAGCATGATTCCCTATGCGGAGCATGTAATCCTGGAGCGGGCGCTTCCTCGGGTGGAAGATGGTCTGAAGCCCGTCCAGCGCCGCATTCTCTATACGATGATGGAGCTTGGGACAACTCCCGATAAGCCGCATCGAAAATGTGCCCGTATCGTTGGTGACTGCCTCGGTAAGTATCACCCCCACGGGGATTCCTCTGTTTACGGAGCCCTGGTGCATATGGCCCAGCCCTTTTCGATGCGGGCCATCATGGTGGACGGGCACGGCAACTTTGGCTCCATCGATGGGGACAGTGCCGCGGCGATGCGATATACTGAAGCACGAATGGCGCCCCTGGCCATGCAGATGCTGCGTGACATCGAAAAGGATACGGTTCCCTTTCGCCTGAATTTTGACGACACCCTGAAGGAACCGGATATGCTGCCCGCGCGGTTTCCGAATCTTCTGGTCAACGGCGCAAACGGGATCGCTGTCGGCCTGGCGACGAATATTCCTCCTCATAATCTGGCCGAATCCGTCCAGGCTGTTATCGCTCAGATGGAAAACCCGGCAATCACCCTGGATGAGCTCATGAAGATCCTTCCCGGTCCGGATTTCCCCACCGGCGGCATCCTTCTGAATAATGAGGAAATCCGAAAAGGCTATGAAACAGGCCGTTCCAAGCTGACCCTTCGGGCCCGGCTCCACGTGGAGGACGCCCTGGCCGGCCGAAAGATGATCGTGATTACGGAGGTTCCCTATCAGGTCAATAAATCCGTTTTGCTGGAAAAGATCCTGAAGCTCAGTGAAGAGAAGAAGGCGGCCCTGGGAGGCATCTATGATATTCGTGATGAGAGCGACCGAAGCGGAATGCGGGCGGTCATTGAATTGAAAAAGGATGTGGATCCCAGCCGCGTGCTGGCCTACCTGTACAAGTATTCCGATCTTCAGATTACCTTCGGGGTCAATATGGTGGCCATCGCCGACGGTAAGCCTGTCCTGATGAACCTCAAGCAGATGATCGGTTACTATATTGAATATCAGAAAAAAGTCGTTACCCGAAGGACCCGTTTTGAGCTGGATCAGGCTAAAGCCCGGGCGCATATCCTCGAGGGTCTGATCATCGCCCTGGATCATCTGGACGAAGTCATCGCTCTGATTCGCGCCAGCAAAAGTCCAAAGGAAGCAAAAGCCGGACTGGTCAGCCGCTTTGCCCTTTCCGAAATCCAGGCCCAGGCGATTCTGGATATGCGGCTTCAGCGTCTGACCAATCTGGAGGTGCTTGCGCTCCGAAAAGAATATGCGGAGGTGCTGAAAACCATCGCCCGCCTGGAAGGTATCCTGAAAAGTGAAAAAAAGCTTCTGGGCGTCATTCGGAACGAAATGCAGGAAATCTCTGATCAGTATGCGGATGCCCGGCGAACCACGCTGGAGGTCGGGAGCGAACCGGCCGAGCTTCTCAAGGAGGAGGAGCCCCCAGCGGAGGAGGCGGTCATTGTCTTTACCTGGGGGGAGTATCTGAAACGGGTGTCCCCGGCTCTGCTGAAGCGTTCTCCCCTTCCCTCTCCGGATCAGAACTTTGAGGAAAGCCCCCGTTTTCTTCTGGAGACCAATACCGCGGAAACGCTCTATCTGTTTACGGATCATGCCAACTGCTATCCGATCCCCGTCGCCCGCCTCACGGAGTTCAAGCCCAGGGACCGGGGGCAGCTATTATCGGGCGTCCTTGCCGAAATCGAGGATGGAGAAAAGGCGCTCTTCCTCATGGCCGCTTCCTCCCTCAGCATCGAATCCACGCCGGACCTGATTCTGGTCACCCGGGAGGGAATGGTAAAGCGTACCAGGGCCGCGGAGTTCGCTGTTCGCAGCAGGAAGTATTCTGTCCTTTCCCTGAAAGAGGGAGACGAACTCAAGGCGATTATTCCCGCCGAAAATGAAGATGATCTTCTTCTGATCACGCGAGGCGGAATGAGCCTTCGCTGTTCCCTGGACGGTATCCCGCTGCAGGGTCGTATAGCCATGGGGGTCAAGGGCATATCGCTTGAGCCGGAGGATGAGGTCCTCGGCGCATGCCAGCTAAAGGAAAGAGGGGAGATTATTCTTATTTCGGAGCGAGGATGGGCCAAGCGCATGCGACAGAACGAGCTGGAGCCCCAAAATCGAGCTGGAAAAGGTGTGAGGTGCTTTCCTTTCAATAAAAACGGGTCCAATGGCCACTTCCTGTCCGGCTTTGCCTGCGCGGAAGAGGGCTCGCCCTGTTTTCTCCTGGTTTCTCAGGTCCATTCCCCCTCCACGCGGTTGAAATGGAGCGAAATTCTGCTTCAAAACAGGAACGGCAAGGGAATGCCCTATATCATGGCTATTCTGGATGATGTGGTCACAAATGTTACGGCCATTGAATCCCCGCCCGAATCATGATAAAATCTCTCTGGCGGGTTTTTCCGCCCAAACTCATTGAAAAGCGCCGGCCTTTAGGTGCCGGCGAAAAGGACAATAAGGAGGAATGACATCCATGGCAAGACAGAATTTCGGCGGATTTGGCGGCGGCAATATGCAGCAGCTGATGCGCCAGGCCCAGAAAATGCAGGAGCAGCTGCAGCAAGCCCAGGATAAGCTCGACGCGGCGGAATATGAAGCATCCTCCGGCGGCGGAATGGTCAGCGTGAAAATCTCCGGAAAGCGGGAACTCACCTCGATCGTGATTGACCCCCAGGTTGTGGATCCGGAGGATATCGAGATGCTTCAGGATTTGATCATGGCCGCTGTGAATGAAGGCCTCCGAAAGGGAGAAGAAGCCCGGGAAGCCGCCATGAGCCGAATGGCGCCGGGAATGGGCGGGCTGTTCTGAGATGAGCGAGCAGATTGAGCCCATCTCCAACATGGCCGCGGAGCTGAACAGGCTTCCGGGGATTGGGAAAAAAACAGCCCAGCGACTGGCGTACTTCATTGCCTCCATGCCGCTGGAGGATGTTCGTTCTCTCTCTGTTGCGCTGTGGGAAGGCCGAAAAGCCATCCGTTTCTGTGCCCGGTGCGGGAATTATGCCTCCGGAGACCTGTGCCGAATCTGCGCGGACCCAGCCCGTCAAAATGGGCAGATCTGTGTTGTCCGGGATCCGAGGGATGTGGCGGCTATCGAACGGATGCATGAGTACAACGGCCTGTATCACGTGCTTCACGGGACACTATCCCCCATGGACGGAGTCGGTCCGGATCAGATTCGCATCCGCGAGCTGCTGAACCGTTTGAACAGCGAAAAGGTTGATGAAGTCATTCTGGCCACCAATCCTGATGTGGAGGGGGAAGCGACAGCTTCCTATCTGGCCAGAATTCTGAAGCCTTTGAATGTTCACTGTACCCGGATCGCCCATGGGGTTCCTGTCGGCGGGGATCTTGAGTATACGGATGAGGTAACACTGATGAAGGCGCTGGAAGGCCGGAGAGAAGTATGACTTCCTTAAATGAAATCTCCCTCGTTTTGCTGATCCTTCTGCTGGCCTGTCTGGCTCTGCTGGTTCTCCTGCTCGTTCGCCAATCCGCTTCCCGGCATCGGGAAGAGCAGCATCTTTTACAGCAGGAACGGGATCTTGAGGCCCTTGGAAACCAGCTTCTGGATGAGCTGGACGCCCAGCGGGACGAAAACGTGGATTCTCTGTCCAGAGCCAATCAAAGCCTCCTGACAACACTGACCCAGCTTGGACAGAGCCAGTCCACGCTGCTGGAAAGCATGCAGCGCCAGGTGCTTCTTTCCACCCGGAATCAGGAAGAAAGCGCCTCCCGGATCTCCGGGGCCATGAATGATTCCTTGGCCAGACTTGATATCCGTATGGAACGACTCCGGCAGGAAAACGAACGGCAGCTGGCCGAAATGAGACAAACGGTGGATCAGAAGCTCTCCGAACATTTGGATCAGAAGCTCTCCGCCAGTTTTTCCCAGGTCAGCGATCGCCTGGAGTCGGTATACAAAGGGCTGGGAGAAATGCATACGCTTGCTTCCGGCGTCGGTGATTTGAAAAAGGTTCTGACGAATGTAAAGACGCGTGGCATATGGGGGGAGATGCAGCTTGGTTCTCTCATTCGCCAAACGCTGGCTCCCGGTCAGTTCGGAGAAAACGTCGAGGTTGTCCCCGGCTCCTCCGAGCGGGTGGAATTTGCCATCCTCCTGCCGGACAGAACGGGCGCGCAGGTCTGGCTTCCGGTGGACAGTAAGTTTCCCCAGGAGGATTATCTCCGTCTGAACAGCGCGGCCCAGGAAGGAAACGCCGCTCAGGCGGAGGCCGCCCGCAAAGCCCTGTATCAGCGCATTCGCGCTGAAGCCGGAAAGATTGCCGAAAAATACATTTCCCCGCCTCACACGGCCGATTTTGCCATCCTCTTTCTGCCGGTGGAAGGCCTTTACGCCGAGGTATTGCAAATGCCGGATCTGGTGGAAACCATTCAGCGCGATCTTCGTGTGGTCATCGCCGGGCCCGGAACCTTCTCCGCTATGCTGAACGCGTTGCAGATGGGGTTTCGCACCATGGCCATTCAGCAGCGCAGCGGGGAGGTCTGGCGCCTGCTGGGAGATATCAAGACTGATTTTATTCGTTTCGCTGAAATGCTGGAAGATACGCGGCGGCGCCTGAATCAGGCGGAGGCGGCCATTGATTCCGCCGTCAACAGAACAAGGACCATACAGCGCAAGCTGTCTGATGTCGAAACCTTACCGGATCCCGATTCAAAATCAGAAAGGAGTTCCTGAACATGTCCATCAAAACTGAAGTCTGGGGAAAATCCCCCAAAGGAAAGGATGTTCATCGCTTTACCCTGACCAATGCGATGGGTGCATCCGTCTCCGTCATTGAATGGGGCGCTATCCTGACCAGCATTATCGTTCCTGATGCGGGAGGCAATATGGCGGATGTGGCCCTGGGGTTCGATACGCTGGATGCCTATCTGAAGCCCCACGCCTGTATGGGAGACACGGTAGGCCGCTATGGCAACCGGATCGGCGCCGGCCGGTTTTCCATCGACGGAGTGCCCTATCAGGTCGCCCTGAACGATCACGGCATCAACCATCTTCACGGCGGAAACGTTGGCTTCTCCGCGCATTTCTGGACCGGCTCCGCGAAGGAAGGCGACCATGAGGATTCCGTTTCCTTCCACCGGTTTTCTCCCGACGGCGAAGAAAACTATCCCGGTAATCTCGATGTGACCGTAACCTATACCTGGAACGACATGTGTGACCTGATCATCCGATATGAGGCCACCACGGACAAACCCACCCTCTGTAATCTGACCAACCATACCTATTTTAATCTGGCCGGTCATGACCACGGAACCATCCGGGATCATGTGGTAGCCATTGATGCGGATGTCGTCACCAAGGTGGACGAGCATCTGATTCCTACCGGAGCCTATATGCCGGTTCTCGGAACGCCGCTGGATCTTCGGGACGGTCTCCTGGTGGATGATGGGTTGTCTGTGATGGATTCCTGCCCCCAAATGATCCCCGCCGGCGGATATGATCATAATTTTGTTCTGGCCAAAGGAGAAAGCATGGGGTTTGCCGCCAGCGTTTATCACGAAGAATCTGGACGGTCTATGGAAGTGCTGACGGATCAGCCCGCGATTCAGTTCTATACCGCCTGTACCACTGATTGCACAGGCGGAAAGGGCGGCGCAGCCTACGGCAAGTACTCCGGCTTCTGTCTGGAGACGCAGCATTGCCCGGACGATCCGAATCACCCGAATTTCCCCGGAACGACCATCCTCCGTCCCGGCGAAAAATACGATACCACGACCATCTATGCCTTCCGGGCTGATGATTAACCCTGCTGAAAAGCCCGCCGGATGCATCTCCGGCGGGCTTTTTTCGCGGATTACATTTTATGTTCATCCACCAGCTTTTGCAATTCCTCCATAAAGGTGGCCAGATCCGTAAACTTTCGATAAACAGCCGCAAAGCGAACATAGGCCACATCGTTCAATTCTTTCAGTTCCATCATCACCATATCGCCGATCTGCTCGGTTCTGATCTCCCCTTCCATGGCCGCGTAACATTTTTGCTCCACGCGGGACACAATAGCGTCAATCTGCTGCATGCTCACAGGCAGCTTATCGCAGGCATGAATGATCCCCGCCTTGATCTTCTGGCTGTCAAACATTTCTCTTCGGCCGTCCCGCTTGACAACGAACAGCGGGTTCAGCTCGACCTTCTCATACGTTGTGAACCGCCGGCCGCAGTTGATGCACTCCCGGCGGCGACGAATGCTGTTGCCGTCATCCGTCGGACGGGAATCGATGACCTTGCTGTCCGTGCAGCTGCAATACTGGCATTTCATGCGCGTCTCTCCTTCCAGGTTTTAAAGTGCAGCCAATTCACGGAAAAGTTCCCTGTTGGCGGAATAAAGCTTCCGATAAAGCGCGTAAACCTTCGCGTATTCAGGAACATTTTCCGGAATGGGGGTCTGAGCGGGGTTCACATGTATCATCGCCCTGCAGGCTTCCGGGACAGAAGCATAAAGGCCTGCGCCAACGCCCGCAAGGATTGCCACACCCAGAGCCGGACCCTCTGTGTTCACCGTCGTGGCCACCGGGCAGTTCATCACGTCGGCAAGCATCTGGCGCCAGAGGGGGCTCTTTCCTCCGCCGCCGCAGGCCAGCATGGTTTCCGGCGCGACTCCCATCTGTTTCAGAACGCCCAGGCAGTCGTTCAGACTGTAGGCAACACCTTCCATTACGGCCCGCAGCAGATCCCGCCTCTGATGCATGGCGCTGAGGCCGAAGAACATGCCCCGGCAGTCGCTGTCCAGATGAGGCGTTCTTTCCCCCATCAGATAGGGAGCATAAAGCAGCTTGTTGGCTCCGATGGGGCTCCGGGCCGCCTCCTGATTCGTCAGCTCATAGGGATCCACCCCCATGGCGGCCGCCGCTTCTTTTTCAGCGGCGCAGAACTGATCACGGAACCATTTCAGGCTCAGGCCTGCCGCCTGGGTAACGCCCATAACATGCCATGCGCCGGGCACCGCGCAGCAGAATGTGTGAACGCGTCCTTTGGGATCGATCGCCAGTTTATCCGTATGCGCGAATACGACCCCGCTGGTTCCGATCGTTGTAAAGGCTTTTCCGTCCTCCACAACGCCGGTTCCCACAGCGGCGGCGGCGTTATCCCCCGCACCGCCGACCACCAGTGTTTTCTCGCTTAGCCCGGTCAGCCGGGCTGCTTCCGCGGAAATATGGCCTGTCACCTCGCAGCTTTCATAGACCTTACCCAGCATTCCTGCGTCAATTTCCAGGATATTCAGCAGTTCCTCGCTCCAGCGCCGGTTCGGAACATCCAGCATCTGCATACCGCTGGCATCGGAAACCTCCGTGGCGAAATCACCGGTCAGCCGGTAACGGACATAATCCTTTGGCAGCAGGATATGCCTGCATTTCGCATAGTTCTCCGGTTCATGATTGCGAACCCAGATCAGTTTACCCAGCGTAAACCCCGTCAGCGCGGGATTGGCTGTAATCCGGATCAGCCGTTCGTATCCGACCTTTTCGGTGATTTCTTCGCATTCCTTCGCCGTTCGCTGGTCACACCAGATGATGGATCGGCGAATCACGTTTCCCTTCTCATCCAGGAGAACAAGACCGTGCATCTGTCCGCTGATTCCCAGGGCGACCACCTCTTCCCGGGGAACACCGCTTCTTTCAAGAACGGAGCGGATCGTGCTGACCGCAGCGTTATACCAGTCGGAAGGGTCCTGTTCCGCCCAGCCGTTTTGGGGCTGATACATCGGATATTCCACCGTAGCGGAGCAAACCGCTGTCCCGTTTCTGTCAAAAAGCACTGTTTTCGTCCCGGAAGTTCCCAGGTCAATCCCCAATACATATTGCATTTTTCCGTCCTCCCCATCCGGATCATTATCCCATTTCAAATTCTGCGGCGCCAAAGTCCTTCCAGGCCAATTCCTTTCCGTCCGGCCAATCAGAAAGACAAAAGGAATCCGCCCGGATCCTTCATCGCCATAACATAAGTAGATTATATCGTCAGGCCTTCCCCTCTGTCAAGATTCATCCACCGAACCGTAAAAAAATCGGGAGCGGATTGATCCGCTCCCTGATCCCGGGCAAACCCTTACAGGCGCTCCTTCTTTTCAATATCCAGGAAATATTTATAGGTATCAACGGTCAGCTCACCGCAGGCCGCCTCATCGCAGGCGATGATGGCGCCGTTATGCATCTGCAGGGCACTGCAGGTCCACTTCTGACTGATGCCGCCCTCGACGCTCTTCGCCAGAGCGCGGGCTTTGTTATGGCCGCTGATCAGAATCAGCACTTCCTTCGCATCCGTCACGGTGCCGATCCCCACGGACAGCGCGAAGGCCGGAACCTTTTCAGGATCGTTCCCAAAGAAGCGGGAGTTGACGATCCTGGTATCTGTTGTCAGGGCCCGCATCCCGGTTCTGGAAGTCAGCGAGGTAAAGGGTTCATTAAAGGCCAGATGCCCATCCACGCCAATACCGCCCATGAAAAGGTCGATTCCGCCGCAGTCCGCGATCTGCTCTTCATATCTGCGGCATTCCCCTTCCGGGTCGTCCGTCATACCGTTGAGAATATGAATGTTTTCCGGCTTCATATCCACCAGCTGATCAAAGAAATTGTCATGCATAAAGTACCAGTAGCTTTGATCATGATCATGCGGAAGGCCCACGTATTCATCCATATTGAAGGTGATCACATTCTGAAAGGAAAGCTCTCCCGCCTGGTTCATCCGCACCAGTTCGCGGTAGACCCCGATGGGAGAAGAGCCTGTCGGAAGTCCCAGCACAAAAGGCCGGTTTTCCTTGTGGTTTCGAATCCTGGTGGCAATATAATCCGCCGCCCACTTGCACATTTTGTCATAGTTTTCCTGTATAACAACCCGCATTTTATCCCTCCGTCAAATGTCCCTTTTCTCTGATCACCGCAATCACGGAATCCACATATTCTTCACACACGGCATCGCTGCCAGCCTCTACCATGACCCGAAGCACAGGCTCGGTTCCGGACTCCCGAACCAGAATCCGGCCGTCGCTTCCCAGCGCGTCGCTGACCCGCTGGATCGCCGCCTGAACATCCGGATCATTCCTGGCCTCCGGCTTGCTCTTTACTCTGACATTTTTCAGCACCTGGGGGTAAAACTCAACAGGCGCCGCCAGCTCGCTCAGGGGCTTTTCCTTCGCCAGCATTACTTCCATCATCTTCAGGCTCGTCAGGATGCCGTCACCGGTCGTGGCGTATTTGGAGAAGATAATATGGCCAGATTGTTCCCCGCCAATCCGGTTTCCGTAAGCCTTCATATTCTCGTAAACGTATTTGTCGCCGACTTTGGTTTTTTCATATCCGATGCCGACTTTGTCCAGCGCCTTGTATAGGCCGAAGTTGCTCATCACGGTGGTCACAACCTTATTGTTCAGCAGTTTCCCCCGCTCCTTCATATACAGGCCATAGATATAAAGAATATGATCCCCGGTAATCACGTTGCCCTTTTCATCCACGCAAAGGCAGCGATCAGCGTCCCCGTCATAGGCAAAGCCAACGTCCAGATGCTGATCCAGTACAAACTGCCGGAGATGCTCAATATGGGTGCTTCCGCAGTCCGTATTGATATTGAAACCGTCCGGCTCATTGGAAATCACAAAGGTTTTGGCTCCAAGCGCGTCAAATACTCCCTTGGCGATGGACCATGCTGCTCCGTTGGCCACGTCCAGCCCCACGCGCATCCCGCTGAATGAATACTTGGAGAGGGAAATCAGATATCCGATATAGCGGTTCCGCCCCGCGACGTAGTCCACCGTACGTCCAATACCCGCTCTTGTCCCCAGGGGGATCTCCATCTGGCCGTCCAGATAATCCTCAACCTGCAGGATGGTTTCCTCGTCCATTTTTTCGCCGTTGCTGTTCATCAGCTTGATCCCGTTATCGTAATAGGGATTGTGGGACGCGGAAATCATGATGCCGCAGTCAAAATCATCCGTGCGCGCAATATAGGACACGCTGGGCGTCGTGGTCACGTGCATAATATACGCGTCGCCGCCGGAGGCGGTAATTCCGGCCACGAGCGCGTACTCGAACATATAGGAGGAGCGTCTCGTGTCCTTTCCGATGAGGATCTTGGCCTTTTTCCCCTCTTTCGCTCCGTAATACCATCCGAGAAAACGACCGATTTTGACCGCGTGTTCATAGGTCAGGTTCACATTCGCTTCGCCGCGAAAACCATCGGTTCCAAAATACTTTCCCATGAATCAGTCCTCCCTCTTTTCGACGACTTCGCCACTGTTTTTATAGATGCTGTGTTCGGGGATCACCCCTCTGACGCAGCTGGTCGGGTAAATATTCGTGTACCGGCCTACGACAGTTCCAGGGTTCAGGACAGAATTGCAGCCGACTTCCACATGATCTCCCAGCATGGCGCCGAACTTTTTCAGTCCGGTCGCAATCTGCTCGGTTCCGTTATGCACCACCACAAGTTTCTTGTCTGATTTGACGTTGGAGGTAAGAGAACCCGCGCCCATATGGCTGTAATAACCGAGGATGGAATCCCCGACATAATTATAGTGAGGGGTCTGAACATGGTCAAACAGGATCACATTTTTCAGCTCAACGCTGTTTCCGACAACACAATTCGCTCCCACCAGGGCGGATCCGCGAATAAACGCGCAGTGACGAACTTCCGTATCCGGCCCGATAATGCATGGTGCGCCAAGATACGAGGAAGGAAAGATCTTCGCCGTCCGATGAACCCAAACATGCTCTGAAACTTCCGTATAGTCGTCACCCAATGCGGGCCCCAGAGAAAGGATCAGCTCCTTGATGCCCTTCAGCGCTTCCCATGGGTAGGTAAATTGCCGAAGATAATCCCCGGCCAGGGTGTGATCAAGATCGTACAAATCGGAAATGGTGTACATGCATAGCTCCTTTCTGTTATCATGCGTCTTCCCGGATCAAACTACGGTCTGATGTACATTCGGATCAAATTACCGGATCTCCGCGCCAAGCTTAAATTTCAGATTGCCAAGGATTTTTTTGATATACTTATCCACTTCATCAGGCGTCAGCGCCTTCTCCCTGGATTCAAAGCGAATCTTGAAGGCCATGCTCTTTTTGCCCTGGCCCACCTGTTCTCCGCGATAGATGTCAAACAATTCCACATCTGTCACGGCCTTGCAGGCCTTTGCGATTTCCTTCATCATTTCTCCGCAGGTGACCTTTTCTTCCACCGTCAGCGCAAGATCACGCAAAACCGCAGGATTTGCAGAAATCGGACGATAACGGAAGCTGGCGGCCGCGTGTCCCATCATTTTCTGGTAGTCGATTTCGCCTAAGTAGATTTGATGGTTGGCCTTGCTGTCCTTATGGAGCTTCAGCTCCGATGTCACCTCATTGGCCAGTTTCCCAAAATATCCGATTCTCTCCCCCTCGCAAAGGATCCAGGCAGCGATGCCCGGATGCAGGAAGGGAACATCCTGCGCCCGTTCCACGTCAAAACTGAGTCCAAAGGCCTCGCCCAGCGCTTCCACGGAGCCCTTGACGGTGAAGAAATCTTCCCCTTCCCCGAAGGAAGCCAGGCCCAGATGCAGCCGCTCCTCCGGAAGCCTTTCTCCTTTTCTTGGAAGGTAGACATTGCTCAACTCAAAGATACTTCCGGTATCGTTTCCCCTTTTCAGGTTTTCTACAACAATGTTCAGAAGACTTGGCGCCAAAAGAGGACGCATAATGCTCAGATTCACAGTAATGGGATTCCGCAGGGCAATCACATTCCTCTCCGGCGCATCCGCCGGAATCCGAAGCGTATCGAGATCGGCAGGAGCATAGAAAGCCAGGGTGGATACTTCGCTATATCCCTGGGAGCACATCGTCCGTTTGACCTTTTCACGTCGCAGCTGCTCCGGCGTTCTTCCGCCGCCCGTTACAGCCGCGTTCTTCAGGAAGGTCGGCGTCACATGCCCGTATCCGTATTCGCGGATCACTTCCTCCGCCAGATCGGGCTCTCCGATCTCAATATCTTCACGGTACCTGGGAGCGGTCACATCCAGCCTGTCCCCATCCTGCTCCACCTGGAACTGCAGCCGTTTGAGGATTTCGACAATCGTTTCCCCGGGAACCTGGATACCAAGGATCTGATTGATTCCGCTGATGCGAGCCGTAAACCGTTTTCCTTCCTTGTTTTCGCCGGCATCCGCATCGAAAGCACTGGCTGTGACCTCGCCGCAGCCCATTTCCTCGATCAGATGCAGTGCCCGGGCCATGCCTAATTCCGTCGTATACTCGCTGATACCCTTTTCAAAGCGTGCGGAGGAGTCGCTGCTCTGTCCCAGGGATCTGGATGTTTTTCTTACGCTGTCCCGGGCGAATTTGGCCGCTTCAAACAGGAGATGACGGGTTTGTCCGGTTATTTCGCTGTTCAGTCCGCCCATGATGCCCGCCAGTGCCACGGGACGGTTTCCATCGCAGATCACCAGGTTTTCAGGACAGAGCATGAATTCTTTTTCGTCCAGCGTCTGAATCCTTTCCCCCTGTTTCGCTCTGCGGACGACGATCCTGCGATCTTCAAGCTGGTCCATGTCAAAGGCATGCATGGGCTGGCCGATTTCCAGCATCACATAATTGGTGATATCCACGATATTGTTAATCGAGCGCAGCCCGCACAGCGCCAGATTTCGTCTCATCCAGCGCGGGCTTTCCCCCGGTGTAATGTTTCTTACGCCGTGAGCCAGGTAGCGGGGACAAAGATCCGGCGCCTGAACCTCCACCTGAAGATCCGGATACTGATAGTCGGACGGATGATAATCCGTCCGGGGCATCTTCAGCTCCTTTCCCAAAACCGCCGCGACCTCCCTCGCGATTCCCAGCACACTCTGGCAATCCGGCCGATTGGCGGTTACGGAAATATCAAAAATCGCATCGTCCAGACCCACAACCGCGCGGATATCTGTCCCTGGGATACAATCCTTCGGCAAATCCAGCAATCCGTTGACTTCCGCGCCGGGATAAAGGTCTTCGTTCAATCCAAGTTCCTCCCCTGAGCACATCATGCCCTCGGAAGGAATCCCGCGGAGCGGTTTCGCCTTGATCGTCACGTCGCCTGGAAGACGGGCGCCATCCAGCGCCGCAGGGGTCTTCATCCCCGTATAGACGTTCGGCGCCCCGGTAACAATCTGATGCGTCCCATGGGAGCCGCAGTCAACCTGGCATGTTGTAAGGTGCGTTCCTTCTACCTTTTCACAGCTGAGGATCTCGCCTACCACAACATTTTCGATTTCCTTCCCCAGGTCGATCCTTTCCTCAACTTCAAAACCGCAGCCGAATAGTTTCTCCTCCAGCTCCTCCGCGGAGATATCTATATTCACAAATTCTTTGAGCCAACTGAAAGGCACTTTCATGATTCCGGCCCTCCTTAATCCTTGAATTGCTTCAGAAAACGCAGGTCGTTTTCGAAAAGCAATCCCATATTGTTGATCCCGTATTTCAGCATCGTAATCCGTTCAATGCCGATGCCAAAGGCAAAGCCGGAATAGACCGCCGGATCGATTCCGCAGTTCCGAAGCACGTTCTGATGAACCACGCCGCCGCCCAGCACCTCGATCCAGCCGGTATGCTTGCACAGAGGGCACCCTTTGCCGCCGCATTCGAAGCAGCTCACGTCCACTTCCACGCTTGGCTCCGTGAAGGGGAAATAGCTTGGCCGCAGACGTGTTTTTACATTCGCGTCAAAAATCTGTTTGACGAATTTGTCCAACATGCCCTGGAGGTCGCACAGCGTAATCCCCTTGTCGACAACCAGCCCTTCCATCTGGTGGAACATCGGGCTGTGAGTCGCGTCGCTGTCTGAGCGAAAAACACGCCCGGGAACAAGCACCTTGATCGGCGGTTTTTCCGTATCCATAACGCGAATCTGCCCGGGGCTGGTATGGGTTCTGAGCAGTACCTCGTCAGAAATATAAAAGGTATCCTGCATATCACGGGCGGGATGGTCTTTCGGAACGTTCAGGCGGGTAAAATTATGATCATCGTCCTCAATTTCCGGGCCTTCGAACACCTCGAATCCCATCCCGAGAAAAACATTGATCATCTCATTCTTTACGATGGAAATGGGATGCATCGTACCTGTTTTTCTTTTTTTTGCGGGCAGCGTGATGTCAATCTGTTCCATTCGGTTGCGGGCGGTCATTTCCAGCTGTCCGATCCGGTCGCTGGCTTCCTGATACCGGCTCTCGGCGAGGTTTTTAAAATCGTTGATCACCTTTCCCATGGCCGGGCGATCTTCCCGGGCCACGGTACCGAGGCCCTTCATCAGCTCCGCAACGCTTCCCTTTTTTCCGAGAAAATCCTGCCAGAATGCGGCCAGCTTATCCCGGCTGTCAATCTGACTCAGCCGGGCTTCCATCAGTTCCCGCAGGGCTTTGATCTTCTGCTCCATTTCCCCTTCACTCCTTGTTGAGAACAAAAAAATAACAGGGAAAATGTATCACTCCACTTCCCTGTTGTCAAGAAAATATAAAGCGAGCTTGCGTCTGGCGATGATGATTTTGTTCTTTTGCCGGAGGCATCTGGCATCCGGTGGATCTTTTCTTGCTTTCAGGGAAAGGGAAACCATACGTTTCCTTCTTTATCTGGCATTCTTTACCATGTTTTTGATGTCTTCCACCATGGATTTCATCCCGGCGTTATCCTGAATGCTTGCTTCCACGGTTTTGCAACTGTGCAAAATGGTCGTATGATCCCTCCCGCCGAAGGCGCTGCCGATCTGTGGAAGGCTCATTCCGGTCAGTTCCCTCGTCAAATAAACGGCAATCTGTCTTGGAACCGTGATTTCCCTTCTTCGGGTTGAACCTGTCAGGTCATCAATGCTCAGGCCGTAGTAATCGCTGACCGTCCGCATGATCACGTCCGCCGTAATCTGTTTATGCTGCTTCTGCTCGAAGATTTCCTTCAGCGCGGTTTCACATAGTTCCACGGTGATCGGCTGGTGAACCAGATTGGAATATGCTACCAGCCTGGTCAGGCCGCCTTCCAGCTCCCGGATATTGTTATCGATTTTGCCGGCGATCATCTGAAGAACCTCGTCCGGCGCGTCAATTTGCTCTCTTTGCGCCTTATCCCGCAAAATAGCCATCCGTGTGTCAACATCCGGCCGCTGGATATCCGCCACAAGCCCCCATTCAAACCGGCTGCAAAGTCTTTCCTCCAGGTGCTGAATATCCTTGGGAGGCTTATCGCTGGTCAGGATAATCTGCTTCCCATTGTTGTGCAGCTCATTGAATGTGTTGAAAAACTCCTGCTGAGTACTATCCCGACCGGCAATAAACTGTATGTCGTCCACCATCAGGATATCCACGCGGCGGATCCGCTCCCGGAACTCAGTGGTTGTGTGCTTCTGTATCGCGCTGATCAGTTCATTCGTAAATGTTTCGCTGGTCATGTACAGAATGCGGGTTTCCGGATGCCGCTGATGCACAAAATGCCCGATGGCCTGCATCAGATGTGTTTTTCCAAGTCCAACACCGCCGTAAATAAACAGCGGATTGTAGGCAACAGCGGGGTTTTCCGCCACGGCGAGGCAGGCTGCATGAGCAAACCGGTTGCCCATGCCAACCACGAAGGTTTCAAAGGTATACTTGGGATTAAGATGCGGATCCGTATCCTCTTCTCTCCGGTTTTCGATCTCCGCCCGGGTCAGGATCTCCGCCTGTACAGACTCTCCCGCCGCTTTTGTCAGGGCCCGGTTGATCTGCCCCTGGTAATTGCGAACAACCGTGTCACGCATGGGTTCCATCTTAACGTTCAGAATCAGCGTATGGTTCTCCAGCGCCACGGGAGTCAGGTTGTCGCTGATCCAGGTTGAATAGGAAATATAAGCCATCTCCAACTGGAGCAGCTTGCAGGCTTCTTTCCAAAGGGTTTCCATATCCATCACAGCGTCTTCTTCCCCGTTCATGCCGCCCCGAAAAGGGCGAAAAAATAACTCCCGGTCTGTGGATAACCGGGCTGTGGATAAACATACCAATCAAATCCGGCTCACCCATCATAGCAAAAAACAGTAGAATTTTCAAGGGTTTTGCCCTGTGGATAAATGTTGAAAAATGTTAGAATTCCTTGCCGGTACGTTTACCGGGTTTTGTGGGCAGCCCTTTCCCTTTCCACTAGATTTATGAAACCGTCCTCTTTTCTTGGATGTTTTTTTTGATATTTTCCGGTCATTTGTGTCTGCTTCGAGACAATTATCAAAAAAAAGTAATAATTCCCGTCCTTTTCTGTTCAATTCGCGTTTCTTATGATACAATAAGCGCTGGCAGAGGGGGCATGAACATGATTGAAACCTGGCATGTACGGGAAGTCGTTCGCGGTCTTTTTGGCTCTGCTCTGGCCGATAGCCCCGGTTTTGCTGAAGGTCTTGCTTCTGTTCTGCGTTCCTACAGTTCTTATAAGGAAGATTTTTATTCCCTGGCCGCCCGTGTGGAGGATCATCTGTTCAACGCCCTGTATGAAAGGCTGGGCCCCGGAATGTGTGTCCGTCTTCCTTCCGGCAGCGTGCGAAGAATTCGCCTGGCTGAGCTTCCGGAGGCGGCGGACGAAATTATGGAGGTTTTCTTTTCCTCTCTGAAGCCTTATTCTGTCAATTACGAACTGCTCCGCGCTTACTGGCTTAAAACCGGTTCCTTTGCCGCCATGCGTGTTTTATATCGTAATTATGAGCATCTCCTTCCCGCTCAGGATCGATACGCCATGGAGCGAATTGCCCGGGAAAACATGTTTCCCGCGGGATGGGAAGTCGGGATGAAATAAAAGGAGACCGAATCATATGAAAAAAGGACTGCTTCTGCTGCTGTTTCTGGTTTTGATTCCTATTGCATCCCTGGCCGAAACAATTGTAACCAGTTTTTATCCCATCTGGCTTTTCACCCTCAACCTGACAGAAGGGATTGACGGATTGGAGGTTCGGAATCTCGC
Source organism: Clostridia bacterium (assembly GCA_045546035.1). Taxonomy (GTDB): domain Bacteria; phylum Bacillota; class Clostridia; order Christensenellales; family Aristaeellaceae; genus Aristaeella. Next base: position 78,581 of record JAZQCB010000028.1, read on the forward strand.
CGCCCCCGATACGGGCTGCCTCCATGATTATCAATTGCAGACCGGAGACATGAAGGTTCTGGCGACCGCCGATCTTTTTGTGGTCAACGGCGCAGGGATGGAATCCTATCTGGATCTGGTTTTTGAGTCATTTCCTGACCTGCCTGTAGCTCAGGCCGCAGCCGGCCTTCCCCTGCTGTACGATAACAGCGCGATCCAAATCGGCGAAAAGGAAGAGGAAGGTCTGCCCAATGCGCATGTCTGGCTCTCTGTTCCCAATGCCTCCCACATGGTCGATCAGATCGCCGCAGCGCTGACCGCGCGCTTTCCCCAATACGCGGATGCGATCGAGGCCAACCGGGCCGCCTATGTATCCAGGCTGGCCTCGCTGGACGAACGAATGAGAAAAATGCTTTCAGGCCTTCCCCGCCGTGGTATCGTTACCTTCCACGAGGCGTTTCCTTATTTTGCAGAGGCCTATGGATTTCAGGTGCTGGCCGTGGTCAACCGCGAACCGGGCGAAACGCTGAGCCCTGCTCAGCTCGCCGCGCTGGTGGATGTTATCCGCAATCTGGGTCTGCCTCCGCTGTTTGTCGAGCCTCAGTATGAGGATCTTTCCGCAAGAACGCTGGCCGCTGAAACCGGAGCCCGCGTCTATACTCTGGATCCCGTGGTCACCGGTCCCGAAAACGCGGTTCCTCTGGATTATTACGAAACTGTCATGCTGAAGAACGCGGAAACACTAACCGTCGCTCTGGGAGAGTAATTGGATCAGGTTCTTTTATCTACGCTGACAGCCGATGAAAGATTCCGTCAGTGGCATCGGCTGAAGGGCTGAGGCGTAACCAGGATTGAAAAGGAGGCGGGTGTCGTGTCGGCCGAATGGTATGAGGTCGTTTCTCTGGCGGCCCGCTATCTTTTCGCCTTTTTAGGCTGTCTGATTGTCCTTCGTGCCTTTATATGGCTTTGGTCCGATCACGTGGAGCGTCATCGCCGGCTCCGGAATCTGCCTGATGCTGGCATCATCGGTGAATTCGTTGTTCTCGCAGGAAGCCGTGATCTTTCGGAAGGGACATCTCTCCCGGTTCCGTGGGAAGGGAACATGGGCTCGGTTCGCTCCTGCGACATCGTTGTCCCATGTGAAGGCATCCGTCCCCGTCATCTTTTCTTTTCATACGAGGAGGGTGTGGGTCTGATCATTCACCTCCGGCGTGGCTGCGCGGCGGAGGTGGATGGTGTGGCCCTGGATCATGGCTCTGACGGGCGCAAAACGCCGCTTCGACATGGTTCATTCCTGCGGATCGGTTCCGCGCTTCTTCGCCTGCGTGTATTTGCCGGGCTGGATGCCAATGCCGGTTTTCCGGAAGCAGAGTTCCCTTCAAACGGAGAAGGCATCCGGTCCGATTATTCCGCACCGGATGATGCTTTCCCGCAGGTTCTCTCATCCGTCCCTCCGGAGTTTTCGCATGCCTGCCAGAACCCTTCTCCTCTGTCCCCAGACGCTGTGAATTCGGTTCCCTCCGTTCATGCGCCATCTTTCGAACCTGCTGTTTCCAACGCGGTGCCTTCTTCTCCTGCCTCCTCCATTTCGGTTCCGAAAACGGACGGATCCAACCCTTCGCCCCTGTTTCCCGATGCAAGTCAAACGGCCTCGAAAGAATTAGCGTCGCCGCTTTCCTCATCCGGAAGAAAGCGGCGCAGCGAACGATGGGAGGCGGACTGGAGTGAATAAAAAAAGAAGATCTCCCGGCCGAAGGTTGGCCGGGGTGGTCATGCTGTTTTATTTCCTGGCTTTTCTGCTGCTTGCTCTTCGGGATCGTGACACACTGGGATTTATCCTCTGCGTCTCGGTGCCTCTTCTGATTTTTCTGGGAACGACACTGCTTCCCCGTCTTTTTCCAACGGACCGTCTTCTTATGTCTCTGACCAATTTTTTATGCGCCCTGGGGGTCCTGATCCTTTATGATACCAAACCGGACTACGCGATTCAACAGGTCCTTGCATATGGCGTGGGGCTGGGCGGCATGCTTTTCTGTATTTATCTGGTTCGCATGTCCCGTGGCTGGGGCCGGATAACAACCGTTATCATGCCAATGGCGCTGGCTTTCCTGGCGTTTCCGCTTCTCTTTGGGAAGGAAATCAACGGAGCCCAGAACTGGATTGTGCTGGGTTCTCTTTCCTTCCAGCCAAGCGAAATCGTGAAGCCGGCCCTGGTCATATGCCTTTCCTGGCGGATGTCCAGTCGGCAGCATCTGGTCTGGGTGCTGTTTGGCACCTTATGCCTTTTGCTTCTTGCGCTCCAGCGGGACTTTGGTACCGCTCTGATTTATTTTCTTTCCACGATTCTGTTGTTCTGGTGCTCGACGGGTCATCTTCCGCTGACCCTGCTCGGCCTGGCCGCGGGCGGGGGCGCGGCATGGTGGGGTTATCAGCATTTCGCGCATGTCCGGCGCCGAGTCGCCATTTGGTTGAATCCGTGGCGTGATTCCGAAAACGCGGGATACCAGCTGATTCAGGGGCTCATGGCCATTGCCAGCGGCGGGCTCTTTGGCGTAGGTCTTGGATTGGGCGCACCGACGTCGATTCCCGTCTATGCCTCTGATTTTATCTTCGCTGTCATCTGCGAACAGTTTGGCCTCGTCTTCGGGATTTGCGTTTTGTTGATTTTTGTCGCGCTCATTCTTCGTTCCGCGATGATTGCCGTTTCCGCCCGCCGTCGATTTCATTCCCTGTTGGCCGCAGGTTCCGCGGCCATGATCGGGATTCAGGCGTTTTTAATTATCGGCGGCGTCCTGAAGCTGATCCCGCTCACCGGTGTAACGTTGCCCTTCATCTCCTATGGCGGAACATCTCTTGTCTCCTGTCTTTGTCTGGTTGGCCTGATTCAGGGAGTGGAGAGTCTGAACGAGGAGGAGCTGGAGCAGGATGCTCATCTGGCCATGCTGAGCCGATAATCCCGCTCCAAAGATCTTCGGTACTCCCTGTTCTGAAGGAAGTTGCGTCAAAACTGTTTTAATCGGATGGTTCCACAACAAGGAAGCCTTGAAAAAAGAACAGCCTTCCGATCCCGTGCGATAGGAAGGCCGGAAAGGAGGTTCCCATGAAGCGGCTGCGTTTTCGGATCAAAACAGCTGCGCTGCTCGTGGCTCTTATGCTGATTCTGGCGGGAGTTTATGGGGTTCGCTCTGTTTCGCATTATGGGAGCCGGTGGTTTTCCTATGTTTCCAATCCCCGTCTGGCCGCCCTGAAAAGCACCGTTCGGGAAGGTTCCATTCGGGATCGGAACGGTATTCTGCTTGCAGAAACCCGGGAGGATGGAACGAGAGCTTTCGCCGAATCTACACCCATCCGATCCGCCCTGGTCCATCTGATCGGAGATCGCAATGGAATGATCGCCAACAGCGTGGAATCCTTCCAGGCTGGCTATCTTCTCGGTTATTCCTCCTCCCTCAGAGACGCGATCCATCATCTGATCAGCCCCTCCAACGTCCGTCAGGGAAACAACCTGACGCTGACCGTAGACGCGGAATTATGTGCGGCCATTCCCGGATGGTTCGAAGCCCATCCCATAACCGCCGGAAAAAGTGGCGCGGCCGTGGTGTTGAATTACAGAACCGGAGAGGTACTGGCGCTCATTTCTCTCCCCTGTTTTGATCCTGACACACTTTCGGAAGCGGATGCGGCCAGTCTGGATCATCCCTACCTGAACCGGGCGACCCAGGTCCTGTATCCGCCCGGAAGCATCTTCAGCATCGTAACCGCCGCGGCGGCGCTAAGTCGACTCCCGGACGCTCGTTCACAGGTTTTCCTCTGTAACGGGGAGTACCGCGTCTCGGAGACCTTTTCTGTCCATGACTTCAGTCTTGCCTCCCACGGCAACCAGAATCTCCGACAAGCCTTCGCGCATTCCTGCAATCCTTTTTTTGCCAAACTGGCGTTGGATGTCGGAGAAGCTGAGCTTCGTTCGGCGGCAGAGCGTTTTGGATTCAACAGGAATTTTCTGTTCCAGGATTTAATTGTCGCTAATTCTTTCTACCCCACCGGTATCCGCTCAAAAGAGGATCTTGCGGCCACCGGCGTCGGGCAGGGTACCCTGACCGTCACTCCTCTTCATCTTTGCCTGATTGCTTCCGGGATAGCCAATGGCGGAATCATGCCGGAGCCCAGACTGCTGCTTCAGGTGGATGCTGTTTCCGGCAGCCGGGTGCTTTCATTTTCCAGTGCCCCCGTCAATACTGTTTGCGACAGCGAATCGGCTGCGGAAATCAGCGTCATGATGCAGGATGCCGTGCAAAACGGCGTTGGGTCCGCCGCGGCAGTCTCCACCCTGGACATCCGCGGTCAGACAGGAATTGCCCAATCCGATCCGACGGGGAAGGGAAACATCCATTATGGATGGTTTGCGGGTTTTAACGCCCAGCAGGATCTTCCCGTTGCTGTTTGTGTGTTGGTAGAGGATATACCGGAAGGAGAATCGGGAGAAAATACGGCCGCCGTAATCGCCGGAGAGATTTTTACCTATCTCCGTAATCATCCGGGCCTGGCGCTGCCCGGAGGCAGGAATTAAGGGGATTTGAGTCGAATTACCAGGATGGAACCGGGATGAAAGGAATTGATGATCATGAAGCGTGCAATCTGTATATTATTCATAGTGGCTGCCCTATTCTATGCCCCTTCCTCCCTTGCGGCCAAGGCCAAGGCAACGCCCACGCCAGCCCCGATGGAGATTGAGACAACGCTGGTTGAACCGCCTGAGGAGATTCTCCGGGTTTTGGACATCGCCTATCGTGAGTGGCAGGAAACAGCCGGAAAGAAATTAAAAAATAAGGGGAACAAGTACCAGACCTGGTGGAACAACTATAAGTGGGAATGGTGCGCGGGCTTTGTCACCTGGTGTATGCTTGAAGCAGATATTCCGCAAGCCTTTGAGGATGAGGTAAAAAAAACACCCGAAGGAGAGCAAACTGGTGTTTTCCATGTGAAAGCTTCCTCTCCCGGACGGATGTTGGGCGGATATCTGCATATGCATAGGACGACGCGCGTTCCCCAAAAAGGGTTCATCGTTCTGTACGGCGTAAAAACCAATGGATATGTCCACGTTGGCTTTCTCTACGATGTAAAGGATTTAGGCGGCGGGAAATACCGACTGACCACCATTGAAGGAAATATGTCCAGCACGGTTCGGATGTACGTCTATGACTACGATATGAACGCCGAAAAAAAGGACAGCATTTCAGCGGTCCCAGATGCGGAAAAGACAGAAGAAGAAAGCCGTATGTTCACCTATAAGCTCCGCAAAGACGGAAAAAACAAATGGTATATCAATTACTTTTTGATGCCGTGGGTGCCCGGCGCGGAAGAATAAACAAAGAGCCGTGATGCTTGCGTCGCGGCTCTTTGTTTATCAGGACACGCTGTCCAGAGGCTGTACGAAGTGCTGCATTCGTCCCACATAATAACGAAGGAAAGGTTACAATTTATAATCCGAGAGGAGACTGCTCATGGTTTTAATTCTTGGATGTGTCGCTCTGTGTCTGTTCGTGTGTCTGCCCCTGTATCTCCATTATAAACCCGTAAAGTTATCTCTGGCGGTCTGCTATAAGTCTCTTGGTACATTATGCGCTTTGGTACCCGCGCTTGTGGCTGCCCTTCGTTTGGATAATATGTACTGGTTTTTTGTCGCGGCCATCTTCATACACGCCGTAGCCGACTGGTTGCTGGAATACTGGTTTGGCGTGGGGCTTGGCTGCTTTTTTCTGGGGCACCTGTGTTATATTACCGTTTTTCTGAAACTGTTTCCGGTGACACTGAATCATCTGATTTTTTTGCTGATCCTGTTGCTGACATTTAGTTCTCTGCTGAAGAAATACTGGAAGATCATCGAAAAAAACAGAGCGCTCTTTGTCGTTTACGCCGTTACGCTCAGCGTCATGACGGCCTGCGGCCTGGGCGGCATATCCTCCTATTCGGTCAAAGGGATGATGATAGGAGTTGGAGCGTCGCTCTTTTGCTTCAGCGACAGCCTCATCTTTCTAAGCCTGGTATCCTCGCCGGGAAGCACACGAAAGGACCTGCTGATCATGTTCACCTATTATGCAGCCCAGCTGCTGCTGGGAGGATCGTGCCTGTTTTCATGAAAGAATTCCCTCCGGCGCACCGGCCTCACGCTCCCTTCCGCCTTATTATATGGATACGTCCGGCTTTGCGCAAGCCGCGGCAATGAAAAAGCTCATCCGAGAGAATGAGCTTATTTGAATCCGGCAGCGACCTACTCTCCCGGGCCGTCTCCAGCCAAGTACCATCGGCACTGAAGGGCTTAACTTCTGTGTTCGGTATGGGAACAGGTGGAACCCCTTCGTTATCACCACCGGAAAGGGTGATCTTGCTTCTCCCA
>JAZQCB010000029.1:0-6026 GCA_045546035.1 Clostridia bacterium
TAAACGCAAAAACGCTTTGCGTTTTGATGCGTTTACGCCGCGCCGGGCGCGTGCCGCAAAGCGGCAAAATTACATTTCGCGCCCGGTCGCATCCGCCGGAGGCTTATCGGAAACGAAAATTTATTTTTCGTTTCCGATAAATCGGTTTTGGGATCGCGGCGCCGAGCCGGCAGATTCGGAGCGTGCAGGAAAACCCGGGGCTGTTCCGGCAGCCGGGGAAGAAACAGATCGGGGTTTGCTTCGCGGGAAGGCCCCGGCATCCAAAAGAAACCGCAGGATATGCAGGGGAAGGGTGGAAAAGCATGGATCATCAGGCCGGACATTTTTACGGATGGGAAGCCGCGGGCGTTCCGCTCGCCGCGGGCCCGGATATCCGAAGCCCTCGGGATCTGTATGCCGCCCTGGCGCGGTGCTGGTGCGCCCAGACCTGCGCGCCGCGGATGCGGAAAGACTGGTCCGAAAAAAACAAAACCCTCGGCCAGTGCTCCGTAACCGCGTTTCTCGCCCAGGATCTCTTTGGGGGAAAGGTCTATGGAATCCCGCTGGAAGAGGGCGGCTTTCATTGCTATAACGTCGTGGGGGACTGCCTCTTCGATCTGACCAGCGAACAGTTTGGCGGCCGGGCGCTGTGCTACGAGGGAAACCCGGAACAGTTTCGGGACGTCCATTTTTCCCGGGAAGAAAAGCGGGAAAGATACGAACTGCTGAAGGCCAGGCTGGAGGCGGTCCTGGGAAGGATAATCCCCGGCCGCGCATAATAACGAACGGAGGAGGCGAAGCATGGACAACATTGAGCGCAGAGACCGGCAGATCCTGTATATTTCGGATGACGCGGTCTTCGAAGTCATGTTCCCGCCGATCCGGAAGCGCTGGAGCATATGCGCCGGCTGTGGGCGGAAAGCGACGATCCGATCCGGTATCCTTCGCGCAGCGATTGACATCCTGTCCACAGGAGGAGGTAAACTGCTATGAAAAGAAATGTTCCCGTCGCGACGATCATCATCCTGGTTCTGAACCTGGTCGGGCTCATCTATGAGTTCAGCGTCGGCGAAAACCGCGCCGTCGCCCTCTACGGCATGTATGAAGGGGCGCTTCAGAGGGGCGAGTTCATTCGGTTGATCGTCAGCGCCTTTCTCCATTTCGGTTTCTATCATTTCGCCAGCAACATGCTCTGCCTGGTCATCTACGGCTTCTCCCTTGAAAACAGGCTGGGCGCGCTGAAGTATGCCCTGATCTACGCGATTTCCATCCTCGGCAGCGGCCTGCTGATCAACTTTGCCGGTGGAAGGGGCGGCATTCACGCCGGCGCCAGCGGCGCGATCTGGGGCCTGATGACGGCGACGCTGATTTACAACCTTCGCAACCATCTGAACCCCGCCTACGCCCTCCGCGGCATCGTCGTCAACCTGCTTTACAGCTTCAGCGCCGGCGTCAGCTGGCAGGGGCATATCGGCGGCGGCCTGGCCGGGCTGGTGGCGGCGCTGTTCCTTTGCAAGGGGAACGAAGCGGGCCCCGAAAGGGTGGAAGGCCAGGCGGAAGGGCAAACGCAGGTGAAGCGCTTCCGGCTCCGTCCCTGATTCGCTTCGCGGAAGAGCGCTTCTTACAGCCCGTCCGGGAAGCTCGTAAAGCAATGCTCCTTTTCCTTTTCCGGCAGCCCGAACTTTTCCTTCCCCAGTTCGATGCTTTTCATCAGGAAGGTCATGTTCCGGGCCAGCGTCCGCATCGTCTGGAGCCCCTCGGCGTCCTTGAGGGCATCCTCCGCCGAAAAGCCGTGTATATTGTTCCAATACTGGCTGGAGGCCACCGGCATCCCGCTGATGGTAAAATACTTGTTCAGCACGTCAAAGGAGGCCGTGTTGCCCGCCCGCCGGCAGGAAACAACCGCCGCGCCGACCTTCATGGTTTTGTCAAACCCGGTGCTGTAAAACAGCCGGTCCATGAAGGCCAGGGCTGTTCCGTTGGGGGAACCGTAATAGACCGGGCTGCCGATCACCAGGCCCTCCGCCGTCCGGAACTTCTCCGCCGTTTCGTTGACCAGATCATTAAAAACGCAGTGCCCCAGCTTTTCACACTGTCCGCAGCTGACGCAGCCGCGGATATTTTTGTTGCCGATATGGATGAGTTCCGTCTCCACCCCCAGATCCTGAAACACCTTTTCCATCTCGTGAAGCGCCACATAGGTGCATCCGCCCGCGTGGGGGCTGCCGTTGAGCAATAATACCTTCATGTTCCTTCTCCTCTCTTTCCTGTCCCTTTGAATGATTCCCCGTCCCGCTCCATGATCCCGGGACGGATCTCCGCGTCCGTCGCTGCCCGCGGGAACGCAGACGGCCTGCCGCCTTCCGTCATGAGGTTTATTCTCTGGATCCCCTCAGCCGCGGGCGGAAGCACCAAACCCTTCTGAGTCACGGTTTCTCTCCTGCGGTATCCCCTTCGCGCTTCCCTTTCTCAGGGATCCGCAATCGATACGGTATACCCCTTCTTCCGGCAGAAGGCCTCCGCGGCCGAGCCCGCGCGGACATGGAACACCGCGCCGCAGTCCTCCGGGAAGGCGCTGTTGTCGATGCTCTTTACGCTTTCCGGGATCGTTACGCTCTTCAGATTCGGGCACATGCCGAAGGCCAGCATTTCGATGCGGCTGACCCCTTCCTCCATCACGACCTCCCCCAGCCGCAGGCATCCGGAGAAGGCGGCCGGCGAAATCCGGGAGAAACGTCCCGGAACGGTCACCTTCCGCAGCTTCGAGGCTTTGGCAAAGGCCTGGGAGCCGATTTCGGAAACGACGTGGGCCTCCAGAAAAACGGGAACCGTCAGGCTTTCCTCCCGGCCGGTATAGCCTGTCAGCAGGGCGGTGTTGTCCGATTTCAGCCGGTAGAGATAGTCTGAGCTCGTCTGAACCGGCGCCGCCGTCACCGCGGCTCTTCTTCTCCCCGGAAGGAAGTCCTCCTTCGTCGCCCCGCCGACAAACACCGCCAGCGCCAGCGTCAGAAGCAGGCTGGCCACAATCCAGATCGCCCCGAATTTCATCATCGTGCCGCCGCCGTGGCTGAACGCCTCGTCGGAGGCCAGATGAAACTGGGTCGGATCGTTGATGTTATACAGCACCTCGACCTGCGTGCCCTCCGGGTATCGCTCCCGGCTTACGGACCAGGTGTATTCCAGCCGGTAGGGCTTTCCCTCCGCCTCAAAGGCGATGACCGGCAGGTAATAGACCCCCTTCCCGCGCTTCCGGCTGTAGGTTTGCTTTGAAACATATTCCGCCACCGTCCCCTGCGCCGGCGTGGTTTCCCAGATGGCGCGCCGGTTCCGTTTCCTTTTCGCCGCCATGCCGGAAAAAAGAATGACCCATCCGAAAAAAGAAACCAGGCCGAAAAACATCAGGCTTTTCGCAAGATTCTCGCTCATGACCTATTCTCCTCCCGGACGGGCCTTCACCCGCAAACAATCGCGGCGCGGCTCCTCCTTATTCTTCTTTTCTGTTCGAGGGCCTTCATCCGCGGACAATCGCCGGGCGGCTCCTCCTTATTCTTCTTTTTTGTTCGCGCCCTTCCGTCCGCAGGCCTCGCAGGAAGCGCAGGAGGCGCAGTCTCCACAGCATCCCGATCCCGACCCGTGGCAGCCCCCTTTGCGGCCTCTCGCCATCCTCGCCGCGCCAAAGAGCAGCGCGGCGATCAGGATCGTCAGTACAATATCCAACGCGTTCATAGGCTCATTCTCCTTCGCCGGTTTCTCCCGGTCAGATCACCATCGTCAGCAGCCGGAACAGCATCGCCGCCGCCCAGGCGACCACGCATTGCCACACCACGACGCCTATGGCCCAGGATTTGCCCAGCTCCCTGTTAACGGAGGAAACCGCCGCCACGCAGGGGGTATACAGGAGGCTGAAGATCAGCAGGGTGCCCGCCGCGGCGGAGGTCATGGCCGCCGCCACGCCGCCCTGGGCCTGGAAGAGCATGCCCAGGGTGGCCACGACGCTTTCCTTGGCCATAAAGCCGGAAATCAGGGAGGTCACGATCCGCCAGTCTCCCAGCCCCAGGGGCCGGAACAGCGGTACCAGCACGCCGGCCACCGCCGCCATGATGCTGTCGGCGGAATCCTCGACCATGTTCAGCCGAAGGTCGAAGCGCTGCAGGAACCAGACGATGACCGTCGCGATCAGAATCACGGAGAAGGCCTTCTGCAGAAAATCCCGGGATTTTTCCCACATCAGCTGCAGCGTCGAGCGGAGGCTGGGCATCCGGTAATTCGGCAATTCCATCACGAAGGGAACCGCCTCCCCCTTGAACAGGGTCCGCTTATACAGCAGCGCCACCAATATGCCCGCCACGACGCCCAGCGTATACAGTCCTCCCGTAATGATCCAGGGGTGCTCCGGGAAAAAGGCGTCGATGAAGAAGGCGTAGATCGGCAGCTTGGCCGTGCAGCTCATGAAGGGGGTCAGCAGGATGGTCATCTTCCGGTCCCGCTCGCTGGGCAGGGTCCGGGTCGCCATAACCGCCGGCACGGAGCAGCCGAATCCGATCAGCAGCGGCACGATGCTCCGCCCGGAAAGGCCGACTCTGCGCAGCGACCGGTCCATCACAAACGCCACCCGGGCGATATATCCGCTGTCCTCCAGCAGGGACAGGAAAAAGAACATGACCACCACGATGGGCAGGAAGCTCAGCACGCTGCCCACACCCTCGAAGATCCCGTCGATGATCAGGCTGTGGATCACGGGGTTGACCCCGCCCCGGGTCAGTACCGCGTCCGTCCATCCGGTCAGGACGCCGATTCCTTCCTCCAGCAGACCCTGCAGCCACGCCCCCACCACGTCGAAGGTCAGATAAAAAATCGTCCACATGATGAGCAGGAAAATCGGCAGCGCCGTCCATTTTCCGGTCAGTATCCGGTCGATCTTCTGGGAGCGGACGCGTTCCCGGCTTTCCCGGGGTTTGGTGACGCTGGCCTCGCAGACCCTTTCAATAAAGGAGAAGCGCATGTCCGCGATGGCCGCGCTCCGGTCCAGCCCCCGTTCCGCCTCCATCTGCAGGGTGATATGCTCCAGGGTTTCCAGCTCGTTGGGATCCAGCTGCAGCTGCTCCAGCACCAGCCGGTCCCCCTCGATGGCCTTGCTGGCGGCGAAGCGCAGGGGCAGCCCCGCTTTCTCCGCGTGATCCTCGATCAGATTCTGAACCGCATGCAGGCAGCGATGCACCGCCCCGCCGTGCTCCTGCTGGGAACAGAAGTCCTGGCGGACCGGCTTTTCCTGATATTTGGCGATATGCAGCGCATGGGTCACCAGCTCGTCGACGCCCTCGTTTCGCGCGGCGGAAATGGGCACCACCGGCACCCCCAGCGCCTCTTCCATGGCGTTGACGTCGATGCCGCCGCCGTTGCCCGTCAGCTCGTCCATCATGTTCAGCGCCACGACCATGGGCCGGTCCATCTCGATCAGCTGCATCGTCAGATACAGGTTCCGCTCGATATTGGTCACGTCGACGATGTTGATGACCGCGTCCGGCCGGTTCTTGAGCACAAAGTTACGGGAGACGATCTCCTCCCCGGAATAGGGGGACATGGAATAGATGCCGGGCAGATCCGTGATCCGCGTGCGCTTGTGGCCCCGGATCACGCCGTCCTTCCGGTCGACGGTCACCCCCGGGAAATTGCCCACGTGCTGCTTCGCGCCGGTCAGCTGGTTGAAAAGCGTGGTTTTGCCGCTGTTCTGGTTGCCTACCAGGGCGAAGGTCAGGGTATGGCTGTCCGGCAGGGGCTCGGTTTCGCCCGGAACATGGTGCACCCCGGGCTCGCCCAGGGCCGGGTGCTCCGTCTTTTTCCGCTCCCGCGCCTTCTCCGGCAGCGCGGCTTTTCGCTCCACCGGTGTCGCTTCGATCTTTTCCGCCTCCGACAGGCGCAGCGTCAGCTCATATCCGTGAATGCGCAGCTCCATGGGATCCCCCAGCGGGGCCAGCTTTACCAGGGTTACCTCCGCCCCGGGAATCACCCCCATATCCAGAAAATGCTGGCGCAGCGCCCCTTCTCCC
>JAZQCB010000030.1:0-51394 GCA_045546035.1 Clostridia bacterium
AGACCGGTCTTTTCCGCCAGATCCTTGAAATACTGAACTGTGCTCTGGTTCAGATTGATTGTAATCTGCTGTTTTACTTTATCAGCATACGGGTTCTTCCGTGCGTTGGAAAAATCATATTCTTTCTTCACAGCCGTTCTCACCTCATCCTTCATGATATTGTCTGGTTTCATTTTTCGTTGCTTTCCTCGCAGAAATAATACGAATGACTGATTCAGATGCTCTGTAGCAGTGACAGACGACGAGCAGATTTGCCTGCAGGCTGAATCCGAGGATGATAAACCTCTCTTCATCCTCGGAGTGCTCCGGATCGCTGATCACCAGGGCATTGACATCCTCGAAAACCGTGGATGCTTCTGCAAAAGAGACTCCGTGCTTCTTCCGGTTCGTCAGATCCTTCTGCGGATCCCATTCAAAATGCAGCATACTCATAATTATATTATAATTATCCTCTGCGGTTTGTCAATTGACAGATTCATACCATTTTCCCGTCCTTGACCGAAACAGCGACCTGCCAGTCATCTTCATATACGATTGTACCGACAAAATTGGTATAGACGATATCATATGGCTTTTTGTACTTATCCAGCAGAGCAATGACCGGCCTAAGCTTTTGCTTCGATCGGCACGTTAAACCCGTTTGATCCGTGCATGAGATTATCTGATTCTCTGCCAACGATGTTCAGATATGAGATCATTTTCTCAGCGTCATCGATTTCCGCTTCTCTGAAAACTATGTTGTCCAAAAAAACTCTCCTGTCAGGAGGAGTTCTCCTGCACACGGCGAATTCATATTGCCAATTCCCTTCCGGGGAATGTTCTCTTTTTCATCAACCCGACCGACCTGCTTGGAAGGAGGCAATGAAAATGACGGAACAGGAATTCAGGGAACTGGTGGTCTATTCCATGGGGATACTGGCTGAGAAAGATGTCCGGCATCAGGTTGTCTTCACGCTCCCCGGAAACCGGAATGACGGTATTCTCCGTCTGCAGAAAGGCTACAAGCCGGATGAACAGATCTGCTTCAGCACAGGAGCCGTCGCAAAGGGAGATGATCATCTCGTACAGCATTTTCTCCATTATGCAGCCAACATGAATGAAATGAGCGCCTGGCTCCGGGATGCCCGAAATGCTGATGGCATTATTGACAGCCTGAAGCAACTCAGCGCCAGAGTTGACAAGGGATTCGATTGAATTCTTCCGGCCTTCGGGCCGATTTTCTTTTTGCCCCTGTTTGCCCTCTTAAGCGGCCTGCGCCAGATTCCCGCCCCGTTTCCTCAACCGAGCATTCTCTCGCGGAAACAGGGGCCAATGTGGCGCGACTGTGGGGCAATAGCCGCCGATATTTTTCTGATCTCGACCTTGTACGGTGTGATACCCCGTGTTATACTCCAGGTACGCCATGGGAAGGGAGTGATGATCATGGCCAGATTTGTCCCGAAGGACAAGCTGAGCAAGAAGGCTCAGAAGGAACTGAACCGTCAACGGCGCGTTACATGGGATTTCAGCCCCGTCACCAAAACCGTTGACAGCAAGAAACTGTATAACCGAAAGAGAAACGCTCGCGACCGGTACGATGACTACGGCACGAGCGTGTTTCATTTTTACCAAATATCAACCGATCCGATCTCTTCGCCTTTAATCCACCAGAGCTTATTCTGATCAACCCGGACAAATACGGATTCGGCCCCAGCGGGAACCTTCGCGGCAATCTCCTCGGCAGTGATGTTCCCGCCCATGGGCGACTGAACAATAATCTCCAGCTTTGCCGCCTTCTCCTTGGTAACTTTCTTCTCTACCTTGGTCTCTACCGCTTTGACTGTTTCCTTGGCCTTCCGGGATGCCTTGGCGGCAGTCTTTTTTAGTTCGATTTTCTCTGCAGTGACGGCATCAGCGGCATCAACGCCGAACTCTTCCTTCACCTTGGCAGCAATCTTGGCGCTGACCTTCATCCGTCCGTTTTCCATAAGTTCTGTGCCCTTTTCTGTGCCCATCAGCGGGGGGGTATATGCCAGTTTCTTTCTGCTGGCAGACATATTCCTGCGAAAAGAAATCTCAGCTTCTTGACCGTTGTTTCTTTTTAGGATATGCTCATCATGCGTTCACCCCCTCTGCGAAGAAGGGGAAGAATCTCTTCGTCGGGGGTTGAGTGAAATAGAAAAAATACAGCCTGGCACGATGGGGAGGGCCTTGAAATGAAAACCGGAAAGAGAACTTCAAACATCAGAAGGATCATCGGGGATGTGTTGCTGCTCCTGGTCGTTTATCTGATTATCTCCGTGACCCTTGTCATGCCAGCCAGGATGAACGCCGTGGTCCGGGGAGCGGATCTGAAGAGTGTGTTTATGTATCAGATCATCCTTTGCGGGGTGCTTCTGCTGTTTGCGCTGGATATCCGGTTCAATCTCCTGACCCGGTGGAAACCTGTCATTCTCAAGGTCATCGGCTGGGTTCTGCGTGTCGCCGTCGTTCTTTTCAGCGCCGTGATTCTCTTTTTCTGCGGAAAGGTCATCGTCGGCGGCATGATCAATACCGCCGGCCAGGCGGATTATGCCATCGTGCTCGGCCTGGCTTTGGAAAACGGGCAGCCCGCCCCCGACCTGCTGGCCCGGCTGGATACGGGCCGGGGCTATCTGGAGAAATACCCCCAGGCGCGTCTGATTCTGACCGGAGGTAATCCGGACGAAAGCGGACGGACGGAAGCCGCCGCCATGCGGGATGTCCTGGTCGGGCAAGGCGTGCCGGAGGACAGGCTGATTCTTGAGGATCAGGCAAAATCGACGAAGGAGAACTTCCGGAATATCGCCGGCATCGTCCCGGCGGGTGATCCGGTCGTCATGATGAGCAGCAATTATCATATGGACCGTGCCGTCCGGATCGCGTCCGACAGCGGCTTCAGCCACTTGATGCGGCTGCCGGCTCCCTCCGGCTTCCTGGCCTTTGGCGCGAACATGTTATCGGAGGTTGTCCTGAATGTGAACGACCTTACAAAGTCCAGACCGGCGCCAAAGCCCTGATATGCTCTCCCGGGAAAACGCGATCAAATGAAGGATCCGTTTACTCGGCGGCCGCGCCCGTAAGCCGCAGTTCCTCCGCGTGGGCCTGCATGCCGCGGATCACGATTTCGGCCACGTCCCGGATGTCCATGCCCAGCATCTCGCAGCCCTTCAGGATCAGCTCCCGGTTGCATCCGGCGGCGAAGCGCTTGTCCTTCCATTTTTTCATGAAGCTCTTCAGCTCCATGTCCCCGATGCCCGTCGGCCGCATCCGGGCCGCGGCCTGCACGATGCCGGTCAGCTCATCGACGGTAAACAGGCTTTTTTCCATCTCCGAGACCGGCTCCACATCCGTGCAGATCGTGTATCCATGGGACAGGATCGCGCGGATATCTTCCTCCGGAACGCCCATCTCCCGCAGAGGCTCCTCCGTATGGGCCAGATGCTCCTCCGGATATTTTTCATAGTCGTAATCATGCAGCCAGCCCACCGCCGCCCAGTGCTCCGGGTCCGCCCCGAAATGGGCGGCCATGGCCTCCATCGCGGCGGAAACATTGGCCGCGTGCAGCAGCAGATGATCCTCCGTCACCATGGTCGCGTTGATTTCCTTCGCTTTTTCCAGCGTCAGCTTTTCCATTTTTTTCGTTTTCCTCTTTTCTATACCGCCCCATTCCGGGGTCTTCCCCGCCGCGGGGTTACCGTTACAGTCCTCGAAGAGGTAGGACGGACTTAGGGAGTCCTACCTACTTCGGGAGTGTAACGACCATTCTTCTATATATATCTCTATATATATAGAGATTAGAAGAAGAATTTTTACCGTGCTATTCGTGCATCCGGTACTCCCGATCGTCCGCGATCATCTGCAGCATCACGTCCGCGATGGCGGGGGCAAACTGCCTCACGCGCTCAGAACCCCAGGAAATCGTTGACCAGGATCACGTGGATCCGGCCGGGATGGCGGGAGAACCGGGTAATCAGAAACTGGCAGCAGATGGTGTCCGGCGATTTGCAGTTCATGCAGGCGCCGGTCTTCGCGCAGGGCGTGGACAGGCCGAACCGCTGGGCGTTGGCGGGGGCCGCCACGTTCCGGGCCCGCTTCATGGCCCCGTCCAGATCGCTGCAGACCTTGTTCATCCCGACGATAAACACAACCTTCCGGGGTCCCTGGGCGATGGCGGAAACCCGGTTGGCGTTTCCGTCGATGTTGACCAGCTCCCCGTCCTCCGTCATGGCGTTGGCGCTGGAAAGGAAGAAGTCCGCGTCGTAGGCGGCCAGCATGGCGGCCCGCTTGTCGGCGATCTGATCCCTGTCAATGAAGTTGTAGTTTCCGGTCTTCAGCGCTTCCACCAGGCCGATTTCGTGGGCGCTCATGGCGCCGCCCATGGTTACGCTGCTTCCCTCCGGGATCAGCTCCAGGGCCTTCGCCTTCGCCTCCTCCCGGGTCGCGCAGTAATAGCCCGTCATGTTCCGGCTTTCCAGGCCCTTGATGACCTTCCGGGCCAGCAGCTCGTTCCGCTTCCGCATATTCTGATCCATGATAATACCTCCTCCTATCATCTGATGCAGAGCGCCGCAGCCCCCTTTTCGGGGCCGCCCCTCCGCGATTGCTGATCGGCCGCGGACGCGGGCGGGAGCAAGCCGGCGAAGCGTTTCCGGCGCTCCGATCATGCTTTCATGTGCGAATCGATATTCCGCCCTTACCCCAGATCGGAAACCACGTTCTGGGCCCAGAAGCCGGATTTCAGCATCTTCAGCCCGATCACGATTTTAATCACGTCCACAAACTGGACGCAGGCGTAGATCGTCACGATGGGCCAGCTTGTAAACCGGCACAGGATAAAGGCCAGCAGCACCGTGACCGCCCAGGTATAGACCGCGTCGAACAGAAAGGTAATGACCGTTTTCCCGCCGGAGCGGATGGTGAAATAGGTCACGTGGGCGAAGGAATGGATCGGCAGGCTCAATCCGGCGACAATCAGCAGCCGCCTTGTCAGATCCTGAACCTCCGGGCCGATGTTATACAGCCTGGGCACGTAGGGCGAAGCCAGAATCATGGCCGCACCGATGATCACGTGGATCACCTCCGTCAGGAAAATCAGCTTCCGGTCCACGTCCCGGGCCTCTTCGATTTTCCCCGCGCCCAGCCGCTGGCCCACCAGGATCGAAACCGCGCTGCCCATGGCGAACATGATGACGCAGAACAGGTTCCAGGCCGTTCCGGTAATGTTCAGGGCGGCCACCGCGTTGAGCCCCCGGGAGGAATACTGCTGATTGATCACCGTCATCCCCAGGGACCAGAGGATCTCGTTGACCAGCAGGGGCGCGGCCGTGGGAATCACGCGGCGGATCAGCTTCCCGGGCACCCGGAAGCTCCGGTAAACGCCCCGGACGAAGGGATAGCGCGTCGTATGGGTATGGGCATAAATGACCACCACCGCCAGCTCCACATACCGGGAAATGACCGTCGCGATGGCGGCTCCCCGGGTTCCCATGGGGGCAAAGCCCAGGTGGCCGAAAATCAGCACCCAGTTCAGGAAAAGATTCGTCACGATGGCGGCAATCCCCGCCGCCATGGGCACCACCGTTTCCTCTGCTTCCCGCAGGGTTCCGGCGTAGGTCTGCACGATGGCAAAGGGTGCCAGCCCCCACAGCATGGCCATCAGGTATCCGGTTCCCTCCTCCAGGGTCAGGGCCATATCGCCGCCGTTGCTGTCCCCCCGCAGGAAGGCCTGAATAAAGCTTCTTCCCGCCAAAAGGTAGATCAGGATGCCGATCAGAGAGCATATCGCGCAGAAATACAGCTTGATCCGGAAGGTATGCCGCATGCCCTCCATGTCCGCCCGGCCGTAAAACTGGGCGCCAAAAATGCTGACGCCGCTGAGCCCGCCGAAAATGGCCAGGTTGAACACCATCAGCACGGAATTGGCAATGGAGGCGGCGGAGATTGCCTCCGTCCCCAGGCTGCCCACCATCACATTATCCAGCAGGGAAACAAAGCTGGTAATAAACTGCTGAACGATGATGGGAATCAGCAGCTTCAATACACTCCCGTAAAAAGCCCGGGTGCCGATCAGGCGCTTCAGCATGGGTCACGCTCCAGAACCGTTATTCCGCCTCCCCGATGGGGCGGGCGGCTCCTGCAAGTATATCACGACCCTTTCCCCGCTGGCAAGGGAAAGAGAAGGGCCGATCGCTCCCCGTCCCCCACGGAAAAAGAGAAGCTGCCGTCTCCTTTCCTCCCCGCGGAAGAAGCGGAGGCGGCCCCTGCGGATCCCCCGTGGAAGAAACGGCGGCGGCCCTTCGGAATCCCCCTGGAAGGAGGCGAAAGCGCATTCCGAAGCGTGCCGTAACCCCCGCATAGCTGCGTAAAAAACCGGCCCCCGGGAGGGAGCCGGAATCAGGGTCTTATTGTACCGCCCCGGTCTTCTCCGCCAGAATCTTCTTGGAGGCGGACAGCCGGACGCAGACCGTAAACAGATCCATGGCCTGGGTCAGCTCCGCGATGGAGGGATAGGTGGGCGCGATCCGGATATTGGTATCGTTCGGGTCCTTGCCGTAGGGCCAGGTGGCGCCGGCGGGCGTCATCTTGACCCCGGCTTTCTTCGCCCGGGTCACGATGTCCTTCGCGCAGCCCGGCAGGGCGTCGAACATGATGAAATATCCGCCCAGGGGCTTGGTCCAGGTCCCGATCTCCAGCTCTCCCAGATCCCGCTCCAGAATGGTCTCCACCGCCTCAAACTTGGGCCGGATGATGGCGGCGTGCTTCCGCATATGCTCCACCATGCCGTGGATATTGCCGAAGAAGCGCACATGCCGCAGCTGGTTCACCTTGTCATGCCCGATGGTCTGGTGCTTCAGGTGGTGCAGGAAGTCCACCATGTTGTTGGGGCTGGTGGCCAGGGCCGCGATGCCGCTGCCCGGGAAGGTAATCTTGGAGGTGGAGGAAAACTTGTAGACCAGATCCGGGTTCCCCGCCCGCTTGCATTCCGCGAGAATCTCGATCAGATAATCCTGCCGGTCGTCATAGAGATGGTGCATGCCGTAGGCGTTGTCCCAGAAAATCCGGAAATCCGGGGCGGCGGGCTTGAGCCGGGCGAAGCGGCGGACCGTCTCGTCCGAATAGGAAATGCCCTGGGGGTTGCTGTATTTCGGAACGCACCAGATCCCCTTGATGGCGGGATCCTCCCGAACCAGCTGCTCCACCATGTCCATATCCGGCCCGGTCGGCGTCATGGGCACCGGGATCATCTGGATGCCGAAATACTCGGTCATGGCGAAATGCCGGTCGTATCCCGGAACCGGGCAGAGGAATTTGACCTCCGGCAGGCGGCACCAGGGCGTGTTTCCCATCACCCCGTGGGACCAGGCCCGGGCCACCGTGTCGAACATCACGTTCAGGGAGGAGTTGCCATAGATGATGATGTCCTTCGGGTTGTTTTCCATCATGTCGCCCAGCAGTTCCCGGGCCTCCTCGATGCCCGTCAGCTGGCCGTAGTTCCGACAGTCCGTCCCGTCCTCGCAGGTCAGGTCGGAGTTGCTGTCCAGCACGTCCATCATGCCCATGCTCAGATCCAGCTGCTCCTGGCAGGGCTTGCCCCGGCTCATGTCGAGGCTCAGGCCCAGGGACTGGGTCTTGTGATAGATTTCCTTCAGCCGGGCCCGCTCCTCGGTCAGCTCCTCGACGGTCATTTCGCGATAGGGTTTCATGCGCGTTCTCCTTTTCCTGTCCCCCTTCCGGGGAAGCTGTTCGCCTGCATTGTATACATAACCGGCATTCCCTGTCAATGAAATGCCCAACCCAGTCACGAAAAAAAACAATGTCGGGCCTTCCCCACCCACGCTCGGAAAAGCCCTCTCTCCCTGCGATTCGCAACCCGGCCGCAAAAAAATACGCAGGACGCCGCGTTCTCGAAAAGCGTCTTCTCTCCATGCGCCGCTTTCCGGTCAGGAAAGCCCTGGCTCCGGTCTGCGGCCACAAAAAAAGGAACGGCCGCAAGCCGTTCCCAGGAAGAAATCCGTCCTTATTCCGCCTTTGGCGCGGCGGTCATGCCCTCAAAGTTCATATTGCTCAGGAAATCCACCGCGATTTTTTTCTGCTCCTCGGTCAGCGTCCCGCCGCTGCCTTCGCCGGCGAACATATTGATCTCCACCAGATATCCCTTATAGATGGTCAGGATGGTAAAATACTCCCATCCGCCCACCTGGGTGCTGACGCACATCAGCTTGGTGCCGTAGGCCGTCTCCGTATAGGAAACCTGCTTTTCCGGATCCTCGAAGGTGCTCTCCAGGAAGGCCAGATCCTCCGCCCCCAGGTCGTTGAGCCGCTCCACCTCCGCGTAGGTTTCGTCAAAGATGACCGTAAAGGCCAGGATGGGCTTCGTCGTGTCCGGGTTCCGGAGGCTTCCGTGCAGAAGCCCGGTCTCCGCGGTTTCGATATCAAAGGTGTAGCCCTCCGGCAGCTTCCCGGTCAGGGCGTAAAGGCCGTTGGCGTCGATGGTTCCGAAGGACTGCAGCGTCCCCTCCTCCGTCAGGGCGGCCCCGCAGGCCGTCATCAGGGCCGCGCAAAGCAAAACAGCCAGTAGCTTTTTCATTTTCGTCTCCTCCCCGTCCGTTTACTGGACGACCGTGTATTTCCGCATTACAAAGCAGATTTTCCCGCTCGCCGGTTCCTCGACCTGATACCAGTTGTTGCTGATGGCCAGCACCTGCAGCTCGTGGCCGGAATAGGCGATGCCCGCGATTTCCGCCTCCTCGTGAGGGGCCCAGCGAAGATTGACAAAGCCGCTGGAGCGGACGGGCTTGGCCTCGATGATGAAGGGATCCACCTGGTGCAGGGTCTTGAACTCCCGGTTCATGACGCCGATGGCCCCGGTGGTGGCCGCCGGCTTGCTGGTGCTGGAGGATGAAGACGAGCCGCCGCCGGAGCCGGGCTTGTTCCGAACCAGGTACTTTTTCTGCACCCAGGCCACGTTGTCGGCGTTCCCGTTCTTATACCAGGAATGCTCGATGCAGGCCCACTGCCCGTCGAAATAAAGCACCTGCACCCGCCCGCCGTAGGGCAGCCTGCCCACCAGCGTGTCGTCCGCCACCCAGGGCTGGGAGCGGACATTCAGGGTTTTTCCGTTCTCGGTATAAACATAATAGGTGTCTCCGGCCGCCAGGGCCATGGAGGCGCTCAGAATCATCAGCACCGCCGCAGCCAGTATCGCCGTCCATCTTCTTCCTTTCATTGACCATTCCTCCTTTATCCGCCCTTCTTTCCGGCGGGCAGTCGTTGTTGCGGATAAATAGTAACACTTTTGTCACGTTTTTGCAAACTTCTTATGTTTTTTGTCCGATCTGGGCCTTATTTCGGTTGCTTTTCCCCATGAAATAGAGTATTATTACGCTGTACTTCGCGTACAGGAGGCGGAGCGTTGTGCTTTATTCCAGCGGGGGCCTTTTGGCCCTGGTCATTCTGCTGATCATCAATCATGACGTCCTTCTGAAAAAAGCCGGAAGCGAAATCATCCCCGCCCGGCGTTCTTATCGCGCCTTTTTGGCGGCGGTCGCGCTGTATTATGTCACGGATATCCTCTGGGGTCTTTTGTATGACGCGGGGCTGACCTTCGCCTGCTATGTGGATACCTGCGTTTATTTTGTCGCCATGGCCTTCTCCGCCCTGCTCTGGGCCCGGTATGCCGTGGCCTATACGGGCAGCCGGGATCGCTACGGGCGGATCCTGCTGATCGCGGGGCAGATCTGTGCCGCGTTTATCATCGTCGCCACGGCCGTCAACTGCTTCGTGCCCTTCCTTTTCTATTTTGACGCCGATGGCGCCTATCACGCGGCCTTCGGGCGATACATTTCCCTCATTCTCCAGGTGGCCATGTTCCTGTTCGCCGCCCTCTACACCTTCCGGATTTCCGGCCAAAGAGAGGGGGCGAAAAAGTATCGCTACAGGACCATCGGCATCTTCAGCCTGTCCATGATCGCCTTCGTCGTCGCCCAGG
This sequence comes from Clostridia bacterium, assembly GCA_045546035.1. GTDB lineage: Bacteria > Bacillota > Clostridia > Christensenellales > Aristaeellaceae > Aristaeella. Next base: position 9,989 of record JAZQCB010000030.1, read on the forward strand.
TGCTGCTTCCCCTTCTGCCCATGTACGCCATCGGCTGCATGCTCGGAACCTGCGTGCTGCATACCTTCGTGCTGGAAAATGAAAAGGAGGAATACCGGGATCAGCTGGAGTCCCGCCTGCAGGAAAACGTGCTGCAGGGAAACTATTACGATCTGCTGACCGGGCTGCCCGGCATGAGCCATTTCTTCGAGCTGGCCCGGAAAAAGCGGGAGGCGGCCCTGGCGCGGAAGGAGCCCTGCGCCTTCCTTTATATGAACCTCAACGGGATGAAGTTTTTCAACCAGCAGCACGGCTTCGCCGCCGGCGACCGCCTGCTTCACGCCTTTGCCCAGCAGCTCATTTCCGCCTTCGGAAAGGAAAACTGCAGCCGCTTCGGCCAGGATCATTTTGTCGTCATTACGGAGCAAATCGGTCTGGAGGCGGTTCTGGAGAAGTTCTTCCTGGCCTGGGCCTCCTCCGCCCCCGCCGAAGGCCCGGAGCATCCCGCCGTCATGGTGGGCATTTACCGGGATCATCCCGATCCCGTGGACATCAGCACCGCCTGCGACTATGCCAAAATCGCCTGCGACGATATTCCCTACACCTTTGCATCCGCCTTCCGGAATTTCGACGCGAAGCTGAAGAAATCCACGGAACAGCAGCAGTATTTCCTCACCCATCTCTCCCAGGCCATGTCGGAAAACTGGATTCAGGTCTATTATCAGCCGATTATCCGGACCGCCAGCGGCCTGATCTGCTCCGAGGAAGCCCTGGCCCGGTGGATGGATCCCGAGCGCGGCCTGATATCCCCAGGGGAGTTTATCCCGGTGCTGGAGGAGGCCAACCTGATTTACCGGCTGGATCTGTACATCGTGGAACAGGTGCTGGCGAAGCTGAAGCGTTTCCGGAAAAAGGGATTGCCTCTGGTTCCCCAGTCCGTTAACCTGTCCCGGTCCGATTTTGACATGCGGGACATGGTGGAAGAAATCCGCCAAAGGGTGGATCAGGCTGGAATCCCCCGGAATCTGCTCAATATCGAAATTACCGAAAGCGTCCTCGGAAGCGATTTCAACTTCATCGAGGCGCAGGTAAAGCGCTTCCGCCAGCTGGGCTTCCCCGTCTGGCTGGATGATTTCGGCAACGGCTATTCCTCCCTGGATGTGCTGCAGCGGATGGATGTGGAGCTGATCAAATTCGACATGCGCTTCATGCAGGAGTTTGACCACGGGAACCGCAGCCGGATCATCCTGACCGAGCTGATGAAAATGGCCCAGGCCCTGGGCATCGACACCATCTGCGAGGGCGTGGAGCAGGAGGATCAGATCGCCTTCCTGCGGGAGATCGGCTGTTCCCGTCTCCAGGGCTTCTACTACTGCAAGCCTATTCCGGAGGAGGAAATCCTCCGTCTCTCCCGGCAAGATGGGCATCTCGGCTTCGAAAACCCGAAGGAATGATCTGCCCCGTGCCTTTTCCTGCCTGTTGTCCTTCGCTGAATAAGGAGGAGTTCTCCACTGAACTCCTCTTTTTTCTTGACAGCCGGAAGCTTTATGATAAAATGGCGGCAAGGAAAAAAGTGATCCGAGGAGGGAACCATGATGGAAAAATACAGACTTGTAACCCGCAGCGATTTTGACGGCCTGGCCTGCGCCATGATGCTGAAGGAAATCGGCCTCATCGACGATATCAAATTCGTGCATCCCAAGGACGTGCAGGATGGGAAGGTGGAGCTCTCCGGCCGGGATATTACGACCAATCTGCCCTACGATCCCCGGGTGGCCATCGCCTTTGACCATCACGAATCCGAGGTGGACCGTCTGAAGGCGACGGAAACCGGCGGGAAGCTGATCATCGATCCCAACCAGCGCAGCGCCGCCCGCGTGGTCTACGACTACTACGGCGGGAAGGATAGATTCGACCGGGTCAGCGAGGAGCTGATGGCCGCGGTGGACAAGGGCGACAGCGCCGATTTCTCCATGGATGAAATCCTGCATCCTTCCGGATGGGTGCTGCTGCACTATCTGATGGATCCCCGGACGGGGCTGGGCAGGTTCCGGAATTTCCGGATCTCCAACTATGATTTGATGATGCAGCTCATCGATTTCTGCATGGATCATTCCATCGAAGAGATTCTCGCCCTGCCGGATGTCAAGGAGCGGGTCGATCTCTATTTTGAGCAGGCGGATCTGTTCCGGGAACAGCTCAAGCGCATCGCCCAGGTACACGGCAAGGTCATCGTCCTGGATCTCCGGAAGGAAGAGATCATTCACGCCGGAAACCGCTTCATGATCTACGCCCTCTATCCCGAATGCCAGATTTCCGTCCATGTGGCCTGGGGCTTCCGGAAGCAGAACACCGCCGTCATGATCGGCAAGAGCATCGTCAACCGCGGCTCCAAGGTGGATATCGGGGAGCTGTGCCTGAAATACGGCGGCGGCGGTCATCATAACGCCGGCACCTGCCAGCTGGAAAACGACGAGGTCGACCGGAAGCTTCCGGAAATCATCGAGGCCCTCAACGCCTGAGGCCGAAAGAGCCGAAAAAACAGCCGCACATCTCTGCGGCTGTTTTCTTTCGACTTATATATCATTAGTCTCCGGAGCTGGAACCGGTTCCCACCGATACGCTGCTTTCCCGATCCTTGATCATATGCTGCAGCGTCACCAGAATCGCCACCACCTCATGCTCATACTGGGGTTGGAAGATATCCATGCAGTATTTGTCGTGCAGGGAGAGCATCTTCTGGGAAATCAGGGCGATGATCTGTCCTTTCTCATCAAAGAGCTCAAAATTCAGCGCGGCAATATTCCCCCGCAGCTGCCAGCCCAACCCCTCGATATTGTTCACATCCCGGACGAGATGGAACAGCTCGGTGGAAACCTGGAAAGCCTTCCCGTCCGCCATGGTGACAAAATGCCGCTCATGGAACGAGAAAAGCTTTCTCTCGATGTGGGCCACGTGATTCCCCGCCGCGTCGGCAATGTCCGTTTTGTCATGCAGGGAGGGGAACTTGGTCTCGGCTGTATAGACCACCTTCTCGGCGCCATCGGTAATATCGATATGACGCCGCAAAGAAAACACCTTCGTCGATGTAAACAGCGAACGGACCGGCTCTCCGAAGCGCTGCGTGTTCACCACGTTGGGCCGCTCCCCCGCTTCCCGATAACGCAGATGCTTTGAAAAAACGCCCATCAAAATCCTCCTTTTGCCAAAGCGGATTCAGTCCGCCGCTCCGCTTTCTCCGGGAATCCGTCCCGTCGGCCGGGGATCTTTCCCCGGTTCCGGAAAGCGTGCGTCCCCTGACCCGTCCGTGTCGTTTCGCACTGTTTCGGTTCTCAGGGGACAAACTTCCCACTCTCCGAATCAATCCCGATCATCATACAGCAATCCGTTGTTTTTTTCAAGCATTCCTCCGGGACCAGATTGTGCCTGCGTACGCGCTTTCCGTTCCCTGGAGGATAGCTTCCTCTGGAACAGCCCGGAGGAGGTCATTGCGCGCACTGTTTAAGGAGGATTGTCTGACAGGGACTCTTCTTCCCTGTCAGGGCTGCCTGCCCATTCTTTCCAGGGCCTCCTTCGCCTCTTCGCTGCCGGCCTCCGCGGCGGCCTCATACCAGGCCCGGGCGGCGTTTTGCATTCCGTAATCGTTCTCGATACACCAACCCATGCGATACAGGCCCTCCGCCTCGCCGGAGGCCGCGGCCCGCCGGTACCATTCGAAGGATTTTTCCGGATCCTCCGGAATCTGATCCCCCAGCCTGTATACCGTCCCCAGGGTCACCATGGCGCGGGTGTCCCCGGCCGCGGCAGCCTTCTCCGCCCAGGAAATTCCCAGAGGGATATTTTTTTCCGTTCCCATCCCCAGAATATAACACACGGAAAGCTGGAACATGCCCGGGGCGTTCCCGGCCTCCGCCGCCTTCTGAAACCAGGCGAAGGCCTCCCCTTCGTTTTCTTCCACGCCCATGCCGTTCATATACATGTTCCCGATGATCCGCATGGCTTCCCCGTTGCCGCTGTCAGCGACCTTGCGGGCCCAGGCGTAGCCCTCCGCAAGGTTTCTCTCCGTGCCGACGCCGTTCACGTAATGGTTCATCAGCTCCACCATGGAGGCCGTGTCCCCCATCTCCGCAGCCCTTTTCCGCCAGAAAAAGGCTTTTCCCTCGTCGACGGGGCCGCCGTATCCCCGGGAGCAGCAGTCCGCCAGGATCCGCATGGCCACCACGTTTCCAAGCTCCGCCGACCGCTCCAGCAGCGCCGTGTCCTTCTCGTCAAAATCCTCCCGCTGCTTGGTCAAAAGCGTCGCGGCGTATCCGTCGTAGGCCGCCGCCCGCTCCCGGGCCCATACTGTGACGCCGATAACCGCCGCGGCCAGCGCCGCCGCGCCCATCGTCAGGCCCCGGATCCACCTCCGCTTCCGGTCCCGGTCCGCCAGGCGGTTGAACCGGACCTCCAGCAGGATGGACAGCACCTTCAGGGACGCCTTGCCCCTGCCGATTTCCTGGACATTGGCACCCAGCAGCTCCCGGTCCTCCAGATTCCGCAGGGCCGGGGGATAGCATTCCTGCTCCGGCCGGTCGCTGCCCGGCTCCCCGGCCACGATGAAGGGGATGATCCGATCCCCACCGCCCAGCCGCTGAAAGGCCAGCACCTCCTCGTTGACCCATCTGGAGGCCGCCGAGGCCGGGGAACAGATGACGATCAGATACCGGGCGCTCTCCAGCGCCTTCTGCAGGGAATCGTGCAGCTCCACCCCCGCCAGATCCGTCTGGTCCCGGAAGACGCGCAGATGCCCTCTGCCTTCCTTCCCCCGAAGGCCCCGGGGAATCCGGTAATTCTCCAGCCGCTTCTGCAGCCATTTTCCCCATTTCAGATCCTGATGGCTGTAGCTGATAAAGGCGTCGTAAATCTTCTCGCTCACGGCTCCGCGCCCCTCTCCATCCTCACGGAGGCCTTCAGCACCTGCGCCAGGGCCCGGACGTTTTCCCGGTCCATCTCCTTGTAGTCCACCCGCCGGCCCGTAACCTCGCCGACCTTTGCCGAAAGTGCGTCCAGCTGCTCCCAGGGCACCAGGCAGGCATGAAGCCGCCTCTCCCGATCCTTGCCCAGGGAAATGTCCTGCCCCTGGCGCAGCCGGCGAACCTGCTCCTCAAATTCCGCCTCGCTCATCGGGCGGTAGCCCATCATGGAATGGAAGGCGCACCAGCGCAGATGCTCCGTCCGGGCCAGGTTTTCCATCATCTCCCCTTCCGGCGGCCAGTTCCCCCCGATGACTTCCTCCTGCTGGCGGCCCGCCGCCCGCAGCAGCGTCGGATAGAAGTCCGCCGCCGCCCGGCAGCTGGCCCGCCCGAAGGCGTCGCAGCTTTTCCACGCTTCCTCCGGGCCTTTCGGGTTTTTCGCCCAGACGGCGTGAATCTGCATTGCCCGGGCGTCCATCCGGCGGGGATCCAGCACGTCGGTCCGGTACAGGCCGGAATACACCGTTTCGCATCCGTCCCGGTCGATGGCGAAAATCCCCTCCCTGGAAACCGAGATCAGAGCGGGCCGTTCCGGATTCTGATGATACCAGGCGGTCAGGTCGTCCGCCATGTCCGCGTTTTCCGCCGCGGCCCCGGTGCACAGAAAGATGGCCTGAACCTTCCCCAGGTGTTCCAGGAGAAAGGCGTAGAAATCCCTCGAATGGCCGCCCGCGCTGTGGAAGCGGATATCGTAGGCCTCCTGCATCGGATGATCCAGCAATGGCCCGTCCTGGGGCAGGGTGTCGAAGACATCGGCCCGGAAGGTGGATCCCTCCATCTGGCCGTTCATGACCAGATGATTCAGCATCGCCCGGCCCATCCGGCCGAAGCCCACGATCACCGCGTGATAATCCTGCTCCGCCCGGCCAGCTTCGTCAAAGGTCACGCTGTCGCAGGGCGGATAATACCGGATCACCTGCCGCGCGGCCAGCTCATATTCATCGAAGACATACACGCTGCCGTATCCTTTTCCCGCGGTGGCCAGCAGCCGATCCTCCGCCTCTCCGATCCCGCAGGCCATAAGGCTCGTCTGCTCCGGTCCGATGCCCGCCTCCGCGAGCGCGTCCCGCATCTCCATGGCGAAGCGCAGGCTGCCGGGCCCGTTCCCGTGCAGGAGGGCCACCTCCAGGTTCCGCCCGCCGGGCTTCATCCCGATCCGCCGCAGGAAGCCCGCGTCCGGATGCAGGGCGTCCTTTCCGCTGTCGGCCAGGGCCCCGAAGGTTTTGACCGTGGCTTCCACGCCCCGGTCCTCCGGATCGACATACAGGATAGCCCGGTGCTTTTTCTGCGCCGCGTCCTTTCCGTACTGGATGGCATTCTCCCCCGCCCCGTATATCAGCAGCAGCGGCCCTCTTTTCAGCATCAGCACCCGGATCCGCCGCAAAAGCCTTTCCCCCAGGGTCGTAATCGTGGCACTTGCGGTCACGTAAAAGCCCAGAAAATGCCCCATCCAGAAAATCGTCATCACCGCGGGGCTGCGGAACCAGGGCGCCTCCTGGATGGCGGACAGATCGTTGATCCCCGCGAACATCCGGCAGACCGCCAGCAGCGCCCGGAACAGCGCCACGGGCGTAAAGCCCAGGGTCCAGGCATAGCCGTATCCGTACATCACCGCGCCGATGGCCCCGGTCAGCAAAAGGGCGATCCGGGTGAAGGCCCGGTCATAGCGGCTTTTCACCGCCAGATTCAGAATCGCCGCCAGAAAGCAGGCCGCCAGCGTCAGAATCAGCATCGGGATCCGCATCATCCTTTTCCTTCCTCCTCCTCGAAGAACCGAAGGTTTTCCCAGGCGGCGTCGTCCTTGGCCTGTTCCGTCTCCGAAAGGTGGTCAAAATCCGTCAGGGCGGGATGCGTCCGCCGCTCCCCGTCCTTTTTCTCCCCGTATCGCCAGTTAAACAGCCAGTGGAACCGCGCCCACCGCTCGTGCTCGTTTCGGCGGAAGGCCTCCCGCTCCCCCGCAGCGGCCCCGGCCAGGCGTTCCAGGGCTTTCCGGATGTTTTCCGCCGTCGGCTCCGGCGCGTTTTCCTCCGGCAGAAGGATCGCCAGCTTCGTCCGCAAGTGGTCCGCCGCCGCCCGGTTGGACATCCGCTGGAAGGGCGTCAGCTCCTCCCAGACCGGCCCGGCCCCCGTTTTTTCGCGGTAGATCTCGTGCATCGCCCGGGCCGCCCGGTCCTGTTCCCTTCCCATCACCGCCTCGGGCGTGAACACCTCCGCGTCGCCGCCGAAGGCCACGGCCGGCGCCGGCGCCCAGGCGCCCGCCGCGAAAAGGCGCGCTCCTGTCGGGAAATACCGGATCAGCCTTCCGGCCCCCGCCGCGTTGGCCTCCGCCTCATCCCCGCAGAAGATGATCCGGTCGGCCCCCTCCAGCAGGGCGGGGTCTGCCGCCCAGGACGCCCCGTGAAAAAGGAAGGCATCCGCGGATGTGCCGGGGGCGAACAGATGTGCCTCCAGGGCGGGATGCAGCCGCCGGTATTCGTTCCAGTCCCCGAAAAGATGATATTCGCAATGCTGGAAGGGCGCCCGGCAGTTGACCAGGATCGCCTGCTCCAGCAGGCTTTGCGCCAGCGCGCCGCTGCCGATCAGCAGAATGGTTTTTTCCTTCCGGGACAGGGGATGCCCCCGCCAATATGACCGGCCGCAGCATTCCTCGGCGTTGAAAAACCGGATTCCCGGCAGGCCCTCGGTCTCCGGCGCCCGGCAGTAGACCGGCAGCCCGGAAAGGGCGGGATCCGCCGCCTGGAGCAGATTTCTTTCCGTATCCTCGGCCATCAGGAAAACGCCCTTCGGCCGCACCCTTGGCCCGCCCATCCGGAGCAGCTCTTCCAGGGGCTCCGGCCGGCGCAGGGTTCTTTCTTCTCGCCGTTCCTCTTCCTTTCCGTCGCTGTCGGCAAAGACCGTCCAGGGCCGATCCTTCTCCCGGGAAAGCTGTGCGGCCAGCGCCCGGGAGGCGCCGTTTTCCTCCGAAAAAAGATATACCGGCTTTCCCCGCAGAGAAAGCATCCGCATCCGGGGAAGCAGCCTTTCCCGGAACAGGGCGAAGGCGGCCGCGGCCAGGGCGGCCAGGATGCCCAGGCTGCCCAGCAAAAATATGACTCCCACCGCCCGGCCGCCTGCCGTCGCGGGAACCAGATCCCCGTAGCCCACCGTCGTCAGCGTCACGACGGAATACCAGATTGCGTCCCAGAGGCTTCGGATGCCGGAGGCCGGGTCGCTTCTTTCAAAGAGCAGCAGCAGCCCCAGCAGCGCAAAATACGCCGCCGCCAGGAGCAAGGCCTTCTTTCCTTTTCCTTTCATTTCTTCTCCTCCCCGGTTTCCCATCGGGAAGTATTACAGCAGCGAGCCGCTCAAAAGCAGATACAGCAGCTGCTCCAGCTCTTTTTCCGTCGCGGCGCAGCCCTCCCGGGCATAGGTGCGGGCGACGCTGGAAATCCCTCCGGCGTAAAAGCTGACGGCGTAGGGCCGGACGCGGCTGTCCAGCCCGGGCAGAAAGCATTCGCAGGTCCCCAGCGCCTCGCTGATGCTGTCATAGAGCAGATAATCAATCCGGTTTTTGACCATCATCCGGAGAAAATCCCGGTTTTGCAGGATATACGCCGCGTATCCCCGGCACAGGGCCCGCAGCCCGCCGCTTTTTTCCCCCTCCCCGCCCCTGGACAGGGCCTCGGAGGGGGCGTAACAGTAATTGGCCTGCAGGGTAAAGACCACCACGTTTTCCCGGGACGTAAAAAGGCTGTAAAAGGTCTGGCGGGAAATCCCCGCCTCCCGGCACAGGGAAGAAACGGAAATATCCGCGTAAGGGTGATCCGCCATCAGGCGGAGCAGTGCCTCCGCGATCTGTTTCTGGGAGGACAGGGCCGTTTTATTGCTGCCGCAGTACATGCAAGGAGCTCCTTCTGCTTTGATGAAAAAGATTTTATCAAAAAGCTTGACAGCTGTCAAGGTTCATGCTATGATGGCACAAACTTGACAGTTGTCAATGTTTTGATTGTCAACGATCGGAGGAATGATCGCAATGTCTGTACTGCCCCTTTATCATACGATCCTGCTGCCGGAGGCAAAGCTCTGGCTGCGGAGCGACGTCTATCAGGAAGCCGCCGGAAAGGCGCCCGCGGTTGGCGAAAAGGTCAGCATCCTGTTCCAGAAAAGCGAGCAGGCCCGCGCGGAGCTGACCTCGGACAGCTTCTATAACATCGGCGTGGCCGGCGTTATCCAGGAGGTCAACGAGAACGGCTTCCTGTCCATCGGCGTCCAGAACCGGGTGACGGTGGAGGAAACCGCGGTGCTGCGCGGAAAGAGCATCAGCATGACCCTCAGCCGCCTGAGCGACCGGGCCGACCTGGATCCGGAGGACGCCGGGCGGCGGCTCCGGGAGATCAAGAACCGGATCCTGGAGTTTTCCAAAGGCAACCGGTGGGAGCCCATGATCCGCTCTTTCTCCGCCTCCTGGGACAGCCTTTGGACCCTGGCGGCGGCTGTGTCCCCCTGGATGCGCTATAATGAGGACGATTTCTATGCCCTGCTGAGGGAAAGCTCCCTCCGGAAGCGCTTTGACGCCCTGGAGCGTCTGCTGATGGAGGGCATCGAGCTGGCGGATGTCCAGACCGAGGCGCGAACGGCCCAGCAGGAGGATCACGAAAAGCTGTATCGGGAATCCGCCATCCGCAAGCAGATGTCCTATCTCCAGAAGGAGCTGGACGAAATGCATCCGGAAAACGTTTCGGAGGTTCGCCGGCTGGAGCTGAAACTGGAGGAGGCCGGCATGAACGAGGCTGCCCTGAAGGAAGGGCGGAAGGTGCTGTCCCGGCTGAAGGGCGAAGGCGCCAACAGCCCGGAGGCGGGCATGCTGACGGACTGGCTGGATCTTTTGAGCAGCCTGCCCTGGAAAAAGACCCCCGCCCAGGAGATTTCCATGGAGCAGGCCCGCGCCGTGCTGGACGCGGATCATTCCGGGCTGGACAAGGTCAAAAAGCGCGTCCTGCAGCAGATCGCCGTCATGCGCCTGAAGGGGGAGCAGAGCGGCTCCATCCTGTGCTTTGTCGGCGCGCCGGGAACCGGGAAAACCAGCATCGGCGCCAGCATCGCCAAGGCCCTGGGCCGCAAATACGCCCGGGTGGCCCTGGGCGGCGTCCGGGACGAGGCGGACATCCGCGGCCACCGGCGGACCTACATCGGCTCCATGCCCGGCCGCATCATCGACGCCATTCACAAGGCGGAGGTGTCCAACCCGGTCATGGTGCTGGATGGGATCGACAAGCTCAGCCAGTCCTACGCCGGGGATCCCGCCAGCGCGCTGCTGGAGGTGCTGGATGCGGAGCAGAACGCTCATTTCACGGATCATTATCTGAACGTGTCCTTCGACCTGAGCGACGTGCTGTTTATCTGCACGGCGAATTCCCTGGACACGATTCCGGAGCCCCTGCTGAACCGGATGGAGGTCATCCGCTTCCAGGGCTACACGCCCCTGGAAAAGCGGGCCATCGTCCGGGAGCACCTGCTGCCCAAGGCCATCGCGGCGGCCGGCCTGCCGGAGGGCGCCCTGACCGTCGAGGAATCGGCGCTGGATAAAATCATCGCCGACTATACCCGGGAGGCGGGCGTCCGCGGGCTGAAGAAGCGGATGGATCAGCTCTGCCGCGGGGCGGCGGTCGCCCTGGTGGATCATCCGGAGACCAAAATCGCCGTCACGGCGGATAACCTGGGGGATTATCTGGAGGACGCCCCGCTGCATCACCGCCAGGTGCGGGAAAGCGCCCGCCCCGGCATCGTGACCGGGCTGGCCTGGACGCCCGTGGGCGGCGAAATCCTGTATATCCAGACCCTCCTGACCGAGGGAGCCGGCAAAACCACCGTTACCGGGCAGCTGGGCGACGTCATGAAGGAATCCGCCCAGATCGCCGTGAGCCTGGTAAAAAACCTCCTGCCGGAGCAGGCCAGGGCCTTCGCGGATCACGATCTTCATATCCACGTGCCCGACGGGGCCACGCCCAAGGACGGGCCCTCCGCCGGCATTACCCTGACGACCGCCCTGGCCTCTCTGGTGACCGGGACGCCGATTCCCCCCGCCGTCGCCATGACCGGGGAAGTCTCCCTCCAGGGGGACGTCAACCCCATCGGCGGGCTGCCGGAGAAGCTGATGGCCGCCCAGCGCGCCGGGGTGAAGCGTGTGTTCATTCCCCGGGACAATGTGGACGACCTGAAGGACGTGGCCAGAGAGGTGCGGGATCAGCTGGAAATCACCCCCGTGGGCGCCGTGGAGGAAGTCCTCGCCGCCCTGGGGATTCCCTGCCGGGACTGCGTGGCCCAGGCGGGCTGAGACGCCGAACCGAATCCGGCTTGCGCGAAACCGTGGGCTTTCCTGGAGGCTTTCCTCGGGTTTCTTCCCGGTGCGTGCGCGTTATCTGGAAAAATAGGGGGACACACCGTAGAAATGGCGTGTCCCCCTGATCATTCGGTTTACTCCGTCGGGCCGGCGGGATAATCGGCGCACACCAGCTTCGTCAGCGTGCCCTTCTCGAAGGTCGCGGTGGTATTGTACTGGTTGTAGTATTCCGTGCTGTCCGTTTTCACCAGTTTTCCGATGAAGGCGTCCGTGTCCTGCTTCTCGGGCTCTTCCCCGCCGGAAACCTCATAGATGGCCGTGGCGTAGGGCAGGGGCATCATGACCCTTTTCCGGGCCACAAAGGTGCAGGGCGTCCAGTCGTCCACCAGGGCGGTATAGGCGCCGTCCCCCGTGGGCCGGAAGGCGCAGTAGGAGAAGAAGTCCTCCTCCGGATAGATTTCGAAGCCCTCCTCCCCGTGGGGAACCACCTGCCCCACCGTCAGGGTTTTTCCGGCCACCAGGATTTGATCCCCCGCCCGGATCCCTTCCACATCGGAGGCGTCATAGCGATCCTCCAGATACAGGGCGGCGGTAAAAAAGCCGTTTTCGTAAATCTTGTCCCGATCCTCCAGGGCGGCCCGGAAAACGCCGTTGTCCGGATCCGCGTCCGCGGGCAGGGGTTCCATGACCCGGCCGGAGGTTTTTTCCTTTTTTTCGGCCGCGGCGGGCTTCCCGGGATGGTAGGAGCGGACGGTGGCGTCCAGCAGGGCCTCGACATCTTCGTATTTGCCTTCCTGATACTTCACCTGGTATTCCACATCCCCGTCCGTCCGGCGTTCGATGGAAACCATCAGGATCAGGCCGTTTCCGTTGGCCGTATAGTGGTACCGGGCCATGTAGAGGGTTTTCCCGCCGATTTCCACCTGCCTGCAGGGATTGGTGCCAACGCTGTCGCCGTAGGTATCCTCCATGTATTCCCGCCAGACATTGTTCAGATAGTTCACCGGGTTGTTCAGCTGGCCGTCTCTCCGGTTGATGACCAGATTGGGCACATAGCCGGCCTTTTTCGCGTAAATGATCACGGCCCCCCGGCTGTCAAACGCGGTGGGATGGCCGGAATCGCTGACGGTATAGTCCATCTTTTCGCTGTAGATGTCCTTCGCCGCCTCCCCCAAAGCCGCGTGCGTCATCCCCACGGAAAAGAGCATCGCCAGCAGCAGCAGCGCGCATATGCCTTTTTTCATTTTGGTGGCCTCCTTTTTTCCGGCCCCCGACCTTCCCGGCGGCAGGGCCGGCGTTTCTGTTTTTTCTATTCTACCACAGGACTGTTCCATTTGCAAAGCGCTTCTTTGGCGGGCCTTCTTTGATCATGGCGCGCTGTTCCGCCCCGGATCGTGATCGAGGGGTTCATCGCCTGGTTTCCTGTGCTTCCCGGTCCCTTTTTGTTTAGAAAATGACAAATGCCTCGTTTCCCGGAGGTGGCCTTCCGTATCCTTTCCGCAGGGGAAGTCGCGCTTCCGGGCAGGCATGATCCGGGGCCTTTTTGTTTAGAAAATGACAAATTCCGATGTTTACAGAAACGCTTTTCTATGCTATCCTTCAGGGGAGGTTACGGCCTCAAAATAAAGGAGGTTTATGCTATGAAGAAGTTCCTGTCCCTGCTCGCTGCCCTGTCCCTGCTGCTGTGCGGCCTGGCCCTGGCGGAAGATGCCGCCGCGCCCCAGGTCGGCGTCTACACGATCTATAACAAGACCGGTGAAAAGATCGTGTCCCTGTCCCTGACGGATAACGTGACCGGAGAAACCGTTTCCTATCTGGAAGACGGCGCCTATCTGGCCGTGAACGCCGGAACTGCGATTACCGCCACCCTCCCCGCCGGGGAAGACGCGCATCATCGCTACACCCTGAAGTTCGCCACCGAGAGCGGCTACGAAGGCTCCTTCGCCACCCTGAGCAACGAAGTCGTTCCCATGACCCTGCTGGCGGCCGACGCCCTGACCGGTGCGACCCCCTTCACCTTTACCGCCGCCGAGAAGAACGCGGGCCTCTACACCATCTACAACAAGACCGGCGAAGCCGTGACCGAGCTGATCGTAACCGATAACGTGACCGGCCAGGCCACCGGCAACTACGCCCTCAAGCCCATCGCCGACGGCGACAGCGTGATCATCACCCTGGTGCTGGACGAAAAGGAAGACGGCAGCCATCGCTACACCCTGTCCTTCAAGACCGAAGGCGGCTATGAAGCCAAGTTCGCCACCCTGAGCAACGAAGTGGCCCCCGTGACCCTGCTGGCCGCCGACGCGCTCACCGGCGCGACCCCCATTTCCTTCTCCGCTCCCGAAGCCAAGTAAGCGGAAAAACACATCATAAAAAAGCCCGCGGGCCGGATTGCTTCCGGTTCGCGGGTTCATTTATTTACTTACTTCCAGACCTTGAGTTCTTCAAAGATATATCTCTTTATCGTAAACGCAAAAACGCTTTGCGTTTTGGTGCGTTTACGCCGCGCCGGGCGCGTGCCGCAAAGCGGCAAAATCACATTTCGCGCCCGGACGCATCCGCCGGAGGCTTATCGGAAACGAAAATTCATTTTTCGTTTCCGATAATATTCAAGCAAACCCTTCATGGGCATCTGAACACTGAATTGGCCGAACACAGATAGCAGACAATTGGATATTGTTTTTACCGCTTAACTGTCCAGAATGACCGTTTAGCCGAAAAAGCATCCTGTCAGGCCTCTCATATGGTATAAAACGGACAAACAATAACATATGGAGGTGTGGCATGAAAAAGTACAGTCTGAAAAGGATGACGGCGATCGTTCTGACGATCATGATGATCCTGACCTGCGCCTTTGCGTCAGCTGGAACCGTGACGGTAAGGGTTTCCGCTGATCAGGAGGCGGTAAAGAAGATCCTGGCAGGTTTCGGAATCCCGGAAGAGCAGAAATCGCTCATTGATCCCATTCTTTCCTTGATCAGTATTCTGGGTGTGCGGGTTATTTCCGTGCAGGACGGGGCACAGATTGACCTTGAACTGGATGGGGATCAAGTTCTTTCCCTGGGGTTTGGTGCCGATGAGCAGGGCGTCCGGCTGGCTGGCACGCTGTTCCCCAATTATCTGCTGACCGTTAAGCAGGACACATTGAACCAGATGATGGAAACATTCATGAGCAATATGCCCGGCGCGACTGTCAGCGAAGCCGGTGAGGGTACCATGAGCATCATGCCAACCTCTCTGCCGACCTATATCACGTCTTTTATCCAGGTTTGCACGGAATCTGCCATCCCGGGAGAATCTGTTCCGGGCGAGTATCAGTTCGACGGTTATTCTTTTGATTCGATGGTTCCCGTAACCGTCGATATTCCCAGGGTGAAGGAGGCCTTCCATGGGCGGAAAGAGGATCTGCTGAGGGATGAAGCGGTGCTGGCCTTTCTTCAGGGATTGCCGCAGGCCGACGGCGAAGCGCTCACACCAGAAAACCTGGGGAAAGCCCTGGATGAATATGAAAAGCACTTTCCGGATGAGGTAACTGCGGAGTATTATCAGAACGGCAAGGATTCGATCCCGTTCTATGTAACCGGAAGAGCAGTCTATGCGGGAAAAGAGAATCCCACTTACGAGTATTCCATGCTGTGCAAGGATGAAAAGAACTACACGATGACTTTTCTGGACCATGAGCATGGCGTCGTAGCCGGTTTGATCCTTACAGACGGAGGCATTCGCCTGGAATACAAGCAGAGCGAAGCGGATCTTGTGATTGATTTTACAGCGAAAGAGGGAGAGATCGCCGCATATCGCTGCGACATTTATTTCCAGAATACCGACAAACCGTTGATTTCCGTTTTCGTCACGGTTTCCGCAGATGGGGCTCGCACCCTTTCCCTGGATGCGGACGGGAAGACCGTGATGCCTCTTGAAGATATGATGAGCGGGGAAAGCGACGCGGCTACCGGCCTGCTTATGGATTTCCTGGTGAATGGCTTCGGTCCGCTGATGATGAAAATGTCTGAAGCCGCGCCGGAATTCGCCGAACTGATCACCACGCTGATGATGCCTCAGCAGGGGCAGGAGAATACAGGAAGCGCCTCAAAGGAAACCGAGTCGCCTGTCGAGGCGGATCCTTCCGCCTGGAAAACGCTGGCTGACGTGTTAACCCTTGAGACTGAATCCAGGGAAGCCTCCTGGGACGAGAACAACTATACCCTGATCTTCAGGTACGCCGGAACAGAATGGCTGGTAAACGCGGCGTTTTCCAAAGAGCTGTGTGACGCAATGAATGCGGTCGATTTCATGGCGGAGGACCGGGCGGAACAGATTAACGCGATTCTCGCTCCGTGTGAGATTACGACAATCATTGATCTGCGCACGTTGGCCATGCCCCGGGAAGAACTAGATCAATGGATCGGCAAAACCGGGCAGGATCTGCTGGACGCGGGGTGGGAGTATAACGGATATCACAGCGATGAGGCCGGACTCCATATCTTCATGGTTTACGGGGATTTCCAGTACCAGGTTTCTTTCGCGGAGGAGCTGACCATGACCCAGGTGTTCGGGGAACAGCCGGATAATATGCCGAAGGCCACCGTGACAGGGATCGTATTTGACGGCAAATCCTTTTACTTCAACGAGAGAGATTATATCCCGCGGCCTGAAATCGGGCAGAAGACCGGAACCCGCGTATACCGGCTGGGGACTTCCATCTATACCGTCACGATCCCGGACAGCTTTGCGGAAGGAAGCAGGACTGAGGAGGATATCAGGGACGATATGGTCGCCTACATGCGCAGCGACGAGACGCTGCTTGACTTCGACGTTTATCAGTTCACCAAGGAAGGCCGGCCGGAAAAGCTTGTCGAGTATGCGGAGCAGGAAGCCGCGGAATATAACGCCTTTGAAGTGGTCACCGGTGAGAGGATCAACGGGATCGACGCGGCCTGGTATCGCGCACGGGAAACCTATGAGGGGAAGGAGTACACGACCCTGAACTATCTCTTTGAAGATGGGAATCAGTATGTGGAAATCGCCTTCTGGCTGGATGGTGAAACAGCGGAGGCGGAAGCGCAGGAGATCATCAGCACCCTGACCTTTATTCAGAGATAACAATGACGTTTATCCGAAAATATAACCGCTTCTCATCCACAGAAAAACATGCTATAATCGCGCATCTGTGAAATGAATGAAGATCTGAAAAAGTGGAAACGCAAAAGGGATACCGACTGACCGTTTAAACCCCAAAAACGACCGTTCAGCCCGGAAGATGATCTTCCGGGCTGTTTTCATGCTATATTGCCGTCAAACAGTTGGAAAAGCTGTACGAAAGGAGAATCGTTCCATGGACAACAAAAAACTGATCCCTGCTATTTCTATGATATCCGGAGGCGCTATGGTCGTCTGGGGCCTGCTGGCGAACGACTGGTCCAAGAGTTGGATCGCTGTCGTGATCGGCGGGATTATCATCGCCGTACTGAGTGTCGTGAACAAAAAGTGATCTTCCTGCTCTCTGTCAGACATGACAGGGGGCGTTTTTAGATCTGTTTCAGGTGAGGTTTTTCATGAGGAAACAAAAGGATTTTTCCCTGGTAAACTGTATCGCCACCGCCGAACTGGGTTCTGCTGGCCCTGGGAATCCTTCTGGTTCTGGTGGAGATTTTCATTTTCGGACCCGGAATATATCTGGGATAAAAGGCTGACCGCTCAGGTCCGGAAAACGACCGTTCAGCCCGGAAGATGACCTTCCGCGCGCTTCTCTATGCTAAAATAAAAGCAGGGGAACGCAAGGAATACAAAGGATTTCGGCGGGAATGCCGAACAGAAAAGCTGTGAGGGCAGCGAAACCCTGTGCAATTGCCAAAAATCAGACTGTACCCTGTAAATCGGACAGTCGGTTTGAAAAAAACGACTGACTGACAGATAATCACCCTGAAAATCGGACAAAGTTTTTAGCAGAATCCCTTCGAATCGTACTCTCCGCTCTCTTCATCCCGCAAAGCGGCAAGTGTATAATCATCGTTCAGGACGCTGGGAGGCGTTTTTCATTGTATTTCATTCTGACTTTTTCATAGACACACGCGAGCCATCCGGAAATCACGAAAACCACAATTGGCGCAATGATCAGGAACGCATGGTTCCTCAGCGTCAACCCAAGCTTGTTAAACAGGATGATCTCACCATACGCGATCACAATCCAATGGATCACATAGATTCTGTTCAGATTGCGGGAAACCATTGAAATCAGATCCTTCACATGCTCGTTCCGGAACAGTTTGGCCAGGAACCAGATCAGGCATGTCCAGAACACTGTGACGCAGAGAAGCAAAATCAGCCTGGTCGGCCACAGGTTGCAATCCACGTACCAGAATAGGTGATCCTCAAAATTCTGTCCAAAGGATCGAAGCAGGAACATGACCGTCAGAAAAACGATCCCGGAGCCGGTGGCAGTCAGCAAAACAAAACGCGTTTTGCGGGAAGCGTTTCGCTCTGCTTTGACAAAGCAGTAGCCGGCCACGGGAAAAACGCACCACTGGAAAAGCTGAAAGATGGAAATTTCCGGTACAAAAACGAAATTGCTGAGAATAACATTCCAGCGAGGGCTGGCGGTTTCCACGGGGGGGATGAAAACACCCGCGATATTCAGAAGGGCCAGTATGCCAAAGCGTATCCACAGACGATCCGTCAGCCGCGCCAGCAACCCATAGAGCAGGAAAAACAATCCTGCGAAGAACAGGATATCCGAATTGAAAAGAAGATAGAAAATAACATCCGGGAAACCTTCCGCCGGGCCGGGATTCCGCGTGATCCAGTACGGGATGAGCCAG
This sequence comes from Clostridia bacterium, assembly GCA_045546035.1. Lineage (GTDB taxonomy): Bacteria > Bacillota > Clostridia > Christensenellales > Aristaeellaceae > Aristaeella. Next base: position 28,120 of record JAZQCB010000030.1, read on the forward strand.
CGGAAAACATTCAGGATCAAACCGATGGCCAGCAGGGAAAACCCACGGTGAACAAAGTAGTTCCACGTTTTCGTCCGGCACAGATAAAGACCGCCGCCCAGGCAAAAGATAAATACACCCGGTGTAATCAGGTAAAGGATATTTTCCATAGACATGAGGCCCGGGATCATACCCTGCGCACTCTCATGCGCATAAGTATAAAAATCATAAAACAAGTGGCATACGATCATGGTATAGATACAAACAACCTTTAGCAGATCCAGATAGAAGACCCTTTTTCGATTTGCATGCACCACCATCATACCTCCTGTTGCCCCGCGGCCTTTGGGTCCGAATCAACCTGGCGCCGCTTCGGCGTAGCTTACGGTCGGATCGCCCGGATGCGGCAGCTCCGGTTTGTTTATCGGATCGCCCGGATCCCGTGATCTTCCGGAAGCCATACGAGGTCGTGTTCCCGGAAATAGTCCAGAATCATCTCAATCATGTCCCGCTGAATCAGGCGCACCACGGGGCATTCCTTGTAAAAATCAAATCCGCCCGCGCCTGTGGCCCGATAATCGCACAGGCACAGGGTCAGCTTGTCCGTATCCCGGACCGGCTTTCCGTCCCGCAGGATTTCCGTCACCCGGCTGCCCACCGGCCTGCGAAGGTCGAAGGTATATTCGATACCGGAGAAAAAGTCATAGTTGAAATGCGCCAGCTTCGGCCGCAGGAAGTCTTCGCTGACGACATAGTTTTCCCCCTCCCGGGTGAAATAGGACGCGCACTGCTCCAGCGCCATCCGGAGCTGCTTCCCCGTCACCTGCAGCACCACCAGCGTATTGCTGTATTCATAGCTGGCCACCACGTCCCGGACGGTCACCTCCCGGTCAAAACCGCGGACGTTGTTGCCCAGGAACGTGCAGCTCAGATCGGCCCCGGAGGCGTCCAGCTGCACCAGGTTGAACAGATCCGCAATGCCGCTTCCCTCCATGGCCATCCGGGCCCGGTCTTCCTCCGGCCAGAGCGCGTGGGATAAATGCCCGATGGGCTGATCCAGCCACCGGTTCAGATCCTCCAGGATCCCCGCCTCCTCCGCCGTCAGCTTCGCCTCGTCCGGAACGTCCACCAGGGCAGAAGTAAAATGCCCCGCCTCATCCATCTCGACCCGGATATACTTCGTAGCGTTGCAGGGAGTCTGAACGATGTGCACCCCGTTCCATTCTCCGCCGGCCAGGGCAATGTGCTGGTGCCCCGTCAGTAAAAGGTCGAAGGGCAGCTCCTCGCACAGGCGGCAGGCGATGTTCTCATCCGTGTCGGAAAGCAGGCGGCCGGTAGCCAGATCCCGCTCGATGCCCCCGTGGTAAATGCCCACCAGCACGTCATAGGGCGGCAGGGCGGCAATGGCCTCCCGGGCCGCCGCCAGGGGATCGGAAATCGTCAGCCCCTCCAGATGCTCCGGCGGGGACCAGAGGTTGACCCAGTCCGTCACGATGCCCACCAGGCCGACCCGGAGCCCGTTTCCCATTACGTGCACCGTCCCCGGCAGGATGGGCATTTTTCCCTTTTCATCCCGCACGTTGGCGCACAGGCACCGGGCCTTCAGCTCTCCCAGATACGACGCAAGCGCGTCCCGCCCGAAATTGAAATCATGATTGCCCAGGGTGACGTAGTCATAGCCCCGGGCGTTGAGGGCGGCGGCGACAGGGATCTTCCGCCCCGTCGCCCATCCGAAATAAGTCAGGGGGGAGCCCTGAATGGTATCCCCCCCGTCGATAATCAGCGTGTTTTCATCCTTGGGAAACCGCATGGCCAGGAGCCCCCTGTGACTCCGCCGTCCGGTGGCGAAGTCGCAGGGGTACAGGTAGCCATGGGTGTCCGAGGTAAAATAGATCGTCAGTCTGGACATTTTTTATCCTCTTGTCAGTCTGCTGCGGATCCGGGTGGACAGCCACTCGATGACCAGCATCAGCAGGATCATGCCGAAAAGATAGGAACCCACCATGCTCCAACGGCTGGAGGTGATGCACTGGATCAGGGGCGCGCCGATACCGCCGGCTCCCACAATACCCAGGGTGGTGGCGTCCTTCATGTTGATATCGAAGCGGTAAATGACCGTGGACACGAAGTTGGGCACAATCTGGGGCAGCACGCCGTAGCGGATCTTCTGGAAGGCGCTGCAGCCGGAGGCGTCCAGGGATTCCAGGATCCGCACGTCCAGGTCCTCGATGGCGGTCATATACATCTTGCTGATCATGCCGATGGAGCAGACGCTCTGGGTCACCACGCCGCAGAAGGCGTTAGGGCCCGTCACGCGGATCCAGACCAGCGCCCAGACCAGGCTGGGGATGGTTCGGATCAGCAGGATCAGCAGCCGGATAATCCAGCCGATCCACTTGGGAACGATCCGGTCGGAGGCCAGAAAGCTGAAGGGAATCGCCAGCAGGCCGCCGATAATGGTTCCCAGGAAGGCGATGCCGATGGTCTGGAACAGCAGATAGGGCACGCCCTCGGTGGACACCTGGATGCCCGCGATGGTCGTCACGGTGGTGTCCGGCCCGATCCGGCCCAACAACAAATCCCAGTCCGGATGGGTCAGGCCGGAGGCAATGCCCCGGGCCACCTCGGAGCCTTTGGTGGCCACGCCCTTGAAGCTCACGCCCCCCGCGGACCAGGCCAGCAGCAGCGCCACGATGAGCACAACCAGCGTATAAAGCCACCATCTTCTGGGGCGCTGGTTGTAGGTTTCCTCGATGCTCAGGGGGCGCAGGTTTTCGACTTTGTTGCTTGTTTTCATCCCTCGCCCTCCTCAGCTCAGCTTTTTCCGCAGGAAGCGGCTCAGACTCTCAATGCTGACCACCAGCAGGAACAGCATCAGCAGCACCGTGCCCAGGCCGTTGTAATCCCGCCAGCCGATCCGCTCGTCGATGAGCAGACCCAGGCCGCCGGCCCCCACATAGCCCAGGATGGAGGCGGCCCGCACGTTCATCTCCAGCGCGTAGAGGCAGTAGCTCAGGTAGGTGGGCAGGATCTGCTTCATGCTGGCGGACCAGAAGCCCTGGAACTTGGTGGCCCCGAAGGATTCCATGGCCTCGAAGGCCCCCATGTCGATGGTCTCGATGGATTCGTACATCATCTTGCAGATGACGCCCAGGGTGAACACCAGGATCGCCAGGGTTCCGGCGAAGGTGCCCAGGCCGAAAATCAGCGCGAAGATCTTGGCGATGACCAGGGTCGGCAGCGTCCGCAGGATGTTCAGCAGGAACCGGAGAATCATAACCACGATCCTGTTCCGGTTGATGTTGGTGGAAGAGGCGACGGCGATGGGCAGGGCCAGGGTCGCGCCGATAAAGGAGCCCAGGATGGACATACGCAGCGTATCCCACAGGGGGCCGAAAACCTGGGGCGCGAAGGAGTGGGTCATCGTATGCCACAGCGCCTGCCACCAGCGGCCGTCCAGCACGCTTCCCAGGCCGACCGTCGCCGGGTCCAGGCCGAAGAGCTCAAAGGTTCCCGCCTTGATGTTGAACACGTCCGGGGAGAAGATCTGGCTCAGAATCACCGTAAACTGATGTCCCCGGCGGGCGATGATGCCCAGGTCAAAGCCGGTCAGCTGGATGCTCAGCCAGATCATCAGCAGCACGCCGCCAACGATCAGGGGCATCCGGGACCGGGGACGCCGGACGGAATGCCCGTTGGGCAGCGTCATGACCTCGGGCTTGAAGATCCGGTCGAAAAGGGGGACGCGGTATCCCGCCTCCGTCTTTTGCTTCATCTCGTCCCCTCCTCATTCCCCGGCTTTGGGGATGGCCGCGCCGTTGTAGATGGAATCGAGCACCTCCTGGGTCACCCGGTCGGTGGGCCCGTCATAGACGATTTCGCCGGCCCGGATGCCGATCACCCGGCTGGCGTATTTCAGCGCCAGGTCCACATGGTGAATGTTGATCAGGATGGTGATGTTCATCTCCTCGTTGATCCGCTTGAAGTCCCCCATGACCTGATGCGCCGTGACCGGGTCCAGGGCCGCCACCGGCTCGTCCGCCAGGATGATGGTGGGGGTCTGGTTCAGCGTCCGGGCCAGGGCGACCCGCTGCTGCTGGCCGCCGGAAAGCTGGTCGCACCGGGTATAGGCCTTGTCGAGGATGCCCACCTTGTCCAGCGCCTCCAGGGCGTGGATCTTCTGCTCCCTGGAGAAAATCCCCAGCAGCACCTTCCACCAGGGCATATCCGGCACCATGGAGGTCAGCACGTTCTTGATGGCCGTGGAGCGGGAAACCAGGTTGAAGGACTGGAAGATCATGCCGATCTTCCGCCGGAAACGCCGCAGGCTCTTCCCCTTCAGCGTCATCACGTCCGTCCCGTCCACCAGCAGCTGTCCGCTGGTAATGTCGATCATCCGGTTAATGGTCCGGATCAGGGTGGACTTCCCCGCACCGCTCAGACCGATGATCGCAACAAACTCGCCCTGCTCGATGGTCAGGTTGACATCGATCAGGCCCTTCGTCCCGTTGGGATAAACCTTGTTGACATGTTTGAATTCTATCAAAGCGAACCTCTCTTCCACGGCCAGGCCGTCCTGAATTGACCTCTGGGGGCCGGAAAATCCTCCCGACATAAAATCGGGCTGCCGTACAGCCCGGCCATACGGCAGCCCGGAGGAAAGAAATGCTTACTTGACGGCTTCCTGCGCCTTGCGGGTCGCGTCGTAGTCGCTGTCCACAGCCTTCACATAGCCTTCATGGCTGTAGACGGAGAAGATAGCCTTGCCTTCGTCGGTGTTGATGATGTTGATCAGCGCGTCCTGGATGGCGGTCTTGAACTGATCGTTGTAAATCTCGGGCTTCGCCTTGGTGATGGCCACGGTGTCGTTATAGATGCCGGGGGGCACGCCGATGACGTTCAGCTCGTTCCAGATGGTGTCCTTGCGGCCCATGCCGGCCTTGCCGGTGGGATCGCTTTCGCCGATGGGCAGCATCCAGGCGTTCTCATAGTCGCGCCGGCCGTCCGCGTAGCAGACGATGATGTCCACGGACTCGGCCGCGGCCTGGGCGAACTGGTCGCCGTACTGGATGCCGAAGGCCACGTTGTCCAGATCGGTCAGCTTCTTGCCGTAGTGCTCCATCAGCCACAGGGTGGGATAGATGTAGCCCGCGGAGGAGGAGTTGTTGCCCACGTTCCAGGTCGCCTTGTTCAGGTCTTCCCAGGTCAGCTCCTGGCCGGCGTTGACCTTGGCGGCCAGCTCCTTGCCGTAGGCGGAGGGGGTCGCGTAGATCAGGGCGCGGTAGAAGCCCACCTGGTTGTTGGAATCGCCGACGGTCTTGTTGGCGTCGCCGTTCCAGTCGGCGGGGTTCTCGCTGTCGTTGGACAGGCCCGCGCGGGTGGAGGTCAGGATGACGTCGACTTCGTCGCTGTAGAGCACGTAGGTACCGGCCGGCAGCCAGCCCACGTCGATGGAGCCGGCGCCCATGGCTTCGCCGGTGGCGTTATAGTTGGTGCCCACGGTGATCTCCACTTCGCCGATGTCGTATCCCTGCTTGGCCATCTCGTCCTTCAGCAGAGCGGGCAGGTTCTTGGTCCCGGTAATGATCACGTCCGCGTCCTTGGAGGGAACAAATTCCAGGGTCAGTTTGTCCATCTTGATGTTCTCGGCCAGCGCGGCGGTGCATCCGACGGCCAGCACCAGAGCGAGGATCAGGGCAGCCAGTTTCTTCATGGTGTGTACGCTCCTTGCTTGAATTAGTAATCCCGAAGGATCCCTGCCTTTATTATACGCCGTCCCACCGAAAAAACATCACAGCTCTGTTACAGAATGCGTCTTTTCTGTCTATAATTCATGACAGTTTGTTCCGAAAACCGAACGTTCCTCCGCCCGCGCCGGCAGAGCGTACGTTCCCTCGCGAAGGAGACGCCTTTCCGAGCGCCCGGTTTATGCCGTGTTCCCGATCTGTTTTCGGATGGACAAGGAAGTCAAAATATGATAGGATACCCTCGATTCCGAAAAGCGGGGGGAAGCAAATGCATCGCGAAGAAATCAGCCATCACAGCCAGGCGCTGAACCGGGAAATGCACATCATGGTTTACGGCCATGGGGGCGTTCCCTTTCTTGGTTTTCCGACCCAGGACGCCAAATGCCGCCAGTTTGAGGATTTCGGCGTGATCCGGGAGCTGAAGGACGAGCTGGACAGCGGAAAGATGACCCTTTTCGTGGTGGATACGGTGGATGAGGAAAGCTGGTCCGCCGAATATGAGGATCCGGAGCAGCGGGCCAACCGGCAGGAGCAATACTACCACTATATTGCCGACGAGGTCATCCCCCTCATGCGCAGCCGCGTCGACGCGCCGCCGGTGGCCATGGGCATGAGCCTGGGCGCCAATCACGCGGCGATCCTTTTTCTCCGCCGGCCGGAGCTGTTCCGGGGCGTTCTGGCCCTCTCCGGCGTCTATGACAGCGATTACTTTTTCCACGGATGGATGAATCCGGTGCTCTACGATTCCTCCCCCGAGCGCTTCCTGCCCGGCATGGCGCCGGATCACCCCTATATCCGCCTGTATAACGAGCGGAAGATGATCTTCTGCGTGGGCCGCGGCCCCTGGGAGGAGGACGGGGTTCGCACCCTGACCTTCCTGCAGCAGGTCTTCGACTGGAAGGGCATCCACGCCTGGTGCGATTTCTGGGGCTTCGACGTCAGCCATGACTGGCCCTGGTGGTTCCGCCAGCTGCATTATTTCCTTCCCCATTTTCTCGGGGAAGCGTGATACCCCGCCGCGGAGGCGTTCTCCCCTGTCTCGGGCGGAGTTCGTTTCCGAAAGCGTCCCCGAAAAAAGCAATCCGACAGAAAGCGTCCCGGGAAACGCGCTCCGCGCCTCCCGGGCGCCGATCTTTTCCAGGAGGTATTCGCATGAATTTTGTCTTTATCTCCCCTCATTTTCCGCACACCTACTGGCTCTTCTGCGACCGGCTGCGCCAGTGCGGCGTCAACGTGCTGGGCGTGGGGGACGCGCCCTATGACAGCCTGGAAGCCCCTTTGAAGGCGGCCCTGACGGAGTATTACCGGGTGGATTCCCTCGAGGATTATGACCAGGTGTACCGGGCGGTGGCCTATTTTGCCTTCCGTCATGGAAAGATCGACTGGGTCGAATCCATGAACGAATACTGGCTGGAGCAGGACGCCCGCCTGCGGACGGATTTCAACATCACCACCGGGATCCGTTCCGACCGGATCGCCTTCATCAAGGAAAAATCCCTCATGAAGGGCCTGTATCTGGAGGCCGGCATTCCCACCGCCCGCCAGCATCGGGTTTCCGATCTTTCCGCCGGAAGGGCCTTTGTGGAGGAGGTGGGCTTCCCCGTCATCGTCAAGCCCGACGTGGGCGTGGGCGCCACCCATACCTGGAAGCTGGAAAAGCCGGAGGATCTGGAGGCCTTCTACCGGGATCTCCCCGGGGTGCCCTATGTAATGGAGGAGTTTATCGAGGGCGACATCTGCTCCTATGACGCCATCCTGGATTCCCGCTGCGAGCCTCTCTTTGAAAGCATGACCGTCTGGCCCCCGGTGATGGATATCGTAAACCGGGATCTGGATCTGATGTACTATACCTGCCCGGAGGTGCCGGAAAAGCTCCGGATCCTGGGCCGGAAAACCGTCAGAGCCTTCGGGGTCGCCCGCCGCTTCGTTCATCTGGAATTCTTCCGTCTGACCCGGGCCCGGAAGGGGCTGGGAGGCATCGGGGATTTCGTCGCCCTGGAGGTCAATATGCGTCCCGCCGGCGGCTATACCCCGGATATGATGAACTTCGCCCACGCCACGGACGTGTACCGGATTTACGCCGAGATGGTCGCCTTTGACCGGCGGAGCATGCCGGAGGGGCCGAATCATCAGTTCTGCGTCTACGCCAGCCGGAAGGACGGGCACACCTATACCCATACCCATGAGGAAATCATGGAAAAATACGGGGATCGGATGGTCATGCAGGAGGAAATGCCCCCCATGAACTGGCCCCAGATGGGGCGGTATATGTATACGGCCCTGTGCCCCACGCAGGAGGAAACGGAAGCCTTTATCCGCTTCGTTCAGGGGTGACGGAAAGGGAGGTGACTTTTTCGATGTTCGTTGACAACCGTCCTTTTTCACCCTATAATGAAAGACGCCGGAAAACCGGGGCTTTGCCGAAAGGAAAGCCAACTGTCATCGATAGCCCTCGGGCTGAATAGGTAAGGAGGAGATTCCCATGTACCTGGAAATCGTGGATGTAATCGGTCGTGAAATTATGGACTCCCGCGGAAATCCCACTGTGGAAGCCGAAGTTCTTCTGGAAGACGGAACCATCGGCCGCGGCATGGCGCCCAGCGGCGCCTCCACCGGCGAATTCGAAGCCCTGGAGCTGCGCGATGGCGACAAGAGCCGCTATCTGGGCAAGGGCGTGGAAAAGGCCGTCGCCCACATCAATGAGGAAATCTGCGAAGAGCTGATCGGCATGGACGCCAGCGATATCTACGCCATCGACAAGGCCATGATCGATCTGGACGGAACCAAGGACAAGAGCAAGCTGGGCGCCAACGCCATCCTGGCGGTTTCCATCGCCTGCGCCCGCGCGGCGGCGGAAAGCCTGGGCATCAGCCTGTATCGCTTCCTCGGCGGCGTGAACGCCAACCGGCTGCCCGTTCCCATGATGAACATCCTCAACGGCGGCGCGCATGCTGATTCCTCCGTGGATACGCAGGAATTCATGGTCATGCCCGTGGGCGCCCCCTCCTTTAAGGAAGCGCTCCGCTGGTGCGCCGAGGTGTTCCACAACCTGCGGAAGCTGATCAAGGACATGAAGGACGTCACCGCCGTGGGCGATGAGGGCGGCTTCGCTCCCAACAGCCTCAAGGGCGATGAAGACGCCATCGAGCTGATCCTGAAGGCCATCAAGGCCGCCGGCTTCGAGCCCGGAAAGGACTTCATGCTGGCCATGGACGCGGCCGCTTCCGAATGGAAGAGCCCCAAGGGCAAAGGCTTCTACAAGCTCCCCAAGGCCGGAACCGAGTATACCAGCAAGGAGCTGATCGCCCACTGGAAGAGCCTGGTCGAAAAGTATCCGATCATCTCCATCGAGGACGGCCTGGACGAGGAAGACTGGGAAGGCTGGCAGGAGATGACCAGGGAGCTGGGCGGCAAGGTGCAGCTGGTCGGGGACGACCTGTTTGTGACCAATACCGAGCGGCTGAGCAAGGGCATTTCCCTGGGCGCCGGCAACGCGATCCTGATCAAGCTGAACCAGATCGGTTCCGTCTCCGAAACCCTGGAAGCCATCAAGATGGCCCACAAGGCCGGTTACACCGCCGTTACCTCTCACCGCTCCGGTGAAACGGAAGACACCACCATCGCCGATCTGGCCGTGGCCCTGAATACCTGCCAGATCAAGACGGGCGCTCCCAGCCGGACCGAGCGGGTCGCCAAGTACAACCAGCTGCTCCGGATCGAGGAAGAGCTGGGCGATTCCGCCATCTATCCCGGCATGGCCGCCTTCAACGTGAAGCGCTAAGCCCAATGAACGACCTCCGCCCCTTCCCGGAAACGGGAAGGGGCTTCTTCTTTTTCCTTTTTCCGCCGCTTGCCTTTTTGCGCACGGTTCTGTATAATGAAAGGCTGTAGGAATGTGCTTTTCCGCTCCTGCCAGGCAGGGTGGGAAAAAGCCTTTCGGCCGGGGGAATCGTTCTTCCGATCGCCGATGGGAGCGTACTTCTTGTCCCCTGAAATCCAAGATTATTGACCCGGAGGTTATTCTCATGGCGCAGGATTGTTTTGAAAACCGGGAGCTCAGCTGGCTTCGATTCAACGAGCGGGTGCTGGAGGAGGCGGAGGACGCCCGGGTGCCCCTTTGCGAGCGGCTGAGCTTCCTTTCCATTTTCCAGACCAATCTGGATGAGTTTTTCATGGTTCGGATCGGGAGCCTGCATGACGAAATGCTCCTGAACCGGGACAGCCGGGACAATAAGACGAACCAGACCCCCCGGCAGCAGCTGACCGCCGCCCTCGGGCGGATCGCGGAGCTGAGCCAGCGGCGGGATCTGGCCTATTATTCCCTCCTGGGTGCCCTGTCCGAGCAGGGCATCTCCATGGTCAATTTCCGCCAGATCTCCCGGCAGTCGGAAAAGGCCCTGTCCGATCTGTTTGATCACGACTTCCGGCCCCTCCTGTCCGCCTTCATGGTCAGCAGGAAGCAGACCTTCCCCTTCCTCCAGAACAAGCAGATTTACGCCGTGGCCCTGCTGGAGCAGAAGGCGCCGAAGGCGATCAAGCGCAAAACCGGCATCGTGCCCATCGTGACCTCCCTCTTCCCCCGGGTGGTGGCCGTTCCGAAGCAGCCCGGGGCCTTCATCCTCGCCGAGGAAATCATTCTGCACTATCTGCCCCGGCTTTTCCCCGGATACCGGATCGTGGGCAAAACCCTGGCCCGGATTACCCGCAACGCGGATATCGACGCCGACGCCATCTACGATGAGGATCTGAATTACCGGGAGCACATGGCCGAGGTCGTCAAGCGCCGCAGCCGCCTGAACCCGGTCCGGATGGAGCTGAGCCGGAAGATGAGCGATGCCGCCCTCCGGGAGCTGCGGACCCAGCTGAAGCTGGATAAGGATCGGATTTTCTTCAGCAACAGCCCCCTGGATTACGACTTTTTCTCCCTCTTCCGGGATCGTCTGCGGAACCGGCCGGCTCTCTTCTATCCGCCCCGTGTGCCCCAGTCCTCCCCGGATCTGGACGAGCGCAGCCCCATCATCCCCCAGATTATGGGGAAGGACGTGCTGCTTCATTATCCCTACCAGAGCATCCGTCCCTTCCTCCAGATGCTCTCCGAGGCCGCCCGGGATCCGGAGGTGGTTTCCATCCGGATGACCCTCTATCGCCTGGCCCGGGACAGCAAGGTGGTGGAAAGCCTGGTGGAGGCCGCGGAAAACGGCAAGCAGGTGGACGTGCTGGTGGAGCTGAAGGCCCGCTTCGACGAGGAAAACAACATCGAATGGAGCCGCCAGCTGGAGCGGGCCGGCTGCCACGTGATCTACGGCCTGGACCAGCTGAAGGTGCATTCCAAGCTCTGCCTCATTACCTTCCGGCACGAGGGCGAAATCCGCCACGTCTGCCAGATCGGCACCGGGAATTATAACGAAAAGACCAGCCGCCTCTATACGGATCTGAGCTATATGACGGCGGATGAAACCGTCTGCCGGAGCGCGGAGGCCGTCTTCGAAGCCCTGATGATCGGCCAGACGCTGGAAAGCAGCGCCGCGCTTCTGGTGGCGCCCCGGTTTATGGAAAAGCCGCTGATCGATCTGGTTCAGGCGGAAATCGACCGCCAGCAGCTGGGCGGCCAGGGACATATCCGGCTGAAAATGAACAGCATGACCGACCGGGCCCTGATGGATAAGCTGATCGAAGCCAGCCAGGCCGGCGTCCGGATCCAGATGGTGGTTCGCGGGATCTGCTGCCTGAAGGCCGGCGTCCCCGGAAAAACGGATAACATCGAGGTTATCAGCATCGTCGGCCGCTTCCTGGAGCATTCCCGCATCTACATTTTCGGCGACGGCGAGAGCGCCCGGTACTACATCGGCAGCGCCGACTGGATGACCCGCAACATGAGCCGGCGGGTGGAGGTGGCGGTTCAGGTGCCCGGAAAAAAGGAAACCGACGTCCTGGAGCACATCTTCGACACCCTCTGGGCGGACAATCTCCAGGCCCGGGTCATGCTGCCCGACGGAAGCTATCTCCGCCGCTTCCCGGAAGGGCTCGCGTCCCTCTCCGCCCAGGAAGCTCTCTATGACGAGGCCTACGCCCAGGCGGGCAAGCCGGTGGGGCGGGTCTGACCCGCGACGCAGCGGCGCCTGCCGTTCGTTCGCGGCTGAAAGCGGCGATGCAGCGGACGAGAGAAGAGACGGTGTTCCTTTTCGGCGATGATCCCGACGCGAGAGGGAGGGAGAAGGCATGAATGTGCTGAATCAGGTGCTGGTTTTTCTCGGAAGCGCGCTGATGGTCTATAATATCGTCGGCTTTGTTCGCTTCGCCCGTTATGTCCGGACCCTGAACGCGAAAAAAAACATCAGCTCCGCCCTGGTGCTGCCCATCGTCCTGCTGGTGCTCTTCCTGCTGGGCTATCTTTCGGTGGGCTTCTTCGGCCGGCCGGATCCGGTGATCTCGGGAATCCTCTTCGGCGGCAGCGTCTTTGTCTTTGTGATGTACCGGATGCTCTCGGGCATCACCCGGGAAATCGTGGAAAACGAACAGCTGAAATCCCGCCTGATCTCCTCCGAGGAGGCCAGCCGAACCCGGGATGCCCTGCTGGCCAGCATCAGCCATGAAATGCGAACCCCGCTCAATGTCATCCTCGGGATGGACAGCGTCGTCATGGAAAGCGGTGATCTGTCCCCCGAAACGAAGGAGAAGCTGGGTAAAATCAGCCAGAGCGCGAAGACGATGCTGCGCCTGGTCAACAATATGCTGGATTCCAACAGCATGGCCGCGGGCACTTTCGCCCTCCAGAGCGAACCCTTCCCCCTCCGGCCCCTCCTGGAGGATGTCAGCGCCGAGGCCCTGGAGAGGTGCGCCGAAAAGGGGCTGACCTGCGAGTGCGATCCCCTGCCGGATCTCCCCGGCCGCGTTCTGGGGGACGGTCCCCGCCTGCGCCAGGTGCTGGAAAGCCTTCTGGACAACGCCGTCAAATATACCGATCCGCCGGGAAACGTCCGTTTTTCCGTGGAGTCCCTCCCGGAAGAAGAGGGCGTCCGGCGTTTTCGTTTTACCGTTTCGGATACGGGCTGCGGCATAAGCCCCGGTTTTCTCCCCCGGGTTTTCGATCCCTTTGCCCGGGAGGACGAAGGCTCCACCTCCCGCCACGGCGGGGGTGGGCTCGGCCTGGCTCTGACGAAGCGGATCGTGGACGCCATGGGCGGTGAGATCGCCGTCCAGAGCGAAAAAGGGCGGGGTTCCGTCTTTACGGTGACCCTGCCACTGGCCCCCGCCGCCGAGGAAGTCACCCTGCCCCCTCCGGAGGAGGATCTGCCTTCCCTCTCCGGCCGGCGGGTGCTGATCGTGGAGGATGTGCCGGAAAACGCGGAGATCGTTCAGGACCTTCTGGAGCTGGAAGGGGTGGAAAGCGATCACGCGGAGAACGGGCGGGAGGCCCTGGATCTTTTCGGCCGCTTCCCCGCCTGGCATTATGACGCGGTGCTGATGGATCTGCGCATGCCGGTCATGGACGGGCTGGAGGCCACCCGAAGGATGCGGGCCATGAACCGGCCCGACGCCCGGGGGGTTCCCATCATCGCCCTGAGCGCCAACGCCTTTGAAAGTGATATCCGCCAGTCCCTGACCTCCGGCATGAACGCCCATCTGGCCAAGCCAGCGGATGCGGACCTGCTCTACCGGACCCTCCGGGAGCAGCTCCGGAATCATCCGAACCCGAAAGGAGGGCAGGGGCCATGATCCATTCCCGACAGTTCCTTCGCCAGATTCTTGTGGTGGACGATCAGGAAATCAACCGGGACGCCCTGGGGGTCATCCTGGAAGATGAATACGAGGTCTGCTTTGCCGAAAACGGGCAGGAAGCCCTGGAAATGATGCGGGCCCGGGCGGAAAGCCTTTCCGCCGTGCTGCTGGATCTGATGATGCCGGTCATGAACGGTTACGAGGTGCTGGAGGCCGTCCGCGGGGAAGAGCGGCTGCACGCCATCCCTGTGCTTGTGCTGACCGCGGATAAAAGCGCGGAGCTGCGGGCCCTTCATCTGGGGGCAGCGGATTTTATCACCAAGCCCTTCGATATGCCGGAGGTCATTCTGGCCCGCGTCCGCCGCATCATCGAGCTAAGCGAAGGCCGCCAGCTCATCGCCGCCGCCGAGCGGGATGAGCTGACCGGGCTCTACAGCCGGAATTTCTTTTTCGAGTATGCCAACCGGCTGTACCATTTTCATCCGGAACTGCGGATGGACGCCGTGGTCATGAACATCAACCAGTTTCATTCCGTGAACGCCCTGCACGGCCGGGCCTTCGGCAATCAGGTGCTCCGGACCCTGGGCAACGCCATCCGCGCCTTCCTTGCGGGAACCGAAGGCATCGCCTCCCGCAAAGAGTCCGACCGCTTCGCGATTTACTGCGTGGCCCAGCCGGATTACGCCGCCGTGCTGAACCGGTTCCAGTCGGAGATCAACCGCGCCTTTCCCGGCGCCAACATCAGCCTCCGGATGGGGGTCACGCCCTGGCAGGAGGGCATGGAGCCGGCGGTGCTCTTCGACCTGGCCCGCACCGCCTGCAACATGATCCGCGGCAGCTACCGAACCTCCCTGATGATCTATGACGAAGCCATTCGGGCCCGGGAGCTGCGGAACCAGCGCCTGCTGAACGATCTGCGCAGGGCCGTGGAAGAGGCCCAGTTCCGGGTCTTCTATCAGCCCAAATACGACATTCGTCTCAACCCGCCCCGGCTTTCCAGCGCAGAGGCCCTGGTCCGATGGAACCATCCGGAGCTGGGCATGATTTCTCCCGGCGAATTCATCCCCCTTTTTGAGCGGAACGGGATGATCGGGATCGTGGATCGCTTCGTCTGGCAGGAGGCCGCCGCCCAGGTGGCCCGCTGGCGGGATCAGTTCGGCGTCACGCTGCCCGTCTCCGTCAACCTCTCCCGGGCCGAGCTCTTTGAGCCCGCTCTGACAGAGCGGCTGGTGGGGGTCATGGCCGACAACGAGCTCGGGTTTGACGATATCCTGCTGGAAATAACCGAATCCGCCTATACAGATAACGGCCAGAGCGTGCCGGAGGTGGTTCGGCGTCTGCGGGAGACGGGCTTCCATATCGAGATGGACGATTTCGGCTCCGGCTATTCCTCCCTGAACATGCTCTCCGAAATGCCCATTGACGTCCTGAAAATGGACATGAAGTTTATCCGCAACATCGAAAGCAGCGAAACCGACCGCCGCCTGGTTTCCCTGATTCTGGACATCGCCCGCTACCTGCGGGTGCGGGTGGTAGCCGAGGGCGTGGAAACAAAGGGGCAGCTGGATCTTCTGACAATGGGCGGCTGCGATCTGGTGCAGGGATTCTATTTCTCCCGTCCCCTGCCGCCGGAGGAATTTGAGCGCCTGCTGCGCCTGGAGCGGGAGAGGGAAAGGAACAAACAGCCATGACGCTTGAGGAACTGTATCGGGAAATGGGCGGGGACTATCAGCAGGCCCTGCGGGTGCTTCGGATGGACAAACTGATCGACAAGCATATCCGCAAGTTTACCCACAACGGCGTGATCGACGCCCTGCTGGCTGCCGGACGCTCCATGGATCCGACCGGTCTCTTTGAAACCGCGCACGCCGTCAAGGGCGTCTGCGCCAATCTGGGGCTGACCTCCCTGGCGGACGTCGCCTCCGAAATCACGGAGGAATATCGTCCCGGCCATCCCCGGAGCCTGACCGACGCCCAGGTAAAGGAACTTCTGGGCCGGGTGGAGACGCTGTATCGGGCCGCCGCCGAAGGCATCCGCCGCTACGAGGAAGCGTAAAGTCAGCCGTTCCGCCGGAAAAAAACCGGCGATGGAAGGGAGCTGAAGAATGTGAGCAATCCCGCTCCCCGCGAAAAGCGCGGGTTTTCCCCTTATCTTTCCGCCCCGGGTGCCTGGGCGCTGGCCTTCGGGTGCAGCGTGGGCTGGGGCGCTTTTGTCATGCCGGGAACCACCTTCCTGCCCGTGGCCGGCCCGTTGGGAACCGCCCTGGGCATCGGCATCGGCGCGCTGATCATGCTGATTCTGGCGGCCAACTATCATTTTCTGATGAACCGCTTCTCCGGCTGCGGCGGCGTCTATGCCTATGCCAGCGAATGCTTCGGCCATGATCACGGATTTGTCAGCGCCTGGTTCCTGATTCTGACCTATATTGCCATCATCTGGGCCAACGCCTCTGCGCTGCCCCTGATCGCGCGCACCCTTTTCGGCTCCCTGTTCCAGTTCGGCTTCCATTATGTCATCGCCGGGTATGACGTTTATATGGGCGAAATCCTGCTGGCCGTGGCGGCCCTGGCCGTGGCGGCCCTGCTGTGCCTGCGCCGCAAAAGGGCCGAGGGCGTCCAGATTCTCATGGTCGTTCTCCTCTTCGGGGGCGTGGTCGTTTGCTTTGCCGCGGCCGCGGGAAGCGGAAGCTCGAGCTTCGCGCCCGCCTTCTCGCCCAACAACAGCGAGGTGGGCGGGGTGCTGACCATCTTCGCTCTGACGCCCTGGGCCTTCGTAGGGTTCGAGTCCATCTCCCATTCCGCGGAGGAAGCCCGCTTCCCCCTGAAAAAATCCTTCCTGATTCTCGCTCTCGCGGTGGTCGCCGCGGCCGCGGCCTATATCCTGCTGGCGCTGCTGGCCGTCACGGCGCTGCCGGAGGGCTGCGCCTCGTGGGTGGACTATGTGGCGAACCTGGGCCGCTATGACGGTCCCGCCTCCCAGCCTGCCTTTTTCGCCGCCCGGAATGCCCTCGGTTCCTTCGGCTCCGTCCTGCTGGGCGCTGCCGCCCTCTGCGCCATCTTTACCGGGCTCATCGGCAATTATATCGCCCTCAGCCGCCTGATCCGGGCCATGTCCGGCGACGGCATGCTCCGGGGCTGGTTCGGAAAGCTGGACGCCCATGCCGTTCCGAAAAACGCCATTCTGGCCATCTCCCTGGTTTCCGTCGTCCTGCCCTTCCTGGGGAGAACGGCCATCAGCTGGATCGTGGATGTGACCACCGTCGGCGCCTCCGTCGCCTACGCCTACGCCTCCGCCTCGGCCTTCAAAACCGCCCGGCGGGAGGGCAACCGTCGTTTCGTCTTCTTCGGCGCCGCGGGCATGGCGGTTTCCCTCCTCTACGCCCTGGTGTTCCTGGTGCCCAACCTGACGGATGTGAAGACCCTGTCCATGGAGTCCTATTTCATCCTGGCCGCCTGGAGCATCCTGGGGCTGTTCTATTTCCTCCGGGTTTTCCGGAGGGATCGGGAAAAGCGCTTCGGCCGCACGGTGGTGGTCTGGGTGGTGCTCTTCGCACTGATCATCTACGCCTCCACCATCTGGGTTTCCCAGGAAACCGAGGACGCCCTGGACCGCTCCGTGGTTCCGATCCGGGATCATTACGCCCAGCGGATGCGGGAGGCGGGCCTGGAGGCCGACGCGCCGGAGGATGAGGCCTTCCTGCGGGGGCAGATGGAAGGCGTAAAATCCGCCCATTCGGCCAGCGAAATCACCCAGATCATCCTGATCATCGTCGCGCTGATCGTGCTTTTCGAAATCTATCACGGCATCCAGAAGCGGGAGCGCCAGAGCGAGGTGGAGAAGGCGCTGGCCGAGGAGGCCAGCCGGGCCAAAACCAGCTTTCTCTCCAACATGAGCCACGAGATCCGGACGCCCATGAACGCCATCATCGGTCTGGACAACATCGCCCTGCGCAGCCCCGATCTGTCCCCCAAAACCCGGGAGCATCTGGAGAAAATCGGGGCCAGCGCCCGGCATCTGCTGGGCCTGATCAACGATATTCTGGATATGAGCCGTATCGAGTCCGGCCGCATGGTGCTCAAAAACGAGGAGTTTTCCTTCCGGGAATTCCTGGATCAGATCAACATCATCGTGGGCGGCCAGTGCGACGACAAGGGGCTGCGGTATGAATGCGGCATCGTCGGGCAGGCGGAGGACTATTATGTCGGCGACGACATGAAGCTCAAGCAGGTGCTGATCAACATCCTGGGCAACGCCGTCAAGTTTACCGAGTCCCCCGGCGAAGTCAGCCTGACCGCGGAGCAGTTCTCCCGTGAAGAGAACCGCTGCCAGCTCCGCTTTACCATCCGGGATACCGGCGTGGGGATGGACAAAGCCTATCTTCCCAAAATCTTCGAGGCCTTCTCCCAGGAGGACGCCACCGCCACCAACCGCTACGGCGGCAGCGGCCTGGGCATGGCCATCACGAAAAACTTCGTGGAAATGATGCAGGGAACCATCCAGGTGGATAGCGAAAAAGGCGTGGGAACCGTATTTACCGTTACGATTCCCCTGCTCGCCTCCCCCCGGAAGGCGCTGCCGGAGCAGGGCCTGTCCCTGCCGGAGAACCTGCGCGCCCTGGTGGTGGATGACGATGAAATCGCCTGCGAGCACGCCCAGGTTGTGCTGCAGGCCCGCTCCGGCCAGGCGGCCTCCGCTGCCTCTGAGGAATCGCCGGACAAGGTGCTGGCCGGCCGGCGCGTGCTCATGGCGGAGGACGTGGAACAGAACGCGGAAATCCTCATGGATTTGCTGGAGCTGGAGGAGGTTTCCGCCGAGCGGGCCGCCAACGGGCAGGAAGCGGTGGACATGTTCTCCGGGCATCCCGCCGGGTATTATGACGCCATCCTGATGGACGTCCGGATGCCGGTGATGGACGGACTGACCGCCGCTGCCGCCATTCGCGCGCTGGAGCGGCCCGATGCCCGGGAGATTCCCATCATCGCCATGACCGCCAACGTTTTTGACGAGGACGTGGAACGTTCCCTTCAGGCCGGCATGAACGCCCATCTTTCCAAGCCTGTGGAGCCGGAGCGGCTCTACGAAACCCTGGCCCGGCTGATCCGGTCCTGAGGTTCTGAGGCCCGCCCTGAATCGCCTCTCGCCTCATCCGGTCCTTTCCAGAGCGGGTGAATTCCCGGGCGAATCATTCGCTGCTCTCCGTCCCAACCGTCCCTTCCCGACCGATCCGAACATGAAAGGAGTGTTTTGCCCATGAAAATGCTGTCCGGACTGCTTCTGTCCCTTCTGCTGCTGGCCGTTCTGGCCGTCCCCGCCCTGGGGCTGGAGGCCGTGCTGCCCCCCGGCTATGAAACGGAAACCCGCTCCTATCCGGTGCTCTATCTGATGCCGGAGGCGGAAGGCGCCGCCCCCGATCCGCTGCTGGCGGAAAGGCTCCGGGCGGAAATGGACGCGGAGGGCGCGCCGAAGATGCTGCTGGTGTCGGTGGAGATCCTGCCGGGGCAGTCCCCCGCGGACGCCCTGGGAGCCGCCGTCTCCGCGGCGGACGCCGCCTATCGTACCCTGCCCGACCCCGCCCACCGGGGCGCCGTCGGCATCGGCGCGGGGGGCTATCTGGCCTATGACGCCCTCCTGGCGGATCAGCCCCTGATCAGCGCGGCCGCCAGCGTCCGGGGCTGGTTCGGCGGGGAAAACCATCCCTGGCAGCCCGACGGCGAGGCCCTGGAAAACCGCATGCGGGCTCTCCGGGCGGAAAACCGCGCCTTCTTCGACGGGGTCTATACCTATCTGGACGCCCCCGTGGACGATGCCTGGACGGATCTGCCCGGTTCCACGGACGACCTGGGCTCCATGATGATCCTCTGGCAGACCGGCCGGGCGAATCATGAGTTTACCGTCCGCCCCGGGGAATGGACGGACGGTTTCCTGATGGAATCCTGCCGCAGGGTGCTGGATCGCTTCGGCGCCTGGATGGGCGGGGAGGCGGTCCCGGCGGAAAAGGCCCCGTCGGCTGCCGTTCCCTCCGCCGACAGCGCCCCGGTTCTGGAAGGGGACCGGCAGATTCTTCCCCTGGACGGAGCCTGGTTCTTCCGCTATACCGGCGCGGGGGAAAGCCTGGATGCCGCCGCCCTGAAGCCGGAGGACTTTTCCTCCTGGGATCAGGTAGCGCCCGGGGTCGGCAACTGGACAAAGGGCTACGGCAACATCAGCGAGGAAAACGTGACCTCCGGATACGGTCCGGATTACTTTGACTTCTTCATCATCGGCAACGGCTATTACGCCCGGACCTTTACCCTGCCCGCGGGCTTTGAAACCGAGGGCGCGGTGCTGTCCATGGGCTGCGTCGACGACCGATGCCAGCTCTTCCTGAACGGAACCCTGGTGGGCTCCACGGGCTTTACCGAGGCGGGCGCGCCCAACGGGGAAAGCACCTGGGCCCAGTACAGCGCCTTTGAGGTCCCCGCGGGCCTCCTGCGGGAGGGGGAAAACACACTGGTGCTCCGGGCCTGGAACGACACGCCCTACGGCGCCGGCGGCTGGTATGAGGGGCCCGTCGGGCTTTACAGCCGGGCGGCCTTCGAGGCTCTGATGGCGGAGCGGAACAATCCCCGCTTCTTCGAAACCACCTTCCCCTCCGCCCTCGTTTCCCCGAAGGCGGGGGAAAGCGTGGAGCAGCCCTGCCTGATCTACCTGCCGGAGGGCTATGAGGAATCAGCGGAGCGGTATCCCGTGGTATATCTCCTCCATCAGTTCAACTCCGACCACACCTCCTACCGCACCGATCATGTGGACGCCCTGCTGGACGAGGGCATCGCCCAGGGGCTGTTTGGTAAAATGATCGTCGTCATTCCCAATTCCTCGGAGGAAAGCTGGTGGACCGGGAAATGGGAGCGGATGGTGACCGAGGAGCTGATCCCCTGGGTGGACAGCCATTACCGGACCATTCCCCGGGCGGACAGCCGCCTGACCGCGGGATGCTCCATGGGCGGACAGGGCGCCTTCGGCATCGGCCTGCGGCATCCGGAGCTCTTCTCCGGCGCGGTTTCCTTCTTCGGCGCCTTCAGCTATGGCGGCGCCGCCAATCCCAACGCGGTCGTTCTGGAGCGCACGCCCGAGGAGCTGAGCCGCTTCTCTCTCTATTTTATCTGCGGCAATCAGGACAGCTACGGCTTCGGCGTCCCCGCCATCGAGCTGCATCAGAAGCTGCTGAAGCTGGGCGTCCCCCATCGGTTCTTTATCGAGAACGGCGGTCACGACAGCGCCTTCTACCTCCCCTTCTTCCAGGATGCCTTCGCCTATATGTGGGATCATATGGGTCTGAAGGTGGAACCGGCGGCTGAGTAATCCCCGAAAAAAACGCGCCCGGGGCTTTTCGCTCCGGGCGCTTCTGTTGTATCCGTTGTATCCTTTGCCGGTTCAGCACAGCCCTCCCCCGGCCGCATCGCCGGAAGCCCGCCGCTTATCCCTCGATCGAAAGATCCTTCGTGTGCTCCGCGTTCAGCTTTTTGCAGATTTCCACGAACTTGTCCAGGGGCAGGCCGTGCAGCTGCTGCTTCTGGCCGCGGATCGTGACCGAGATAGTTCTTTCCTCGACTTCCTTGTCCCCGACGACGACGATGAAGGGATCCTTCAGGGTCTTGTAGGCCTTGATCTTCTCGTTCATGTTCTTGTCGGCGTAGTCCGCCTCCACGCGGATTCCGGCGTCGTCCAGGGCGTCGGCCACTTCCTTCGCGTAGTCGTTGTGGCTGGTCCGGATCGGCACCACCGCCACCTGATAGGGGGAGAGCCAGAAGGGGAACGCGCCCTTGAAGTGCTCGATGATGATGCCGATAAACCGCTCCAGGGAGCCGTAGATTGCCCGGTGAATGACCACCGGCATCTCCGTTCCGCCCTCCTTCGTCTGGTAGGTCAGACCGAAGTTATGGGGCAGCTGGAAGTCCAGCTGAACCGTGCCGCACTGCCATTCCCGGCCCAGGGCGTCCTTGATCTGCAGGTCGATCTTCGGGCCGTAGAAGGCGCCGTCCCCCTCGTTGATTTCGTATCCGCCCTCGCCGTATTTCTTGTCGAGGATCCGCTTCAGCGAGGCTTCCGCGTGATTCCAGACCTCGATGTCCCCCATGAAATCCTCCGGCCGGGTGGACAGCTCCGCCCGATAGGTCAGGCCGAAGGTTCCGTAGATCTCGTCCGCGATGGAGATGATGTCGGCGATCTCGTCCTCGATCTGGCTTTCCATGACGAAGGTATGATCGTCGTCCTGCCGGAATTCCTGGACCCGGAACAGGCCGTTCATCTGGCCGGATTTTTCCTTCCGGTGCAGCACGTCGTATTCGCTGTAGCGGATGGGCAGCTCCTTATAGGAATGCACCGTCCGCCGGTAGGTCATCATGGCGTTGGGGCAGTTCATGGGTTTGGCGCCCATCGTATCGTCCAGCTCCCGGTTGAACACGGCGCTCCCCTTGGGCAGCTTTACCGTAGCGGTCTCGCTCAGCCCCTCCTGCAGGTTGTCCAGCACGCCGGGAATCTCGGCGTCTGCCTCCAGCCATCCGGAAATCCCAGGCACCATGAACATATTGTTCATGTAGTGGGCCCAGTGTCCGCTGATGAGCCAGAGTTTCTTCTTGTTGATCAGCGGGGCGGAAATCTCGGTATATCCGTGCTTATGCTGGATCTGGCGGGAATAGGCCAGCAGCGCCTGATACATCTTCCATCCCCGGGGCAGCCAGTAGGGCATGCCGGGGGCGGTTTCGTCGAACATGAACAGATCAAGCTGCGGGCCGATCTTCTTGTGATCCCGCTCCATGGCTTCCTTAATCAGCGCCAGATGCTCCTTCAGGGCCTTCTGGTCCTGGAAAGCGTAGAGATAAATCCGCTGCAGCTGATCCCTGTTCTCGTCTCCCCGCCAGTAGGATCCGGAAACCGAGCGGATCTGGAAGGCGGCGTTCATCAGCTCCTGGGAGTTGTCGATATGCGGGCCGCGGCACAGGTCGATATAATCGTCCCCCGTCCAGTAAACCGTCAGCGCCTCGTCGGCGGGAATATCATGGATTTCCTCGGTTTTGAACTTCTGATCCTTAAAGAGCTCCAGCGCCTCCTCGCGGGAAACCTCCTTCCGGGTCCAGGGCTCCCGGCGTTTGATGATCTCCCGCATCTTGTCCTCGATCGTTCCGAAATCCTCCTGCGTCAGGTTTCTGGGCAGCAGAAAGTCGTAATAGCATCCGTCGGCAATCTGGGGCCCGATGGCATACTGGACATTTTCCCGGCCGAAGATTTCGATCACGGCCTTGGCCAGAATGTGGGCCAGGCTGTGGCGGTAGACGCTGGCGTAAAACTCCCGGTACTCTTCCTTGTTCATGGTCAACCATCCTTTCTTTCCGCAGGGGGATCAAAAAACGCCCCCTGCACACGCGTTGTGCAAGGGACGCGGATTTCGCGCGGTTCCACCCTTTTTCCCCTCCCCCGCGGGGAAGGAGCTTCTCATTTCTGGCGATAACGGCGCCGGCCGGGCCTGTTCGCAGGCCTCTCGGAGGGGGTACCCGCCCGATTTCCCGGCAGGGCGCTTTCACCGTATGCGCCCCTCTCTGCGCCGATCCGTCGGAGGCATGTCCTCGTCAGCGATGTAGGCGTATTATAGCCCAAACTCTTTCAAAAGTAAAGGAAAAAACAGCCCGAGGGAGGAAAAAGGATTCGCGTCCCGTTTTCCCCGCCGGCCCCCTGCACAGGGTTCTTTCATGAAGGAAAAATGAAAGCACGATAGATCCAAGAGAATCAAGGGGTAAAAAAAGTCATACAAAATGGCTAAACCCCTTGATTTTTCTTGCTTGTAGCGGTATAA
>JAZQCB010000031.1:0-3005 GCA_045546035.1 Clostridia bacterium
GGAGGAAAAGCTTTTTGCCGAGCAGGCAGAGAAAGCGATTGAGGAGGGACAGACCTAATGGATGAAAACCACAGCCGGGGCTCTCCTCGGCTCCAGTTCTCCAAGGAGGAGCTGGAGAATGACGCGCTGAAGCGGCCGATCCAAAAGGCGGAAAAGGCAGCCGACAAATATGAAGCCGCCCAAAAGAAGCTGAAGCGCTATCGAGTCAGACTGACGCTGGAGAATAAGGAAACTGACGCCGCGTCCTCTGTTGCCTCGCAGGAAGACGTTTCTGGTGATGCGCATTCCGCTCCTCATGCCGGGGAAAACACTGAGATTCAGTCAGACCCCAGTGCACCGGCTGTACAGAATACGCGGCAGAAGCCGAAGCCTGAAAAGGCCGGCGCAGCGAAAGCTTCCGCTTCAGGCAACAAGCCAGGCGCAGTTCAATCCTCTTCAGCGGGTTCGGAAGCACTTCAATCTGATACCGCCGCCACAGGCGCAAAGAAAAAGGCGCTTCGGCTGAAGTTTGAGGAAACGCAGAAAAAGAAGCCTTCTCAGCTTACGCATCCTGTGCAGAAGGCTGTCCGAACAGCCGGCGATCAGCTTCACCGTCAGGCGAAGAACGCGAACGAGGATGACAACGTAGCTGTCGATGCGGTGCTGCAGGCAGACCAGAAAGCAGAATCAGCTTTGCAGATGGGTGAACACGCCTATCACGCCCACAAAATGCGGCCCTATAAGCGGCTGGAGAAAGCGGAAAAGCGTCTGGATCAGGCCAATATCCGCGTGATGGAAAAGCAGTACCGGGAGGAGCATCCGCAGTTCACCAGCAATCCCTATTCCCGCTGGCAGCAGAAGCGTGCCATTCGCCGGGAATACGCCGCAGCCAAGCGCGGGAAAGGCGGCAGAACCGTACAGAACACAGCGAAGAACGCTGAGAAGGCTACGGAAAAGGTCAGCGATGCCGCCGGGAAAGCCGTTGAGGTCATCCGCCGTCATCCGACCATCCTGCTGATCCTCGCCCTGGGCGGCATGCTCCTGATCGTCATGAGCAGTCTCCAGGCGTGTACGCCGCTGGCGCAGTCCGTGCTGGAGTCCGTTGTGATCGGCACCTATCCCGCAGAGGAAGAGGATGTCCGGGCTGCTGAGCGTGTCTACGCGGAAAAGGAGCGACAGCTGAAGGACGAGATGGATCACTATGAGCGCTACCATCCCGGCTATGATGAGTACCATGTCGAGGCTGATGAGATCTGGCATAACCCGTATGTGCTGATCGCCATCATCTCGGCCTATTACGATGGCCAGGAGTGGGACATTGATTCGGCCATGCCGGTCATTGAAAAGTATTTCGCGCTTCAGTATGTGGTCACGGAAACGGTAACCACCGAAACCCGATACCGGACAGAACGCCAGACCGGAACGCGCCTTGTGACTGATCCGGATACCGGACGGATCTATACGGAAACCTACACCTACGACGCAGATGTGCCCTATACCTACACGATCTGCAACGTGAAGCTGGAGAACAAAGATTTGTCGCATCTGCCGGTCGTCAGCATGAGCCATCACACCATGGGCATGTATGCTCTGTACATGGCAACTCACGGCAACATGGAGGGTATCTTCCACGGGCCGCACGCGGTTCCGCTGAAGGATCCCATGCTGTATGACATCCCCCAGGAAACGCTGGACGCGGATCCGACCTTCGCGAAGCTCATGGAGGAAGCCAACAAGTATGTCGGCTATCCCTACGTATGGGGCGGCGCAAGTCCGGAGACCAGCTTCGACTGCTCCGGTTTTGTCAGCTATGTGTTTACGGCCAGCGGTGTCTACAACACCGGCCGGCTGGGGGCCAAGGGTCTGCGGAGCCTGTGCCGGGATGTTCCGGTAGATCAGGCTAAGCCCGGCGACATTGTGTTCTTTGACGGCACCATGGGCGAAGGCGTAGCCGGCATTACCCACTGCGGCATCTATGTGGGCAACAACATGATGATCCACTGCGGTTCGCCTCTGGGCTATGCCAACCTGAATGATTCCTATTGGAGACAGCACTTCCATTCCTTCGGGCGTGTCCCGAACTGATCCCGGGAGCGGAGTCCTGCAGCGTCAGGGCTCCGCTTTCCATACTGAAAACAATCAAGGAGATGCAGAAAATGATTCGCATGTATGAAAAGCAGTCCGCTTTTTCCGCCAGACAGGTGCTGGCAGTCATCCTCGCCCTGATCCTGATGTCAGCCTTTCTTCCGTCACGGGCAGCTGTCGCAGAGGATGAACCCTTCATCGAGATCGAGGATATCGAGTGGGATGAAAATGCCTTTGTCATCCTGGATGATCCGATCTATTTCATGGGAGATGAGGATGAGGAGATTCCGGTGATTACGTCCGCCGGGAAGACGAACGTCAAGGTCAACGGTGTGAAGTCCAAGAACAAGCTGGTCAAGTACACGATCCCGGAAATGCTCCTGAGGCTTGATCCGAACTTCATGGATCTGATGATCGAGGCAGAAAAGTACATCGGATACCCTTATGTATACGGCGGCTCCAGTCCTGAAACCAGCTTTGACTGCTCCGGCTTTGTCTGCTGGGTGCTCAACCAGTCCGGCGTGTACAGAACCAAGCGGCTGGGTGCGCAGGGGCTGTATTCCCTGTGTACGGATATTCCCCGTGAGGAAGCACGGCCCGGCGATCTGGTGTTCTTTGAAAAGACCATGGGAGCCGATGTGAAGGGCATCACCCATGTGGGAATCTACGTGGGCAACAACATGATGATCCATGCCGGGGATCCCATCGGCTTTGCGGACCTGAAAAACGCGCAGTGGGCAAAGAAGATTTACGCCTTTGGCCGGCTGCCGATTGACTGAGGTGAAGAGAATGACCGAAAAGAAACAGAAAAGGTATCCCACGGACCGGCTGAAGCTGCACGCGCTGCTTGAGAAAAAGCAAAAGGAGCTTGTCGACCTTCGGGAAGAGGTGGAAGAGATCCGGAAGCTTGTTCAGCAGGCGGATGCCTCGGCGATCAACGC
>JAZQCB010000032.1:0-6646 GCA_045546035.1 Clostridia bacterium
TTTTTTCAGTAGAGACTTTCTACCTCACAGAAAATATAGCGAGCCAAAGACTCCGGATTATCGCAGAAGTAATCCATCATCAATGTCGGACTCTTATCTGGATACTCTTTGAGGATTGCCAGGCGAATGATATTATAGGCGAACTTGCGAATCACCGAAAGATTGAATTTACTGCGTGTAGCTGTCGATCTGTCCTCGCGGAAGACGTCATCCAGCACATGGTGAAGTCCGGCCTCAATTCTCCAGTGATCGCGCTTCAGCTTCGCCATTTCAGCTGCCGTTAGTTTCATATCAGAAATCATTCCGACACGCTGAAAATCATCACTGATTCCGTCGCCTGGTTCTGGCTTCG
Source organism: Clostridia bacterium (assembly GCA_045546035.1). Classification (GTDB taxonomy): domain Bacteria; phylum Bacillota; class Clostridia; order Christensenellales; family Aristaeellaceae; genus Aristaeella. Next base: position 353 of record JAZQCB010000032.1, read on the forward strand.
GTTTGCGTTTGGAGCCGCACATCAGAAATTCTGCCTTGCTGACGGTAATGACGTTTCCCTCTGAATCTTTCTCTATCGGAACGCGAACTTGTATAGAACAACCAATCGTACTCAGAAGAGGAAGCAACTCCTGATATGTGCTGTTGCTGGATTTAGCCAGAAAATCAGGGTTTTGGCATGTCTGCATTTGACGATACTCTATCCGTTCTCGGTTCTTTTCCTGGCTGGATGCCACATCATATTTTATAAGGAAAGGCAACAGCCGTTTATTTCTCTCTGCTTCTGGCAGATTTAGCTGTTGCTCAAATGTGGCAAATGCTGATACAATCTCCTCGTAGAGGGCAGGATTGTTCTTTTTGACCTGCAATGCCAGATGTCCGCCGTTATTCAGGATGAGCTCCATAATGCTTTTGTTCGTGCCGATTGCATCAATGGTGAAGGTATTACCGCGAATATTCAGTTGCTGTAACAGCTGGGGAATAGCAGTAATCTCGTTCGTCTTGTCAGAAATGGCCAATTGCGCAATGACCAGTTGTGTTGCGGATTCAATGGCGTTCAGGACGTAGGGAACTTTCCCGCCCTTTATCTTTTCTGTAGCGCCGCGCAGGGCTTTCCCATCAATAATGATATGGATTCCATGCTCTTTAAGAATTTCCGCAACCCAATCCGCAAGAACGAGCGCAAACATCTGTTCGTCTATTCCGCTGAGCATTCGAGATATGGTCGCTTCCGAAGCGATCCCGCCTTCCAGCTTCATATTTTTTCGCAGCAACACGATATGATTTCGGCACCAGGCCAGGGCGCGTCCGACGGATGTCCTCCCGCATGAATAAGCAGCGATCAGGCACGCGATCATTTCAGCCAAATCATGCTTCTTTTTTCTGTCGCACCGATATTCTGGCATGTGCTCCAAATGCTTCAGCAATGATGCTACAATCCAAACGGTCTTACATCTCCAGCTTCACACCAATGCGATCCAGAAGGGCCTGCTGTTCCGCATTGATCTGTGAAACTGCCTCCTCTTTTCCAATCCGTACCAAATAGATGCTCTTCAGTGCCTCCAAGTCTTCCATGCCGATCTTGTGTTGTCTGAAAATTCGGCGGGACAGCATGCTCACTTGTGCTCCAACCGAACAATGAAGTTCTTCCGGAGGTTTCGGAGTATAGTCCACGCCCAGATATGATTCCGGCGATTTGTCAATGATGATCTTCTTGAGTACATCTTCCCATTCTGCACCGACTGACTTTTTCCACGCATCAGGGCACAATTCCCAGATCGCCTTGGAAAATCCATATTCTTTCACCTGGATATTGCTCAATGTAACTTTCTTTTTTTCTGTTCGTATAACTCCCTCCGGTGTGATAATACCAATATAAGTGTCGACGGCTTGCGGATACTTCTTCCCCGGCACACGTTTTGATGTTCGCTTGTACAGATAATACGTGTCGCCTTTCTTTTTGACGGTAGTTCCCCTGACTCGATGCTTCTGAACCCAATCGGGGTAGACCTTTTCGTTAGCTGGCATAATGTCCTCCTTTCTGTAGGGGTATCGTATACCTCTACTTATAGACATTATACCGCTACAAGCAAGAAAAATCAAGGGGTTTAGCCATTTTGTATGACTTTTTTTACCCCTTGATTCTCTTGGCTCTATCGTGCTTTCATTTTTCCTTCATGAAAGAACCCTGGCCCGAATGCCCCGTGGGCTTTTCGGTTACGGCGAAAAACGACGGACGCGCGGACATTTTGCGCGGAGGGCATTCCGCCCAAAGACGAAGAGGCCAAAGATGCTTCGCCCGGAACAGGAGATCCCCACTTCCGGCAGGTTTTTTGGCGCGCATGTCGAATAGAGAAGAGGAGAACGGTTTAGCCACACAAAGTCATTCTCCGGCGAAGGAAGACCGGAGGATCCCTTTCCGGGAGCTCCGCGCAAAGCCTGTTTTCGCCGCGGAGCATCGGGCTGAACCGCATCCATCCATCACGGAAAAAAATAAACTTCAAGCGGAGGGACAGAGAATGAAAAGCAAGCTGTTTGAAGGAGACATTACCAGGGTTCACGGCATCAAGGTCGGCCACGCGGAGGATCCGGAAGCGATGACGGGATGTACCGTCGTCCTTTGCCTGGGCGAAGGGGCGACGGGCGGCGTATCCGTCCGGGGCGCCGCGCCTGGAACGCGGGAGACGGATCTGCTCCGGCCGGGCAACCTGGTTGAAAAGGTGAACGCGGTGGTGCTCAGCGGCGGCAGCGCCTTCGGCCTGGAGGCGGGGTGCGGCGTCATGAACCAGCTGGAGAAAATGGGATACGGTTTCGATGTGGGAAACTTCCGGGTGCCCATCGTGCCGCAGGCCGTGCTGTACGACCTGGACGTGGGCCGGTCTCAGGTCCGCCCGGACGCCGAGATGGGCCGGAAGGCCCTGATGAGCGCCAGGAAGGGAATGGCCCAGGGCAGCGTCGGCGCCGGAAGCGGATGCACGGTGGGCAAGCTGGTGCCCGGCGCGACGCCCCAGCGCAGCGGCGTCGGTTCCGCCTCCATTACCCTGCCGGAGGGAGTTACGGTGGGCGCCGTTGTGGCGGTCAACGCGGTGGGGGATGTATATCACCCCACCACCGGGGAGCTCCTGGGCTGCGCCCATCTGCCGGATGGGACGCCGATCCCCGCCGAGGGCATGCTCTTCGGCCAGACGCCAGCCTCCAAGCGGCTCCGGATTCAGGCCGGTTCCAACACCACCATCGGCGTCATCGCCACGGACTGTCGGCTGACTAAGGAACAGGCCAACCGGCTGGCGGATGTGAGCCATGACGGGCTGGCCCGCACCATTCGCCCCGTACATACCCAGATGGACGGGGACACGCTGTTTGCTCTGGCCACCGGCAGCGTGGATAAGGATGTCAACTTCGTCAAAGTCTGCGCCGCGGCGGCGGAGGTGACGGCCAGAGCCATTGCCAACGCGCTGATGAGCGTAGGTTAAGCAATCCGCGGTTTCCCGGGCCGGCGACCCGTGACAGCGCCTGAAAGGGGTGGGTTCTTTTGTCGGTGCTCAGTCAGCTTTCTTCCCCGACGATGTATCTGATCTGCGGGGGTATTGTGGCCTTTGTGGCGGTGGTCTGCGTCATCTTCGCGGTGCGCGCCTGGAAGGCCGGGGTGGCCATCGGGATGGATCAGGCGGTTTTGAAGCGGGTCGTCAAATCCTCGGCCTCCTTCAGCGTCTTTCCCGCCATCGCGATTCTGCTGGGCGTAATCGCCCTTTCCGGTTCGCTGGGGATTCCGTGGCCCTGGCTGCGGCTGAGCGTCATCGGCGCCCTGCATTACGAAACCCAGGTGGCCCAGGGGGCGGCGGAGCAGGTAGGGATTACCCTGTCGGGCAGCGAGATGACCGCCGGAGCGTTTTCCACCATCGCGCTGCTGATGTCGGTCTGCATCATGTGGGGCATGGTGCTGAACCTTTTCCTGAACAAGAAATACACGAGCCGCCTGGCGGCCCCCGGGAAAAAGGCGGGGGGACGATCCTTCGCGGACGAGGCCATGACGGCCATGTTTATCGGCCTGGTCAGCGCCTATCTGGGCTCGTATCTGGGCCAGTGGGTTTCCGGCAACGGGCGGTTTACCTTCTCCGGCTCCCTTTTGCCGCTTCTGACGGCCCTGGCCGGCGTCGCGGCCATGATGGTTCTGACGCGGATCAGCGAAAGGAAACAGCTGCGCTGGCTGGAGGACTTCTCCCTGGCGCTTTCCATGCTGGCGGCCATGCTCTGCGCGGTGGGGCTCCGCCAGATGGGACTGTAAGGAGGCGGAAGGGATGAACAGAGAAGAAATACTGAGCCGCTATGAGCGCGGCACCCATCTGCTGGGCCGGGTCGTTTCCCTGATGACGCTGATCCTGCTGATCGGCGCCCCCTTCGTGATCGGAGGCTGGCTGGGCGCCATGCCCGATCTGGCGGCGGCGGGCCGGGGCTTTCTGGCCGTGGGGCTGATCTGGACGATCTCCTCCGTGGCGGAATTCCTGATCTATACCCCCATGCTGGGCTCCGGCGGCAGCTATCTGGCCTTTATTACCGGCAATCTGATCAATATGAAGATCCCCTGCGCGGTGTATGCCCGGGATCTGGCGGGCGTGAAGGCCGGAACGAAGGAAAACGAGATCGTCTCCACGCTGTCCATCGCGGTCTCCTCCCTGGTCACCATCGTCATTCTGGCGGTCGGGGTGCTGCTGCTGCAGCCCCTGCAGCCCTTTTTGCAGAGCGAGGCTCTGCGGCCGGCGTTTGACAACGTGGTGCCGGCGCTCTTCGGCGCCCTGGCGTATCGGTATTATCGGAAGCATATGAAGCTGGCGATCTGGCCCCTGCTGATGATGAGCGCCCTGTTTATCCTGGTGCCCTCGCTCCAGAGCCAGACCAGCATCCTCATTATCCCCAGCGGCGCCCTGGCGATCCTGCTGGCGTGGCTGAAATTCCGGAAGGAGGCATGAAAATGAACACGGTATGGATTGTGCTGATCATTCTGGCGGCGGTGCTTCTGATCCTCCTGGGCGTCGCGATCGTCCGGACCTTCAAGGTCAAGCGGATGAGGGCCAAATACGTGGCGCCGCCCATCGACACCCGGGCGCTGGACCTGGGCGGAAAGCTGAGCCGGATGGTTCAGATGGAAACGGTCAGCGTCCCCGACACCAACCAGCGGAGCAAGTTTCTGCCCTTCCACGATCTGCTTCGGGAGCTGTTCCCGCTGGTTCACGCCAACATGGAAAAAACCGAAATCGACGGCAACCTGCTGTTCAAATGGAAGGGGGAGACGGACGAGAAGCCGCTGGTGCTGATGAGCCATCAGGACGTGGTGCCGGCGGAAGGAGAATGGAAGCACGGGCCCTTCAGCGGCGACGTGGCCGACGGCAAGGTCTGGGGCCGCGGCGCCTCGGACACGAAATGTACCGTCATGGCCTTTTTCCAGGCGGCGGAGGAGCTGATCCGGGAAGGATACCGGCCGGAGCGGGACGTCTATCTTTCCGCCTCCTGCACGGAGGAATGGGCGGGGGACGGCTGCCCGAAGCTGGTGGACTATCTGGAAAACAAGGGCGTGCATCCCTTCCTGGTCTGCGATGAGGGCGGCGGCATTATTACCAACCCCGTCGGCGGCATCAAGGGCAATTTTGCCATGGTCGGCGTTTTTGAAAAGGGCAAGGCCGACCTGAAGCTGACCGCGAAATCCAGCGGCGGACACGCCAGCGCGCCGGGAAAGCATACGCCGGTGGCGCGGCTGGCCGATTTCGTCGCCACCTTCGAGCATCATAACCCCTTCCGGAGGAAAATGTCCCCGGAGGTCCAGGCGCTCTTTGAGCAGCTGGCCCCCTACGCGCCCTTCTATCTGCGGCTGCCTTTGGTGAATATGTGGCTGTTCAAGCCGCTGCTGATCTGGCTGATGCCCCGGCTCAGCCCGCAGGCCGGCGCCATGCTGCAGACCACCATCGCCTTTACCATGATGAAAGGCTCGGAGGCCTTCAATGTGATTCCCCAGGAGGCCTCGCTGGGAGCGAATATGCGCTTTATTCCCCATGAGGGGATGGAACGGAGCCTGGCGAAGGTGAAGCGCATCGCGAGAAGACACAAGATCGAGGTAGAGGTCTATCGCGCGGTGGACTATTCCCGCAGCGTGGACATCCACGGGGAAGGCTTCGGCCTGATCCGGAAGGTGATCGGGGAAACGTTCCCCGGGCTGGAAACCTGCCCCTATGTTATGACCGGCGCGACCGACGCCCGGAACTATGAGCGGATCGCGGAGCATGTGGTTCGCTTTGCGCCGGTGATTTACGGGCCGGAACAGATGCAGGGCATGCACGGCGTGAACGAGAACATTGGGATCGATTGTCTGCCCGGCGCGGTGGATTTCTATAAGAACCTGATCCGGGCGAACGTCACCCCGCCGGAACCCGTAGAGGAACCCGTGCCGGAGACCGGGGAAGCGGCTCAGCCGGAGACTCAGGAAACCGAGCCGGCCACGGAAGCGGCGGAAACAACGCGGGAAACCGAACCGGCCCCGAAGGCGGCGGAAACGGCCTCCGCGATCGAAAACGGCGCGCAGGCGGGGACGGAAGCAGCCTCCGCGGCGGAGACCGAAGCGGAATCCGCAGGAGCGGAACCGGCTTCCGCCGCGGAGACGGCAGCGACACCTGAGTCCGCCTCCGCGGGGGAGACAGGCGCTGCCCCGGCTGTCGAAAAATCACCCGCTCCGACGATGGCGTTCCCTCCCCGGAAGGAATCCGAATAAAAAAAGACGAACAAAAACGCCAAGTCGGATCGTAGCCAT
>JAZQCB010000033.1:0-26957 GCA_045546035.1 Clostridia bacterium
GAATGCCTCTTGAGCTCGTTGCAGAATGGCTGGGGCATAGCAGGACTGAGACTACTAGAAAATTCTATGCAAATGCGGACGGCGCGATGAAAAAAGAAGCAATAGAAAAAGCAACATCTCAGATTAACCCGCTCAGGTCGAGTGTTTTTGAACTTGATTGAAAGCGCGATGAGCAACTATTACGGAAGCTATACTGTCTTGCCTAGTTATCCCGAAAGATTCTCGGGAAATCATTGTAAATATTCAATTGTCAAGGTTCAGTCGGAATAATTAGAAAGTCGGAATAAGTGCAACGGGAGGGGCGAGGGCTAACGCCCTCCCTCTACCCTATTTCCCTGGCCGTCGCGTAGGCCGCGAAACGAAGCGGGCCGCCTTTCGGCGGCCCGTGTGTTTATCAGTCCGTGGATTTATCCTCGTAGGATCTGGACCAGTCCATGGTGGCGCCTTCGCCGATTCCGGCGGGATAGACGCCCTTCTGGCGCAGCTCGAAGCCCAGATCGATGTTGAAATCGGTGCTGTCGCTCTGAACGGCGAATTCGTCGGTATAGCTGACGGTGTCGTCGGTTTCGTTCAGGGAGGAAACGATCAGATAGATGTCCGTCCGCTTCTGGGTCGGCCGGATTTCCGGAGGCGCCGTGACCTTCAGGGTATAGACCGCCGGATAGACCTCCCGGAAGAAATACAGGCCGTATCCGTCGGTTTCGGTTTCGGCGACGGTGACCCCGTTGCGAACCAGCTCCACCTTCACGTGGGCGATGGCGGGCTCGCCGCCGTCCTGCCACCCGTTGCCGTTCTCGTCCAGCCAGCAGTAATCGCCGATGGTGCCCGGCAGCACGGAACCGATATTCAGGCTCAGCTGATCCTGGCCCATGCGCAGGTCAATGGGATCGGTGGCGCCCCGGCGGCCGTCGGTTTCGGTTACGACGGAAACCAGCCCGGTATCCAGCCGCTCGTCGTCCGGCTCGGCCACCACGCATCCCTCCGGCAGCTCCGTCCGGATCCGATAGGTTCCGGGCATCAGGCCGGTAAAGCGCCAGGTGCCGGTTTCCCCGGTGGTCAGGGTCTGAACCGTCCGGCCCTCGCCGTCCTCCAGGATGACCGCGGCGCCGGCCAGGCTTTCCGCTCCCTCGCCCCGGTCGATCCAGACCTGGCCTCCCAGGGAGGTATAGCGAACCAGCCCCAGAGTCAGGCCTTCCCGGGTCTCGCCTTCCTTCAGGGAGAGACCCGTCATTTCCATCCGGGAACCCGCCTTCGAGAAGGTGTTATCCCCCTCGGAAGCCGTATCCGTATCCTCGTCCATCTGGTAGGAAACGGTGAAGCTGCCGGGCACCATGCCCGCCGCCTCGAAGCTGCCGTCGCTCCCGGTGGAAAGTGTGGCGAACACCTGTCCGTCGCTTTCGTCGGTTACGGTGATCGTATAGCCCGCGGGGGTCTGTTCGTCTTCTTCCCGCCGGCCGTTGTTGTTCTCGTCCAGCCAGACCCGGCCCCGCAGCACAGCCGGCTTGACCGCGCCGATCATCTGGCCGTCCCATTCGGCGCCCATGGCCACCTCCAGCTTCGCGGACTGCTCCGCCTCCCCGGAAACGAGGGGCAGCGTTACGCCCTTCAGCCGGCTGGTCACCTGCCCGTCGGGCAGGGTCAGCGTCAGGGTATAGGTATCGGGATGAATATGGTCGATGAGGAAATGCCCCTGGTCGTCGGATACGGCCTCCGCCGTTTCCAGATCCTCCCGGGAGGGCTTCAGGATCAGCTTCGCCCCGGCCATGGGCGCGTCCCCCGCGTCCTGGAGGCCGGAACCGTCCGGATCGTGGAAAACCGTACCCTGGACGCGTCCCAGCGTCAGCGCGCCCACCAGCGGATCCGTCCGCTCGCCCGCCGTCCGCAGCTCGAACCATTCGCCCCGGCCGACGCCGTTTTCGCCCGTCATGGTGTTGCCGCCGGAAACCGTCTTCGCGAAAATGGCCCGTTCCGGCAGCGTATACTCGACATAGTACCTTCCGGGCATAACCGCGTCGAAGAGGAAGCCTCCCTCGGCCCCGATGGCGGCGGAGAACTGCTCGCCCTCCTCGCTCATCAGCCGCACCGTGACGCCCTCCAGGCCGCCCTCGCCGGCATCCTGCAGGCCGTTGTCGTTCCGGTCGGCGAAAACCGTGCCCCGGACGGTGGCCGGCTTGATCATCCCCGCGTCGCGCCCGGAAACGGCCGTGCCGATGGGCACGTCGAAGGGCTCCGAATATCCTTCCCCGCCGTTGAGGTTCAGCATCACGTTGCCCTCGCCGGCTTTGGTAAAGGCGTAGCCCTCCTTCGCCGTCATCCGGAGGCTGTATTTGCCGGGGGTCAGGCGGGTAAAGCTGTACTCGCCCTTCTTGTTGGTTTTGTCGGAGGCCACCAGGGCGCCGTTTTCTCCCAGCAGGGACACGGAAATGCCCTGAACCGCCTTCTCCCCGCCGTTCTGGCTGGCGGAAAAGTCGTCGTCGAGATAGACCGTCCCGCTGACGGAGCCGTAGTAAATGGCCCCCACGTTCACGGTCCGATGTTCCCCGTTCTGCAGGTCGAAGTTCTTCAGGAAGTTCTCCCGCCGGTTTTCCCGGGCGACGAAATGGTTCCCCGCCTCGTCGGAAACCGCGCGGGTAAAGTCGCTGCCGTCCTCCGGCAGCACCGCCCGGATCTTATACGTGTTCGCCCGAAGGCCGGTAATCGTATACCGTCCGTCCGCCCCGGAATAGGCGATGGCGATCTCCTCGTCGCTGGCCTGCTTGATGGCGGTCACCTTGACCCCCGCCAGGGGCTTCTCGCCCTCGTCATACAGTCCGTTATAGTTGGCGTCCAGGAAGCACATGCCCTCCACCAGGCCGGTCCAGGTAAAGCCGATGTTCTGATCCGGCTTATTATGGCCGTCGTTGGTGTCCAGGGTTTTGGTGATTTTGCTCTTCCCCTCCGTCGTAAATACGGAGCGTTTCTTCCCGCCGTTCTTGGTATATTTGGTAAACATCATGCCTTCCGGCGCGTAGGAGGTAAAGTCATAGAACCCGGGGCGCACCCGCGGAATCCGCCAGTCGCCGTTCTCGTCCGAATAGGCTTCGTATTCCAGGTTGTTTTTCTGGCCCTTCAATGTCACATGGGCGCCGGCCACCTTCCGCTCCCCGTCCGCCATGACGCCGTTTCCGTCCTCGTCGAGCCAGCAGTTGCCGCTGACGGTGACGGATTCGTAGGTGCCCACGCCCCGCTCGAGGATTTCCCCGGCCCGGACGGTCACCGGCTCGCTGTCCTGCGTGCCCTGGGCGGAAGCCTCCATAAAGGATTTGCTCAGCCCGGTCTCCTTGGCTTTTTTGTTGAATCCCCATTCTTCCGGCAGCGCCACCCGGATCCGGTATTCCCCGGGCGTCAGCCCCTGAAGGAGGATTTCGCCCTCCGCGCCGGTCCGCCCGCCGGTGACCACGCTTCCGTCCGCGCCCACCAGGTAAACCGGGATGTCGGGAATGCCTTTTTCGTATACGCTGCAGTCGCCGTTGCTGTTGCTGTCATAAAACACCTTGACCCGCACCGCGCCCTTGTCCATCCCCGCGGACAGCAGGGATACCTGGGGTTCCGGCGTCGCGGCGGCGGTGGGCACAGGGGTAAACAGAAGCTCCGGCGTCGTAACCGCCCGGGCGGGCGCGGGCGCCTCCGGCGTCTCCTCGTTCCCGTCCTCGTCCTCTTCCCAGTTCATGCCGTCGGCCGTCGTGGTCTGGATGACGTTCTCCGCGGCGGGCGCCTCGGTTTCCGCCGGAAGCTGGGCCACGGTCTTCTCCGTCAGGCGCGGCAGGGTGATCGGCACCGTCACGTTGCCGCTGGTCATGGGAACGGTGGTTCTCGCCCCCGTCGCGTCCCATCCCGCGTCGATCGTTTCCGCCAGAGGTTCCAGGATAACCGGCCCGGATCCGTTCAGCGTCATGGTTTCGCCCGTCGCCAGGGTGCCCTGCTCCATGCCGCCCTGCAGCACCCGGAAGGCGCCCTCCACCGGGACGCTCGCCGCGGTTCCGTCCGCCTGTTCCAGACGGCCGCGCAGATCCACGCGCAGGGTCATCACCTCCGCCGACGCGGGGAAAACCATCATCCCCGCGATCAGCGCGATTGAGCAAAGCAGGATTCCAATACGGGTCAAACGTCTCATGGCCTGGAAAGCCTCCCAAATCATCGAAATAACGCGCCGCCGCCAATAAGCGCGGGCCCCAAAGAATCGTCAGTTCAGCTTCACGGAATGACGGAACTTGTCATACACATTGGCGACATAGAATTCGGTATATCCCCGGGGATAGGTCACATGCAGGGAATACAGCACCTTGTCCTTGCAGGTGACGATAATCCTTCCCGCGACTTCCGCCCCCGTATCCTTTTCCACCGCTCTGTAATTGGCGTAAACGCCCGTGGAACCCAGGAAGGTCCGCTCGGCGGTGTTGGAGGGATTGAAGGATGTAAAGGCGCCGCCGCCTCCGAGGGTGTCCAGCATGCCCTTGACTTCCTTGATCAGCTCGCTCTTTGTATACTGCTTGTTGACCGGCACCATCCGAACCGTCAGGCTGGCGGCATAATCCATGGAAGGATCCGGATTGGTCAGTACAAAGGTGTCCGAGGCGCTGCTGTCGGTCGTCCACCCGCTGGGGCCTTCGAAGGTCATGTGCAGCGAGGGCACCTCGTAGGTCACGTAGCTGAAGGTCAGCGTCGGCAGGGGCGTGGGCGTGGGCTTGTCGACGGGATCGATGATGACCGGCGTGGCTCCGGCGTATTCGCTGCTCATCATCGGCGCGGCCGTGGGCGCGGAGGCGTCTTCGGTCGGCTCTTCCACGTCCTCCCAGTCGCCGCCCTCCTCGGAGGCGGGATCGTAGCTCCCGTCGTCGTAATCCGTCGTTCCGCCGACCACCGCGGAGCCGAACAGATCCTGTGCCGGCGGGGTCGCGGTTTCCGTCGCCCGGTCGGCGGGCAGGGTGGTGTCAAACACTTCTCTCTGCTGGCAGGCGGTCAGCAAGATGGCGCACAGCGCCAGCACCAGGCACAGCATTCTCTTCTTCATGGTTTCTTCCTCCCCTTCAGTCTCTGCGATTCCCGGCGCTCCGCCCCTCGCGGCGGAGCTTCACCGGCCTCTTCCGTCTTTTATTCCGCGTCTTCCGTATATCGGGGATGATACACCCGCCGCTCCAGCGAGAAAACCTTCTCGCTGAAGGCGCCTTCCGGCGTCTTGTCCTCGGCGTTCTTCATGGTGTTCATCCGGGAATCCATCATGTCGATCCAGTGCAGCGCCTCCGCCTCTGGGAACATGGGCGGCCGGGGGCTGCCGTATTCCGGCTCCCCGTGGTGGCTGAGCACCATGTGCTCCAGAAGGGCCAGCGTTTCCCCCCGCACGCCGGTTTTCTCAGCCGCCTTTTCGAGATTGACGACGCCCCGAACCAGGTGGCCGATCATCTGGCCGTCCCGGGTATAATCGGAAACGTTGCCCGCCGCGTCGCTCCTGAGCTCCTCGATCTTGCCCAGATCGTGAATGATCACCCCGGCGAAGAGCAGCTCCCGGTTCAGCCAGGGATAGATTTCCACCATCGCCTTCGCCAGGCGGAGCATGTCCGTCGTGTGGTGCAGCAGGCCGCTGAGCTCCGCGTGGTGCATCCGCTGGGCCGCCGGGAACCATTCCAGCCGGTCCCCCGCCATGCGGAGCATCTCCATCGTCAGCTTTTTCAGCCCCTCGTTCCGGAAGGCGGAAACAGTTTCGTCAATCTCCGCCCGCATCTCCGCGCCGCTTCTGGGGGCGGCGGGCACAAGCTCCGACATATCGACCCCGTCTTCGGGAACCGGCTCCCATTTTTCCACCCGGAACTGCAGCCGCCCGTTGTATTCCTGGATCGGCCCGGCGACCCGGAGGGGCTTTCCGGCCTCCGGCAGCCTCCGCGCCCCGTCCCAGTTCCAGATCTTGCCGTTGATTTCCCCGGTTCTGTCCCCCAGGTTCAGATCCACATAGTCCCGGCCGTTTTTGTCGGTCTTCTTCTCCGCGCCGCGCACCAGCAGAACGCCCTCGAACCTCGTATCCCGTACCAGCTGGCACACCCTGAAATTCCCCATATATCCTCCTTAACGGCCCCCCGCTCAGAATGGCGCGCCGCCGGAAGCCGGCTCCGCCGCCAGATTGGCGAAGGTTGTCAATTCGCTCAGCCACGCCAGCTTGACCACCCGCAGGGGCCCGCTGCGCTGTTTGGCGATATTGACTTCCGCGATGTTCTTTTCCTCGGTCTCCGGGTTGTAATAATCCTCCCGGTGCAAAAACATGACCACGTCGGCGTCCTGCTCGATGGAGCCGGAATCCCGCAGGTCGCTCAGCACCGGGCGCTTGTCGACCCGGTCCTTGTTGGCCCGGCTCAGCTGGGCGCAGGCGATGACCGGCACCTTCAGCTCCAGCGCGATGGCCTTCAGCTCCCGGCTGATGGAGCCCACCTCCAGCACCCGGTTTTCGATCGGCCTGTCGGAATGCATGAGCCCCAGATAGTCGACCAGCACCAGATCCAGCCCGTGATCCATCATCAGCCGGCGGCATCGGGACCGCAGCTGCCCGGGCCGTAGCCCGGCGGTGTCGTCCAGATAGAGCTTCGCGTTGGCGATGGGTCCCAGCGCGCCGGCCAGCCGGTTCCATTCCCCGTCGTCCAGCAGCCCCTTGCGGACGTGCTGCATGTTGACCTTCGCCACGCTGCACAAAAGCCGCATCATGATCTGCTCCCGCGGCATCTCCAGGCTGAACACGGCCACCGTCTTCCCCTTGTTGACGCTGGCGTGGCCGGCAATGTTCATGGCGAAGGAGGTTTTCCCCATGGCGGGCCGGGCGCCGATGATGATCAGCTCACCCGGGTGCAGCCCCGTCAGCGTGTTGTCCACGTCGATAAACCCCGTCGGCACGCCGGAAAGGGCGCCACGGAGTCTCGCCAGATCCTCGATCTGCTGATACGTGTTGATCAGCACGTCACGGGCGGGCTTGAGCGTCTCCCCCTCCGTCCGGTTCATGGCCAGATCGAAAACGGCCTTCTCCGCCCCGGCCAGAATGTCCTGAACAGGCATCAGCTGGGCGGAAGCGTTGCGGGAAATCTCCTGCCCGACGGCGACCAGCCGCCGCAGCGTGCTCTTTTCCCGGACGATATCGATATACGCCCCGACATTGGCCGTCGTGGGTACCGAGCTCATCAGCCGCATCAGATACACGACGCCGCCGACGCCCTCCAGCGTCCCCCTCCGGCCCATTTCCATCGTCAGGGTCGTCAGGTCAATCGGCCGGTGTTCCGCCGTCAGATCCTCCATGGCGCGGAAGATCTCCTGATGCTGGGGGGTATAAAAGTCCTCCGGCTTCAGGCTTTCCATGGCCCGGAGCACGGCGGCGCCGTCCCGCAGCATGGCGCCCAGGACGCTGATCTCCGCCTCAAGACTCCCCGGCGCGGCCGCGCCGCGATTCGTCTCTTCCCCGCTCTGTGCCATCGTTCACTCCTGCCTCTGCTCTGGGCATTCCCGCTATCTTTCCGACGAAGCCGCCCGAAGAAAGTTCCCCTGTTTTCGGAATGCTTCAGTATAAAACCTTTTCCCCAGCCAGGTTATGCTCGTTGAACCGGTTTCTCCCGCGGAAGCTGGTCCCGCGAACCCGAAAAAAGCGGGAACCAGTCGCCCTTGCTTTCCCTTACTTAGCAGATAAAGGCGAAATCCGCAGAATCACGCTCGCGTTTACCCCGGCATACAGACGCACGGAAATCTCCCTGTCCCCGGTTTCGCGAATGGGATCCCCAAGATCAATCTTCCGCTTGTCCGCCGCGACGCCCAGCTGCTTCTCCAGCGCCTCGGCCACCTCGGCCGCCGTAACGCTGCCGTAAAGCCGGCCCTTCTCGCCGCACTTGACCTTCAGCTCGACGACCTTGCCCTTGATCTTTTCGGCCCGGGCCTTCGCCTCCGCCAGCTGCTCCGCCTCCCGGGCGTCCTGGGCGGCGCGCTTCTTCTGGATCTCCTTCAGTGTCCCCGGGGTGGCCTCCATGGCCAGCTTCTGGGGAAACAGGAAGTTCCGGGCGTATCCGTCGCTAACGTTCAGGATTTCGTCCCGCTTCCCGATATTTTTCACATCCTTCAGCAATACAACCTTCATCCGTCTCATCCTCCGTCCCTGTCGTCTTTACACAGGAAATCACTGTATTGTAGCCTATTCAGCCCCAAAAAGCAACCCTCCGGCCGCGACCCAAACAGGTCATAAACGAACATTTTAGCGATCATCTGCGGCTACAATCATGTTGAAAAATAACGTTCGCTGCTGTATAATGAAATCGTCTTCCGAAGGGGGATGGGACATATGGAGCAACAGGCCGCGAAGGCAAAAATCTACGACAGCGTATTTAAGGAAACGTGTGGAGGTGATCGGGCTCATGCTGGCGCTGTTTGACTCCCAGGAAGTGCAGAATATGTACGAAGAAAGCATCAAAGAAGAAGGCCGGGCAGAAGGCATTGTGAAGGGCCGGGCGGAAGGCATGATTCGTACACTCTGCAATTTGGTAAAAAAACGGAGAATGACCCCCGACGAAGCTGCAGAAGAAGCAGGGCTGACCCTGGAGGAGTTTAAGAAGAGGGCATCCCTGCTTATGTCAGAAAAGGAAACCGCTTATCAGGATTGAGCGTCCCGCCAGCCCGCAACCGGCCGCAGAAGCGGCCGGTTGTTCTCTTTCTGGTTGGAGCGATGGGGATAGTTCTGTAGATGCAATCATTCTGCATCCCTCCATGCCAGGATCAGAGTCGCCTTATCAAGTCCTTTTCCATGGAAGGAATTGCTATCGCGGAAGGAATGCATTATAATTCTTCCCGTCAGGAGGTCGTGATGATGAAGCAATCGAATTGGGATACAGGCCCTGCGGGAGCTGCCATCCCTGATAGAACTGCCAGATCGACATCATCTGATATGAAAGGAGCAAAGCATGAAACGGGTCATTGCCACAGGCGTGCAGGATTTTGAGACCCTGCGCCTCCAGAACAGCTTTTATGTCGATAAAACCGACTTTATCCGTGAATGGTGGTACGGACAGGACGCCGTAACCCTGATCACCCGGCCCCGCCGTTTTGGGAAAACCCTGAATCTTTCCACCCTCAACTGCTTCTTTTCCAATCAATATGCCGGCCGAAGCGACCTCTTCGACGGCTTGAAAGTCTGGGAGGATGAGGAACTTCGGAAGCAGCAGGGTGTATGGCCTGTTCTTTTTCTCAGCTTCGCGGATGTCAAACAGCGTACCTATCGGGATGCGCGGGACACGATGAACCGTCTGATCGCCAGCCTTTATAACCAATACGACCGGATGCTGAAGGACCCTCTCTTTACGGATGCGGATCGGGCGTCCTTCGCGGAAGTAAAGCCGGGCATGTCCGATTCCGTCGCCGCAATCTCCCTGAAGCAGCTCTGCTCCTGGTTGGAAAAATACTACGGGAAAAAGGTGCTGGTTTTTCTGGACGAGTATGACACGCCCCTGCAGGAAGCCTATGCCAATGGCTTTTGGCAGGAGCTTGTGGGCTATACCCGGGCACTTTTCAACAGTACCTTCAAAACGAATCCTTCCCTTGCGCGGGGACTCATGACCGGCATCACCCGGGTCAGCAAAGAATCCATCTTTTCCGATCTGAATAATCTTGATGTGGTTACCACCACTTCTGATAAATACGCCACCGCCTTCGGCTTTACTGAGGAGGAGGTGTTTCACGCGCTGGATGACCAGGGCTATGGAGAAAAGGAAAAACAGGATGTGAAAACCTGGTATGACGGGTTCACATTTGGCACCGTGACGGATATCTATAATCCATGGTCCGTCACCAATTATCTGGACAAGGGGAAGCTCGGCACCTACTGGGCCAACACCAGTTCCAACGGTTTGGTTGGATCCCTCCTGCGCAAAGGAGATTCGAAGGTTAAGACTCAATTTGAAACCTTACTTCGGGGTGAAAGCATTACTGTGCCCATCGACGAGCAGATCGTCTTTAACCAGCTGGGCATCCGGGAAAACGCCATCTGGAGCCTCCTGCTGGCATCCGGATATCTCAAGGCAATCTCAGTCGAGAATACAGAAGAAAGCAGCAGCTCCGGCAATAACCTTTACACCCTCGCCCTGACAAACCTGGAAGTCCGGCGGATGTTCAGCGGCATGGTAATAGGGTGGTTTGAGGAAGGCCGTTATTTCAGCGAATTCGTCAGAGCTATGCTGAAAGGTGACGCGGAAAGTATGGAGGATTACCTGGGCCAGGTAACCCTGAATATCATGAGCAGCTTTGACTCCGGAAAAGAACCCGGCGAGCGGACGCCCGAAAAGTTTTATCACGGGCTGGTACTTGGCCTGCTGGTAGATCAAACCGATGATTACAGTCTCAAGTCAAACCGGGAAAGCGGATTCGGCCGATATGATGTGATTCTGGAGCCGAAGGATACTTCCCGCCCGGCGGTTATTCTGGAGTTCAAGGTCTTTAACAGCCGAAGGGGCGAGGTTTCTCTGGAGGATACCGCCCGAAACGCTTTAAGGCAGATCGAGGAAAAACGATACGACGCGGAACTGCTGGCCCGGGGAATTCCGAAGGAAAAGATCCTGAAATACGGCATCGCCTTCCGGGGAAAGGAATGCCGGATCCTGACCCAGGAACAATCGTAAGAATCCGCCAGACTTCGTCCTCTGTCTCTTCCAGCCAGGTTTCGAACCTGTGACAGCAACGATCGGGGGCGGGCCTGAAACCCGTAAAATGGCTTTGATGTTCCAGTCGGTTTTCCATTATGAACACCTGAAAGCGAGGAAACGAAAGATGAAGAAATATCTGATCGTTGTGGACATGCAGAATGATTTTGTGGACGGAGCGCTGGGGACGAAGGAAGCCGTGGCCATCATTCCGGCCGCGGCCCGGCGCATCCGGGAATGCCGGAAGGCCGGATAACGCGTCATCGCGACCCTGGACACTCACGGGGAAAACTATCTGGAGACGGCGGAGGGGAAAAAGCTCCCGGTGCCCCACTGCATCCGGGAAGCCGCCGGATGGCGGCTAAACCCCGAAATTGAAAAGGCGCTTGGAGATGAGGCTCTGAAGGTGAAAAACCTGTTTTCGGCTCCATCGCCCTTCCGGACATCCTTCGGAAGGAAGCCGGGCCTGAAGAAGAAATCACCATCGAGCTGATCGGCCTGTGCACGGATATCTGCGTGGTGTCCAACGCCCTGATCCTGAAGGCTTACCTTCCAGAAGCTTCCATCCTTGTCCGTCAGGACTGCTGCGCCGGGGTGACGCCCGAAAAGCACGTCGCCGCGCTGGAAACCATGCGGAGCTGTCAGATTGACATTGTCTGAGATTAACAAAAAAGATCCCGATCAACCGGCACGCAAAGCGGCATGGCCTGATCGGGATGTTTCTCATTCTTCTCAGTTCAGATCGATATTCTCCACGGGTATCCAGCAGCGATGAACCTTACCGTTTGTATGATAATACTCCACCTGATAATAGCCGTTCTCGCTGCGAATCACCGCAACCTGTGCCCCGGAGCGCAACGTCCGGTCCGTATAGGTGGCATAATAGCTCCCCGGGCCCCATTTCGGGTTCACCGTCCGGTTGCAGGTGCCGTATCCGATGAAATACGACATATCCTCCTCCGGAATCCTGGACAGCTGTGAATTGCCGATATCCAGCCGTTTAACGCCGGTATACATTCTCCGCACGGCGCCGCCGTAGGTGATCTCGACCTGGGCCCACTGAACGCCGCCGTTGTCAAAGGCGCGGGAAATCACGGTGACCTTCTGTCCCTTCATCCGATACGTCCCGCATTCCGTATATGTCGTAGACGGGCCGCTGCGGGTCGACAGATCATCGATCAGCCTCACGGAGATGCCCGACGGATAATAGTTCCCGTCAGAAGCTCCGTTCCCTCCCGGTCCCGGAACGACCCAGGAACCTGCAAACGCATTTATCCACAGGGAGCAGACCAGCGCCAGCACTACAATATAACTCATTATCTTTTTCATGATACTCTTCCTCGCCAGACACAATCATTCCGAATATGAGGGATTACTCTTACTTGGTTCGATATTTGATAAAGCGGTGAAAGCAGCTGAATTGCGTGTGTGACAGTCCATTCAGCTGTTCTTTGCCTTCGAAACTGTCAAAAACCGGAAATTGTGGCAGCAGATCTCCATTTAGCTTTTGACGCCAGAATAAGAACATCATAGCATAGCGATTTCGTTTTCTGACAGACCCGTGATGTCACTGATGTCTTCTACCGAATATCCTTTCATCTTCATCCGGCGGGCATCTTCTGCCCGGCCCTCTGCCCGGCCCTCTGCCCGGCCCTCCGCTCTTTCACTGTGCATCTGAGAATCGTAATCCATCTGGGCCAGCTTACGGGACCAGATGATTTGTCTGTATTCCGGGCTGCTCATGATCGTCCGCATCTGTTTCATTGCTTCTTTCACCCCCGTATTCTCTATGCGTCGCATCTGATCCCAGCTTTGCGCCTTGAACGCTTCAGCCCATTGAACGAGTCCGCGGGAACGTTCTTCGGTCGTTGCTTCCGAGATTGCTTTCAGGTCCATCACAAAGAACTGCAGTTTGTCCGAATAGACAAATCCTTCTGAATCCTGCAGCTCATATTTGGAAAAGAACCGTTTGTGATCCTCAAACAACGTATGATTCATAATAGCAATATGAATCACCGGTTCCAGATCGTGATAGTCAAAATGATCTGCGTTTGATTGGTCGGTGATTTGACGGCAGCTATAAACAACTGTTCGATTTGTCCACTCCGAGTATCTTCGGACCTGCATTTCAATATTGACATATTGCCCCGTTCTGAGGCGCATCCGAAGATCCAGCACCGTAAGCTTTGAGGCAATCGCGTCCGTGTATTGCATCGGATTTAGAACAACAATTTCCTCGATCTGAGTTTCGGGGATATTCAGCAGCGTACTGACCAGGGCCAGCCTGGCCTTCTCGTTGTTGACAAAAACCATGTGAAACATGACATCGTTCATCAGCGATTCAAATGTCCA
This sequence comes from Clostridia bacterium, assembly GCA_045546035.1. Lineage (GTDB taxonomy): Bacteria > Bacillota > Clostridia > Christensenellales > Aristaeellaceae > Aristaeella. Next base: position 13,035 of record JAZQCB010000033.1, read on the forward strand.
ATTCTCGTCCATCTTTATTTCGGCCACGATTCTCACCCCCTGCGTCCATTTACATGTTATCACAACGAATGAATACGTTCAATAAGATCATTCATGTTTTCCGGGAATACCGGGATCTTCGTGTTGCGGTCCACGACCGGCGCAAACGAAATGACCAGCCAGAAACACGCTCATGGACAGAGCTTTTTCTTCATGGTATTATTAACTCGATTTAATCCGAGTCGGAGGAAACCGAGCAATGCATTTCTATGTTTTTTCTCCAGATCCGGCTATCATTTGACCAGGCCCCAGGAGAACGTCGTCCTGATTGCGCTGGAAGAAATGTTCATATAAGATCCGCTCCGGGAACCTCAGCAGTCACGGCCGGAGTTGTTTCCGACGTTTACAATATCCTGAACAAACAACAATCCCGATCAGCCAAGCCGTAAAGCGGCATTGACTGATCGGGATTCATTTCTCATTCTTATCATTTCAGATATTCGTCTTCATTTGCAGATACGCTCTTACGAGTCTTTTCCTGACAGGATCCTGCATTCCTTTCCCCGGAAGGCAATTCCGTATTTCAGAATCTTTTTCGCCGGGATTCCGCGGGCCAGCAGCTCCGCGTCATATCGCTTCTCCGCAATCTGTTTCAAAGCGTTTCGAGCTGTGTCCTCCAGGTCTTTTTCCTCATTTTCCGGGTCATGAACCTTGAACTCCAGGATCACTGCCGGTCGGGAAGAATCCTTCGGCTCCAGAACCACATCATATCGGCCAAATCCACTTTCCCGGTTGGATTTTAGCATATAATCCCCGGCCTGATCCACCAGCAGGCCCAGAACAAAGCCGTGATAGAATCGCTCCGGCTCCGATTCGCCGGCGGTTTTGGCTGCGTCAAAATAGCTGAATGTATTCAGCGCCACTTTGTTCATATAGCGGTTCATCGCTTTGATGTCTCCACTGAACATGGCCCTTACGAATTCGTTGAAATACGCCCCTCTCTCGAACCACCGGAGCACCATATCCGAGAACATAGCGCGAACTTCCAGGTTCGTCAGGGTCATGGTATAGTGATTCCATGGCCTGACGCCGTCCCGCAGGGCATCGTCAACATGCAGCACCTTCAGGTATCCGGAGGCCAGAAGCAGGCTCCAAATTGCGTTTTCCCGGGTATCCAGCTGGTCAAAGACGATCTGCTCATCGATCGGAACAGTAATGCTTTCACCCCGCAGCAGTGCTTCAAACTGGGTCTTTACCCTCGGATCCCCTTTGCGAAGCAGGTTTTCTACCAGCCCATTTGAGCTGGTGTTGGCCCAGTAAGTGCCGAGCTTTCCCTTGTCCAGATAATTAGTGACGGACCATGGATTATAAATATCTGCCACGGAACCAAAGGTGAACCCGTCATACCAGGTTTTCACATCCTGCTTATCCTTTTCTCCATAGCCCTGTTCATCCAGCGCCTGAAACACCTCTTCCTCGGTAAAGCCGAAGGCTGTGGCGTATTTATCTGAAGTGGTGGTTACCACATCGAGGTTGTTCAGATCGGAAACGATGGATTCCTTGCTGACCCGGGTGATGCCGGTCATGAGTCCACGGCCCAGGGAAAGATTGGTCTTGAAAGTACTGTTGAAAATGGCGCGGGTATAGCCAACAAGCTCCTGCCAGAAGCCGCCAACATAGGCCTCCTGCAGGGGAGTGTCATATTCGTCCAGGAAAACCAGCACCTTTTTGCCATAGTATCTTTCCAGCCAGGAGCAAAGCTTGGCCATGGCGTCCGCGGCTACGTCATCGGGCATTTCATCTCTGACTTTGGTGAAATAGGAACGGTCTTCATCAGAAAGAATGTCCGTGCGCAAAAGCCAACGATAATCTCCATAAAGATCAGAAATTAACCGGTTCATTTTCCGCCTTGTCGTGATATAATCGGTCATTTTGACACCCGCGAAAGTGAGATAAAGTACCGGCCAAGCGCCCTGCTGCTTCCGAAGCTCCTCGTCCTCCCAGACCTTCAAGTCTTCGAAAAGGTCGCTCCGGCCGGCGTATTTATTGGAAAAGAAGCAGTTGAGGGTAGAAAGATTCAGGGTTTTTCCGAATCGGCGGGGCCGGGTGATCAGAGTCACGGCATCCCGCCCGTACCACCATTCGCGGATAAATTCCGTTTTATCGATATAAAAACTGTTCTGGACGCGCAGGGTTTCAAAATCCTGTACACCTGTGGCAATGACACGCTTCATGCTTCGCTCCTTGTCCGCAAATGTTTTATCTGTCCTTCCCGATTATCTTACCATGATCGCCGATACCTGTCAAACGTGCGGCGTCTGCTTTCTTTCCAGGAAGAAGGATTCCTGCCGCGTAAAAACTGTGGTATACTGTTCCCGATCATTCCGAGAGGAGCAAGAGCAATGGATTATCCCGTGGAAACCCTCCTGGATACGAAGTTTATCAAGGTTTTTGACCTGCGGCACGCGCCGGGGCAGCATTATTACAACGTCAGCCGGCGGCCCCTGGAGGAGACGGTGATGGCCATGGACGACGAGGCCTTCGCCAGCATGGTGCCGGACGCGGTGTCCCTCTGCGTAATCTGGCATGAAAAGGGGAAAGAGGACCGGATGGTGATGAACCGGGAGTACCGATATCCGCTGGGCCGGTATGTGCTGAGCGTCCCCGCGGGGCTCATCGATCCCGAGGATCGGGGGCAGGATCGGGCGGCGGCTATCCGGGCGGCGGCGGAGCGGGAATTATATGAAGAAACCGGCCTCTCCCTGAAGGAAGGGGACCGGTTCACGATGCTGAATCCCTGCCTGTATTCTTCCCCCGGCCTGACGGATGAATCCAACGCCATGGTCCGGATCGATCTGTATGATCATGACGCGGCGGAGCTGACCCAGACCCACGCGGAGGGAACCGAGAAATTCGAGGGCTTCCGCCTGGTTACGGCGGAGGAAGCCCGGCCGCTCCTGTTCTCCGGCGTGCTCAGCGTCTATACCTGGATCGGCCTGTCCGCCTTCCTTTTCGGGCTTGGGGCGGAATGAACCGGGCCTCCGGCCGCGTCTCCGTCTCCTTCGGAAGCCGAATGTCATCCTGATTTCTTTGCATCCCTCAGACCCGGGAGCCTGCCATTCCGGCGGGCGCTCCCGGGTGTTTTGTACCCGGCGCTTGCACAAAGCACAGGCGTCGTTTTTCTGCTCATCCGCCATGACGGACCCGTGGGATCTTTTCGGTCCGCAACTATTTTCGAATATTTCGGATGTATTCGCCCTTCTTCATCAGCTCTCCGGTTTCCGCGCGGACGATCGCCGGATATCGCATCTGATCCTGGTAGTCGGCCTCTTCAACGTTAAACAGATTTTTCCGCTCTTCTGAATAGGGAACAGCTTCCAGCCCGCATTTCCGGAGCATCATTTTCACAAGGGTGATACTGAATCGTAAATCATCCAATTCAGGGTGATCCACGGAAGCCTCATACAGGGAAGGATACAGCCGCAGCAGGTCCGCCTCAAAATTGCCGACGTTTTCCTCGTATTCCGCAGTAAACATCTCACAGATGGCCTGACTGTCAGCCAGATGATTTCTGCATTGCCGATCCAGCAGCATCCGCGCTTTATCCTGATCAATCACAAGTTCCGGTTTGGGCCTGACCGCTGCCTGATCTTTTTTCTCTTTCCCTTTCACAAGCTGATAGATCGCCTGCCCCGCCGCCAGCAAAACAGAGCAAATGAGGATGAGGCTCCACTGGGTGTTTCCGGCGGCCTCGCCGCCGGCGCCCGACGCAACAACAATCACGCCGGAAACAAGCGCCATTGTCAGCAAAGCCAGTGAAAGGATCGGGCTTCTGATCAGCTGGTCGATCCCTGGCTTTTGCCGCCCTTTCTCCTGAGGAGTTTCTTCCCTGGCCTGAACGCATTCCAGAATCCTCAGTCCTTCCATCTGTCGCTGCGCGAGGACGCCGAGGATTCTTTTCTGCCGGTCATCCTTGATCTCCTGAACCTCTTTCAGTTCCAGCTGTTTCGAGTAGGTCCGCAGTTCAATCACTGCCTTCGGCATATCCATCGATTGATCTCCTTTGTTCCTGTTTGCCGTCTTACGATTCCATGTACTGCTCCACCCGCCCCGCGGCTTCAGAAAGCGTGGCGTCAATGCATTGGCTTACCTGCGCAACCAGATCCTCGGCCATCTTCGGGTTCTTCAGCATGCCTTCCCGAATGTTTTTCTCAATCTTCATCCTGTTCTCCTCGGAGAGGATGGATTCTGTCCGGAACAGGCGGCGCAGCGGACCGGGGATGTTCAGATTCATAATCGCTTCCGTAGCTTTTCCTTTGCCCAGAAGGATGGCGGCAATCGCGATGATCGCGCCCAGCACGATTCCGACGGGTCCCGTCGCCAGGAGCGCAATGCCGCTTCCGCCGCAGATCAGTCCGACCGTAATGACCAGCACGATGCCCGCGATCGCCTGCAGATTGTTGATGGACTGGATCGTCAGTCTGACATTTCCGCCGGAATAGCCGCGGATGCTTAATTCTTTCTGATCGATCGTAAACGGAACGTCATGCCTGAGGGAAATGCTGTTGATGTCCTCTTCCACAGCCCGGATGATGCCGCTGCTCCAGGTGTTTACCGGCTCTTCAATTTCCTTCTGCATCGTATCCGAGCGCAGGTATTCTTTGATTTCGTTTTCCACCGATCTCTGAAAATCGTTCAGCGTCTGAAAGCGTCCTTTTTTCCAGCTTTCAAACGCGGGCGCGACGCATTGATCCATGACCGCGTCCAAAAGGGGGCGCGTAATCTTCTCCGCCAGACTCGGAATCGAGCGCTTCACCAGCTCCTCTACGGCCGGGCCGGCCGCGTACTCCCGGACTTCCCGGATGCAGGCGGTCATCTTCTCATCCGCTTTTCCGACAAATACCAGTCCCCTCGAAATATCGTATTCCGGCTTTTTGCTGCAGATCAGCCGGGCGCCTTTGAACTGCTTTTCGCACATTTCGCGGAAAAAGGACATTCTGGAGGGGCCCCCGGTCAGGATCACCAGATCCGGCTTCTTCTGTCTGCTGATCGTATCGTTCACCGAGACCAGGCTGTCCTGAAGCCGGCTTTCAAAGCTCTGTCCGTTCAGCAGAGGATGCGGCCTTGTAATAATCCATTCCTCCACGATCATGGGGGAAATCTGAAGCATCACGCGGTAGGCGCCACCATCCCCAAAGAGCGTCACCCGCTTTTCCAGGCTGGAATTATCCTTCAGAAAATCCTCTTCATGCTCGAAATAATACTCTTTCAGCTCCCTGGCCGCCAGCATCAGCTTTCCTTTTTTCGCGGGGTAGCGCTCAATCATCGTTTCAATGATCTGCACATTCTCCGGATCATGTTCTTTCTGAAGCTCCAGAGACCGGAGAACGATCAGCTCGTCCATCAGGCCGCCGCCCAGCAGAATATTCCCGGCGGTTGTCACCCCGTATTCATGGCCGTCCAGCACGTAGGCAAAATCGAGGGTTGAGGAGCCGATATCGATGACCAGCATCGTCTGGCCCTCGAGATTCGGATCAATCGCGTTTTCCCTGCTGTGCAGCACGTTTTCAAACGCAGCGCGGGATTCCGAAACAATACGCACGTTTTTCATGCCGGCTTTGATCATCAGCTGGCGATATCGTTCGCGCTCCTCTGGACTCCATCCGGCCGGGCAGCCAACAAGGAAGCAGCTCTTTTCCTCATCATCCACGAAGGGACCCGCGGAGGGATTTTTCCGCACCTCTTCCAGGATTCCCTTCACAAAATCCAGAATGATCTGATCCGTTTCCGGCTGATTCTCCAGGAAATGCCGCTTAAAGCATACATTCACGTCCTGAAGTTTTTCATCCTGCGTCTGTTTGACCATGTCTCCTATGATAACGCGCCCATCCAGCTTCGCGACCGCGCTGAGGAAGCTTCCTTTTCCGCTGATGGGAATCACATTGACGATGCCGGTTCCCGCGTCCCTGGACCAATGCACACAGCTTTCTCCATCTCCCAGATCCAAACCGAAGTAAACCAATTTGTTCTGCCCCTTTCTTCGAGCATTGTCGGTTCCTTCACCCATCGGCTCACCCGTGGGTTCTTCCTGCTCAGGCAGGCGCTCCCGGGTGTTTCTTATGCTTTTTGATTTCATACATGCAGGCGTCGGCCCCCTGCAGGCATTTTTCCAGGCTCAGGGGGTTGTCAGGGGTTCGGATAAACTCCCCGGCGGACAGGCTCAGGGGGCAGGGCAGCTCGGAAGAAGCGTTATAGGCTTCCAGCCGCTCCTTCATCTTTGCCTTCAGATCCCGGCCGTCCGCCTCGCCGAAGACGATGAACTCGTCCCCGCCGTAGCGCATGCGGAAATCCCCCGCCTCGCAGATTTCCATCAGGATCCGCGCCGCCGCCCGCAGGGCCCGGTCTCCGGCCTCATGGCCGTATTGGTCGTTGATTTTCTTCATCTCGTCGATATCCACAAACAGGAACCGGACGCTCTTTCCCTCCCGCACCAGCCGGTCGAAGAGGGGCTGTCCTGCCCGCTCCAGACCGAAGCGGTTATACAGCCCCGTCAGCTGGTCCGTGACATAGAGGCTGTTCAGCCTCCCGTTCAGGGCGTTCATGATCTGGCGCTGGCGGACGGTTTCCAGGGCCAGCACGATCAGGTTCATGATGCTTTCATGCAAGTTCAGCTCCGCCGCCGCGGAGGCGCCCCGCATCATCAGCACGCCCACCATGACCTTGCCGTATCGCAGAGGATAATACATGGTCATCCGCCCGGAGGTCAGGGTGGAGGAGGAATTGCGGCGCTGGGTCTGGCCCACGTGATAGCATTTGTACTGTTTCCGGGCCCCCGTCCTTTTGGCCGAATCCGCCGTCAGCATAAAGGTGCCCGAATAGCTGCCCTCCGTCGGATCCCGGTTTTCTCCCCGGGCCGCGGCCACGACGCTGTCATAGTATTTCTTGTCCAGATAGATCCGGATATCCCCGGCGCCGAAAATATCCTTGTGATTTTCCACCGCGGCCATGACGTCCTGCAGGCTTTCGGCCCGGGCGAGGGTGGCGGACATCTTGTCCTGCGTCAGATAGAAGCTGCGCAGGAACTGGGTCTGGCGGTAGAACCGGTCCTTGATCCGGATCACCTCCGCCTCCTCGTCCCCGGCGCATCCGCAGGTTCCCATCATCTGGAGCCGGGTCCGGTTATAGGAAAGGGCCGGCGGCGTCCGCCCGTCGATCATGTCCATGACCGTGTCCAGCGCCAGGCGGGCCATGTCGCTGAAGTTCCGGTCCACCGTCGCCAGCCGGGGCGTGCAGAGGGAGGCGCTGAAAATCCCGTCGTACCCGGTCACGATCACGTCCCCCGGCACCCGCATGGGGGAATCCCGCAGGATGTTCAGCACCCCGAGGGCCATATCGTCGTTGGCGCAGATCAGGGCGTCGGGCTTTTCGGCGGCGGCCAGCAGCATATGGCCGGCGCTCTCCCCGGAATAGGCCTTCCAGTTGCCGTCGATCACGCGGATGTTTTCCTTCGGAATGCCGGCGGCCCCGCAGGCGTCCTCAAAGCCCTTCCGACGAAGCACGGCCTCGCCCTCTTCGTCGTATTCCTCCGCGCCCTTCAAAAACCACAGCTTCCGGGCCCCGTGCTTTTCGATCACATGGCGGGTAATTTCCTCGAAATCATGCCGGTCGTCGGTGCCCAGCTCCGGCAGCCCCGCCAGCGGCGCCCCGATGGAAACGGCCGGAATCCCCCTGGCCTTGACCCTCCCGGCCAGCTCGTCGAGCATATCCTTTTTCACGATCTGGTGCGTCTGGATAACCACGCCGTCATACTGATCCAGATCCGCCAGATGGTAGATCTCATAGACGCAGGCGTCGTCGATGACCGTTTCGTCGATGCCGAAGCAGTCGAACACCCGGACCGTGACGTCCGGATGGGAGTCCAGATAGGCGGAAACGCCGCGCAGGGTTTCCCCTACCAGCTCATAATTCCAGTCGGCGGTGAAGAATGCGATCTGCCGCATAGCGTACCACTCCTGCCTGTTTGTCCTGTCGGTTTCGGATTGCTTTGATTATATCCCCATTCCGCCCAAACCGCAAGAAAAACCTTGCCCGGCGGGGGGCCGCGTTTCCTTGACAAACAGGGCCGGAGGGAATAGAATGTGCGGGATGTCCGGTCAAAGCGCCGGGCAGCGGAAAACGAAGGCAGACCGACAGGAGGAGGATCCCATGAAAAAGCTGGAGCAGCTCTACGAAGGAAAAGCCAAGAAGGTTTTCGCGACCGATGATCCGAATGTGGTGCTCGTTTCGTATAAGGACGACGCCACCGCCTTTAACGGCCAGAAAAAGGGCACCATTCAGGGAAAAGGCGTCATCAATAACCGGATGAGCAATTTTCTGATGAAGGTGCTGGAAAAGGACGGGATCCCGACCCATTACATCGAGGAGCTGAACGACCGGGAGACCCTGGTCAAAAAGGTTTCCATCGTGCCGCTGGAGGTCATCGTGCGCAATGTGGCGGCCGGCAGCCTGTCCAAGCGCCTGGGCGTCCCGGAGGGAACGCCGCTGCGCAAGCCAGTGCTGGAATACTGCTATAAGGACGACGCCCTGGGGGATCCCATGGTTAACGAGTATCACATCGCCGCCATGGGCTGGGCGGATGAGGAAACGATGAAGGGCATCGCGACCTACGCCCTGCGGATCAACGAGCTGCTGAAGGCGTATTTCAAAAACGCTGGCGTGGATCTGATCGATTTCAAGCTGGAGTTCGGCATCACGGCGGACGGAACCCTCGTTCTGGCCGACGAGATCAGCCCCGACACCTGCCGCTTCTGGGACAGCAAGACCCATGAAAAGCTGGATAAGGACCGGTTCCGCCGGGATCTGGGCGGCGTGGAGGAAGCCTATCAGGAAATGCGGAAGCGCCTCGGCTTCTGACGCGTCCCGGCCCGCCTGGAGTTTCGCTCCGGCGGGCAGGCCGATCTTCCTTTTCAAAATAAACCGTCGATAAAAACCGGGCGCGGCCTTGGCCGCGCCCGGTTTTTTCTGTCTGTATGCTGGTTTTCTCCGTCTGCCCCGTCCATATGGCCGCGTTCCGGTGCTTCATGTCTGAAAAAGACGTCTCCGCCGGCGGCCGGGCGAAACCGCTTTTTGCTCAGGAATTCAGCGTCGCCCGGAACAGATACAGCCACAGGGTTTTCCGATACTGCTCATAGGCGCCCCGCTCCTGAAAAAGGTCCCGCAGCCCGCAATACAGGCGCATTTTGGCCTTCAGGTTCCGGATGGGATGCTGGAAGCTGTCCCAGGTCTGGGAAAAGGTCATGCTGTGGGGATGGCGGACATAGCAATACACATTGTCCCGGGAGAAGGTGATTTTCTCCGCCTCCTTCAGGTATTCGCAGACGAAGAGGAAGTCCTCCCCGTAGCCCAGCCCGCCCTCGAAGCGGATGGGCTTCTTTTCGATCAGATCCCGACGGAACAGCTTGTTCCACAGCACGCCGCAGAAAAAGCTGTTGGCGTATTTGTTCAGGAAGGGCAGAAAGCGATCCACCGTCATGGTCTCGTCCCGATCGGCCAGGTTGGCGTGAATGACCAGCTCGCCCACGTGCTGCTCATATCCGGCGATCACCAGGTCGCTGCCGTTTTCCTTCGCCCGGGCATAGAGCCGCGCGATGGAATCCGCCGGCAGAATGTCGTCCGCGTCCACAAAGCGGATCCATTCGCCCTGGCATTCCGCCAGCCCCCGGTTTCGGGCGGCGGCCACCCCGGCGTTGGGCTGATGAATCGCCCGGACCCGGGGATCCTTTTTTGCCCAGGCCTCGGCGATCTCTCCGGTGCCGTCCGGGCTGCCGTCGTCGACGACAAAAACCTCCAGGTTTTTCCAGCTTTGCGCGCAGACGCTTTCCAGGCATCTGTTCAGCCTTTTTTCAGCTTTGTAAGCCGGAATCACTACGCTGATCAGCGGTTCATCCAATGACGGCCATCCTCCCCTTCTTTCTTCTCGCCGCGCCTGGGACACCGGATCCGTTCATCCCCGATGCCGGATCGCGCCTCAGCCATCCCTCGGGCCTGTTTTGCTCCGTCCTCGACGTGGCGGAGGCCTGTTCACCCCTTACTCCGCCATCAGCGCGTCCGCCAGGGCGTCCAGCTGGGCGAGGCTGGCCTCGTTGAGGGCGGAGGTGATTTTGACCTCCGGCTCCAGGAAGGTCAGATCCTTGCATCCCGCCAGCAGTGCCTTCATGCCCTTGGCCGCCGTGGGCGCCCAGGTACCGTTTTCGATCAGGCCGATCCGGCGGCCCCGGAAGTTCCGCTCCGCCAGATCCAGCAGGAATTCCCGCATGAAGGGGAAAATGTCGGCGTTATAGGTGGTCGTAGCGAACACCGCCGTGCCGTAGCGGAAGGTATCCTCCACCGCCTCCGCCCGGTCGCACCGGGCCAGATCGTTGACCGCCACCTTCGGGCAGCCCCGGGTCCGCAGCTTTTCGGCCAGCAGCTCCGCGGCCTCCTTCGTATGGCCGTAGACGGAGGTATAGTTGATGACGATGCCGGGGCTTTCGATCCCGTAGGAGGACCAGGTCTGATACAGGCCCAGATAATACCCCAGATCCTCGCTGAGCACCGGCCCGTGGAGGGGGCAGATGGTTTTGATTTCCAGCCCCGCCAGCTTCTTCATCAGCGCCTGCACCTGGGCGCCGTATTTGCCGACAATGCCGAAGTAGTACCGCCGGGCCTCGCAGGCCCAGTCCTCCGCCTCCCGATCCAGCGCGCCGAACTTGCCGAAGGCGTCGGCGGAGAACAGGGTGCCGGAGAGGCTGTCGAAGGTCATGACGACCTCCGGCCAGTGCACCATGGGGGCGGTATAGAAGGTCAGCGTATGCCGCCCCAGCTCCAGCTGGCTCTTCTCGGCCAGCACGATTTTCCGCTCGCCCGGATCCGCCCCGTAAAACTGGCTCATCATGGCGAAGGCCTTGGCGGACGCGGCCACCTTCGCCTTCGGGTATTTTTCCAGGAACAGCGGGATATTCGCGGAATGATCCGGCTCCATGTGCTGGACGATCAGGAAATCCGGCTCCCGCCCGGCCAGGGCCTTCTCCAGGTTCTCCATCCATTCCTTTCCGAAATGCCGGTCGACCGTATCCATGACGGCGATCTTCTCATCCAGGATCACATAGGAATTGTAGGCCATCCCGTCGGGCACGATATACTGCCCCTCGAACAGATCCAGGTCGTGGTCGTTAACGCCGATATACCGGATATCCTCATGCAGTTTCATGGGTTTCAATCCTCCTCATCCTGTTTCCAGTTGTTATTTTTTGTCAGTTCAGGCTCTTTCCTTCCTCCTCCGGGGGCGTTAGCGGCACGGGCCTGACCGCCCACAGGCCGAAGGCGGACACAGCGGTTTCCAGATAGGCCGTAATCGCCAGGGAGGCCAGCATCTGGACCATCAGCCCCGCCACCGGCCCCAGCAGATCCATGCACAGGGTGGAGGCCATCACCGCCAGCAGATGCCACAGCACGAAGCTGATATACAGGCTGAAAAGCAGTCCCTTCTTTCCCTGGGTGATTTCCTTGCTTTTCTTCGCCGCGGCGGTGATTTTCATCTCCGGCGTCTCCGCCAGCAGCCGGTCGGCCAGGGCGTATTTCAGCGCGGCGATGACCGCCAGCACCGCCATGACCACCGTGGAGGCGGTCATCAGGCCGTAGGAGGTGTTCGCCCCGGAGAGAATCGAGATGCTGGAGGTCCGGTCGCTCAGCCACAGGGGCAGCAGGGACAGGATCATCAGCGCAACACCCGGCAGCATCCACAGGAACACCCGCAGCGCCACATACAGCCGCAGCCCGATGCCCTTGAAAAACAGGCGCATCCGGCTGAAAACCGCCGTGAACCCGGGATCCTCCCCGCCCCGCAGGCGGCCCTGGGTCCAGGCCAGCATGCCCAGCGTCAGGCAGGGGGTCAGCAGCCACGCGGCGACGTTCAGCCCCTGCATGATCCAGATGCCGGAGGACTGCTCAATCTCCCGCAGGCCGGAAAGCAGCGCGTTCGGATCCACCATCGCCCCGCCGGGCAGGATGGCGGAGTAGGCAGCCTGCTGGATCCGGGTCAGCAGATCGTTCCCGGTAAAGGCGGCGATTCCCTGCACCAGCAGGGAGGGCAGGTTGACCACCAGGGCGATCAGCAGGGCGGTCAGCCAGTGGCCCCGCAGCGCCTCCCTGGCCTGCCGCTTGAAGAGGGCCGGGGAAATATAAACCATGTGTTTTTCTCCTTTGTATGCGTCTTACAAAAAACGGGGATGCCGTTTTCCCTGTCCGAAAAGCGGCATCCCCGGCCAAGCGCGAATCAGTTGTCCAGCGCGCCCAGATCCACCTTGAATTCGGTGGCGTCCACCCACTGGGTCATCGTGGTGTTAAAATGCTCGCTCTGCTTGGAGGACAGCAGGGAGGAATGAATCGTGTCCTTCACGGAATCCAGCTCGACCGGGCCCTCCGTCGCGTCGCTCACGTATTTGATGATGTAGTATCCGCCGGAGGCGCCGCGCACCTTGCCGGTCACGTCCCCGGGCTTGGCCAGCCCCATGGCGGCGTCGACGAAGGCGCTGTCGAAGGAGGCCATCCCGGTGCAAACGGCGTAGCCCCGCTCCGCGGTCGCGGCGCCGGTCTGCATGCCGGGGTCGTCAGTTTTCTCGGCCATGACGGTTTCAAATTCCTCGCCGGAGGCCAGCCGGGCCAGCACCTCGTCGGCCTCGGCGTCGATGGTGGCGTAGGCCGCGTCGGTGGCGGTCTGCAGATCCGCCTGGGCGGTTTCCAGATCCTTCCGGGCCGCTTCCAGATCCGCCTGGGCCTGGGTCTTTTCCTCGTCGGTGGCGTCCGCCTTGTCGAGGATGGCCTGGGCGGCGGAGATCCGGCCGTTTGCGTCGGAAATCCGGGTGTTCGCGTCGGTGATGGCGGGCTGATCGTCATATTTGATCAGGATCTGCTTCACATAGCGGACGCCCGCGGGGGTGTAATACAGGGTGGAGCCGTTGTTCCGGGCGGAGCACCAGCTGGAGGCGTCGGATTCGTAATTCGTTTTCCCCGTCTCCACCCGCTTGTCGTACTCGGTCTTGACCTCCTCGTCGGAGACGGCGACGTCCTTGATAACCTCGCTGCGCAGCTTCTCGGTCACAAAGCTTTCCCGCTCCGCTTCCCGGACGGTGTCCATCGTAATCCCCATGCCTTCCAGATCCTTGACGCAGGCGGCCTTGATCTCCTCCTCGGAAAGCTCGGAGGAAGCGTAGTTGGTGCTCCTCATCTGGCTCACATAGCTGTCGAAGGTGCTCTGGGCGTTGGTCTCGACCTGGGCCTCTTCCTCGCTGGTCAGCTGATCCAGGCCCATCTCCCTGATCTTCGCCTGGGAAACCAGCCGCTGCTTCACGGTGGCCAGGACGCTTTCCCGCGCGGCCTTGACGTTCTCGGCGGAGGTGGCGTCATAGGCGTAGCCGTACATGGAATACATGTAGGCCATATAGTTCAGCTCGTCGTCGACTTCCTTCTGGAATTCCCCTTTGGTTACCACCGAGTCGCCCATGCGGACGATTTCCGTCGCCGCGTCGACCTCGGGATCCTTCTGGATCAGGGTACATCCGGACAGGATCAGCGTCAGCCCCAGCAGCAGGGCCAGCAAAGCTTTCTTTTGCATCAAAAAGTCACTCCGTTCACGTAAAATCGAGGAAACCGATTCCCCGGCCCGCGCGAAGGTCAGGAAAGGACGAACCCTTCCGTCCCGGGCGGGTGCACTCCCGATATTATATCAAATTCAGGGGCGGGCTTCAAGGGTTAAACCTCCGGATTCAGGGTTCTTTCACGAAGCGTCGAGAAAAAAGCTGCCAAAGTCTCGTTGAGCTCGCCAGAAGGGGTGTTTTTTTGTCAATGAATATGCAACTGTCGTGAGGAAACGCATTGGGATCAAAAAAGCGCAAAGATCCCCCATGA
>JAZQCB010000034.1:0-2007 GCA_045546035.1 Clostridia bacterium
CCTGCTGCTCCCGCATGGCCGGATCTTCCCAGACTTTCAGGCTCTCAAACAGTTCCGGGCGATTTTCGTATTTATTCGAAAAGAAGCAGTTCAGCATGGACATGTTCAGGGTCTTGCCGAAGCGCCTCGGCCGGGTAATCAGGGTCACGGCGTCTCCACCCTTCCACCATTCCCGAATAAAAGCCGTTTTATCAACATAGAAGTCTCCGTTCATCCTCAGACTTTCAAAATCCTGAACCCCTGTCCCGATTACAGGTTTCTTCCGAATCGCCGTCATCTGCAGCGCCCCCATTCACTCAGCTGTCGTCCGTCTGTCGGCATCCATTTCGACCATAATGTCCTGCCGCCGGCACCCGTTTTGTTCTTTCCTGCTCCCCTTTTCCCGATCCGTTCTGTGACCATTTTCTCGTCAGTTATTACCAGAAGGTCCGCATTTCTCAAGGTTTGGCGCTGACCGCGGTTAGCCCATCCGGATCAGGCATTCCTTTCCTTGGAAAGCAAAGCCGTATTTTCGGATGTTCTCCGCAGGAATGCCCCGGGCCAGAAGCGCCGCGTCGTATTTCTTCTCCTCGATCTGCCGGAGGGCGTTTTCGGCCGTATCCTCCAACGTCTTTTCGCCGCGTCGGGCGTTGAAAATCTTAAATTCCATAATGGCAGCCGGCTTTCCGGGATCCTTCGGCTCCATGACCACGTCGTACCGGCCGTATCCGCTTTCCTGGTTTGAATTGATCACATAATCCCCGCTGTTTTCCGCCAGCAGGCCCAGCACCAATCCGTGATAGAAGTTTTCCGGCAGCTTGATCGAGGGGTTCTTCCCGCCGTCAAAGGAGCTCATGGAGGTCAGCATGATATCCTCCAGCCGCTCTTCCATGGCTTCCACATCCCCCCGCAGCAGGGCCTGGGCAAATGAATCCAGCCCGCCGGTCTGGGCAAACCAGCCCTTCACCATCTTCGAAAACATGATCCGGACTTCCCGGTTGGTCAGCGTCATGGTATACATGCGCTCACACTGCAGTTCGCTGGCCTCCAGCAGGCTCATCGCGTGCACGATCTTCAGATATCCCGTCGCCAGCAGCAGGCTCCACACCGCGTCAGGGTTCGTATCCAGCTGATTATAGATAATCTGCTCGTCCACCGGCACAGTGACCTCCCCGCCGTTCAGCAGGGTTTCAAACAGACTCTTGATCTCCGGCCGCCCCGTCCGAAGCAGCATCCCGATCAGCCCGTTTCCGCTGGTGTTGGCCCACCACGTATCGTATTTCCCCGTGTTCAGGAAATTGGTCACGGACCAGGGATTATAAATATCCGTTACGGGGCCGAAGGTAAATCCGTCGTACCAGTCCTTCACCTTCTGCTTTTCCTTTTCCCCGAAGCCCTGCTGCTCCAGGGAATCAAAGACCTCCTCCTCCGTAAAGCCGAAGGCGGTCGCGTACATATTCGAGGTTGTCGTTACAACGACAAGATTATTCAGATCCGAAAAGATGGATTCCCTGCTGACCCGGGTAATGCCCGTCATGATTCCCCGTTCCAGGGAAGGGTTCGTCTTGAAGGCGTTGTTGAACATGCTTCTCGTAAAAGCGACCAGCTCGTCCCAGTAACCGTGGATATAAGCCTCCTGCAGCGGTGTGTCATATTCATCCAGGAAGATCAGAACCTTTTTTTCGTAAATCTTTCCCAGCAGCGTGGAGAGCAGATTCAGGGACATGGAAGCGTCTACATCTCTCATGTCCTCCCGGATCTGATTCAACGCGATCTGTTCATTCTGATCCAGCCGATCTGTATGATACAACTCCGGGTGATCTGAAAACAGCTGCACAAGCACCTTTTTCATCTTAATCATTGTGCTGGCATAGGTTGTCTCTTTAATCCCCGCAAAGCTCAGAAATATCACCGGCCATTTCCCCTGCTGCTCCCGCATGGCCGGATCTTCCCAGACCTTCAGGCCCTCAAACAGCTCCGGGCGGTTTTCATATTTGTTCGAAAAGAAGCAGTTCAGCATGGACATAT
>JAZQCB010000035.1:0-71618 GCA_045546035.1 Clostridia bacterium
TTCATTTCCTCCCGTTCTTTGCTGCCGATGCAGCCCACCTTAGAGGCCGGATTGCTTTTCAGCCCGTAGTGCCGTACCGCATGGTTCAGGATCGCCACCAGCTGGTTATGTACCGTTTTCAGGTAGGTAGCTGAGTACGGCTTTTTGAATTCATCCCGATAGGCTAGCAGCTCATTCTGCCAGGCGATGACATGCTTTGTTTCAATTTCGCTCATCATCATTTTCCCAAAGGTCGGGATCAGCCTGTTTTTGATGATGTTTTCCTTGGTCAGCCAGGTGCTCTCCTTCAGACGTGGCCTCCGATCCTTCTCGTAGAGCCCGCAGAAGGCTTCGAAGGTCATATCAATGCCGGTCGCATTCTGCTGCACATAGCTTCTTTCCCAATCCTGCGCCTCTTTTTTGGTTTCAAAGCCGCGCTTGCATTTCTGGCGGCCTTCGCCCTTCCAGTCGTGATACCAGGCCAGCGCATACCATTTCCCGGTTTTTTCGTCCTTATAGACCGACATTCTGTTTCACCCCACTTTCTGCTGCATAGAGCCTTTCCTTCAAATAATCCCGGTTGATCCTTCCTGCGATGGTCAGGAACCCCCGCTCTTTGAGTTCCTGATTAAGCTGCCGGATCAGCTTGTAGGCGTAGGACCTCGAGATTCCGAGTTCCTTTGCCACCTCATCTGCTCTCATAAACTGGTTTGCCATTCATTCGTCCCTTTCTCCTGAGTCTATATTAAGCATTACTGCTTAACTACATTCTCATTATACTAAACGCAAATGCTTATGTCAACACCTTCTACAGACAAAATTCTAACTTTTTTTGTTAAATTACCTCTTGACCATATTAAACGAATTTGCTATAATAAATCATCTTTTTCAAGAGGTGATTTTGATGGCGACAGGCGAACGCATCCGGTTCTTTCGCACCTTACGGGGGATGACGCAGAAGTATCTGGGACTTATGCTGGGCTTCCCTGATAATTCGGCTGATGTCCGGCTGGCACAGTATGAATCCGAGGATCGCACACCAAAGGCTGATCTGACGGCTCAATTGGCGGAAGCACTGGATGTTTCTCCCAAAGCGATCGCTGTACCGGATATCGACACCATGGACGGACTGATGCACACTCTTTTCGCATTGGAGGATCGTAAGCTGCTTCGCATCACGAATGCGGATGGTCTTATCTGTCTCCGCGCCGAGATTTTTGACGGCGGTGTGCACGCTGCAGATCTGGATCAGCGGCTTCGTGCCTGGCAGGAGCAAGCCGCTAAGCTGAAAGCCGGAGAAATCACGCAAGAGGATTATGACCGCTGGCGTTATCACTACCCTGCATTTGACGATACCAGTATCCGTGTTCTGATCCCGGCGGAAGAACCTGCGCGGTCCAAACGTGGCAGAAAACCGAAGAATAAAGACTGACACAAAAAGCCCTCCGATCTGTGGATGATGGGTCCACAGCGGAGGGCTGAATCATACAAATCTGTAGTTTTCCTGATTCCGTTTTCCGTTTTCGGTCATTTACCCCACAACCACTGGACATGGGGACGATGTGACCTTTTTCCGGAAAACTTTATCATTTCTTTATCAGAGCCACTTTGGAGATGGCTGCAAGCGTTGTGGCATAAGGGGTTTCGCAGTTCCGGCACTCATTCCCACTCAATCGTGGCGACGGGCTTGGGGCTCAGGTCGTAGAGGACACGGTTGACACCCTTCACCTCTGCGAGGATCCGATCGGTGATCTTATGCAGGACGGGCCAGGGGATCTCTTCGATGGTGGCGGAGGTGGCGTCCACGCTGTTGACGGCGCGGAGAATCACGGGCCAGTCCCAGGTCCGGAGGTTATCGCGGATGCCGGTGGACTTCAGATCCGGAACGACGGTGAAATATTGCCAGACCTTGCCCTGCAGGCCGGCAGCGGCAAATTCCTCCCGAAGAATCGCGTCGGATTCCCGAACCGCCTCCAGACGATCCCGGGTAATGGCGCCGACGCAGCGGACGCCAAGGCCGGGGCCGGGGAAGGGCTGACGATAAACCATGTCGTCCGGCAGCCCCAGGGCCTTGCCGACGACGCGGACTTCATCCTTATACAGGAACTTGACAGGCTCCACCAGCTCGAAATCCAGTTCCGGAGGCAGTCCGCCCACGTTGTGATGGCTCTTGACGCCGACGGATTCCAGGATATCGGGATAGATGGTCCCCTGGGCCAGGAAACGAATGCCGTTCTGTTTGGCGGCTTCCTCGGCGAAAACATCGATGAATTCCTTGCCGATGATCTTCCGCTTCTTTTCCGGATCGGAAACGCCGGCCAGCTTGTCGAGGAAACGATCCACGGCGTCCACATAGATCAGATTGGCGTTCATCTGGCGGCGGAAAACGTCGACCACCTGCTCCGGCTCTCCCTTGCGCAGGAGCCCATGGTTCACATGCACGGCCACCAGGCGCTGGCCAATGGCCTTGATCAGCAGCGCGGCACAGACGGAACTGTCCACCCCGCCGGAGAGGGCCAGCAGCACTTTTCCGTCGCCCACCTGGGCCCGGATGGCCGCGATCTGCTCCGAGATAAAAGCCTTCGCCTGGGTCTGGGTCGTGATCCGTTCCAGGGTTTCGGGACGCCTGTTGTTTTCCATGAACCTTTCCCTCCTCATCCTTATCGGTAAAACCTTTTACAGGATAGCCAGACGCGGGGAGGATGTCAAGAAAAAGATCGGGCGGACGAATTAAAAAGAACGCCAGGCGGACAGAAGGGGAGGGGAAAACCAGAGGAAAAGCGAGAGCAAGCCGGAGGAAATGACAGGGCATGCAGGCGGGGAAGGCCAGGAAACAGGCACAGGCGGGACAGAAGCAGACCACGGATGCATCAGGAAACGAATTATATTTGATAAAATTATTTTGTGCAAAAGGCTTGACGAAACCCGCCGGGCAGGGTATGATGAACGGGATCCCGGGGCGATGCTTCCGGGAGCATCGGAAGAGACTGTCCCGACGGAAAAGCCGGAAAGAAAAGCGAGGAGGAAACCAAATATGAAGAGAAGAAACTGGGTATGGATGCTGGCGCTGGCCCTGGCCCTGGTGATCGGGCTGGTGAGCGCCCAGGCGGAAGGCGATCTGCTGACCACCATCCGGGAACGGGGAACGATTGTCATCGCGACGGAGGGCGACTGGCCGCCGCTGACCTATCATAACGAAAACAACGAGCTGGTGGGCTTCGACGTGGAGCTGGGCCAGGCCATCGCCGAGCGTCTGGGCGTAAAGGCCGAGTTTGTCGAAACCAACTGGGACGCGATCCTGGCGGGCGTGGATTCCGGCCGGTTTGATCTGGCCTGCAACGGCGTCAGCTATACGGAGGAGCGCGCGGAGAAATACAATTTCTCCACCCCCTATGTCTACGCGCCGACGGTGCTGGTGGTTCGGGCGGACAATACCGACATCAACAGCTTTGCCGACCTGAAGGGGAAGAAAACCGCCAATACCATATCCAGCATCTACGCCGGCATTGCCCAGGAGCAGGGGGCGGAGGTCGTCGGCGTGGACACCCTGGCGGACACGCTGCAGCTTGTGCAGCAGGGACGGGTGGACGCGACGCTGAATTCCCAGATGTCCATCAACGACTATCTGGCGGAGCATCCCGACGCGCCGATCAAGGTCGTGGACAGCATGGACGGGGACATCTTCGTGATCCCGGTTCGCAAGAGCGCCGAAACCGACACCCTGATCACCGAAGTCAATAAGATCCTGGACGAAATGCGCGCGGATGGCACCCTGGCGGCGCTGAGCCAGAAGTATTTCAACGGCGATCTGACGAAAAACCCCGTGAAGTAACGGGAACGAAGCATCCCGCCGCGGGGCATGTTCTCCGGGAACCGGAGGAAAAGGCAGGGGGAGGATCCATCCCGCAAGGTTCATCTGACACAGCGCGTCGGGGGGCGGCGGAAGGCCGCTCCCCGTTCGCCTGCTTTTTTACAAGGAAGAGAAAATGAGCGAGAGAGTTTTTCAGATTGTCAGGGACGCGTTTCCGCAGCTGATCGAAAAGTTTTTTACGATGACGATTCCGCTGACGGTGCTGTCCTTTGCGCTGGCAATGGCCATCGCGGTGGTGACGGCGATGATCCAGTACGCCCACGTACGGGGCCTGCAGCGGCTTTGCCGGATCTATATCTGGATCGTCAGGTGTACGCCGCTGCTGGTGCAATTGTATCTGGTATATTACGGGCTGCCCAGCGTCGGGGTGTATCTGGATTCGTTCCCCACGGCGGTGCTGGTTTTCGGCATCAACGAGGGCGCCTATATGGCGGAGACCGTTCGGGCGGCGATGGAGGCGGTTCCCAGCGGACAGATGGAGGCTGGATACTGCGTGGGGATGAGCTATCTGAGCATCATGGGGCATGTGGTGCTGCCCCAGGCCTTCCGGACGGCCTTTCCCTCCCTGTTCAACAGCCTGATTTCCATGGTCAAGGAGACCTCCCTGGCCTCCACCATCACCGTGACCGAGATGTTCCGCCAGGCCATCGTGATCAACGGGCGGGTCTATGAAACGCTGGCCCTGTATACCGAGGTGGCGCTGATTTACCTTGCGTTCTGCAGCCTGCTGACCCTGGTTCAGCGGTGGGGCGAGAAGAAGCTGAGCAGCTATGGAGGAGTACGGTAATGCTGAAGGTGGAAAATGTACGGAAGACCTTCGGGGATCATCCGGTGCTCCAGGGGATCAGCCTGAAGGTCAACAAAGGGGACGTGATCGCCGTCCTGGGCCCCTCAGGATCCGGAAAGACGACGCTTTTGCGGTGCATCAACTTTCTGGAGAGGGCGGACGAAGGCACCCTGACGCTGGACGGGCGGAGCTATGATATGCACGGAGCCCGGAAGGATGAAATCGTGGCGATCCGGCGGAAAACCGGCTTCGTTTTTCAGAATTATAATCTGTTTCTGAACAAGACCGTGCTGCAGAACGTAACCTTGGGGCTGACCAGCGGCCGGGGGATGAGGAAGGCGCAGGCGGAGCGGATCGCCCTGGAGGCGCTGGAGCGGGTCGGCATGGCGGAAAAGAGGGACGCCTATCCCATCCAGCTTTCCGGGGGGCAGCAGCAAAGGGTGGCCATCGCCCGGGCCATGGCTACGCAGCCGGAGATCATTTACTTCGACGAGCCCACCAGCGCCCTGGATCCGGAGCTGATCGGCGAGGTGCTGAACGTGATGCGGCAGCTGGCGGTGGACGGGATGACGATGGTGGTCGTCACCCATGAGATGGAGTTCGCCCGGAATGTTTCCAACCAGGTCATTTTTATGGACGGGGGCCGCGTCATTGAAGCGGGCCCAACAGCGGCTTTCTTCGCCCATCCGAAGGAGGAACGCTCCCGGGCCTTTATCCGGTCCATTCTGAACAAGGAATAAAAAAAGAAGGGCTCGCAAAACCCTTCGCGGAAAGAAAACGGGCGGCGCATCCTGCGGGAAGCGCCGCCCGATTTTACCCGCCGAAAGCTTCCAGCACGGCCTGGCCCATGCCGACGGGATCGCATTCCCCGTGATGCCGGATGGGAAGATCCCGCAGGCGGCGCACCTGGTCGGGCATGGGAACGCCGGAAAGCTTTTCCAGCTCCTCGCTGCAGGCAAAGGCATCCAGCCCTTCGGCGGCCTCGGCCCCGGCGACGCCGGAAAGGACATCCCGGGAGAACTTATAGGGGCTGGCGGTAGAGACCAGGACGGTAGGCGTCGCGTCCTGCGACGAGGAGCGATACTGGCGGAGCACCGCGCTGGCCACGGCCGTATGGGTATCCATCAGATAGCGATCCTGACGGAAACGATCCCCGATTTCCCGCAGGGTGGCCAGATCGTCGGCGCAGCCGCCCCAGAAGAGGCTGTCCAGCCATTCCTTTCTCTGCTCGCCCACGCTGTAGCTGCCGCACTCCTTCAGCAGCTTCATCCAGGTTTTGACCAGCTCCCCGTCCCGGTCGGCCGCCTCAAAGAGGAGACGCTCCAGATTGCTGGACACCAGAATGTCCATGCTGGGGCTCCTGGTTTTGAAGAAGAGCCGATGGGTCGAATAGATGCCGGAGGAGAAAAAGTCGGTCAGGACGTTGTTGCGGTTGCTGGCACAGATCAGCTTTCCCACCGGCAGCCCCATCTCCCGGGCGTAATAGGCGGCCAGGATATTGCCGAAATTCCCCGTCGGGACGCAGAAATTCACGGGATCGCCGCAGACCACGGCGCCCCGGGAAACCAGATCGGCATAAGCGGAGAAATAGTAGACGATCTGGGGAACGAGGCGGCCGAAATTGATGCTGTTGGCGGAGGAAAGCACCTTGCCCCGGGCGTTCATCTCCTCGGCGAAGGCCGGGGAAGCGAACAGTTCCTTGACGCCGGTCTGCGCGTCGTCGAAGTTGCCGCGGACGGCGATGACATGGGTGTTGCTGCCGCCGGTGGTCACCATCTGGAGACGCTGGACATCACTGACCCCATCGAGGGGATAGAAGACCGTGCAGCTAGTTCCGGCCACATCCCGGAAACCCTCCAGGGCGGCCTTCCCGGTATCCCCGCTGGTGGCCACCAGGATCGAGACTTCCCTGTTTTCTCCGTTTTTCGCGGCGCTGAGCCGGATCAGGTGGGGAAGGAGCTGCAGGGCCATATCCTTGAAGGCCAGGGTCGGCCCGTGAAACAGCTCCAGCACCCAGGTCTTCCCGTCCAGCTGGCGGAGCGGAGCCACTTCCGGATCATCGAAACGACCTTCCCCGTAGGCGGCGTCCACCGCGCCGGCGACTTCCCGCGAGGAAAAATCCTCCAGAAAAAGCCGGAGGATGCTCTCGGCCCGGCGGGCATAGGGAAGGCTTCCCATCGCGGCGACGGCTTCCGGGGCCACCCCGGGAAACATGGCGGGAACGAAAAGCCCCCCGTCGGGGGCGAGCCCGCGGAGGATCGCCTGGCTAGCGGTTACGCAGGCGCCGCCCCGAGTCGAAAAAAAGGACATCGCAATTCACGCTCCCTTTGATGACAGAGGGCGGCGCCTTCCGGACGCCGCCCCCGGCCTGTTTCAAATCGGACAATCCGGCCGCGGAACGGGGCGGACGCCTTCCGGCGCCACCCCTGCCAGGGACGGAAAGACCCGGATCAGATCAGATACTGTTTCAGGAAGGCGGGCAGCTCTTCCGGATCCGCGCTCAGGGAAAGGACAAAATCGACATTCTGGCGGGCACCCAGCTCCACCAACACGGAAATAACAGGCTCCGCTTCCTCGAGGGAGGAAATGCGGCTCAGCTTCAGGAAGGCGTCGACAAACACCGTTCCAACATCGTAATTGGAGCTGAGGATGCCGCAGAGGAACCCGATAAACATATCCGTCGTCCGGACGTGATAATCGGCGGCGTTTATGAAGCGAACCTTATGGTCCACATCGTACATATAGCGGTTGTCGTCGTCAAGGAAAATGACATCATGCACCGCTTCGTGGGCCGTCGCGTTGGCCAGGTCGATCAGGCGCTTGGTTTTTCCGGAGCCTTTTTTTCCTGCAATTACCTGTATCATGGGGATCAACCTCCTTATAGGTTTTCACTGGAAGCATTATACCGCAATTTTCCCTGCCGCGCAACCGGAGATTTACCCGGGACTTCCGGGGCCGCGGGAGGCTGTTTCTCCGGCGCGCCTTCGGGGGAAGCGGCGGCGTCGGCAAAGGAGATTCCCTTGTCCAGGGGACGGAAGTCTTCCTTCTGGGGGGCGCAGAAAGACCGGTAGTCGCAGTAGGTGCAGGCGGAAAACCGGTCGCTTTCCCAGGAAGGGGAAGCCTGGATTTCTCCGGAGCGGATTTTTTCGCACAGGTCGGCGGCCACTCTTCCCGCGGCGTCCATCAGGCCGGAAAGGGTCTTTTCCTCCAGCGCCCAGCCGGCATTCGCCCGAGGCGTTTTTCCGTCCTTCAGAAAGACGGAATCCAGCGAAAAGGGGGATTTGTCCCGGTCCGTGGCGCGGAGGATGCCTTCCTCCCGCAGAACGACGCCCCTGAGCCGGACGCTTTTGAGCCTTTCGCTTTCCGCGTCCTCGGGGGAGAGAGCGTCCACCTCCTCGTCGGTGACGGGGAAATAGAAGGCGCCGGCGGGCCTGGCGGCGGGATTGTTCCCAAGGGCGGCCTTCAGATAGATCATCAGCTGGAGCTGCTCCCCCCGGATCATTTTGGCGGGATCCAGGGCCCGGGGGGAGCTTTTCAGATCCAGAATCCGAAGATACTCCCCATCGGGCCCGCGCCAGGCGTCCATTCGGTCGATTTTGCCCCGGAGGGCCACCCGGCTTCCGTCCGAAAGGGTCAGGATCATCGGAGGCAGCCCCTCGGGGGAGCCGAATTCCATTTCGGTTCCGACGACCCGGAAATCGCTGTTGGCGGCAAATCGGGTCAGAACATCCGCGGCGTGCCGGGCCCGTCGGAGCAGATCTTCCCCTTTCCAGAGGCCGGCGGCGCCGGCGGTCAGGGGACTGTCGGCCCATTCCTCCGCCAGATGGGTCAGGATCCCGTCCATCAGGCGGTTTACCTTTTCCTCCGAAAGCCGGGGCCAGTCCGCCTCCCGCGACGCGCGGTCGATAAACCGCTGGAGCGCCAGATGAAAGAAGTCACCGGCATCGAGGGCGGAAAAATCAAAGGCCTCCGGCAGCCTGGGCCGCAGCCCGTAGGTCAGAAAATGCTTATAGGGACAGGAGGCGTAGCATTCCAGGCGGGAGATGGAGATCCGGTTCCCGTGGAAGAGGCGGAGGGCGGTTTCCGGCGGAATTCGCCCGGGCGAGGGCTGGCGCTCCGCCCGGCGAACCATCTCCCGGACGGCGGGAGTATCAGGCCAGAGAGCGCGCAGGGCGCCGCGCCAGGGGCGGTCCAGGTCCTCCGTCTCGCCCGCCATCAGCTGGCGCAGGCGGCCACCCAGCCCTTCCAGCGCCTGGGAGCGCGTCCGCGGGGAAGTGGCGCCTTCGGAAAAGGAAAGGCCGCCTTCCTGGGACAGGAGGGGGAAGAGGCGGCGCAGCTCGGCCACGGGCTCGCCGGGCAGCAGCCCCGCCCCGTTTTCATCCCGCAGGCAGAAGCTGACCCGCAGGCGCTTTTCCGGCAGGGTCATGGCCCGGTAGTAATCGGAACGGAGAAGCAGCCCCCGCCGGACCCGGTCCAGCCCCACGGTTTTGCCGGTCCGGTCCTTGAGAGCCTTCCGCTCCCGATCGCTCAGCAGTCCATCGTCTCCGGGAGAAAGAACGCCGTCGTTCATCCCGGAAAGGATCAGCGCGTCGATTTCGCCGGGGAGCATATGGCCGATCTCTCCCAGAAGAACGCCCTCCTCTTCCTCGGGCAGCGCGTTCAGGCGGGCCCGATCCAGCGCGCCGGACAGGAGAAGATGCATTTCCTTCAGGCTGGCCCGACGTTCCCCCAGCAGGGCCCAGAGCTGGTCGAGCAGGTTCATCAGCAAATCCCAGACCTGGCGATCCACCACGGCTTCGGCATACAGCTCCCGGGAAAGAAGATCCTCCTGGCGGGCGGTGAGCTGCGCGTGAACGCCGGTTTCCTCCAGAAAGCGGAAGACGGCCTCCACGCCCGCGGAGGCGTCCCGCGCGCCCAGGAGGGCATCATGGAGCCGCTCCACCGGGGCAATCAGCTTTTCCCGCAGGGGCTCCATTTCCGCAGCGTCGTCCCCCCGGCGGAAGGGCCGCTTCCATCCGCCATGCTCAATGCCGTGCGCCCGGGCGTAATTGGCCAGGCGTGATCCTTCCTCCCGGGAGAGGGGACCGAAACCGCAGCAGGCCATTTCCAGCACCGTGTCCGAGACGAAGCCCGAGGCGGCGCAGGCCAGCGCTCCGATCAGAAGCCGGCTGACTCCATGGCGGGAAACCGCGTCCTTGCGGCTGTAGAAGAAAGGAATCCGGCTGGCTCGAAGGGCGGCGGCCAGGGCGCTGCCAAAGGCGGAGGCACCGGGCAGGGCCACCGCCATCCGCTTCCAGGGAATGCCCTCCCCATGCCAGGTCTGGAGGACAGAAACGGCGCTGAGCGCCTCGGCGGTGGGATGGGAGGCGGCAAACAGGGACAGCTCCCCGCAAAGAGGGGCGGGAAACGTTTCCGAGGCGTCGGAGAAAAGATGCCCTTCCAGAAAACTCAGGGGATCCGCGGCGCCGGGATGCGGCTCCTGCAAATAAGCCAAATCGCAGGGGATGCCTTTTTCCTCCAGCAGACGCGTCAGGTTTTCTGCGCTGTCCCGCTGAACCTGGAAAATCCGGCCGGAGGGGGAGGCCGCGGGCGCCATGGTCAGGGCCACGGAAACGGAGAAACACAGGGGCGCGGCGCTGAGAATCATCTCCCGAAGGTCGGGCCGGACCGTATCGAACCCGTAGACATACAGATCGATCCCGTCCCAGAGACGGGCGGAAGGGAGCCTTTCGCAAAGATCGCTCCAGACCCGGGCCGGATCGTCAAACCGGCCGCCGATCAGGTTTTCATAGGCCTGCCAGATCAGGCCGAGGTCATGATATTTGGCCTGACCGGCGCCGCGGCTGTCCCGGCTCATTTCGGCCAGACGCTCGGGCGTAAAGTCCTCCTCCCGGAGCTCCTCCAGGGTTTGCTCCATACGCGGAACCGTTCCGGAGGAGACGCCGGGATTTTTATAAAAGAGGAGATCCGCCGCGCATTCGTTCATGGCGCGGTGCAGCGCCATGGCGCGGCCGGCGCCGTCCAGCTCGCGCAATCCGGAGGCGCCCGCCCGCTCGCGGATCAGGGTTTTCCACTTTGTCGGGCTGAGCACATCCAGATCCAGCAGGCCGGGAAGATTCAGCCCCGCCATCAGATCCCGCTCGGCCTGGAGGGTATACTGCTCCGGCACGAAGACCGTCACTCTCCGGCCGGCGGCCCGGCTTTCCGCGACCCTGCGGAGGAGCCAGGGGCGAAGGGTCCCGCTGCGCCCGCCGACGATATGAACAGAAGCCATGAAAGAATGCGCCTCCTTCTTCCGGAAATGGAACGGCGGCGGGGGACGGAAAAAGACCCTCCGCCGGAAAACACGGATTTGTGGGGGATAATGCCGGGTCGGCCCCGATCTTTGATTTCGGATACACTTTCCCCGTTTTCGGGGAAGCCTCGCGACTGCTATTTTACCATGGGAGGAAAAGGGAAGCAAGACGGAGAAAAAGCGAAGCGAACCGGTACATCCACCCGGAAGGAAACGGTTACGCCTTTCCCGGATGAAAAACAGTTACGATTGTCTTTTGGGACGGATACGGGTATAATGGGATACAAACCTCCGGGGAGACGGAGCGGAGAAAAAGGGGTGGAACGAAACATGAAAAGATGGATCAGTCTGCTGCTTTGCCTGGTCATGGCGCTGAGCGCCGCGGCGGGCCTGGCGGAGGAGGGCGTCTCCAAAGCCGAAAGCGAGGCGGAACGCTGGGTATCGGACTTTCTGGCCGCCCAGAAGGCAAAGCAGAAGGATCCCTGGGTGCTGGCGATCCTGGAAGGCGGCGCCCGGGAGATCGAGATGACGGAGGAGAGCGTTCGCTTCCGGCTGCGCAGCTTTAATCCGAATCTGGCCGCCATCGGCTCCTACGCCAAGGCGCCGGACAAGGACGCCTGGCGGAAGGCGGCGATGGAGAACGTTACGGCCTACGGGCTGGAGGTTACCGTGGCGCGCCAGGCGGACGGCGCCGCTTCCGCCAAGAGCGCGGCCGCGTTCCTGAATACGGTGAAAAGGGAAGCGGGAGCCGCCAAAGGCGCTTTCGGGAAGAAGGAGTTTACCGAGGGGCTGGCCTCCCTGCTGTTCTGCCAGCCCACGGCGGACAAAAAGCCCACCGCCGCTTCCCTGATGACGGCCAGGGATGAGTTCGCGGCCTTTATCGGCGCGCGGGAGGACATGTTCCCCTGCGAGAGCCCCGCGGAATGGGCGCCCCTCTTCTATGCCCAGCGGAACGTCCAGTTTACGGTGAAAAACGGTCCGCATAACCTGACGCTCAGATGGGACGGGGTGGCGCCGGAAAACCTGCTGAACGCCGCCTATGACGCAGCCTCGGCGGAGCTGAGCAGCGTTCCCGCGGCCCAGCGGGCCAAGGAGGACAGCCTTTCCTATCTGTGGCGCAGCTCCCTGGCCGCGGCGGCGGTCAACGCCAAGAAGGGCCGGCTTCAGACCCAGACCGCGGTTTTCGATATCGACGAGCTGGCGGCCGGCAAGGTGCCGCAGGGATACAGCGCCTATTTCGGACGGTATAACGCGGGGGAAACCTTCGCGAATCTGGTGGAGGGATACCGGCAGATGCCGGCGGAAGCCTCCCAGCCGCTGCCGAAAACCGGCGTCATCAGCCAGGTTCAGAAAAAAGGCGTGAGCGTGATCGTCAAGGTGCCCAAGGACGGCCGCAACACCTATGTTCAGCTGCGGGACGCGGATACCGGCGTAATCCAGGCGGAGGCCTTCATCGCTCCCGGGAAGAACGTGACCATGAAGGTGGCGGAGAGCTTCTATACCGCCCAGTTCGCGACGGGCTCCACCTGGTATGGGACGGAGGGCGTCTTCGGCCCCCTGGGCAATTATACCTGCACGAATGAGTTTTCCGTTTCCAACCGGAACAAGTGGAAGCTGACCCCGGAAACCGAACAGCCCGGCATCGAGCTTCACTCCATTACCGCGGCGGACTTCGCGCCCACCGAGGACAAATCCGTTCATCTGATCGGCGTGCTGGAGGCGGAGGTGCCCCTGGGAGACTATCCGGAAAACAACCCGGTGATCTCCGGGGAAAGCTCCCTGACGGGGCTGGCCGCCTCCGGCGAGGCCTATACGCCGGTGGTCATGGTGCTTGACAACGCGGAGGACGCCTATCCCCACTGGGGCGTTTCCCAGGCTGACCTGATCCTGCAGATTCCCAACGCCGGCGCCGGCGCCACGAAGCTGCTGGCCGTCTTCGGCAACCAGTATCCGGAGCAGGCGGGCCCCGTCCGCTCCGGCCGGTCCTCCATGCTGCCTGTCGCCCTGAGCTTTGACGCGGCCTTCGCCTTTGCCGGCCCACCGGCGGTTCACGGCGGACAGGTGGACGTGGAACAGATGCTGGTGGAATTCGGGATGACCCGGTCCCACCGGGTGTATAACCTGCTGAGCAACAGCGACTATAAGGAGCGGATCAAGAACATCGGCTCCCACAACCTGTCCTGCCATGTGGCGAAGATTCACGGGCATCTGGCGGACATTGGGGAGGAATTCGAGGAACGGCCCTTCCTGTTTACCGACGAAAAGAGGACGGAGGGCAGGAACGCCAACATCATCCGGGTGCTCCACAGGGGCGAGAATCCCAAGGGCAACTCCAATTCCGCCAGCCGCGCGGTTTTCCGCTATGTGCCGGAGGAAAACGCCTATACCCGGACCAACTCCAGCGGCGTATATGTCGACCGCGAAACCGGCGAAACCGTAACCTTCGCCAACGTCCTGGTGCTGCGGGTGCCGATGGCCTACGAAAAGAACTACATCTACCTGCACAGGCACATGGTGGGCTCCGGCAGCCTGGAGATTTTCCAGAGCGGGAAATACGCCCGGGGCGCCTGGGTCCGGGACGAAATCGGCTCCCGGCTGGTGCTTGTGGATGAAAACGGCGAGGAGCTGAAGCTTCAGCGGGGCAAGACCTTTATCGTCGTGACCAACGAAGTGACCGAAGTCATCTTTACGGAATGATTATCCTGCCCCTCCGCGCCTTCCGCGGAGGGGCGAGCTTGATTTGCGGCACCCGGTGGGCGAACCGCGGGAGAGGATGGAACGGAGGCCAGACATGAAAAACGGCATCGTGGTGGTCGGAACGGTCTTTGTGGATGTGAAAGGATATCCCCTGGGGAAATATATACCCGCCGGGAGAAACGCCGGACGGGTGGTTCAGGTACACGGGGGCGTCAGCCGGAACGTGGCGGAGGACATCGCCAATGTGGAGCTGCGCCCGACCTTTCTGACGGTGGTCGACAATGACGCGTCGGGGCACGCGGTGGTGGAGAAGCTGAAACGGCACAGGGTCAACACCCGCTATATCCGCTCCGCGCCAGGCGGCATGGGCACCTGGCTGGCGGTTTTCGACAACAGCGGGGATGTGGTGGCGTCCATTTCCCAGCGGCCGGATCCCTCGATTCTGGGGGACGTGCTGCGGGAGCAGGGGGACGAAATCTTCTCCGAGGCGGACGCCATCGCCGTGGAGGCGGATCTGGAAGAAACGGTGCTCAAGCCCCTCCTGGATCTGGCGGACCGGCACGGCAAACCGGTTTACGCGCTGGTTTCCAACATGACCATCGCCATCGAGCGGCGGGATCTTCTGCGGCGGACCTCCTGCTTCGTATGCAACGGGCAGGAGGCGGGGCTGCTTTTCAGCGAGGATTATACCGGCATTCCGCCGGAGAAGCTGGCTGGGATGCTGCGGGACCGGATCCGGGACGGGGAAATCCGGCGGATGGTGGTCACCCTCGGCGGCGATGGCGCGGTGTACGCCGATCGGGAAGGACACTGCGGCGTTTGCCCGGCGGTGCCGGTGGACGTGGTGGATACCACCGGATGCGGCGACGCGTTTTTTGCCGGGGTCTGTATCGGAATGACCTATGGGAAAAGCCTGGCGGAGGCCTGCCAGATCGGCGCCCGGCTGGCCGCCTCGGTCATCGCCACCCGGGAAAACGTCTGTCCCCGGTTCCTGCCGGCGGAGTTCGACCTGCCCTCCCGGGAGGAGGAAACAGTGTGAAGGAAAAAAATCGGGCTTTTCAAACCGCTTCGGTTATGATAAAATAACAAACGGGCTTTTTGCCCGGAAAGGGAGCGGAAGGAATGACCGCATCGGAAAAACTGGCGGAAACGCTTCATCTGCAGGCCGGGGAGGCCGTGGTGATCCATGATCCGTCCAACCTGTTCTACCTGACGGAGGGATACGGGGGCGAAGGCCTGGTCTATCTGTCCGAAGGGAAAAAAGTGATTATTACGGACTTCCGCTACACGGAAGCGGCGGAGCGCCAGGCCCCGGATTTCGAAGTGGTCATGACGGACCGGGAGCACACGGCGGATCAGCGCCTCGCGGAGCTCTGCGAAAAGGAAAAAATCCGGGCGCTGCGCTACGAGAGCAATTTCGTCTCCGTCGAAACCTATGAGAAGATGCGGGACGCGGTGGGGGAGGAAGTGGCTTTCTCCCCTCTGAACGGGGCGCCCCAGAAGATTCGCGAGATCAAGACCCCGGCGGAAATCGCCGTGATGCGGAAGGCGGCGGCCATTACCTCGGAGGCCTTCGAGGCGGTTCTGCCGAAGATCCGCGCCGGGATGACGGAAAAGGAGCTGCGGCTGGAGCTGGAATACATCATGTTCAAGCTGGGGGCTGACGGCCTGGCCTTTGACACGATCATCGCCAGCGGCGAAAACGGCAGCCTGCCGCACGCGGTTCCCGGCCTTCGGAAGCTGCGCCCGGGCGACATGATTACGATGGATTTCGGCGCCAAGGTCGGCGGATACTGCAGCGACATGACCCGCACGGTGGCCCTGGGAGAACCTTCCGCCGAGATGCGCCGGGTATACAATACGGTGCTCCGGGCCCAGAGCATGTGCGAGGCCGCGCTGGCCGCCGGGAAGAACTGCTTTGAGATCGACCGGCTCGCCAGGGACTACATCGATTCCCAGGGATATGCCGGCCGCTTCGGCCACGGGCTGGGGCACTGCGTCGGCATTGATATCCACGAATCCCCCCGCCTGAGCCAGACGTGCCACGATACCCTGCGGGCGGGCATGGTGATTACCGTGGAGCCCGGGGTGTATCTGCCGGGGGTGGGCGGCGTCCGGATCGAGAACACCTGTCTGGTCCGGGAAAACGGCAGCGAGCCGCTGACCACCGCCCGCAAGGAACTGGTTATTCTGTAAGGGTAATAATGAAGCATATGGAAGACGAAGGAGGAACAAACCAATGATTACAGCTGGCGATTTCAAAAAGGGCATTACCGTGG
This sequence comes from Clostridia bacterium, assembly GCA_045546035.1. Taxonomy (GTDB): domain Bacteria; phylum Bacillota; class Clostridia; order Christensenellales; family Aristaeellaceae; genus Aristaeella. The sequence continues at coordinate 15,909 of JAZQCB010000035.1, forward strand.
AATGGGACGGCGGCGTCTGGACCATCGTGGACTTTCAGCATGTGAAGCCCGGCAAGGGCGCGGCCTTCGTGCGGACGAAGATCAAGAACGTCATGACCGGCGCGGTGGTGGAGCGCAGCTTCAACCCCACCGACAAGATGCCCCGGGCCATCATCGAAACCAAGGAAATGCAGTATGTGTACAACGACGGCGATCTGTACTACTTCATGGACGTGGAGACATATGAGCAGCTGCCCATGACCCATGACCAGGTGGAGGACGCGATTCCCTTCGTCAAGGAAGGCACCAATGTGACCATGCGGTTCTTCAAGGGCAAGCCCTTCTCCGTGGAAGCGCCGAACTTTGTCGTGCTGGAAGTCACGGATACCGAGCCCGGCTTCGCCGGCGATACCGCCTCTAACACCTATAAGCCCGCCACCCTGGAAACCGGCTTCAGCCTGCAGGTTCCGCTGTTCATCAATACCGGCGACAAGATCCAGATCGACACCCGGACCGGCGAATACCTGAAGCGGGCCTGATCGGAGGAAAAATGAGCAAGCTGACGGATAAAATCAGTTACCTGCGGGGTCTGGCGGAAGGCATGAAGCTGAATCCCGACAAGGATTCTCACCGGCTGATTCTGGGGATCCTGGAGGTGCTGGGCGAGGTGGGCGACAGCTATGAAGCGCTGGCCGAGTCCCATGGCGAGCTGAGCAACTATGTCGAAAGCATCGACCAGGATCTGGCGGATCTGGAGGCCGACCTTTTCGACAACGCGGATGAAACGCTGGAGGGCGAGGACGGAAAAGCGGATCCGGAAGGAGACGGGGAAACGGACGGCCCGGGGGACCTGCTCTACGAATGCCCTCATTGCCATACGGAAATCCACCTGGATCCGGAATCGCTGGATCTGGATCAGGAGCATCCCTGCCCCGCCTGCGGGAAGGAGCTGTTCCCGGAGCTGCCGGAAGAGGTATAACCTTCGGCAAAAATCATTTTCAGGCGCCCAGGCCCGGGCGCCTGTTTTTTCAACAAAGGAATTGGGAGCGAAAGCGCATGAGGCACATTATGATCTTCGGGGGAACGGGGGGCATCGGGGCGGCCATGGTCCGCAGGTTCGCGGCCGCGGGGGATCGGGTCTCCCTGACATGGAACGCGGCGGAAGAAAAGGCGGCCTCCCTGGAAAAGGAGACCGGCGCCCGGGCGTATCACGCGGATATCACCCGGCCGGAGCAGGTCCGGGCCGCCGCGGCAGCCGCGGAGAGCGCCTTCGGCCCCCCGGAGGTCGTGATCTGCGCCGCGGGGGTGGGGCTGAACCGAATGCTGGCGGACACGACGGACGAGGAGTACCGCCGGGTGATGGATACCAACGTATACGGCCCCTTCTGCGTGATGAGAGAGGTGATGCCCGGCATGTTCTGGCGGAGGAAGGGAGTTATTCTAACAGTTTCCTCCATCTGGGGCCAGACGGGCGCCTCCTGCGAGGGGGTTTATTCCGCGGCCAAGGCGGCCGTGATCGGACTGACCCGGGCGGCGGCGAAGGAAGTGGCGGAGAGCGGCGTGAGGGTCAACTGCATCGCGCCTGGCCTGATCGATACGCCGATGAACGATCACCTTTCGGCGGAGGAAAAGCGGGCGCTGACCGAGGAAATCCCCCTGGGCCGGGCCGGACTGCCGGCGGAGGTGGCGGAAACCGCCTTCTTTCTGGCGGGGGAGGGCGCGGCCTATATGACCGGACAGGTGATCCCGGTCAACGGGGGATGGTATATTTAGAAAATAATCAAAAAAGTTGAATTTGGTTCTTGACAGCGGGGGTGGATTTTGCTATACTACCTCCCGCAGCCAAGAGCTGCTGTTGGGGAATGGTGTAACGGCAGCACCTACGACTCTGACTCGTATTGTCTAGGTTCGAATCCTAGTTCCCCAGCTTTTCTTTTTTCTGGCTCCGTTGTCTAGAGGCCTAGGACGCCGCCCTCTCAAGGCGGAAACACGGGTTCGAATCCCGTCGGAGCTGCGCTGGACGGTCCCGCGTGGGCCGTTTTTTTTGTGCCCTGGCGGGGACTTCGTATGGGGCCGTGGCCGATGGCTGGGGCGGGGGAATGGATCGCGGCTATTTTACGCGTCTGGCCGCACCGGCCCGGGAGGGGGGAGGATTTGCCTCGCCTCCGCGGCCGCGACCCTGAAATGTTCACGGGATATTCATCTGGGAACCCTTGACGAACAGGACCGCAGGCCTTATGATAGCAGCGGTTGTACCGATGGAATCACGGAAGAAATGAGGATGCTTGCGATGAAGAAGATTACAGGAAGCTTGATGGCGCTGGCCCTGGCGGCCGTGCTGGCTTTCGCCCCCGCTGTCGTTTCCGCGCGTGCGGAAGGCGAGACCGCTCCGGAAGCGACGGCGACCGCCGAAACCGCCACGGTGATCCCTGATGGGGAGGCAGCCGCCGAAGCGACGGCGACCCCTGCGCCCACGGCCGCGCCCGTGCTGCTGGCGACGGTGAACGGCGTTGAAATCTACGACAATGATCCGATCATTCAGGACCTGATCGCCTATTACGGCGACTACGGCTACGACGTAACCGATCCCGCCCTCCTGGTTCAGATCAAGGAAGTCGGCCTGAACTGGGCCATCGATGGAGTGCTGTATCGCCAGAAGGCCCAGGAGCTGAACGTGCCCGAGATGACGGAGGAGCAGAAGAAGAACCTGGAGGCGGAGGCCAAGACGGACTGGGACGGCGCCGTGGAATACTATGCCACCAGCCTGGCCGGGCTGACCGAAACCTCCACCGAGGAGGAAAAGGCCAACGCCCGGGTGCAGGCCCTGGCCTATATCGAGAGCAATTTCGGCGTGACCGAGGAGAAATACATCAGCGATTACGTGGAAAGCTCCCGGGACACCACCCTGCGGGAAAACGTGCAGAACGCCGTTCTCGGGGAAATCACCGTTTCCGAGGAGGATATCACCGCGCATTTCAACGAGATCGTGGACGAGGATCGGGACATGTATGAGGGCAATGTGGCCATGTACGAGTATTATACGCAGTATATGGGACAGCCCAGCTTCTATATCCCCGAAGGGTATCGGGGCATCACGCATATCCTGCTGAAGGTGGATGACGAGATCCTGAACCGGTATCAGGATCTGTCGGCGAAGCTGGCCTCCCAGGAGGCGGCCGCCGCCGCCACCGCTGCTCCCGAAACCGATCCCGCGCCGGCCGCGACGGAAGCCGCCGATGCCGCGCCCACGCCGGAGACGACCGAGGAGCCGGTCACGGCGGAAATGGTCGAGGAGGCCCGGAAGGCTGTTCTGGACAACGTGCAGTCCAAGGTGGACGAGATCATGGCCAAATATAAGGCGGGAACTCCCTTCGCGGATCTGATCGCCGAATACGGCGCCGACCCGGGCATGACGGTTGAACCCAACAAAACCGACGGTTACGCGGTACACGCGGAAAGCATCCTGTGGGATCCGGCCTTTGTGGAGGGCGCCATGACCCTGCAGAAGGTGGGGGACGTCAGCGAGCCGGTCGTCGGCAACACTGGGGTGCATATTCTGCACTATACCCGGGATATTCCCGCCGGCGCTGTGGAAATGACGCCGGAGATTCATGACCAGCTGAAGGAAGAGATCATGACGGAGGCCAGGGAGGCCGCCGTAACCGCCATGACGGAAGAATGGCGCAAAACCGCCGAGATCGTCTATACGGAAGAAGGACAGGCCATCGTGAAGGAAGTGGCCGACATGCGCGCGGAGGAGGAAACCGCCACCGGGGAACAGCCTGAAGCGGAACCCGCGGCGGAAACAGCGGATTCCCCTGCCGCTGAGGAAGAAAACGCGCCCGCCCAGGGCAACTGAGCATGGAGAGATGTGATCTTTATTTCGCGGACGTCCGGGAGCTAAATGCTCCCGGGCGTTTCGCGCTGTGGGAAAGCCGGATGCCGGCCTATCGGCGGGAGAAGATCCGCTCCTTCCGCTTTGAGGAGGGGCGCAGGCTCTCCCTGGGCGTCGGGGCCCTGCTGTTTCTGGCGCTGGCGGAGCGGGGGATCGATTACGCCTCCGCCGCTTATGGGGAGGGGGAATACGGCAAGCCGTATCTGCCGGAGCATCCCGGGATTCATTACAGTCTGAGCCATGCGGGCGTCTGGGCCCTGTGCGCGGTCAGCGCCCTTCCCGTGGGATGCGACGCGGAGGCCGTCGGACGGGGCAGCCCGGCCATCTCGAACCGCTTTTTCCATCCATCGGAGCGGGACGCCCTGTCCCGGGAAACGGATCCGGCGGCCTGGCAGCGGCTGTTCTGCCGGATCTGGACGCGGAAGGAAAGCTATCTGAAGGCCACGGGCGTCGGCCTGGCCGGCGGCATGGAGGGCTTCAGCACCCTGGCCGCGACGGAGAACGTTTATTACGCGGAGAGGACGGCGGACAGGGAAACGATGCTGTGCTGCTGCCAGATGGGACAGGAGGTCCCGGAGGTCCGCTGGCGGGAAATCCACCTGGGAACCGTATGAGACAAAAAAACCTCCGGCGGTTGAATGGCCGGAGAGGCAAGCGTCTGAGAGGCAGAAAAGGATTCTTTCGGCGAGAATACCTGCTCACGCGTAATCCCGCCGGGGCAGATGAATGCCGAAATCCCGGGCAGTGGCTTCCAGAAGATCCAGGGCCCGCTCGATCTGCTCGGGCTTGTGCTCGCTGATGACGCAGAAGCGGAGCCGGGCCTTGCCTTTGGGAACGGCGGGATACATCGCGGGGGGGACGCTGACGCCCCGCTTTTTCAGCTCGTTGGACAGGAGCCAGGCATCCTCGTCCCGGCCCACCAGCACCGGGAGCACAGCGGTTTCCCCGGCCAGGCAGATGTCCAGATGCCGCCGGCGGGCGCCTTCGGCGAACGCACGGATGGCGCCGTGAAGCTGCTCCATGATTTCCGGCCGGGTACGCAGCAGGCGGATGGCCTCCAGCGAAGCGGCGGCCAGCCCGGGACTGATGCCAACCGAGAAGACGAAGCCCGGCAGGTTGTAGCGCAGATACTCGATAAGGGACCGGCTGCCGGCCAGATAGCCGCCGCAGGTTCCCAGCCCCTTGGAGAGGGTTCCGTATTTGATGTCGATGTCGTCCCCGGCCAGGCCGAAATACTCGTCCACGCCGCCGCCGGTGGGCCCCAGGACGCAGGCGCTGTGGGCCTCGTCCACCATGAGGAAGCAGCCGTAATCCTTTTTTACCCGGACGAATTCAGGAACGGGAGCGATATCCCCATCCATGCTGTAGACCCCCTCGATGACGATGAGCACCTTGGCGTAATAGGAACGCTGGGCCCGGAGAATCTGCTCCAGGGCGGCGTAATCGTTATGGGGGAAGGGACGGGCCACGGCCTCGGAGAGCCTGCACCCCTGCTCCACGGAGTTATGGGCCAGGGCATCGTAGAGGATCAGATCCCCCTGGCCGCAGAAATTGCCGATAAAGGTTACGTTGGTGGAATGGCCGCCGACGCAGACCAGAGCGTCCTCGGTATGCTTCCATTCCGCGATGGCCTTTTCCAGATCCTCATGCACCTGCTTTTCGCCGGCCAGCAGGCGGCTGCCGCTGGCGCTGGTACCATATTTGTCGATGGCGGCCTTGGCGGCTTCCCGGATCTCCTTCCGGCCGCTCATGCCCGCGTAGTTGTAGCTGCCGAATTCCAGAATTTCCTTTCCGTCGACGATACCCGTATCCAGCAGGGGACTTTCGTGGCGGACGAAATAGGGGTTGTCCCCGCCCCGGGCCAGATCCTCCTGGCGGCGGCGGAAAGCCTGGTATTCCGGCGTGTCCTCGAAACGGATGAGGGGGATGACCGGCACCCGCTCTTTCGGCGAATCGGCGGCGCGGCCTTCCATCAGCTGCTGAATATAGCGGGTCATGCCGTTGACCGTCGCGCAGCGGCCGTATTCCTCGGCGGAAAGGGTGACACCCCAGGTCTCCTCGGCCTTGAGCACCATACCCAGCACCTGGAGGCTGTCGCCTCCCAGGTCGTCGATGAAATGGGCGCCGTCGGGAATCTCGATCGCCGGCTTGCCAAGCGCCTCTGCGAAGAGCGCGCGGACGCCTTCGCGGATATCGTCCCGGCGGAGGAATTCCTCCTTTTCCTGCCCGGCGACGCTGACCTCGTCGCCTACCGTCCGGGTCGTCAGATCCAGTTCCCGGCAGGTCAGCCGTTTCGAGGCGCAGAGATGCTTCAGCTCCAGGCGCTTGACCTTGATACCGTTCGACAGGGGAAGCGCCTCCGGCGTGACCAGCACCCGGCGCACCCGGCTCGCCGCCGGCAGACGATCGTTCCTTTCAGAAACCTTTCCCGCCAGGGAGGAGAGCCACGCCGGGTCGCCGTAGCGGCTGCCGACGCTGAGAATCAGGGTTACATGTTCATTGCTGTTGACCCCGTGGATCGGGTGCAGCTTGCTGCGTCCGGTCTGGGGCAGGCCGAGGACGCAGAGCTGATCCACCCCCGGCAGGCCGGCGAAGGGCTCCTCCAGGTCATCCGGATAAATGTTTTCGCCGGATTCGTTGACGATGACGTCCTTCAGGCGGCCGCGGATATACAGACGGCCCCTGTGATCCATGGTGACCAGATCGCCCGTGGAAAACCAGCCCTCCGCGTCCGTGCCCGGGGGCAGCATCTGCCCGCCGGAGAGACGCCCGGTATGGATGCCATCGCCCCGGATCTGCAGCTCCTTTTCCGGGGTCATCCGGTATTCGGCGGTTTCCAGGGCCCGGCCCACGCTGCCGCTGAGACGGACGCCCAGGCGAAGGCTGGTTTCCAGCCCGGTCACAGCGGTTTCGGTCATGCCGTAACCGGTAATGGTGCTGTAGCCCAGGGCGTTAAGCACCTTCAGGGTATTGCGGGGCGTATGGCCCCCGCCCAGAATGATACACTGCACATCCGTCCCCAGGAGACGCTCGTTTACGCCGGCAAAGAGCCTTTTTTCCGCGAAGCGAAGCCCTGCCTCCGGGGCGAGCTTCTGCAGCGCCAGGGACAGGGATTTCATGAGACGGAAGGCTGCCCGCTTTCCGAGGGACTCCCGGCTCAGGCTTTTTTCCAGCTCGCTGACCAGTCTGTTGCCTACCAGAGGAACGACCACCAGCAGCTGGGGCCGGAGGCGCTGACAGGTTTTCAGCAGGGAGGCGGGGGAACGGTCCGGGAGATAGAGCATCGTCATGCCGAGAAACTCGCCCCAGATCACGTTGGTCATAAAGCCCAGCACATGATGAAAGGGCAGGAAGGCCAGGAAACGCCGGTTCTCATTGGCGATCACCCGGGTGTTTTCGCCCATGATCAGGGCGCTGTTCAGCGCCTGGCCGCAGAGGGCCGCGCCGCTGTAGACGAAGACCCGGGCCCTTCCGGTGGTTCCGCTGGTACACATGGCCACCTGATCGCCCCAGACCGGAACATAGTTTTCGGCCCGCGGGGCGGAAAGCACGGTTTTCGGCTCAATCTGGCGAAAGGAAGGGGGAAGCTTCCGGGGCCGCCGGGTGATGATCATGCGGCAGCCGGCCTCTTCCATCAGGCTCTGGATCAGGCTGTCGGCGGCGGAGGCGTCCAGCAGGAGGACGCTGTGGCCGCTGCGCAGCAGGGCCCAGAACAGCACCGGCCAATCCGGACAGGTTTCCAGCGCCAGGGCCACCCATCCGCCTTCCCCGGGGGCCAGGGAACAGAGAAGCGAGGCGCAGTCGTCCGAGCGGGAGGCCAGCTCGGCGTAGGTCATGTTCTTTTCGTCGTCCCCCTCCAGCCAGCGGGCGGCGGCGATGTCGCCGTATTCCCGAAGAATGGAGAAGAGGGTTTCCAGCTTCCGGCTGGCCCGCAGACGCTCCGTTGCGGCGGAAACATCATATGCACTCATTCGTGGTGATCCTCCGAAATCCTTATTCGGCCGCGGCACAGAGCGGATCTGCGCCGTAAAAACGAAACAACTGATTATACCACTGCCTGAATCCGCATACAATCGCATCTGATGCACAAGATTGTTCGGATCCTGTTTTTTCGGTTGAAAAGATCCGGGGCGGGGAGTATACTTTTTGTCAGAAAACAAGCCCGTCCGGGCAGCTCAAATCTGGAACCGTCGGGAGGAAGCCATGGCTCACAACGTGATGGATATCCGGTGCCCCAACTGCAACGCCGCCGTCGCCCCGGGGCAGCAGGTCTGCGAATGGTGCCATCAGCCGGTGATCATTACTAGCTTTACAAGCGTTCAGGATATGCCCATGCCCCTGGTCAACAAATACGCCGCCGCTTATCGGAATATGCTGGGCAGGGATCCGGACAATCCGGCGCTGAACAAATCCGTCGGCTTGTGCTATCTGAAACTGGGGCTGTATGACCGCGCCACCGAGGCGTTCGGGAAGGCCATGGAGGAGAATTTCGACGATTCCGAGGTGTATTTCTACGCGGCGGTCTGCCTGCTGAAGGGGAAAATGGCTTTTCTGACGCCCCGGGCCGATATTGACCGGGCGGAGGAATACCTGCGGGCCGCCCTGATGATCGAGCCGAGGGGGATCTATCATTACTTCCTGGCCTATCTGAAACATGACTTTTTTGAGCGAAAATATCTGTATACCTCTCCCGGCTGGCAGGAATGCCTGCAGGCTTCCCTGGCGGCGGGGCTGTCCTATTACGATGTGGACAGCTTTTATGCCCTCCTTGGGGTAGCAAAGCCTCCGGTGCTATAAACCGGCACCTTCGTGAAACCCGCGGGAAACGAAGAAACGGATATTCCCGGGAACTCCGGGAGGCGAAAACGGGGGGAGCTCCGCCGCAGGAAAGCCGGGAACGGAGACCTCATCCGAAAGCGGGACCGGGAGCCTCCGCGGAGCGGGGGGTGAGATACGGCGGCGGAACCTTGAAGATACAGAAACGTGGGAGGATAGGAAAATGGGATTATTCAGCAGAAATCCGAACGAAGTTCATTATGCCGGAGGGAAAAAACACTGGGCGGAGGTCATCAAGAATACCGGAGAGGGAAATCTTCTCATCTGGCGGCAGCCGGAGGAGGATTTCAACACGAATTCCACCCTGATCGTGATGCCCGGGGAAACGGCGATCTTCGTTCACGGCGGGACGGTGGAACAGGTTTTTGAAAACGGAACCTACCGGCTGTCCACGGAGAACTATCCCTTCATCAGCCGGCTGCGGAACGCCTTTACGGGCGGCATCAGCACCTTCAACTGCGTGGTCTATTTCGTGAAAAGCGCCGACAGCCGGGAAATCCGGTGGGGGACGGACAGCCCGATCCAGGTTCGGGATAAGGTATACGGCGTCCGGACGGCGGCGCGGGTCCGCGCGGCGTACCGGGTCCGGGTCGTCAATCCCGTACAGTTTCTGCAGAAAATGGTCGGCAGCAACGTGAACGCGCAGGGACTGGGGGATCTGAGCGACTATTTCGCGGGGGAATTCCAGGGAAGGATCAAATCCGCCGTGTCCCGGTATCTGAACAGCCTGGAACAGGAGCTGATCGGGCTGGATGCCTATATGGACGAAATCTCCGGGCAGATCATGCCCTATATCGACGAGGCGCTGAGCGAATACGGTCTGAAATGCGTCCGGTTTACGCTGGCGGGGCTGGACATCGACACCAGCAAGTATGACCGGCTGGACGAGTCCCAGATGCGGATGATTACGAACCAGCGGGGCGTCATGAGCCAGCGGGCGGAGCTGGATACCCTGGGGCCGGACTGGGGCCGCGTGCAGGGAGCGGGACTGCTGCGCGATATTGTGAATCATCCCGGGGCCGCCATGGGCGCCGGAATGGGCGTGGGACTGGGAGCGGCGGGCGCTGTCGGAACCATCGCCCGGCAGGTTTTCGCGCCGGGGGCCGACGGGTACCCGCCCCAGCATGCCGCCGGGGCTTCCACGTTTGCCGGTTCCCAGAACCATCCGGCCGCCGGGGCTGACGGATTCGCCGGCTCTCCGCCGCGGCCCGGTGTCACGGCGTCCGGTTCCGCCGGTGCCCCGGCCTCATCCGACCGGGTGGCCCGGCTGCGGGAGCTGAAGATGATGCTGGATGAGGGACTGATCGAGCCGGCGGAATATGACGCCGCCAAAGCGGATATCCTGCGCGAAATGAGAGGGTGAAGAAGATGGATCGCGACAGCCGTCTGACACTGATCCTGGCCTCGGTGTTTATTGCTGTGTTCAATATCGTTTTTTTCGCGGCGGCGGGGACGAAGCATCCGGCCTCCGTCTGGCTGGCGTATGTGTGTATCCACCTGGCCTATCTGGCGCTTGCCGCCACCCCCAGGCTGGTTCGGGGCGGCAGCGGATCCGCGGTTTTCGGTTTCAGCCTTGGGGCCGTTTCCTTCGCGTTTTTTCTGGCGGAGCTTGCGCTGGGCGTGATCATCATCCTGCTGAGGCAGGAAAACATTACTTTTTCCCTGATCAGCCAGGCGCTGCTGGCGGGCGCCTGGGCGGCGGTGCTGCTTTCCCATCTGCGGGCCAACGAGCGGACGGCGGAAAGCCTGGAGCGGCGGGAAGATGAAATCGCCTTCGTCCGCGGATGCGCCTCCCGTCTTCGGCTGCTGCCGGGGAAGGCGGGGGATCCCCAGGCCGACAGGGCGCTGGAGAGACTGTATGATCAGATGAGGGCCAGTCCCTCCCGCTCCAGACCGGAAGTAAGGGATCTGGAAAACTGGATGATCAACCGGATCACGGATCTGGAAACCGTGGTCTATCAGGGGGATGTCAGGGGCGTTCTGTCCATCTGCGGGGAAATCAGCGGCGCCCTTGAGCAGCGGAACCGCTCCCTCTGAGCCTGCGGGCCTGCGCGGCCTTCCCATGCGTTTTTTTCAGCGCGGGGGTTTCCCCGATGGCTCCTCCCTCAGCTCCGCGCGGATGCTCCCCTGAGGGGAGAAGATGAATCGCCGAATGAAGCGAAGAATCCTGGTCATCTTCTTCTTTTCACAACCGAATCTTTCGTCCCCGCTGAAGGAAAAAAAGAGCCCCGAGGGCCATGAAAAGGCTTTCATTTCGGGGCTTTTTCTGGTATAATAAAAAGGCTCCGGAGGCTTGATTTCCATGGAGCGGAAGGCATTTCAAATCGGACCGGAAAACGCCCTGAACCGACAGGTTTTTCCGGCCCGGAAGGCAAAGCGGCGGGCGCTTTTAACGTTCGTCTGGAAAGGAACAGCATGTCAGAAGAACTGGAACAGGCCATTGAAAACGAAATGACGGTGACCTCGGATTACGGCGAGGATCAGATCCAGGTGCTGGAGGGGCTGGAAGCGGTCCGGAAGCGCCCGGGGATGTATATCGGCTCCACGGATGTGCGGGGCCTGCATCATCTGGTTTATGAAATTGTTGACAATTCCGTGGACGAAGCCCTGGCGGGTTTCTGCCACGAAATCGACGTAACGATCCAAAAGGACGGCAGTGTGTCCGTCCGGGACGATGGGCGCGGCTTCCCCGTGGGCCTGCATCCGAAGATGCAGCGGCCGGCGGTGGAGGTCTGCCTGACGGTGCTGCACGCCGGGGGCAAGTTCGGCGGCGGGGGATATAAGGTTTCCGGCGGGCTGCACGGGGTGGGCGCCTCGGTGGTCAACGCCCTGAGCCGCCGCTTCATCGTGACCGTTTATCAGAACGGGCACATTTATCAGCAGGAATACGCCCGGGGCAAGTATATCTATGATCTGAAGATCATCGGGGAGACGGACCGGACCGGGACGACGATCCAGTTCTGGCCCGACGTGAAGACCGAGGACAACCCGGAGGGAATCTTCGAAACCGGAGCCTTCGAATACGAAACCCTGCGGAACCGGCTGCGGGAGATGGCCTTCCTGAACAAGGGAATCCGGATCGTTTTCCGGGACGAGCGGCCGGAGGAGCCGAAGGAGAAGGATTTCTGCTATAAGGGCGGGCTGAAGGAATTCGTCCTCTTCCTGAACCAGAACAAGAACGTGCTGTTCCCGGAGCCCATCTATACCGAGGGCCTGCGGGACGGGATCCTGGTGGAAATGGCGATGCAGTATAACGACAGCTACGCCGAAAACGTCTATTCCTTCGCCAACAATATCGCCACGCCCGACGGCGGAACCCACCTGACGGGCTTCAACACCGCCCTGACCCGGGCGATCAACGATTACGCCTTCAAGTACAAAATGCTGAAGGAGAACGAACCCAAGCTCAAGGGGGAGGATGTCCGGGAAAGCCTGACGGCCATCATCTCCATCAAGATGGAGGATCCCCAGTTCGAAAGCCAGACCAAGAGCAAGCTGGGCAGCGGGCAGGTTCGCGGCGTGGTGGACAGCCTGGTTTCCGAGGAGCTGACCACCTATCTGGAGGAAAACCCGGCCGTCGCCAAAGCCATCGTCAGCCGGTGCGTCGATGCCCAGCGGGCCCGGGAAGCCGCCCGGAAGGCCCGGGAGGCGACCCGGCGGAAAACCGTGCTGGAATCCGCCTCCCTGCCCGGAAAGCTGGCGGACTGCAGCGAGCGGGATCCGGCAAAATGTGAAATCTTCATGGTGGAGGGCGATTCCGCCGGCGGCTCCGCCAAGGGAGGCCGGGACAGCAAAACCCAGGCCATTCTGCCGCTGCGGGGAAAGATTCTGAACGTGGAGAAGGTCCGGCTGGACCGGGCCCTGGAAAACCAGGAGATCCGCGCCATGATTACCGCCTTCGGATGCGGCTTCGGCGACCAGTTCGACGAGAGCAAGCTCCGGTATCACCGGATCGTCTGCATGACGGACGCGGACGTGGACGGCGCCCATATCCGGATCCTGCTGCTGACCTTCTTCTATCGCTTTATGCGGCCCCTGGTGGAGAAGGGATACGTTTACGCAGCCATGCCCCCGCTCTATAAGGTCACGAAGGGGAAAACCTCCCGCTACGTCTATGACGACGAGGAGCTGAACCGGGTGCTGGATGAAATCGGCCGGGATCCCAAGCCCGACATCCAGCGCTATAAGGGCCTGGGCGAAATGAGCGCCCAGCAGCTGTGGGATACCACCATGAACCCGGAAACCCGCATGATGATGCAGATTACCCCGGACGACGCCATGGAGGCGGACCGGCTGTTTACCCTGCTGATGGGCGACCAGGTGGAGCCCCGGAAGCTCTTCATCCAGGAGAACAGCGACCTGGTCAAGGATCTGGATGTGTAGGCCGGCGAACGGTACGAAGGAAGAAGAACGGGAAGCCGGCGGCGGGGAAACGGGCGCGGGACGCGTCCGTCGAGAGCCCCATGAGAGGATGGAAAAATGATTCAAGATAAACTGATCCCTGTCAATCTGGAACAGGAAATGAAAAAGAGCTTCATTTCCTACGCCATGGCGGTCATTGTGGACCGGGCCCTGCCCGACGTCCGCGACGGTCTCAAGCCGGTGCACCGGCGGATCCTTTACGATATGGCGGAGGAGCTGGGCATGACGCCCGACAAGCCCACCCGCAAAAGCGCCCGCGTCGTCGGCGACGTACTGGGTAAATTCCACCCGCATGGGGATTCCTCGGTCTACGACGCCATGGTTCGCCTGGCCCAGCCCTTTAACATCCGCTATCCGCTCATCGAGGGCCAGGGCAACTTCGGCTCCATCGACGGGGATGGCGCGGCCGCCATGCGATATACCGAGGCCCGGCTGCAGAAGCTGACCATGCACCTGCTCGACGGGATCGACAAGGATACGGTGGATTTTTATCCCAACTTCGACGAGACCCTGCAGCAGCCCTCCGTGCTGCCGGCCCGGTTCCCGAATCTGCTGGTCAACGGCAGCAACGGCATCGCCGTCGGCATGGCGACGAATATCCCGCCCCATAACCTGCGGGAAACCATCGACGGCGTTATCTGCATGATCGACAATCCCGACTGCACCATTGACGACCTGATGCAGCATATCAAGGGCCCCGATTTTCCGACCGGCGGCATGATCATGGGGCGCGCCGGCATCCGGGAGGCCTATTACACCGGGCACGGGAAGATTACCGTCCGGGCCAAATCCACCATCGAGGAGATGGGCGGAAACCGCAGCCGCATCGTCGTGACCGAGATTCCCTATCAGGTCAACAAGGCCGTTCTCGTGAAAAAAATCGCCGACCTGGTGCACGAGAAAAAGGTCGAGGGCATCAGCGACATCCGGGACGAATCCAACGACCGGCAGGGAATGCGGATCGTCATCGAGCTGAAAAAGGATGTTCAGCCCCAGGTGGTGCTGAATACCCTGTATAAGCATACTTCCCTGCAGGAAAACTTCGGTGCCAATATGCTGGCGCTGGTGGACGGGAAGCCCCGGATCCTGAACCTGCGGGAGATGATCTACTACTATCTGGAGCACCAGAAGGACGTGCTGACCCGCCGGACCAGATTCGAGCTCAACAAGGCGCAGAACCGGGCCCACATTTTGGAGGGCCTGCTGAAGGCGCTGGATCATATCGACGAGATCGTCGCCATCATCCGGGCCAGCAAGGATACAGGCACCGCGAAGGAAGCCCTGATGCTCCGCTTTGAATTCTCCGACCGGCAGGCCCAGGCCATTCTGGACATGCGCCTGGCCCGGCTGACGGGTCTGGAGCGGGAGAGGCTGATGGAGGAATACCAGGAGCTGGAGAAGACCATCGCCCGGCTGACCGCCATCCTGGCGGACGAGCATCTGCTGGTCGACGTGATCAAGCAGGAGATTACCGAGATCCGGGATAAATACGGCGACGAGCGGCGGACGGAGCTGACCGTCGTGGAAAACGAGATCGATATCGAGGATCTGATTCAGGAAGAGAACATGGTGGTGACCCTGACCCATGAGGGCTATGTGAAGCGGGTCGCCTCCTCCGTCTATCGGGCGCAGCATCGGGGCGGCCGGGGCGTCAGCGGCATGAACATCAAGGAAACCGACTATACGAACCAGCTCTGCGTCGTCAGCACCCATCAGGAAATCATGTTCTTTACCAACCGGGGCCGGGTATACAGCCTGAAATGCTATCAGATTCCGGAGGCCGGCAGGCAGGCCCGGGGTACGGCCATCATTAACCTTTTGCAGATCGCGGGGGGCGAAAAAGTATCCACCATGCTGCCCATGCCGAAGGAAACCGAGCAGGAGTACAATCTGGTGATGGCGACCCGGAGCGGCATGATCAAGAAGACCGGGCTGGAGGAATTCCGGAACCTGCGGAAAAACGGCCTCATCGCCATCGCGCTCCGGGAGGATGACGAGCTGATCGGCGTCCGGCTCAGCTCCGGCGAGGACGAGATGCTGCTCAGCAGCCGGAAGGGCATGTCCATCCGCTTCAACGAGAAGCACGTCCGGAAAATGGGGCGCAACAGCATCGGCGTCCGCTCCATGCGGCTGCGGGAGGGGGACGAGGTCATCGACATCGCCGTCATCGAGCCGGAAACCACCGTTCTGGCGGTGACCAGCAACGGATACGGCAAGCGCACCGATCCCGAGGAATACCGGGAGCAGGGGCGGAACGGCAAGGGCATCCGGGCCATCAACCTGACGGAGAAGACCGGGGATCTGGCCGCGCTGCTCTTCGTCCATGAAGAGGAGGATATCCTCCTGATCACCGACGACGGCACCATCATCCGCGCCCGGGCGGCCGATATCCGGATTTGCGGCAGGACGACCCAGGGCGTCCGGATTATGAAGCTGGCGGAGGGAAGCAAGGTGGTGGCCGTCTGCCGGGCGGAAAAGGAAGAGGATGTTCCGGAGGAGGCGGAGGTGACGGAAACGGAAGAAAGCCCGGCCGAAGCCTCCGGCACCCTGGAGGGCATGGAACTGCCCGGGGCGAATCCTCAGGAGGAAGAATCCGGAGACCAGGCTCCTGAATCGGAAATCTGAGCGGGGAAGCATCACCGGACCGCGCCGGACCCCTCCGAAGTCCGGGACTTTCCCTTCAGACCATAACAGAAATGGCCTTCCCGCAGCGAATTGCGGGAAGGCCATTTGTTCACTTCTTCCCGGGAGACGCAAGGAGCGCCGTCCCGGAGGAGGGCTTTCGGAGACCGCTTCTGAAACGGCACATGGGTACGGAGCGACTCAGCTGACGCTGAAATCGGTATCCAGGGCAATCTGCAGGTCGTAATCCGGATAGGCCTTTGCCATTTCCGCGACGATTTCACGATGGACGGCGCGGCGGTCCGGCGCCTTGAAGCTGACGACCACGTCGAAGCGGATGGATTTTGGGTTTTCCCGCACATAGAAACCGTGCATCTGCTGCACATAGGGATGGGCCATGACCATTTCCCGGATCCGATCCCGCATGAGGGCGGCTTCATCGTGGGAGGTGTTGACGGAATAGATGCTGATGCCCGTCATGGCCACGTTGTGTTTGGCATAAACCTGAAGGGCAATGTCCCGAAGCAGGGGATCCAGCTCCGCCGCGGTGCAGGTGTCGGGCACCTCGATATGGACGGAGCCGTTATAGGTGTCCGGGCCGTAATTGTTCAGCACCAGGTCGTAGGCGCCGCTGACGCCGGGGAAGGAGGTAATCGTTTCCCGGATGCCGCGGGCCAGCTCCGCTTCCGCCCGCTCGCCCAGCAGCCGGGACAGGGTATCCCGCAGCATTTCCACACCGGATTTAATGATAAACAGAGAGATAATGGCGCCCAGCCAGGCTTCCAGGGACAGGCCGGTAAGCAGGAAAATGACGGCGGCCGCCAGGGTCGAGGCGGAGATAATGGAATCCATCGTGGCGTCCTGGCCGGAGGCGATCAGGGAATCGGAATGCACATTTTCTCCGATGGACTTTACGTATCGGCCCAGCAGGATTTTGACCACCACGCCGACGCCGATGATGATCAGGGAGACAGGGGAATAATCCGGGGTATCCGGGGAGATGATCTTCTGAATCGACTCGATCAGGGACGTGATGCCGGCGTAAAGGACGATGACCGAAATGACCATGGCGGTCAGATATTCAATCCGGCCGTAGCCGAAGGGATGCTTCTCGTCCGGCTCCCGGCCGGCCAGCTTCGTGCCGACAATGGTAATCAGGGAGGAGGCCGCGTCGGACAGGTTGTTGACCGCGTCCATGACGATGGCGATGGAATGGCTCAGGACGCCGACCGCCGCCTTAAATCCCGCCAGGGCCACGTTGGTCAGGATGCCAATGACGCTGGTCCGGATGATGATCTTATCCCGCTGGGCGGATTCCCCGCTTTTTCCCCGGGGCTTGAGCTTGTTTCTGATTTCCGCGATGGTTCCCATGCTGTTTCCTCCTGGACGATGGTTGGTGTATTCCGGCGGCATGCCCGCTGCTGCTATTTTACCATGCGGCCTTCCGCTTCACAAGACGGCGCCGGGAAAAAGGCAGGCGGGACGCGCGGACCGTAAGCGCCGGTTTGACAGAAGGAGGGGAAAAAGATACAATAAAGAACAACGGAAAACCCGTGAAATGCTCTTGAAGTGGAGGCGTATATCATGAGAAAAACAGCGTTTTGGCTGAGCCTGCTGCTCGCACTGTGCGTGATAGCCGGCTGCGCGGCGGCGGAGGGCGTCGCCGTGAAGAAGCTGATCCCGGCGGATAAAAGCGTGACGGCCTATGTGGGGCGGACAACGGAACCGCTGAAGATCAAGATTGCTCCGGCCAACGCCTCGGATCAGACGCTGACCTGGGCTTCTGAAAACGCGCAGATCGCGGAGGTGAACGACGAGGGCGCGGTGACCGGCGTCGCCGTCGGAAAAACGGTGGTGACCGCTACGGCGGAGGGCGGAAAAAGCTGCAAAATCACGGTGACCGTCCTGCAGGGGGCGGAGGCGATCACCCTCGATCCGTCGGAACTCTCCGTCGCGAAAGGGAAAAAAGTGAAGGTTACGGCGAAGGTGTCCCCGGCCGGCGCAGCAAAGACGAAGATCCGCTGGACTTCCTCCGACCCGAAGGTGGCCGTCGTCCGGGACGGAACCGTGACCGGCAAAAAGGGCGGCTCCGCGGTGATTACCGCCGAAACGGAGGACGGCGGCGCCTCTGCGGAGATCGGGGTCACGGTGGTGGAGCCGGTGACCTCCGTCAAGGTCAAAAAAAGCAAGCTCACCCTGACGGAAGGGGATGAGACGGTCATCGAGGCGGTGGTGCTGCCTTCTTCGGCGGGCAATCAAAAACTGACGTGGGCCTCTTCGAACCAGAAGGTGGCGACGGTTTCCGACGACGGAACCGTTTCCGCGGTGAGCCCCGGGAAAGCGACGATTACGGCGGCCTCCACCGACGGCACGAAGAAATCGGCGAAGGTTCAGGTCACCGTCGGTACCATTAACGTGGCCACCATCCGGAAAATTGATTTTTACCGCGGGAATTACAATCCCACGATCAAAAACAACTGCGCAAAGACGATCACCGGCGTCCAGATGTGGTTTACCTCCTATAAACGGGACGGCGAGGTCATCTACACCGGTCTGTATGACTTTGACGACATGAAGCTGAAGCCAGGGAAATCCACGGACGACTTTTACGCTCCCGTCCAGAACCGCAGCAGCATTGCCTACATCGAGGCGCGGGTCAGCATGGTGACCTTTGCGGACGGAAGCACAAAAACCATTCCCTTCGACAGAGCCAAGGTCACGACCTACGGCACGAAGCCGAAGACCCTTGCGAACGCGGGCACGTCCACCGGCGCGGGCGCAGCCGTGAACACCGCTGAAGCGGCGGAGCAAACGGCGGAAGAGCGTGCGGCGGCGGACGCTGCTGAAGAGGCAGGGCAGACGGCGGAGGAGCGTGCCGCGGCGGAAGCGAAAGCTGCAAAGGAAGCGAAAGCCGCGGACGAAAAAGCGGCTGCCGGGCAAACGGAGGAAGAGCAGGTGGCGGCGCAGATGGCGGCGGATGCCGGCCTTGCGGGCGCCGGCAGCGCCGGGAATTCGTTTGAGGGAACCTGGAAGGGCAGCGGCGCGACGCTGGAGCTGGCGCAGGACGGAAGCGGGAAGCTGACTGTCGCCGGCAGCACCTATCTGCTGACCTGGACGGCGAACGGTTCCACACTGTCCCTGAAGCAGCCGAACAACGCCAACGCTTCTGTCATCAAGGGAACCCTCAGCGGCGATACCCTGACCCTGACGATCGCTCAGGCGCAGCTGAAGCTGAAGCGGTAAGCTGCAACAGGATTCGCTGTGGAAGCGGAGAATCCGCCCCGGGCGGTGAAAATGCCCGTCGGGGCGGTGAAAGAACCGGATGGGCTTTCAGGAACCTTCCGGGGCGACCAAGGCACAGAACGGAGCGGCGAAAGAACCGGCGAGCGGGACTTTTCGATCCGGAGGGCGGCGGGCCTTCTTCCAGAGGAAGGAGGTACCCGCCGTTTTTTCACACAGCCCTTTTGATTAAACCATTTATATTGGTTTTGGTGCTTCGGATTTCCCGAAAAAAGGCTCTTTTTCCCCGTTGACAAACCAAGAATTCTGGTTTAAGATGTTCGCAGAAGCAGAAGCAGAAGCAGAAGCAGAAGCAGAAGCAGAAGCAGAAGCAGAAGCAGAAGCGGAAATCGAAGCGGGCGGCGGCCCGGCGAAAAAGGAAAGAAGGCGGGAATCGGATGAGCAGAGCGGCGGCCGACGGAGCAAAAAAACGAAACCTCGAAGGATACGGGCTGAAGATCAAGGCCTATCGTAAGAAGGCGGGTCTGTCGGCGGAGGAGCTGGCCCGGGCGCTGGGGGTGACGGTCGGCTCCGTGCGGAACTGGGAATGCGGGCTTTCCCGCCCCGATCCGGAATCCCTTTTCCGGCTCTTCTCCGCGCTGGATGTGGATCCGAACGCATTCTTTGGCATCCGGGGCGTGGGAGCATCCCTGTCGGAAAGGGAAAGAGGCCTGGTGGGGCTTTTCCGTTCCATGGACGAGCGGGGCCGGGCGGATTTCTTCGCCGTGGGGGAGGCGCTGGCCGGGCGATGCCGCGAGATCCGGCTGCGGGACATCCGGGAAAGGCTGGTGGCCCTGCCGGACTTTGGGCGCAGCGCCGCGGCGGGCGCCGGGGACGAATGGCCCCAGCAGGCGGAGGCGGAAACCGTGCTTTTGTACAACAGGCCGGAAACCGCCGGCGCGGATGAGATCATTACCGTGACCGGGCACAGCATGGAGCCCGCCTATCATGATCATGACCGGATCCTGGTCCGGCACTGCGCGGAGACGCGGATCGGCCAGGTTTACGTGTTTTCCCTGCCGGGGCAGGGCATCGTGATCAAGGAAGCGGCGAAGGACCGGCTGCATTCCCGGAACGAGGAATACGAGGATATCATTCCTACGGAAGAGGGCGCCGGGCTGATCGGCCGGGTGCTGGGGATCATCGATGAGACCATGATTCCGACGGGGGAGGAAAAGGCGCTGTATGAGGAAGCCGTGAGGCAGGAGGAGGGATGCGGCCATGTTGCTGGCCTGTGAAAAATGTCGGTATGTCTTTGCTGTTCAATCGCTTCCGGACCGGTGTCCGGATTGCGGTCATCACCGCCTTCGCGCCGCGACCCACGAGGAGGAGGACTGGTATTACGACCTGCAGCGGGAAAAGGAAAACTGGCCGCTGCTGGGGACGGCTCCGACGGGAAAGGCGGGATGAAGCGTGGCGGATCGGATTTATGTCAGAGTGAATTCCGACTTTGACAATACCGGGTTCATGCAGCCCCGATCCATTACCTGGAGGGATGGCCGCGTCTTCAAGATCGATCAGGTAACCGATTTTCGCCCCGCCTCCTCCGTGGGTATGGGCATCCGGGGGGACTGCTATACCGTCGTCATCCGGAACGAAAAGAAGCATCTGTTCTTTGAACGGGCGGATTCCCGGTTCGACAACAGCGTGGGCCGCTGGTTTGTGGAAGCGGCCGATTAAAGAGCCGCGGCGCCAGGGAAAAATGAGGGCAGGAAACGCCGGAAAGGAGGGAAACGGGGGTGCGGAAAACCTTTGTGGCCATCGACCTGAAATCCTATTACGCCAGCGTCGAGCTGGCGGACCGGAACTTCGATCCCCTGTCGACGAACCTGGTGGTGGCGGACGAATCCAGAACGGAAAAAACGATCTGCCTGGCCGTATCCCCCTCCCTGAAGGCGCACGGAATTTCCGGAAGGGCCCGGCTGTTCGAGGTGATCCAGCGGGTTCGGGAGATCAACGCGCAGCGAATGAAAAACGCCGTCCGGCAGGGCCTCCTTCCGAAAGGGGAGGACGGACAGTATCATTTTACCGGCAGCTCCTTTAACGCGGCGGAGCTGGAAAAGGATCCGACCCTGGAGCTGACCTATATCGTCGCGCCGCCCCGGATGAAGCTGTATGAGGAAATCTCCACCCGGATCTTCGGCATCTATATGAAATACATCAGCGACGAGGACATCCATGTATACAGCATCGACGAATGCTTCATGGACGTGACGGGTTATCTGAAAACCTACGGCATGACGGCGCACGAGCTGGCCATGAAAATGATCCGGGAGGTGCTGTATACCACCCGGATTACCGCCACGGCCGGGATCGGCAGCAATCTGTATCTGGCCAAGATCGCCATGGACATCGTGGCCAAGCATGTGCCGGCGGACAAGGACGGGGTCCGGATCGCGGAACTGGACGAGACGAGCTATCGGCGTCTGCTCTGGTGCCACCGGCCGCTGACGGATTTCTGGCGCGTGGGGCACGGGATCGCCGCGAGGGTGGCGGCGCTGGGATGCTTTACCATGGGGGATATCGCCCGGCTCAGCGAGATCAACGAGGATCTGCTGTACCGGGCCCTGGGGATCAACGCGGAGCTGCTGATCGACCACGCCTGGGGATGGGAACCGACGGAAATCGCGGCCATCAAGGCCTATCGCCCGGAAACCAGCAGCCTGTCCTCCGGGCAGGTGCTGTCGGAGCCGTATAACGCCGCGGACGGGAAGCTGATCGTCCGGGAGATGACGGAGCTGCTGGCGCTGGACCTGGTCCGGAAAAACCTGGTGACCCGGCAGGTGACCCTGACAATTGGCTATGACCGGGAGAGCCTGATCGTTCTGAGCCCCGGAAAAGGCATGAAGGATACGGTTTACGGCGTGGCAAAAACCGGGAAGGCCTACGCGGGAGCGGTGGTGTCCGATCCATACGGCCGGCCCCAGCCGAAGCACGCCCACGGGACCGGCAACCTGGATCACTATACCTCCTCCACCCGGGCTATCCGCGAAGCAATGATGGCGCTGTATGACCGGATCGTGGATCCGGATCTTCTGATCCGAAGGGTGATCCTGGCCGCCTGCAACCTGATCCGGCCGGATGATGTCCCGGAGGAGGGGCCGCGGCAGCTGGATTTCTTTACGGATTACGAGGAAGAGGCCCGGCGGAAGGAAGCGGAAAGGGCCGCGGAGGCCAAGGAGAACCGGCTGCAGCGGGCGACCCTGATCATGCAGGAGCGCTTCGGAAAAAACGCGGTGCTCAAGGGCATGAACCTGGAGGAAAAGGGAACCACCGTCGCCCGGAATCAGCAGATCGGCGGGCATCGATCCGGAGAGGAAAAGCCAAAGAAGGAGGGAAAACGCCATGGCGAAGGGAATCACCGGGAAGGAGCCGGATCCTGAGGTGGTTTACGGGGATATTTTTCATCATCCCCACTGGCGCTCGCCGAAGCACCCGCCCATGAGCCTGTATGACCGGGCGGCGCAGTTTGCCCCCTTCGCGGCGCTGACCGGATACGAGGACATGATTGACGAGGAGGCCCGACAGGTGGACCGCCGGATTGAACTGGGCGAGGAGGAGATGGAAGCCCTGAACGAGGCGCTGTCGGGCGTCCGGAAGGCGCTGGAGGCGGGGAAAAGGCCGGAGGTTCTGCTGACCTGGTTTATCCAGGATCCCCTGAAAGCCGGAGGACGGTATGAAACGGCCCGGGAAAAGGTCAAAGGCTTTGACCCAGCGGGAGGCCGGCTGATTCTGGAGCGGAAAAGCGGGCGATCCGGCGCGAACGCGGAAATCCGCCTGGAAGATATCCTGACGATGGAGGCCGCCTTGACAGAACGGGGAAAAGAGGTATGATAGGAGAAGAACGGCAAAGGGCGCCGCGGCGGTTCGCGGATACGGGAGATCCCCTTTGCCGGGCGGAGCCAACGCCGACGGGCAGCAAGAGGAAGTGACGGAATGGCCGCGGTTCAGACGGATTTTGCCCAGGGCTCGGTGAAACGGTTGATTCTTTCCCAGGCGCTGCCGCTGACGCTGGCCCAGATGGTGCAGCTGCTGTACAATATCGTGGATCGGGTGTATATCGGCCATCTGGAGGGCGTGGGAGATCTGGCCCTGACCGGATTGGGGATTACGTTTCCGGTCATCGTTCTGATCGCCGCCTTTACCAATCTGTACGGCAGCGGCGGGGCGACGCTCTTTGCCATCGCCCGGGGCCGGGGACAGACGGACGAGGCGGAAAACATTCTCGGCAATGTTTTTGCCCTGCAGCTGGGGACGGCGCTGGTGCTGACGGTCTTTTGCTACGCGCTGCGCAGGCCGATTCTTTTTCTTTTCGGCGCCAGCGAGCAGTCATTCTTCTACGCGGATCAATATCTTCGCGTCTATCTGATCGGGACGGCTTTTTCCATGCTGGGAACCGGCCTGAACAGCTATATCAACGCCCAGGGGTTTCCCCGGATCGGCATGATGACGACGGTTCTGGGGGCGGTCATCAATATCGCCCTGGATCCGGTTTTTATTTTTTCGCTCAACATGGGGGTCCGGGGCGCGGCACTGGCGACGGTGATCAGCCAGAGTGTGTCCGCGGCGTGGGTGCTGCGCTTTCTGACGGGGAAAAAGGCCCTGCAGAAGCTCCGGCTGTCCAGAATCCATATTCAGCGGGAGCGGACGGGCCGAATCCTGAGCCTGGGCTTTCCGGGCTTTGTCATGCAGGCGACCAACAGCCTGGTCAACATCGTCTGCAATACCCAGCTGCAAAGCTGGGGCGGGGATCTGTATGTGGAAATCATGACGGTGCTCAACTCCGTGCGCGAGATGACGGCCCTGCCGGTGCAGGGAATCACCGCCGGATCCCAGCCGGTGCTGGGCTTCAACTATGGCGCGAGACGGGGTGAAAGGGTGAAGGAAGGCATCCGGTTTACCGCGGCGCTTGGCTTTGGCTATACGCTGATCACCTGGATCCTGGTCATGCTTTTCCCGAAGCCGCTGATCGGCATCTTCTCGGAGGATCCGGAAACCATCGCCGTGGGCGCCAGGATGCTGAACATCTATTTCTTCGGCTTCGTGTTCATGGCCTTCCAGTTCTGCGGTCAGACCACCTTCCAGGCCCTGGGAAAGGCCCGGTACGCCATTTTCTTTTCGCTGCTGCGGAAGGTCATCATCGTCGTTCCTCTGACGTTGGCGCTGCCGGCCATGGGGCTCGGCGTACGGGGCGTTTTCCTGGCGGAGCCCATCTCCAACCTCATCGGCGGCCTGGCCTGCTTCCTGACCATGTGGCGGGTGGTATACCGGAGGCTGTAGCGCGGGCGGCGCGACGTGCCCGAAGACCAAAAACACGCTTTCCCGCATTTCAAAAACGCGGGACGGGTTCGGCCTCGCGGAGGCCGGCGCCGGGAGAAAGATCAAGAGAAAAAACGGATGAAAAAGAACGTAAAAAAACGAATTCTGCGGATGATGGCCCTAGCGGCCGTGCTGCTGATGCTGGGCGGCGCCGAAGCCTCGGGAACCTGGTACCTGTTTGACGTGGATCATGTGCCGGAAAACCTGGGCTTCCGGGTCAGTGAGTACAGCGGGACGGTGAAGATGACGTTCCTGGGCGACTGCACCCTGGGCGGAGAGGAATCCTCCAGAGGCAGCCGCCTGGGCTTCGTCCGGCGGATTCAGGAAAACGGCCTGGATTTTCCCATGCGGTATCTCTCCCGCCTGACGGCGGAGGACGATGTGTCCGTGGCCAACCTGGAGGGAGTGCTGACGGACCGGAAGCTGCCGAAGGTCGAAAAAACCTATAATTTCAGCGGGCCTACCGCCTATACCGGCATCCTGACCGGAGCGGGCATCGAATGCGTGACCCTGGCCAACAACCATTCCCGGGATTACGGCGAGGCGGGATACCGGGATACGAAGGAAGCCCTGGATCGGGCAGGGGTCGCCTATTTCGGGACCGACTGCGTGGCAGTCTGGGAAAACGAGGACGGACTGCTGATCGGCTTTACCGGCGCCTACATGTCCGCCAACGGAAACCGGGGGAAGGCGTATGCCCGCCAGGTGGAATGCCTGAAGAGGATCGGCTGCGCCGCCGTGATTACCGTGATGCACGCGGGGCAGGAGTATGTCTATACTCCCACGGGATACCAGAAAAACATCGCCCGAAGGGCGGCGGAGATGGGTGTGACGCTGCTGGTGGGCCATCATCCCCATGTGGTGCAGGGATACGATTTTGTGGAGGGTATGCCGGTAGTCTACAGCCTGGGCAACTGCTCCTTCGGGGGAACCACCCATGCCGAGGATTCCGATGCCCTGATTCTGCAGGCGGAGCTGCGTTTCGAGGACAGCGAGCTGCGGGAAACGACCCTGCGCTTTTTCCCGATTTCCATTACCAGCGATCCGCGGTACAATAACTATTCTCCTCGCTTTCTGACGGGGAAGGACGCGGAGCGCGTGCTGACCAAAATGGAAAAATCCACCGGCAGGGGGGTTGACGGCTTCGACGAAGGAACGGGCGCCGTCGTGTCCGCCCCGGTGAACGCGCCATCAGGCCGAGGAACATAAAAAGACCGCCGGGCGGAATCGCCAGGCAGTCATGCTTTTGATCAGGTTTCGGAAAAGGTCTTCCAGAAGGCTTCTTCCGCCCTGCGGACGGCGTCGGCTTCCCAGTTCAGGCGGCCGTAGCGGCGGGTGGCCTCGAAAATTTCCCGGCTTTTTTCTTCCGTCAGGAAGCCGGGAGCCAGACGCCAGAACCAGTTGTTTTCCAGCCGGGAGGGCTCGTTGATCCGGGCCTCGTGGCCCAGATCCAGCCAGTCCTGCAGAGCGATGACGCAGGTATTCGCCCGGCTCATCAGGGCGGCCCGGACGAAGACCCGGCTGATGCGGTCGGCCGGGACATTTTCCGCGCCGAAATAGGTCCGGACCTGATGCTGCTGCGCTTCCGTCAGGGAGACGAACCAGCCGTTGACGGGATCGTTGTCATGGGTGCCGGGATAGACGACGCAGTGCTCCGGGATATTGTGGAGGAGATAGTCGTTGGAGGCGCCGAAATCCTTCTCGTCAAAGCCGAACTGGAGCACCTTCATGTTGGGGAAGCCGGTATCCCGCACCATGGCGCGGACGGAATCCGTCATGAACCCCAGATCCTCCACGATTACCGGCTTATAGCCCATGTTTTCCCACATCTGGCGGAAAAGATCCATGCCGGGGCCCTTTTCCCAATGGCCGTTCTTCGCCAGGGGCCGGTCGGCGGGGATGGAGAAATATTCGTCCAGCCCGCGGAAGTGGTCGATGCGCAGCATGTCGCACTGCTGGAAATTCATCCACAGCCGGGCCATCCACCAGCCGAAGCGATCCCCCCGGTGGGCGTCCCAGCGGTAAAGGGGCGTTCCCCAGACCTGGCCGTCGGCGGAGAAGGCGTCCGGCGGGCAGCCGGCCACCGCCGTCTGGCGGCCGTCTTCTCCCAGCTGGAACAGGTTCGGATGGGCCCAGACGTCGGCGCTGTCGTAGGCCACATAGATGGGGATGTCTCCGATGATGCGGATATGCTTGCTGTTGGCGTAGGTCTTCAGGGCGTACCATTGGGTAAAGAAGACAAACTGGGTATATTTGTGGAATTCCACATCGAAATACAGCTTCCGATGATAATAATCCAGGGCGAAGTCCCAGTGGTGACGGATGTCCGTGGGCCAGTCGGACCAGACCTGATCCCCGAAGAAGGCCTTCAGGGACATGAACAGGGCGTAGTCGTCCAGCCACCATCCGTTATCCCGGATGAAGCGCTGGAATTCCGGATTCTCGGCGATCCGGCTCCGCTCATAGGCCTTCCGCAGCAGGGGAAGACGACGGGTGTAGAGTTTGTCGTAATCCACCCGGGAAGGATCGTTCCCGAAATCAACCGCATCCACCTCTTCCCGGGTCAGAACCCCTTCGGCCACAAGGGCGTCCAGATCAATATACCAGGGATTGCCTGCAAAGGCGGAGAAGGACTGATACGGGGTATCAAAGGATAGCGTATGGTTCGGCGGGTTCAGGGGCAGAATCTGCCAGAAGGTCTGGCCGGAGCGCTCCAGAAAATCCACAAAGGCGTAGGTCTCCTTGCCAAAGGAACCGATTCCGTATTTTCCGGGAAGGGCGGAAACGGGCATCAGAATACCGGCGGAACGATTCATGAATCAAATACCTCCTCAGAAGTCCCTGGGATTATCCCAGGGCGGCGTAGGCGACGGCGGTTTCCGCGGCCAGCCGGGCGTTGTTGTAGACCAGGCGGATGTTGGATTCCAGGCTGTCGCCGCCGGTCAGCTCCGCCACCCGGGCCAGCAGGAAGGGGGTAATTTTCTTGCCCTTGACGCCCTGGGCGACGGATTCGGCCACGGCCTGATCGATGGCCCGGTTGATGACATCGTCATCCATGGCGTAGGCCTCGGGAATGGGGTTGGTTACCAGCATGCCGCCCCGCAGCCCCATGGCGCGCTGGGCATGGAAGGCGCGGGCGATTTCCTCGGGCGAATCCACCTGATAATCCACCTCCAGGCCCGAACGGCGGGAATAGAAGGCGGGCAGCTCCTTCGTCCGATATCCCAGGACGGGGACGCCGTGGGTCTCCAGATATTCCAGAGTCAGGGCCAGATCCAGGATGGCCTTGGCCCCCGCGCAGACGACGGTTACCGGCGTCTGGGCCAGCTCCTCCAGATCGGCGGAAATATCCATGGTGGTTTCCGCCCCCCGATGGACGCCGCCGATGCCGCCGGTGGCGAAGAAGGAGATCCCCGCCATATGGGCGATCATCATGGTCGTGGTCACGGTGGTGGCGCCGTCCTCCCCGCGGGCGCAGAGCATGGCGATATCCCGGCGGCTGGCCTTGGCGATGGCCTGGCCCTTTTTGCCGAAATACTCAATTTCCTCCGGGGTCAGCCCCGCCTTCAGCCGGCCGCCGATGATCGCGACAGTGGCCGGGATGGCGCCGGCGTCCCGGATGATTTTTTCCACATTCAGGGCGGTTTCCACGTTCTGGGGATAGGGCATGCCGTGAGAGATGATGGTGGATTCCAGGGCTACGACGGGTTTTCCGGCGGCCAGGGCTTCCGCAACCTCCGGTTTGACATCCAGATAACAGTTTTTCATGGGTGCTCCTCCTTTTGATGCTTTGCCGGCGCCTGACGGGGCAGGGAACAGCCGGCCTTTTGTGATGAAAATCCGGGCAGCGCCTGAAGCGCGATCAGCCCGGACGCGCGCGCAGACGGGCTGCCAGCGTATCCGGGTTCAGATCCGGATGGATGGCGCCGGGAGCCTCCACGGCGATGCTGGCGGCGGCGGACGCAGCCCGCGCTTTTTCGGCCAAATCGCCGCCCCGCAGATGGCTCCAGACCAGTCCGGCGACGAACGCGTCCCCGGCGCCGGTCATGTTCCGCGGACGGGCGGGAAAGCAGGGGATCCACAGATGGCGCCCCGGCTCCGCCGCAAAAACGCCGTCTCCGCCCAGGGAGATATAGACCTCGCCCAGGCCGGTTTTCAGCAGCGCCTCGGCGGCGGCGGCCAGCTCCGGCTCCGTCCGGGTGGGAAGACCGGTCATGAGCTCCGCCTCCAGCCGGTTGGGTTTGAAGGCCCGGAGCTTTCCCAGAACGGGACGGAGCTTTTCCGATTTGGCCACGGAAACCGGATCGGCAAAGAGCGGAGCCGTACAGCTTTCCGCCAGAAAACGGATGGTTTCCGCCGGAAGATTAGCGTCCAGCACCACCGCGGCGGCCCGGTTCAGCAGGGGAAGCCGGGCTTCGACGAAGCCCGGGGTGAGCCGCTGGCAAATCGCCATGTCGGAGACCGCCAGGCGCATATCCCCC
This sequence comes from Clostridia bacterium, assembly GCA_045546035.1. Lineage (GTDB taxonomy): Bacteria > Bacillota > Clostridia > Christensenellales > Aristaeellaceae > Aristaeella. The sequence continues at coordinate 44,742 of JAZQCB010000035.1, forward strand.
TTTTCATCGGCGATAAAGAGATAGGCAGAGGAGGGCTCTTCCGGGGACCGGAGTGCCAGGGACATATCGATCCCCGCCTCCCGGCAGTCCGCCTCCAGCCGGGCGCCGAAGGCATCCTGCCCCAGGGCGGTCAGAAAAACCGTACGGAGGCCCAGCTGCGCCAGATTCCGGGCGATATTGTGCCCGACGCCGCCGGGGGAGAGGCGGATCCGGCCCGGATTGGAATCCCGCTCCAGAAGGGGATGATCCGGCTTGGCGCCGATATCCATGTTGATGCCGCCGACCACGGCGACAAAGGGATCCTCCCGCGCCATTTTTCTCCTCCTCGCTTCGGCGGCCCGGCAAAAGCACCGCGATCCTTGTCAGATTTATGCCGCGGGAGCGTTTTCCGGCGGCAAAAAGAAAGGGCCCTTTCGCCGCTGAACTCCGACGAAGAAAGGGGCTTTTCCGCCTTTCAGTGTACCATTATCCGCGGAGAAACGCAAGCTTCGGCTTTCGTGCTTCCTTGACAAGCGGCGGCGGACAGAGTACAATCATTTCCGTTATTTTATCCGGTGGAACCGGGAATGGGGGATTTATTTTCGTGGACGCAGGCGGCTCACCGTGGCCATGGATCCTTTCGGTACTTTGCATTCTGTTCGCGAATTATATCGCCATCGCGGAGACATCCATCGCTTCTGTTTCAAAAACGAGAATACGATCTTTGGCGGAGCGGGGGGACCGGCGGGCCAAAATGGTGCAGAAGGCCCTGGATCATTTTGATCGGACGATTTCCACGATACTGATCTGCACGAATATTGCCCATCTGGCGGCGGCGTCCCTGATTACCGTGGCGGTGACCCGGCGGTGGGGCCTCAACGCCGTGACCCTTTCCACGCTGATTACCTCCATGACGGTTTTTTTCTTCGGGGAGATGCTGCCCAAATCCCTGGCCAAGAAGTATCCCGAGAAGCTGAGCCTTTTGAGCATTACGCCCCTGACCTGGCTGGATCATTTTTTTGCCCCGCTCTCCAAACTGCTGGCCATGATCGGCCGGGCGGCGGGCCGGCATTCCGAGGGGGACAACCCGGTTACGGCCACGGAAGAGGAAATTCACGATATCATCGACAGCATGACGGAGGAGGGCACCCTGGACGAGGAACACGGGGATCTGATTTCCTCCGCCCTTCGCTTTGACGACATCACGGTCGAAAGCATCCTGACCCCACGGGTCGACGTTACGGCCATCGACATCGCCTCCTCCCCGGCGGAGATTCTGGATCTGATCAAAAAGCAGAACCACTCCCGGCTGCCGGTTTACGAGGGCTCCATCGACAACGTGATCGGGGTTTTGCGGATCCGGCGGTACCTGCGGGCCTACCTGCATCAGGGGGAAAACGTGAACCTTCGCCGGCTTCTGGATGAACCGATGTTTGTGACCGACAGCGTCAAGATCGACGACCTCTTTCTTCAGATGACCAGGGCGAAGCAGAGCCTGGCGGTGGTAACGGATCATTATGGGGGAACCGTCGGCATCGTGACCACCGAGGACATTCTTGAAACCCTGGTGGGGGATATCTGGGACGAGGAGGACGTGGTGGAAACCCCGGTGGTGGATCTGAAAAACGGCAGCTTCATGGTGGACGCGGAAGAATGCGTCGGAGACGTTTTCGACGAAATCGGCTTCGAGGATCCCGAGGAGGATGCCGAGCTGCGCGGAAAGCGGGTGGGCGAATGGGTTTTCGAGCATTTTCCCTCCATCCCCAGGACGCAGGAGCACTTCGATTATCACGGCCTGCGGGTTTATGTGGCCCGGATGGAGCATAACCGGATCCGGAAGGCCATGTTCCGGCTGCCCGAAAAAGCGGCGGAGAAGGAGGAAAAGAAATGACGCCTTTTCTGCTGATCGTGGGAGTCGTGCTCTGCGTTGTGCTGAGCCACTTTTTCTCCGGGGCGGAGATGAGCTATTCCAGCTGCAACCGGCTGCGGCTGGAAAACGAAAAGGAATCCGGCAACCGGAAGGCCGCCGTGGCCCTGTGGATTGTCGATCGGTTTGACGACGCCCTGGGGGCCATCCTGATCGGGAACAACCTGGTGAATATCGCGGCCTCCTCCATGGCCACCACCAGCGCCTTCCTGCTGGCGGGGAACGAAAACTACAGCGCTCTGGCCACCGCCCTGGTGACCATCGCGGTCATCATCTTCGGGGAAACGATCCCGAAGATCACGGCCAAGAAGGGCGCCAACCGGGTCGCCATGCAGGACGCCTACCCGCTGCGGGGGCTGATGATCCTGTTCTGGCTGCCCGTCAGGGCGGTTGTGGGGCTGGTCAACCTGATCCTGAAGCCCTTCCCCGGGGAAAAGGCCGAGGAGGAGCCGGAGGAGAAGGTCGAGGAGCTGACCACCCTGATCGACACGGCGGAGGATGAATCCGTCATCGACGAAAACGAGAGCGAGCTGGTTAAGGCGGCCATCGATTTTCCGGATATTTCCGCCTCCGAGGCCATGACGGCCCGGGTGGACGTAATCGCGATCGACATCGACGACAGCTGGGAGGAAATCCTCTCCGTCATCGAAAGGTCCCGCTATACCCGGATTCCCGTGTATGAAGGATCCATCGATCATGTAATCGGCACGCTGCATCTGAACCGGTTTCTGAAGGCCCTGACGGAGAACAAGCATCCGGATCTGCGGAGCCTGCTGATGGAGCCCTGCTATGTCTACAAGACGATGAAGCTGCCCCAGGTGCTGAAAACCCTGCGGAAGAAGCGGCAGCATCTGGCCATCGTGGTGGATGAATACGGCGGCACCCTGGGCATCATTTCCATGGAGGATGTGCTGGAGATGGTGGTGGGGGACATCTGGGACGAGAACGACACGGTGCAGAATTACCTGGTCCGCCGGAACGAGCGGGAATACGAGATCGACGGCGACACGCCCCTTTCCGACCTGCAGGAGCTGTTCCGCCTTCCGGACGAGGAATTCGCCTTTGAGAGCGAAACCGTCGGCGGATGGACCATCGAGATGTACGGCGCTTTCCCGGAGGCCGGGAATCAATTCCGCTTCCGGGACGCGGTGGTCACCGTTCTGGCTGTGGACGAACGGCGGGTGGAGAAGATCCTGGTGACCTTCGACCCGCCGGAGAACGAGAAGAAATCAGAAGGCCCCGCCGGATAACCGGCGGGGCCGCGTATATTGCTTTACGGTAAAATGGCCTTGGATCGAAGGGATTCCCTTGCCGGGAGGCATCCGCCCTCCGACGGAGCTTTGCGTGTTCGATCTTTTCGCGGGAAACCGGCCGGGCCGCGTCAGCTGTTCTGGTCGATGTAGGCCAGCTCCTCGGCTGTAAAGGAAAGGTTTTCCGTGCATTTCAGGCTGTCCAGGATCTGCTCGGGGCGGGAGGCGCCCACCAGAACGCTGGTCACCACCTCGTCCCGCAGCACCCAGGCCAGGGCCATCTGGGCCAGGGACTGGCCCCGCTGCTGTGCCAGCTCGTTCAGCGCGCGGATTTTCCGCAGCACCTCCTCCGTCAGATAAGCCTCCTTCAGGAAGCGGCCGTCGGTCCGGACACGGGAATCCTCGGGGATGCCGTTCAGATAGCGATTCGTCAACATGCCCTGGGCCAGGGGCGAGAAGGTGATGATCCCCTTGCCGCATTCGGCGGCAGCTTCCTTCAGACCGTTGCGCTCGATGGAACGGTCAAAGATGGAATAACGGTTCTGGTTGATGACGAAGGGAACCCGCATCTCCTGCAGCAGGGCGGCGGCTTCCTTCATCCGGGGGCCGTCATAATTGGACAGGCCGACATACAGCGCCTTGCCGGAGAGGACGATGTCCCGGAGGGCCAGCATCGTTTCCTCCAGGGGCGTTTCCGGATCCGGCCGGTGATGATAGAAGATGTCCACATAGTCCAGCCCCATGCGGCGGAGGCTCTGATCCAGGCTGGCCATCAGATACTTCCGGCTGCCGAAATCCCCGTAGGGTCCGGGCCACATGGTATAGCCGGCCTTGGTGGAAATCAGAATCTCATCCCGGTAGGCGCCCAGATCCTCCTTCAGAATCCGGCCGAAATTGATTTCGGCGCTGCCCTCCTCCGGGCCGTAATTGTTGGCAAGGTCGAAATGGGTAATGCCGGCGTCGAAGGCGGTGAGACACATCTTCCGCATGGTGTCGAAGCACCCGGTGGAACCGAAATTGTGCCACAGCCCCAGGGAAACGGCGGGCAGCTTCAGGCCGCTGCGGCCGCTGCGGCGGAAGACCGCGGCATCATAGCGGGAATCGTTGGCGAGATACATGAATTGTTCCTCCTTTTTTGTTGGTCGTGAAAAACAGACGACGCGCGGGGGAAAAGCGTGTTCTACAGAACCACCACCCTGGGGTGGCAGTCCAGATCACCTTTGGTTACCCGGAGAGCCTCTCCTCCGGAGCGGACAGAGGCCGGATCGAAGCGGGAGAGGAAATCCTCCGCCGACGCGATGGGCCAGTCCTCGTTGTACTTCGTTTTGTAATGCATGGGCAGGATGATCCGGGCCTCCAGCGCCTCGGCGGTTTCGAAGGCCTGGGCGGCGTCGATGGTATAGAACCCTCCGACCGGAACCATCAGGATGTCCGCCGGGTTCAGCAGGGCCAGCTCCTCCGCGTTCAGCCCGCGCCCCAGGTCCCCCAGATGGACCACCCGCAGTCCTTCCGCCTCCAGCAGGAAGAGCAGGCTTTTGCCCCGCTTCGCGCCGCCGGCGTCGTCGTGATCCGAGAGGATGCCCGTGACCCGGACGCCGGGAGCAAAGGTGTGGACGCCGGCGAAATCGATGATCTGGGGATGGCCGGAGATGTTTTCCACCGCGTCGTGATCATGATGATGATGGGAAACCAGGACGCCGTCCGCCAAAAGACTCCGGACGGGGTAGCCGGTGGAGGCGTCGTAGGGATCCGTCACGATCCGCAGCCCGCATTCCAATGTGATCAGAAACTCGCTGTGACCGATGTGCTCAAAAAGCATGGTGATTCCTCCTCCATTTGCAAATAGCCTGCCGCGGACGCGGGATAAAAGAACCCGGCCGCCCGGTCTTATCGGAAGAAATCCGGGGAGAGGGCGGGAAGGGGAAGACCCAGACGAAGGCGGCGGGCAAAATCCCGATGCAGGGTGCGGCAGGCGGCCTCAAAGGCGGCGGGGCCTTCCTCCGCGGCCTTGATCAGAAGAAAGGACGCCTCCCGGCTTTCCGCCCCGCCGGGATGGCGGGACAGCAGGCTTTCGCAGCAGGCGGCCTCCTCCCCCGGCGGAAAGGGGCGGAACCCTTCGGGAGGGTCGGAAAGGGGCCTGCGAAGCTCCAGCCAGCCGCCCGAAAGACAGGTTTCCCAGCCCGCGGCCTCCGCCTTTTGCCGGAAGGAGGCCAGGGCCTCCGGCGGGGCGAAGGAAGGGAGATCCGAGGCAAAGAGAAAATCCGGCCTCCGGCTGCGGCGCAGGGCCGCCGGCCGGGGCAGCGCCTGATCCGCCAGCAGATTCCGCAACTCCCGGCGGAGGGCGCTTTGGGGAGGCGTCACCATATGACCTCCCGGCCGGGGACGCTGCGGCGCTCCAGGAAGAAGCGGCCCATTCGGGTGGGGGATCCGGCGGGCGCCCAGTCGGCGGGAAAATCGTATTCAAAGCTGCCGCAGGCGTTGATCACGGGGATGCCGCCGAATTCCCGCTCCCGGGTGAACCTGTGGCCGGAGTAACCCTGGTGAACGTGGCCGTGGAACATGACGGCGGGACGGTAGCGGTTCAGAAGAGGCTTGAAGCACTCGAAGCCCCGATGGGCGGGATCCTCCTGATCACCGACGCCCGCGATGGGGGAATGGGTCAGGAGAATATCAAAGCCGCCCGCGGAGCGGATTTCCCGGCGAAGCCGGCGGATCCGCCGGGCCATCTCCTCCTCGGAATACATGCAGGGGCCGGGGCGATAACGGATGGAACCGCCCAGCCCCAGGATCCGGAGCCCTCCCACCAGCACCACATGCCCGTCGGCACAGACGCAGCCCTCCGGCGGCTTCTTTTCATAGGCCGTGTCGTGGTTCCCGTGAACATAAACCACCGGCGCGGAGGAAAAACAGGTGATATAGTTCAGGTAGGCGGCGGGAAGATCCCCGCAGGAGAGAATCAGTTCCACGCTTTGCAGGGTTTCCTTTCCGTATTCGCTCCAGAGCCGGTTTACCGGCTCATCGGCCAGGGCCAGGATCCGCATATGGGTTTCCTCCGCTTCTGTATGATGCTGAGATTGCTTCAGGGAAATGATTCAACCCGGGATCCGGCGGAAGCGGGGCGCTTTCCCCTCTTCGGGCCGGCGGGTTTTCCGATTCCGGGGCGATGATCCCCGAAAGGCGGCCCGGCGTTCAGCTTTTCTCGTTCCAGGAAATGGCGCTGACGTCGGACTTGGCCAGGCTGCCGATGCCCTGGCTCTGGGCCAGGGGACGGGCTTCGGGGGTCAGCTCCTCCAGGGAGGGAAGGGAACCCACCACGTTGTCCGCCAGATAATCCATGCAGAGGATTTCCGCCGGGGTCAGCCGCTGATCCGGAGCGCAGCGGAGGATTCCCTGCTGGTCCTTCATCTCCCCTTCGAAGGGGGTAAAGGCCTGATCCCGGAACTGGGCCTGGAGGATTTTGATCAGGCGGACGGCGGCGGGATCCATCCGGGAGGAGAAGACCACGTCCAGGGTGTCCGCGCTGATCCCCCACCAGTAGGCCAGGGAGGAGGAGCTGCTTTCGGAGGCAGCGTCCATGACGCCCTTGAGCATCAGCTCCATGATATGCTGATAGAAGACGCCCCACCGGGGCACCAGGGTCGCGATGGAGCGGATTTCCCCATCCTGGCGGACATAAAGGCCGGAATCCCGGGAGGAGGGATTGGGGGCGGTCAGATCCCGGTTGCAGATGACCTGGATCGAGGGATCGTGGAAGGGCTCCACCGGGTCAAAGCTGAGAAGGGAAGTCCAGTTGAGGTAGATGTGGGCGTCCGGGTTCACCATGCGGGCCCCCACGGCGAAAGAGTTGATCATGCTGGGGGTTCCGTAAATCGGATAATCGGCGATGTAGCCGATTTTTCCGTTTTTGGCCAGCAGCCCCGCCGCCATGCCCAGCAGGAACTTGGCCTCGAAGAAGCGGAGGTAATAGGTGGGCACATGGTGATAACCCGTCAGCTGGCTGCAGACCAGCAGCTTTTTATCCGGATGGCGCAGGGAGGGCTCGATGAAGCTGTTGAGCATCAGCGGCGAGGTGGCGAAAATCAGCTGTACCCCGTCCTTGATGAGCCGCTCGATCTCCTCCTCCGTTTCCGCCCGGGAGGGCGTAATCCGGTTCAGGGTTTCCACCCGGTCCCCCAGCTTTTCCTGAGCCTCCAGCCGGCCCATATCGTGCCAGTAATTCCAGGCGGAGTCGGGGATGGAGCGGGTATAGAGGAAGGCCGCCTTGATCTTGGAGGGATGGAAGAGGGCGTTGATCAGCGTCGGGGCGGGATCATTTTCCCGATGATCCATGACCAGACTCATCTCATCCTCCCGGAGGAGGAACTCCTCCTGCATCAGGCGGACATTCTTTTCCACGTCCGAAAGGCTCATATCCCGGACATCCTCATAGCCGAAGGCCAGCAGCCACCGGAGAAAGGCGTCCCCGCAGGGAATGAGGGCCTTTTCCTGCCCCATGTTCCGATAGACAGAATAGAAATAATGGTACAGCTTCTTCAGACTCAGGGTATCGTCTTGGGACCAGGTATCGCCGCTTTTCATCCCCGGCAGGGAGGAGAGCCGGTCATAGGAGCCGGGCTTGGTCAGGAAGAGGTCATAGAGGCCGCTGGCCTTGGAAAAGTCGCAGTATTCATAATAGACGACGACGGCGGGATCCTCCGTCCGCACCGGGAGGGCCCGGGTCACGTCCGCGTCGATGTACTCCGCGTCCAGGAATTTCAGGACGCTGGTCCGCTTATTGCCCTCCACCAGATAGTAATACCCCATGTATTCCACCATCTTGGCCGGATCGCGCATGCCGTCCTTTTCGATGGAGTCATAAAGGAGGGACCATTTGGTGCAGAATTCGGAGTTCATCTCCAGAATCGGCATAAAGTTGTTGGCAAAGGCGTAGGACCGGCCACGGGAAACGGAGCCCACCACCCGATCCAGGGGGATGGACTGGACGCCCAGGGAAACCCGGGTCAGGGAATTCAGGGCCGGCACCTTCTCCTCCAGCACCGGGAGATAGGGATCCGTATTGTTCCGGGTTGCCTGTCCGAAAGCCCGAAGGCCCTTCTGGCGGGCGCGGGCATAGTATTTCACATCCATGTTTTCATTACCTCCATTCCGGGAGAGAACGCCCGAAGGCGCGGATCAGGGCCGCGTCAGGTCGTACATCATGACGGCGGCGGCGACGGCCGCGTTCAGGGATTCGGCGCCGCCCCGCATGGGCAGGCGCAGATGATGGGTGGCTTCCCGCCGGACCGCGGGGGAGACGCCGTTTCCCTCGTTTCCCACCACCAGCACCAGTTTATCACAAACGCCGCTTCTTTCATAGAAGGGATCTCCATCCAGCTGGGAGGAAAGGACCGAATAGCCCTCTTCCCGAAGCCGGGCCAGCTCCTCAGGCAGAGAGGCGGGAAAGGCGAGGCCCACCCGGAAAATGCTGCCCATGGTGGCCCGAAGGGTTTTCGGGGAAAAGACGTCGGCGCAGTCGGGACTGAGCAGAACGCCCCCGAAGCCGGCCGCGTCCGCCGTACGCACAATGGTACCCACGTTTCCCGGATCCTGGAGACCGTCCAGGGCGATGAGCTTTTCCCCGGCCATGGGGACGGAGCGCATCTCCACCGCCGCGGCGATGCCCTGGGGCGTTCTGGTATCGCAGACCGCCGCCAAAACCTCCTCCGGCATCACGCAGACCGGCAGATCCTCCGGCAGCCCCTCGGGGAGAGGATGATTCTCCCGCACAAGCAGGCAGCGGACGGAAAACCCGGAGGACAAGGCCTCGGCGGTCATTTTCTCCCCCTCCACCAGGAAGAGACCCGTCTCCTTCCGACCCTTCCGATCCTTCAGGGAGCGGAGAAGCCGCACCCGGGGGTTTTTCAGGGAAGACAGTTTTTCGATCCTCATTTCAGGCAAAACCCTCCCGCAGGATATCCATCAGCAGCCCCGGAAACGCGCTGAGGGCGGAATAGGGCCGGGGCGCTTCCCCTCTCCCGGCGAAGGCCGCCTGGCCCGCCTGCAGGATAGCCTGGCGGCCAAAGGGAGTAAAGGGATCATAGTAATCATTGGCATACAGGCCGGGGAAGAGCAGGGCCGCCTCCTGGGGAAATTCCCGGCGGAAGCGGACGAGAAATTCCGGCAGGAGCTCCTCCGGGCGGACCGAAATGGACGCGGGCACCGCGGAGGGCCGGGGAACGCCGGCGGTGGTTTCCCCCACGAGGGAAAGGCCCACCGGGATTTCCAGCTTTTTCTCCGCCGAGAAGACCAGATAAAGGGAGGAGACCCGGGGGTTGCGGAACATGGTAAGGAAATGCCAGAGGGCGGTTTTGACCGGCGGACTCATCCGCTCGATCCATCCGGCGCCCCGGCCCGCCAGGAAAAGGGTCATGCTTTCCGGCAGGGTATCGTTGCGCTGGCTGTCGCCGGCGATCTGGAGCAGCACCAGGCCGCAGAGCATCATCAGCCATCCGGCGTAAAAGAGCACCAGTGCGCCGGAGCGGCCGGGGGCGCCATCGGCGCGGCGCTGGGCCAGGGCGGAAAGAAGCATATCCTCGTGATCGGCCACCAGGGCGTCCAGGGCATAGCGGGCCTGGCGCAGGGCGGCGGCACCCGACCTGGCCCGGTCCAGCACGGCCCGGAAGGCGGCCAGGTCCTCCTGGAGCAGGGGATCGGGGATGAAGCCGAAATCGCTCCCGATCAGATCCGGATCCCGCAGGAGATCGGGCAGGAGCATATTATGGAAGCCCAGGGGCAGCTGGCAGGTACGGGCGGCGGCTTCCCGGCCCCGCAGGAACAGGGAGATATCCGCCGTATCGGCCCCCAGATCCAGCGTCATGAACCCGCCGCGGGCGTCCTCCGGGGAGCAGAAGCGGAAATAGGCGCCCAGCGCGCTGCTTTCCGGGGCGAACAGCACGGGAGGAGCTTTGGGGGGCAGGGGCAGCCCGCTTTCCTCCCGGATTTTTTCCGCCAGGGAATGGAAAAGATCCGCCAGCCTGCCCCGGCCCTCGGAGGCCATCTCATCCGGCAGGGCGGCCCGCCATCCCAGGGAGGCGGCGCCGGCCAGCCGGGCCTGCAGCGCGGCCATGAGCATGATCTGATGGAGACAGAGCCGGACGGAACGGCCCTTCTCGCCGTTCCATTTCAGATCGGTATACAGCGCCTCCGGGGGAACATCCAGCACGTCCCGCAGGGAGGAGGACATGAAGACGCAGCTGTCCCGGAAGGGAAGATCCCCGGCGCCGGGCTCGTTCCGGAAAATGCGGAGGGCGGCGGGAAGCAGCGCCGAAACCGGCACCGCCGGCAGGAACTCCCGCCAGAGCAGATCCTCCGCGGCGGCGGGGCTGCGCAAAATGGTCCGGACGGAAACGGGCCCTTGGAGGGGGAAGCGGCGGCTGCCCTCGGTAAAGATCACCGAGAGGGCCGAGGCGCCGAAATCGATGCAGGCCGTCCAGTCCCCGCCGGCGGGCAGATCCGGGGCGGGCAGGAGATTCGGCAGGGCGCCGACGCTTCGCCCTCCCTTTCGGAAAAGATAGCACAGGGGAAAGGCCAGGGTGCAGGCGGAAAAGCGCGGGGCGCTGCCGCCGACGGGGATGATCTCCTTCCCGGTGCACAGGGAAATCTGGAGATCCTCCGGGCAATGGGCATAGGTAAAATAGGCCCGCCATTTTTCCGGATCGAAGGGCAGGGAGGGCCAGAGAGCGACGGTGGGCAGATCATGCGCGTAGAAGGGAATGATCTCCTCCCCGGCATAGACGCGGGTCAGCTTCAGGGTAAAGGCACCCTCCAGCGTCAGGGACGCACGGATACGGCTTCCCTCGGCGGAGAAGGACAGAAACCCGTCCCGGATCAGGGTTCGGCCGCGGGGCGTCCGGCACAGCATGGCGGCAAAATCCGGATCCAGCGGGGGCAGCGCCGCGTCGGAACGGACGGCGGCTGCGGGCGCCCGTTCCTGTTCCTGAAAATCCGCCGCGGGTTCGCCGGAGGATTCCGTATTTTCCGCTTCGGCGGGAGCGTCGGCTTCCCGGGAGATCAGACAGAGGGAGGACAGCAGCGCGTCGCCGATGACCTCGCCTCCCCGGGCGGGAATCAGGGCCAGGGCCTCGCTGAAGGGCCGCAGGGCGGCGGAGGCCAGCTCCGGCCCCAGGCATTCGGTCAAAATCGTCTGGACCGAGGCGGAAACCGTATCCCAGGGCCAGGTCAGCTCGGTGACTTCCTCCCGGATCGGTTCCTTCGCCTCCTCCAGCAGCTTCCGCGCGACGGCGGTGGCCTGGGGATCGGCGCCGGGGTAGCGGGCCAGCAGTTCCTCCAGCCCGGCGGCCAGCGCCTCATGATAATCGTCGGAGGAGTGCTCCAGAATATCGCACTCGGTGTTCAGGGAGGCCAGGAGGGTCTCCTCCTCCGGCGCGTGCGCGCTTTCCAGAAGGAAAACGGCGCTTTCCCGGGCGAGGGGGGTGCCCCGGAAGGTATAAAGCACATCCTCGGACACCTTCGCCTGGGCCGCGGCAAAGGAAGGGCTTCCGCTCAGGGCGGCGCAGACGGCGTCCGCCTCCAGGCCGGATTCAAAGCGGGACACTGCCCGGGAGAGCTCCTTCTGCCAGATGGGCAGACGGGTCAGCCCGCAGGCGATCCGAAGCCGGAGGGAAAGGGAAGGATCCTCCTGGTGGCCGGGACGGGCGTGGACGATGTCCTGATGCCAGTCCGCCAGAAAATCCAGGAAGGGCTTGCTGCAAGCGTCCTTCATGTCCGCCCGCATGCGGGTCAGCTGCTCCGTGAGAATCCGGCGGTCCCCCTCGCTCAGATACAGGCAGGGATCCCGGAATTCGGCGGTTTCCCGATCCGCCCAGACGGCAAAGGAGGGAATGAGATCCGTATCCGCTTTCATCAGATGCGCGGGCTCCAGCCCCAGACCCGGCAGCAGCACAGCCACCGGCGCCCGGCGGCTTTCCCGGCAGAGGCAGGCGATGAACGCGCCTTTGGCCCCCCGGGAGGAAAGATAGACCTGGGAAAGGGGCGCGTCCCCCGGGGAAATGGGAAGGAGCTCGAGGGATGCGTCCGCCCCGGCGCGGCGCCGGTATTCCCGCAGGATCAGAAGGGCCAGCAGCCCCCGGCGGACATGGGTGCGATCCGGCTCCACGGGGGCGATCAGCCGGCCCGCGGCGGCGGACAGGGGGAAGAAACGGCTTTCCCCCCGAAGATCCGGCAGCAGCGGCACGGCGGGCACATCCCCGGCGCTCTGGAAGCGGACGCCGGACACCTCCACCCCGCAGACGGAGAAGACCCCTTCCATCAGGCTGCGCAGGGGAGCTTCGGCATCCGGCCGGCGGCACACCGTCAGCAGGTTTTTCAGCAGCATCCGGCTGTCGTTCATGGGATAGCCCTTCAGGAGCGAACCCAGCCCGTCCCGCAGGGCCCGGGCGGCGTTTTCCGATTCCTCGCCGGAGGCGGTCAGCATCGTAAAGGCGTTTTCCGCCAGGGCGGGATCCAGAATCTCTCCGGCAAAGGGAGAAGAGGGGCGCCGGGAGCCGGGCACGAAAAGCGCTTCTCTTTCGCAGGCAGCCTCCAGATCCCGCAGACAGCGCTCCACCGCGGCTTTCAGCATGCGGACCCGCCGCTCCTGCAGACCCAGGGCGTAGCGCTCCTCGGCAGAGCCGGCGGGCAGCAGCACCAGCTTTTCCCGGGCACTGACCTCCGCCACCCGGCAGCGGGCCAGACAGTCCTCCAGCGCCTGGCGGGCGCGGAAGCCCCCCAGGGCGCGGAACACGCCGGCGCGCTCGCCTTCCGCGGCGGAGAGCGTGGCCGCCATCCGGTCCAGCTTGCGGAGCTGCTCCTCCTCGGCGGTGTCGCTCATGGAGGCCCGATGCACGGGCTGCACCTTATCGAGGCCGGAATCCTCGGCCTCCTTCCGGCTGACATCGTATTCGGAGCCCACCGTCACAGTCCGCCCGCAGGCGCGCACCGCCTCCTGCCAGAGGGCCGTGGCCTGATCCGCCTCCCGCAGGGGGGCGGGCAGGGCCCGGATCAGCGTCAGAATCTGCAGACAGATGGCTTTCAGCGCCCGCTCCACCGTGTCCAGCTCCCGCGGGAAAGACACGCCCCCCTCCCCGGAACGGAAAATCCGGCGGAAAAGGCCGCCCCGCGAGGCGGGCGCCAGGGAGCGGAGCAGGGCGGGATGATCGAAAAACTGGCGGAGGGAGGGAAACAGATCGCTCAGGCACCAGAAGGCGCCCCGGAGAAAGGCGGCGGCGGGCCGGGCCTGCTGATCCAGGGCCTGCAGGGTCAGGATGCCGGGAGCCTCGCGGGTGTGGAGCCCGGCGGAGGGCACCTTTGGCCCGCCCAGCGCTTCCCCCAGCACCCGGGCCGCGGCCCAGTCCATGAGACGCCGGGACTCCTCCCCGTCGACCAGGGAGGCGGGCAGGCCCAGCAGCCAGCAGGCGTCGGCGCCCGTGGTTTCCCGATCGTCCGAGGGGCGAACGAGCTGGCGGTCGCTGAGGGCGGAAAGGGCGGAGCGGGCGTCGCCCAGGGCGCCCTCTGCGCTGTCGCGGACTTCGGCAATCAGCCCAAGGAAGGGGGCTTTTTCCGGAAAGGAACGGCGGAAAAAGCGCAGGACGGCGCAGGCCAGCCCCGCGGCGAATCCGTCGGTCAGGTCGCACAGGAGCATGACCCGGACATCCTCGCCCCGGGCCAATAAGAGGGCCATCTCGTCCTTCATCCGCAGGAGCGGAGCGCAGGCGTCCCCGCCCTCCTCCAGCAGGGCGGAAAGGGCCCATTCGGCGGCTTCCCGATCCGTCCGGAAGGAAAGGGGCTGGTTTTCTCCCCGCAGGGCGGAGAGAAGCAGCGCGGAGGCCTCGTTTCCGATCAGGCGGGAGCGCTCCGGCAGCTCCGGCTGCCAGACCTCGGAGGAGAAAGAAGCGCGGAAAAGGGAAAAAGCGTCCTTTCCGGCAAAAAAACGATGGCAGGCGTTGATATCCTCCATCATGGCGCCGGCCAGGGAGTCGGGGGCGGAGGGCAGGATCCGCAGCATGGAAACCTCGGGCACTTCCCGAACCGCGCCGCAGCTGAAGGCGGCCAGAATGGCGGGAAGGGACCGGTCGGCCGCCTCGCCCAGCGGAAGGAAATATGCTTTCAAAAGGAACCCCTCTTTTCAGAAAAAGGCTTTTTATCGAACCGCGCCAGGGGAAACCGCGGAAGGTTTGGCCGGAGCGCGGGAAAAAGAAAGGAAGACGGCAGCGGGCGCAACCTTCGCCGCACGGGCCGCGAACCGGGAAAAAAAGAACGGCAGCGGGCGAAATCTTTGGCGCGCAGGCCGAGGACGGGGAACGGAATTCCCGGCAAACCACAGACCATAAACATTTCTCCGCGGAGGAGCTGAATCCCTGCTTTTTGCAGGCACTGTTTGTATGCTATACTGCCCGGGAGAGCGCTTCCGAAACGTGGCGCGATGGGGGCGACCGTCCCATCATCGTGCCGGTGAAAAGCGCTGGGCCCGGCGAGGGGCGCGATGGCCGCGGGCGACCGTCCCATCATCGTGCCGATGAAAAGCGCAGGGCCCGGCGGGGCGCGACGGCCGAGAGCTTTATTTTCGGGGAAAGGAAAACGAAGAGATGAAAAAGGAAAACGTGCTGCCGGCGATGGGCGCGGCGCTGTGGATTCTGGGACTGATTCTGGCGATTGTGGGGCTGAATATTCGGAGCGACGCAGGCCGGGGGCTCGCGGTGGCCGGAAACATCCTGTTCCTCGTCGGGCTTGGCATCGAGGGCGTGGTCTGGGTCCGGAAAAAGAAAACGGAGGACGAAAAGACGCCGGCTGACGGAAAAACGAGCAGAAAAACGCAGTAAGCAGGGCAGCAAGAAACATAACCGGGCGCTTGAAAAAATATTTCCAAAGTTTGCAGGAAATGGCAGACTCTTTCCCGAAATATACAAACGGAAACCAAAAGGAAAGGGCGTGGTGCCCATGGCACAGGAGAAGGAGCGAAGCGGCGGCGGATAACCGGCGCTTTGCGAAGCAGCCCGATCAGGCGCTTTTGAAAACGGCCGCGGCGGGAAAAACCGGACGCTTCCGGGGGAAAAGACTCCCGGCGGGAAGCAGGGCACCCGGCGCGGCGGAAACAAACGAAAGGAGACCGACCAGATTTTATGAAGCTGATCATTAACGCGAGAAACATGTCCGTCACCCCCGGGATTACCAAACGGGTGGAAAAGAAAACCAATACCATGAGCCGCTATCTGCTTCCCGAAACCGAGATGCAGGTTCGGATGCGGAAGGAAAAGGACGAGAAGCGGGTTGTGGAGATTACGGTTCCCATGGGAAACAACGTGATTCTTCGGAGCGAGGCGGCCGATCAGAACCTGTTCGTGGCCATCGACCAGGCGCTGGCCAAGATTGAGCGCCAGATCCGTAAGCACAGGACCAAGCTGGCCAAGCGCCTCCGGGAAGACGCGTTTGTGGAAGTACCGGAGTATTACGAGGAGGAAACGGAGGAAGAGGATCGGAAGGTCGTCCGGCGGAAGACCTTCCCGGTTCGCCCCATGAGCGTGGAAGACGCGATTATCGAGATGGAAATGCTGGGGCACAATTTCTTCGCTTTTGTCAATATCGATACCGAGCGGACCAACGTCCTGTACCTGCGCAAGGACGGGAACCTGGGTCTGCTGGAACCCGAAGCGTAAGCGGAAACGGGGAGCTGTTTTCGGCCCCCGACAGGTGTTCATAACGGAAAAAGCCATTTTCTCCGGCGGAGCGGGAAACGGATCTCCCCTCCGCCTTTTTTGCGCGCTTTCTCCCCCCTTGAACAAAGGAAAAAGCTTTGCTATAATGCGCTTTGGCCCGCGGGAGGGGCAGGAAATGAGATGCGGATGCAAGGTATGTGAAGCGTTCATGGTTCATGCGGAAAGCGATCGGCTGGGCTGCGTGTGCCCGGCCTGCGGCTATCGGTGCACGGACTGCCTGGGAACGGATACGGTGGTTTCCCGGGATCATCTGGCCTCCCTGGCGGCGGATCCCCGTTTTTCCCCGGAAAGCCTGGAGGCGGCCTTCGCGCCGCGGGAGGCGGAGGACGGGGATGTCAGCGACGACGACCGCTGGCGCGGACTGTAACTGGAAGCGGAGCCGCCATTCCGGCCGATTGCAATGAAGAATCGGCTTCGGCCGCTGCGGGCGGGGGAAGCAACCGGAAGCGGGACTGCCATTCCGGCCGCCCGGGGCGAGGACATGGCCTCGGCCGCCGCGGAAAGGCGGAATCGCGGCCTCCGGCGAATTCGCGGGAGGTCCTGTGAACGACAAAATGGATGGAGGAAAAGAAGCAAATGAAGTGGTTTATGGATGTGCTGCGGGGCATGGTGATCGGCCTGGCCAACGTGATTCCCGGGGTGTCCGGCGGAACGATGATGGTTTCCATGGGCATCTATGACAAGCTGATCTGGTCGATCAATCACCTGTTTACGAAGTTTAAGGAATGCATCAAGGTGCTGCTGCCCTATCTGGTGGGCATGGTGCTGGCCATCGCCCTGGGGGCGATTGGACTGAAGGCGGCCTTCGCCAACTTCCCCCTGCCGACCAACGCGCTGTTCATCGGCCTGATTCTGGGCAGCCTGCCCTTCATCCTCAAGGAAATGAAGGGGGAGAAGATCGGCTGGCAGGGCGTGGTCGTCTTCGTACTGTTCTTCGCGCTGGTGGTGGTGCTCAAGGCCGTGGAGGCGAACAACAAGGCCGCCATCGAGCTGAACGTCCTGGAGGTTATCAAGCTCCTGTGCCTGGGCGCCATCGCCTCCGCCACCATGGTCATCCCCGGCGTGTCCGGCAGCATGATCCTGAAAACCCTGGGGTATTATGAGCCCATCGTGACCGAGGCGATCCCCGCCCTGCTCAAGGGAATCTCCTCCGGAAACGGCGATATGATCCTGCACAATGTGGGCATTCTGCTGCCCTTCGGCATCGGCATCGTCGTGGGCATCTTCGGCATCGCGAAGCTGATCGCCTTCCTGATGAAGAAATGGAAGGGCCGGACCTATTGCGCGATTCTGGGCATGGTGGCCGCGTCCCCGGTGGTGATTCTGATGGATCCTTCCATCTACGAGGGATTCAATGTGTGGATCTGCGTGGCGTCGGTGGTGTGCCTGGCGCTGGGCGTGTTCGTGGCCTTCAAGCTGGGCGGCGATCCGGAACCCGCGAAGGAAGCATAACTTCATCTGTTTAGCCCGGCGCGAAGGCGCCGGGCTTTTTCAGACCATTGTAAAAAGGCTTTCCGGCGCCTGCAAGCGCGCGTTCTCTTCGGCCTCCGGAAGAGAAGGGGGCTTTCCCGCGAAGGATGGGGCGATTTGAATTCCTGAAAAAAGGCTTTACAATCAGGTGGAGAAGCGGTATAATTTTTCCATCCAAGGCGGACGACCGCCGAACAGTTAAAAAAGGAGGTTTCCCTGTATGAAAAAGCTGCTTTCCCTGTTGCTGGCCTGCGCGCTGATGCTGGGATGCATGTCCTTCGCGGCCGCGGAGGATGTGGTGCTGGATGTGATTATCGCCCAGTACGGCCCCGCGACGGAAGACTGGTTCCTGGGCAAGGGAATGGACGGGTCCAACTTCGTGGCGAAGTTTGAGGCCGCCAATCCCGGCATCAAGCTGAACCTGCAGGTCGTTTCCTGGAACGATCTGTCCACCGAGGTTTCCACCCGGATCGAGAACAAGAACGCTCCTGACATCCTGAACATCGACACCTTCGCCCAGTATCAGGCGGACGGGCTGCTGCTCCCCGTGAGCGATTACTGCCCGGAAGAACTGTTCAAGGATTTCTTCCCCTCCTTCATTGACCAGAGCGTCGTGGACGGCGTCTGCTGGGCCGTGCCGGATCTGGCTTCCGCCCGCGCGCTGTATTACAACGTGGACATGCTGAAGGAAGCCGGCGTCGAAGTGCCGACTACCTGGGCCGAGCTCGAGGACGCCTGCCAGGCGATCATCGACTTCTACGGCGGTGAGGTTTATCCCTGGGGCATCGATATGACCACCGATGAAGGCCAGGCGGCCTTTGCCTACTATACCTGGGGCAACGGCGGCGGCTTCGTGGACGCCGACGGGAAGTGGGCCCTGAACAGCGACGCCAACGTCGAGGCGATTAACTTCGCCGTGGGCCTGGTAAAGAAGGGCTACACCAACCCCAATCCCGCCACCCAGACCCGGTATGACCTGCAGGATATGTTCGGCGCCGGCAAGCTGGCGATGATGATCGGCCCGAACCAGATCCCCAGCTACCTGAAGGAAAAGGGATATACCATCAACTGCGCGACCGCGGCCATTCCCGCCAACGAGGGCAAGGTGGCCAGCTCCGTCGGCGTCATGGACCGGATCATGGCCTTCCGCGATGACTCCGCCCCCGATCAGGCGGCCCGGAACGCGGCTATCGGCAAGTTCCTGACCTTCTTCTATGATCCCGAAAACTACGTGCCGTGGGTCTCCATGGAAGGCTTCCTGCCGGCGGTGAACTCCGCGGTTGGCGCCCTGGTGGCGGCGGATCCCTCCTTCGAGGCCTGGCTGAGCGTGCTGGATACGGCGAAGTTCTATCCGCTGACCGAATCCAAGTGGGCGGATGTGAAGACCGGCGTCATCGCCGTGGAGCAGAACGCCCTGACCGGCGGCGACGTGAAGACCCTGCTGGACGATCTCCAGAAGAACATCGCCGGGGATTGATTTCTGATTCCCTCCGGGGAGGCCGAAGGCCGGCCTCCCCGGTTTTTTGGATAAGGGGAGGAGTGGCCTTTGAATAACGTTTTTATGCGGCACAAGTGGGAGCCCTATGTCTGGATCCTGCCCAGCATCTTGCTGATGCTGATTTTTGTGCTGTTTCCCATCGGCATCGTGTTCCATCTGGCCTTCAGCAGCATCAGCCGCTCGGGCGTGGTGGGCGGATTTATCGGCCTGAAGAACTTCCAGGACGCGGTGGCTTTGCCCGCCTTCCCCCAGGTCATGCTGAACACGCTGATCTGGGTGGTTTCGGTGGTGGGGCTGTCGACGCTGATCGGGTTCATTTGCGCCCTGGTGCTGAACCAGCGCTTCCGGGGCCGGAAGATCGCCCGGTCGATCATGGTGTTCCCCTGGGCGGCGTCCCTGGTGATCCAGGCTTCGGTCTGGAACTACATCATCAAATTGGAATACGGGCATCTGAACAACCTGCTGCTGAACACGGGCCTGCTGACCCAGGCGGTCAACTGGCGCTCCAGCTGGCAGATTGAGTTCGTATGGGAATGCGCGGTGGGCATTATCGTGACCATCCCCTTCGTGACCTTTACGGTGCTGTCCGGACTGCAGTCCATCGACAAGGCCTATTACGAGGCGGCGAAGGTGGACGGGGCCTCCTTCTGGCAGAAGCTGTTCAACATTACGGTTCCCCTGGTGAAGCCCTCCCTGACGGTCAGCACGGTGCTGAACATCATCTATGTTTTCAACTCTTTCCCCATCATCTATACCATCACCAAGGGCGCGCCGGCCAACAAGACCGACACCATGGTGACCTGGCTGTATATGCTGGCCTTCTATGATCAGAAAAAAGGCCCGGCCACGGCGCTGTCCGTCATCGGGTTCCTGATCCTGGCGGTGGCCTCCGGGCTGTATATGCTCATCACCATGCGAGGGGAGGAGGATCTGTGATGCGCCGGACAACAGCCTTCCTGATCGCCCTCGTCTGCGCCCTTGCGGCGGCGATGGTGTTGGCGCTGCCGTTGATGCGCTTTACGGCGGCGCTGGAGACCAAAAGATCCCCCAACACCTTTGTCGGGGACGAAAACTATCTGTCTGCCCGGCAGGAGATGGAGGAGAAGCGGGCCGCCTACGCCGCGGAAGGGATTTCCACGGAGGTCACGGAGGAGGTCATCGAGCGGACGAACAGCAAGGGCGTCAAAACCTCGCTGGTGGTTTTCCGGCTCAACAGCGAAAATACCCGCACCGGCTTCCAGATGATGGGCGCGGGGCTGGGGGTTTCCCGGGTGATGATCGCCCTGCTGGTCTGTCTGGGGCTGGCTGCGGCCTGCCTGGGGCTGGGGCTTCGGGAAAACGGGAAAAGACGCCCCCTGACATCCGTCGGAGTGGCCTTCTCCCTTGCGATTCCCGTGATGATCATCGCGGTTCCCATGATGTTCAACCTGGATTTTTCCCGGAAGGCCACGCTGCTGGCGGGGGGACATTTCCCCGGGGATCCGGCTCCCTATCTGGCGCAGATGGATCGATTTCTTTTTGACGGCGCCGCGGGAGACCGGACGGAGAGTATGCTGACCAGCATGAGCTGCGGAATGAGCGGTCTGTGGTGGCTGACGCTGCTGCCGGCGGCGGGGCTACTGCTCTGCGCGCTGTATCTGCGGAAGGATCAGGTGAAGGAGCCGCTGGGCCGGGTCGCCCTGTATACGGTGGTCATCCTGTTTTCCGTGTTCATCCTCTATCCCTTCGCGGTCATGCTCTTTACCGCCTTCCGCAGCAACGCGGAGGCCACGGACATGTATTTCCTGCATATCATGCCCAGCATCTGGCAGTGGAACAACCTGACGGAAACCCTGGAGCGCGGGGTGCTACGGTATCTGGGAAACTCCCTGTTGATTTCCTTCGGTGCCACGGGCGTCGCCATGCTCTGCGGCATTCCCGCGGCCTACGCCATGGCCCGGATGCGCTTCCGGGGACGGAAGGTCTACCTGGGCTTCGTGATCATGAGCCAGATGTTCTCCCCGGTGGTGCTGCTGGTGGGCATTTCCCGGCTGATGACCACGATTCACCTGAACGATACCCTGGTGGGGCTGATGTTCATCAACGCGGCGTTCAATCAGGCCTTCGCCATCTGGCTTCTGCGCGGAACCTTTGTCTCCATCTCCTCCGAGATGGAGCAGGCGGCCTGCATCGACGGATGCAACACCCTGCAGGCCCTGATCCGCATCCTGCTGCCCATGGCGGCGCCGGGCATCGTGACCACCCTGATTTTCGTGTTCATCAACTCCTGGAACGAATACACGATCTCCACCATCCTGATTTCCACCCAGCAGAATCGGCCCATTACCGTTGGCATTACCCAGTTCTCCTCCTTCAACATGATCGAGTGGCAGTATCTGTTCATGGCGGCGCTGCTGGCGACGATCCCGGTGGTGATCCTTTTCATCCTGATCGAGAAGCACCTGGCGGAGGGATTGACCGCCGGCGGCGTGAAAGGGTAAAAAAAGCCCCCGGCCGGAAAGCATGGCCGGGGGCTTTTTCAACAGCAGCATAAACAAGGGAAGAAAACCGGGGACACTGCCCGCCTGCGGTGGAATGCCCGCGCGTGTCAGGGAAGGGACTTATGCCGCAGAGACCAGCATTGCCACAAGCAGGGTATGCCCGCCCGCGTCAGGGGCCGGATCACCCTCCGCTTTGACGTGGCTGCTCTGCCGCGTCAGAGGATGGACTGCATCTCTTCCCAATGCTCCTCCATACGGCGAAGAAGCGTCATCTGCGCGCGGGCCCGGTCGAGATTATGATCCTTCCTGTGCACGGCGTAATAGACGTCCCCATTCAGATAATCCGCCAGGAAGCGCATGGCGTTTTCCAGCGTCATCATCCGGGCGCCCCGGGGCAGGGACTGCATTTCCTCCCGGGTCATGGTGTCGCCCAGCTGAGAAAGGAAACCTTCCGCATAGGCCCGATACAGGGGAAGGGACAGCTGGATTTTCGACAGATCCCGCTCGTCCTCCGGAGCGGTACAGGCGCCGGTCCGGACGGCCTCGCCGAAATCGTAGGCGGCCAGGCCGGGCATCACCGTATCCAGATCCACGACGCAGAGGGCCTCCCCGGTTTCCTGATCCAGCAGGACGTTGTTCAGCTTTGTGTCGTTATGCGTGACCCGCAGGGGCAGCTTTCCCGCCGCCAGCTGATCCGTCAGAAGAGAGGTCTCCGCGGCCCGGGAAAGGCAGAAATCCAGCTCATCCCGGACGGAGGACAGCCGCCCTGCAGAGTCCTTCCGCGCGGCCTCCTCCAGCTGGCGCAGACGGCCGGGCGTATCATGGAAGGCGGGAATGACCTCGTGGAGAGTGGCCGCCGGGAAGTCCGCCAGCATCCGCTGGAACCGGCCGAAGGCCCGTCCGCACTCGGCGAACATCTCCGGGCTTTCCGGAAGATCCCGGCTGAAGGAGGCGGAGATAAGCGGGAACATCCGCCACCATCCGCCCTCCGGATCCCGATAATAGGATCTTCCGTCCCTGGACGGGATCACGCGGAGGGTTTCCCGTTCCGGATCCCCGCCGGCCTCGATGATTTTCTGGCGAAGATGAGCGGTCACCGCCTGAATGTTTTCCTGCACCTGATCCGGATGGGGAAAAACGTGATCATTGATCCTTTGCAGGAGCCAGCGCTCCTCCCGCCCGGGGATGGAGATGGCGTAGGTTTTGTTGATATGCCCGTTGCCGAAGGGCTCGGCGGAAAGCGGGCCGGAGGGCAAATCGAAGGCTTCCGCCGCACGGATGATCTGTGAATCGTTCATGGTCTGATCGCCGCCTTTGAGCGGCATGCCTCCCTGGAAGGATGATGCTGGCGCCAAAACGCCTTCCCACACAGCTGGTTCTGAAAACGCCTATGTCCGGCGAACGCAAGCGCGCGAAACAGGGAAAGGAGTATTGACGCTTCGGATTTTATTATAAAACTTTTTCCGGGGGAAACGCAACGCTCTCCGAGGCCTTTTTCACTGTATCCAGTGATGCTGGAAACAAAAGCCCATTTGGTGAGAAACCGTTATGAAGATCGTTGGCGTATAGGGCTTACTGCGACGAGCGAAGCGAAAGAATACTCTTTGAAGCCTTAATCATCGCATTGGGTACCGGGAAAAGAAACGATCGTCCGGATGCGAAAGCGGAAAAACGAAGACATTCGGGAGATAATCATCCTCAAATCGGTTGAAGTATCCGGGAAGAGACGATATAATGCCCTTATCCTTTGAAAATGTTCGCAGCTTTGTAAACCGGGAAGGGGTGTCCGTCGTGAGAGAACTGTGGGAAGCCGTTCAGCGGGAAGGATGGGGAATCGGATCCGATGTTGTGAAGGTGGACATGTTCCTGAACCACCGGATCGACACGAAGCTGCTGTTTGCCATGGGGAAAGCCTGGGCGGAGGAGTTCCGGGAGGAAAAGCCGGATCTGATCCTGACGGTCGAGGCCAGCGGCATCGCCCTGGCGGTGGCTGCGGCCCACGCCATGGGGGATCTGCCGGTGGTATTCGCCAAAAAGAGCGCGACTGTGACCCAAAGCCCCGACATTGTTCAGGCGCCGGTGTATTCCTTTACCCATAAGACCCGGAACATGATCCGGATTGATAGGAAATACCTGCCGGAGGGGAGCCGGGTGCTGATCATCGACGACTTCCTGGCGGAGGGCGAGGCCACCCACGGGATGATGAAGCTCTGCGAGCATCAGAAAGCTCAGGTGGTAGGCGTCGGAATAGCCGTCGAAAAGGGCTTTCAGTCCGGAGGAAAGCGCCTGCGGGAGGCAGGGATCCATCTGAAATCCCTGATCATCGTAGACGCCATCGAGGACGGGAAATTGGTCTTTCACGAGGGATAAATCGTCAAGGGAACTCCGCGGAGGGAAAACGGAGAAGGATCGTTTCCGCCGCGCTGAGCCATAGAAAACAGGGAGAAAAAGAAGGCGGCTGCCTGGTGCTGAACATGATCGGCAACAGCAGCATGCCGGGGTTTCTGATCGCCCTGCTGGACATTCTGGGCTCCCTGGCCGTCGGCATGGGAATGGGGCTGATTTACGCCTTCCTTACGGTGACCCTGCGGGC
This sequence comes from Clostridia bacterium, assembly GCA_045546035.1. Taxonomy (GTDB): domain Bacteria; phylum Bacillota; class Clostridia; order Christensenellales; family Aristaeellaceae; genus Aristaeella. Next base: position 68,688 of record JAZQCB010000035.1, read on the forward strand.
GAATCAGAACGTGACGGGCCTCGCTCTGCCGACCTTCGGGGCCGGACTGATGAAGGCGCTCATGAACCGGGCGGATGCGGTGATCTATCTGGTCGGCCGAAGGCGCTGTACCGCTTTCCGCTTGCCGCGCGGCATGACAGCCTGCAACGGCTGGGCGTGCTGTTTTTCCTGGCGATGGCGGTGGCGATTCTGGCCAGCTGGGTGCTGTTCCGGACGAAGGTGGGGCTGAATCTGCGGGCCGTGGGGGAAAGCCCCGCCACCGCGGACGCCGTCGGCATCAACGTGACCCGGTACAAATATGCCGCCACCTGCATCGGCAGCGGCATCGCCGGGCTGGGCGGGTTCTATTACATCATCGACTATATGGCTTCCCAGGAGGCGTATCTGAGCATTGAGGCCTTCGGATGGCTGAGCATCGCCCTGGTGATCTTCGCCCTGTGGCGGCCTCATCTGACCATCCTGGGCTCCACGGTTTTCGGCCTGCTCTTTTCCTGCAGCAGCTGTATCGCCAACATCCCCGGCGTTCAGCTGACCATGGCCGCAAAGCCCCTGCTGAAAATGCTGCCCTATGTGGTCACCATTATCGTCCTGATTAATCACCTCCATCCGCAACAAGCGGGAAAACCAGCCCCCGGCCTCCCTGGGACAGAATTATTTCCGGGAAGAACGGTAAAGCGGGATTGGGCTGCGGAAGCGGTTTTTCAAGAAGGAGAAAGGATCGAGCCGAGAGAAGCGGCTTTGACCAAAAGGAAAGCAATATCGGATCCCGTAAAAGGGTTTCGATCATCAAGATTGCAAGAGGCGCCCCAAAGCCGGGGCGCCTCTTTTTGCGAAACTGTTACGCAAATTTAATATGCCCAAAAGCAGGATCGGGGGGGGTACAGCGAATCTATAAAAACGACTGTGATGCCGAATAAGCATCCTCCAGAAAGTTTATTCCGGAAAGGAAGGAAAAGGGAAATGAAGAAAGGGATTGCATTGTTGCTGGCGTTGATGATGATCGGGATGGTGGGCCTGGCTTTGGCGGAGAGTGAGACGATTCATCATGACGATGGGTCAACCGAGAATATTAGGTATAACGATGACGGAAGCAAAGCCTGGTCCGAAAGAATTTATCCCGACGGATCATCTGAGTATCTTGACTACTATAATGGAAAAGTAAGCTGGTCGAGAAAATCCACCTCCGATGGATCATATGAATCCTTCAGTTATGATGAGAACGGGAAAGTGGTGTGGTCATCCAAAGGAACAGTTGAGCGTGATGAGAATGGCCGCATTTTGAGCAGTGTTGGATATGAGTATGATGAAAACGGAAAGCTGTCTTATATTGAGGTTGAAGACAGTAATGGATACGTATCATTTGATGCTGACGGTACATTGATTAATGGATGGATGAATGATGGTACCGTTGAATACGATGCAGAGACAGGGAAATGGTTCGAGGTTCTTGGATGGGATGATGAATATTATCATCCTATTTACGGCGATGAAGTCTCTGCTCCTGACCTGTCCGCTTATCTGAGAAAAGCTGGCTTCAATGTCAAGCCTGATGTCACCTGGTACACCCACAACACCGTTGGTGTTATTGGTGTGTCCCTGCGGGATGAGTATCCGACCCTGACCAAGAAGTGGTATAACGTACTGCCAGTTGATCTGAGCAAGGATGGCAGCCAGACTTTCCAGCTGGTGGCTTCCAACATGTACTATGTGGGTACCGTGACGGTGACCGTCAGCGGCGACAGCGTGACCACGACCTACAATTATCCGACCAAGTCCTGGTATGAATTCTATCCGGAAGAGGAATGCATCCGGTGGTTCGCCGGAGTCGACCAGATCGACAGCGTTTTCCTGGAGAATCCCACCAGCGACATGAAGTTTGGCGAGGCCATTTCCAAGAGCAAGGATCTGAACGGACAGGATATCGGCCTGCTGTTCGTCTGCAACAGGCTGACCTACCGCGTGCCCTATGACGACAGCGGCGCGGCTCCCATCCGGTTCTGGCGGAACCACTACAAGATGGCCGGGTACTTCGCCGATGCCAAGGCTCTGTTCGATAAGCTGAACGAAACCCGCAGCAAGTAAGGCAGAAGAATTCCGGAAATCAAACCGGGATGGAGAAAGGAACCCCTGGGAAAATCACAACACAAAGGTTTACGATTCAACAACGACAGGCGCTCCCAAAGTCGGGTGCGCCTGTTTTTAATGCTGGATGAGAAAACAGGGGAACTATGGTGGCACTATTCTCTTTCTTGGTGAGTGCTTCAGGAAAAACAGACTGTTATCGTTTGCATCACCCGACTCTTCAGTCATACTTCACGCCGCCAGAGCAGATGCTCAGGTATTATTTCGGAGCAGAAGCTCAGGTATTATTTCGGTTGATTTTATGTATTGCAGGTGATAAACTGCAAGGGAAGCAGGGAGGTGATAATCGTTGAGTGGCATCAATCAACAATACAAGGACAGGCTGTTTAAGTTTATCTTCGGGAATCCTGAGAATCGAGAATGGGCGTTGAGTCTTTACAACGCTGTCAACGGTTCCTCCTATGAGGATGCTTCGGCGATTCAGTATACGACGATCGACAACGCCGTATATATGAATATGAAAAACGATGTTTCGTTCCTGCTGGCGGATATGATGAATCTGTATGAACAGCAGAGCACGTTTAATCCGAACATGCCGATGCGGTTTCTGATTTATGCCGGCATGGTGTATGCGAGGTACATAGAGCTGACGGATTCATACCATCAATACAGCTCCAGGCAGCAAAGCGCACCCGCGCCGAGATGCGTCTGCTTTTATAACGGGACAGAGAACAAGGAAGAAAAGACGATTCTGAAGCTGAGCGATTCATTTGAAGCGGAAGCTGATATTGAAGTCAAGGTTACGATGCTGAACATCAATGGAGGCTGCAATGATAAGCTGAAGGAAGC
>JAZQCB010000036.1:0-3054 GCA_045546035.1 Clostridia bacterium
GACAAAGCCGGAGTAGTCAAAGCTGGTTTCTGGACTGGAGCCGCCGTACACATAACGGTATCCAATGTACTTTTCCGCCTCGATCATCAGATCCATGAAGTTCGGATCAAGCCTCAGGAGCATTTCCGGGACCGTGTACTTGACCAGTTTGTTTTTGGACTTTACGCCGTTGACCTTCACATTCGTCTTACCCGCGGAAGTAATCACCGGCACCTCCATGTCTTCGTCGCCCATGAAGTAGATCGGATCGTCCAGGATGACAAAGGCATTTTCATCCCACTCAATATCCTCGATCTCGATGAAGGGTTCATCCTCTGCGACAGCTGCCCGTGACGGAAGAAAGGCTGACATCAGGATCAGAGCGAGGATGACTGCCAGCACCTGCCTGGCGGTAAAAGCGGACTGCTTTTCATACATGCGAATCATTTTCTGCATCTCCTTTATTGTTTTCGGTATGGAAAGCGGAGTCCTGACCATGCAAGGCTCCGCTCCCGGAATCAGTTCGGGACACGCCCGAAGGAATGGAAGTGCTGTCTCCAGTAGGAATCGTTCAGGTTGGCATAGCCCAGGGGCGATCCGCAGTGGATCATCATGTTGTTGCCCACATAGATGCCGCAGTGGGTAATGCCGGCAACGCCTTCGCCCATGGTGCCATCAAAGAACACAATGTCGCCTGGCTTAGCCTGATCCACCGGAACATCCCGGCACAGGCTCCGCAGCCCCTTGGCTCCCAGCCGGCCGGTGTTATAGACGCCGCTTGCCGTGAACACATAGCTGACAAAGCCAGAGCAGTCGAAGCTGGTTTCCGGGCTCGCGCCGCCCCATACATAGGGGTAGCCGATATACTTGGTGGCTTCCTCCATGAGCTTCGCGAAGGTCGGATCCGCGTCCAGTGTTTCCTGGGGGATGTCATACAGCATGGGATCCTTCAGCGGAACCGCGTGCGGCCCGTGGAAGATGCCTTCCATGTTTCCGTGGCTTGCCATGTACAGGGCGTACATGCCCATGGTGTGATGGCTCATGCTGACGACCGGCAGATGGCTCAGATCCTTGTTTTCCAGCTTCACGTTGCAGATCGTGTAGGTATAGGGTACATCCGCGTCGTAGGTGTAGGATTCCGTATAGGTCCGTCCGGTATCCGGATCGGTCACAAGGCGCGTTCCGGTCTGACGCTCCGTCCGGTATCGGGTTTCGGTGGTTACCGTTTCCGTGACCACGTACTGGAGGGCGAAATACTTCTCAATGACCGGCATAGCCGAATCAATGTCCCATTCCTGACCGTCGTAATAGGCCGAGATAATGGCGATCAACACATACGGGTTATGCCAGATCTCATCTGCCTCGACATGATACTCATCGTACCCGGGATGGTAGCGCTCATAGTGATCCATTTCATCCTTCAGCTGCCGCTCCTTTTCCGCGTAGACACGCTCAGCGGCCCGGACATCCTCTTCCTCAGCGGGATAGGTGCCGATCACGACGGATTCCAGCACAGACTGCGCCAGCGGCGTACATGCCTGGAGGCTGCTCATGACGATCAGAAGCATACCGCCCAGGGCGAGAAGCAGCAGGATGGTCGGGTGACGGCGGATGACCTCGACCGTTTTCCCGGCGGCATCGCTGACCTTCTCAGTAGCTTTTTCAGCACTCTTTGCTGTGTTCTGAACGGTCCTTCCGCCTGCGCCGCGCTTGGCTGCGGCGTATTCCCGGCGAATGGCGCGCTTCTGCTGCCAGCGGGAATAGGGATTGCTGGTGAACTGCGGATGCTCCTCCCGGTACTGCTTTTCCATCACGCGAATGCTGGCCCGATCCAGCCGCTTTTCCGCTTTCTCCAGCCGCTTGTAGGGACGCATCTTATGCGCATGATAGGCATGTTCACCCATCTGCAGTGCTGTCTCCGCCTTCTCATCCGTCTGCAGGGCAGCGGTCACGGCTACGTTGTCATCCTCGTTCGCATCCTTCGCCTGACGGTGAAGCTGGTCGCCGGCTGTTCTGACAGCCTTCTGCACAGGATGCGTAAGCTGTGATGGCTTCTTTTTCTGCGTTTCCTCAAACTTCAGCCGCAGCGCCTTTTTCTTTGCGCCGGTGGCCGCGGTATCAGGGTGAATTGATTCCAGGCCAGCGGCAGAACCGGACTGCTCAATGCCTGCCTTACTGCCAGACAGCGATGCTTTGACCTGGTTGGCCTTTTCAGGCTTTGGCTTCTGCCGTGTGTTCTGAACAGCCGGCGCACTGGGATCTGACTGAATCCCGGGATCGCGCTCTGCCTGAGCTGTAGAAAGGTTTTCCGCGTGCATGCTCTGCTGAGCATCTGTAGAGGACACGGTTTCACTTTCCCTGTTCTCCAATGTCAGTCTGACCCGATAACGCTTCAGCTTCTTCTGGGCGGCTTCATATTTGTCAGCTGCTTTCTCCGCTTTTTGGATTGGCCGGCTCAGCGCGTCATTCTCCAGCTCCTCCTTGGAGAACTGGAGCCGAGGAGAGCCCCGGCTGCGGTTTTCATCCATCAGTTCTGTCCCTCCTCAAGCGTTTTTTCTGTCTGCTCAGTGAAATACTTTTCCTCCTGCCGGTCTGCATGCGCTGCCACCTGAAGCATTGCACAGAGGGTAAAGCCAAACATAGCGGATACCGGGATCATGATGATCAGGAAAATGGTCATTGTCGTCCTCCTTTTCTCAGCGATCAGGACGCATGAACCTCGGTAGGCTTGGTCGTCATGATGCTGTAGAGTTTGGTATTCTTCGGGAAACGATCCTGGAACGGCAGAATCACATTGCCGTAGAACAGCAGGCCTTCACCTTCGCCGCTCTGCGTCACATACGACAGCTGATGCGGTGAAATGCCCAGCTTTTTCGCCAGGATTTCACGGTCGCCGGCAGCCTGGTTGAGCATGTAGATGTAGTCGCTGTTCTCAAAGATGTTCTCGATCTCCTGACTGGCCAGCAGATCTTTCACGTTCTGCGTAATGCCGGTCGGAATGCCGCCCCATTTACGGAAGCGCTTCCAGATCTCGACGCTGTAGGCGGCTGTCTGCTCTTCCTTCAGCAGCAGATG
>JAZQCB010000037.1:0-18226 GCA_045546035.1 Clostridia bacterium
CATGGCTTCCCGGGAGGCGTACGCGATGCTGAAGGCGCAGGGCATCTCAATTCTGCCGGAGGGCGATGATCAATACTATGCTCCAGGGATCAAAGGCGCAGTCATGCAGTTTCTCTACTTCGGCATGGCCAAGTGGAAAACCGCCGGGGATCTCATCGCCTGTGAGCATTGCCGGAACGCCTTTGAGGAGATGGAAATGCTGGATGAGGAGTTCGGGAAGATCCTGGCCCGCAGGCCGGAATTCCCCATGCCAAACTGGCGGGAGCTGAAAGCACAGATGCCGGGCTGGGACGCGATCCGGAAACAGTACGCAAGAGAAGGCGAAGCACAGTGAAAGAAAAGGACCTGCCCATCGACCGCGCCCGGCACGCAGTCTACACAAGGAAGGCGAAGAAATGCGTTCTGCGGCTTCTGCATCGCTGGTATGATGATCAGACCTGCAAAGAGCTCTGGGAGAAGATCCAGCTGCAGTACTGCGAGTTTCTCCGGGATGAACCGCCCATGGCCGGCGCAAAGATCAAGGTCAGCATCTATGACCCGATCCTGATCTTCGCCTGGTACAAAGTCGTTCCGGACAAGCCAACGCTGGAAGAAGTGCAGCAGGACATTTTTGACTGCTTTATGGGAGCATTCGATGCATTGGGCAAAATCTTCAACCTCAACCGCAGGCTGGACAACCGCCTCGCCAGCCGGATTTTTCAGAAGGCCAACGACATACGAGTCGAGGAGATCAAGCGCTTCCCCGGCTCCTTCCGGATGGGTTCCTGCTCCTATGACAGGGAAAACGGCGTGATCCGCTACAGCTTTACCCAGTGCCCCAACGCGGAATTCGCCAAACGCCACCACATGGAGGACGTGCTGCCCGTCATGTGCAACTGCGACCATCTGGCCATGCAAAAGCTCCACGCCTGCCTGATCCGCGAAGGGACGTGCGTGGAATCGCCCTGCTGCGATTACTGCATTGTGGGAAACCGTCATCCCATCGCACAGGCGTACGATCTGGTGAAAAAGGAAAACGGTCTGCTGGTCAGCGTGAAGAAATAAGTCTGGAGGGATCATATGCTGCTTACGATATTCCTGGCCATCGTGTTCTGTGCGGCGATCACTCTGATGCTGCTGTCCGCCGTGGCGTTCATTCAAAAGAAAGAGCTTTTCTCATCCGCGCCCAGGGAGGCGCGGGAGGCGATCCTTCCCCGTGACAAAGAGCTGTTTGTTGGCGCCCGAACCATCGGCTGGACGCTCATGATCTTCAGTATACTCATGATCCTGGGCGTGGGGATTGTTTCCATTTGGGACGGATTCCAAAGCGGCTTCGGCTTCTGGCAGTTTTTCACAAGATTTGTGCTGATCTTCACGATCTACAAAGCTTACGACATGGTGTGCTTTGACTACTTCTTACTGATGAAGTTTCACTTCTTCCAGTATTACTTCCCGGAGGTGGAAAGTGTATATCCCCTGAAAAAGTACGGTTACAACATCAAAAGCCAGCTGCTGAAGCTTCTGCTCATATTCCCGGCGGCTTCGGCAATCGCGGCCTGGGTATGCACATTGTTCCAGTGACGATGTTTCAAAAACCGGAGGAGCGAGTATCACCATGACAAGGAAAGATCAGATCAGGAACGCCTACAGGACCACCGGCGGACAGGCCAGCTTTTACGACGGCATGTTTGGGAGAATCTCCACGAGTGAGAACATGGTCCTTTGGTTTAAGTTTATGAAAACCTGCGCCGCCATGTGACCTTCATCCGGCATTCGGACCTGTCGGACGGGGATGCCTGCCACGATGAGATCATCCGGAGGAGGAAAGCGCAATGAACTGGCCGAGAATCATCCTGGACGGACTTGCGATGTCCCTGTTTTTCAACGTGGTGGCGGGACTGGGCTTCCTGGCACAGCTACTACGCGGAAAACAAAGAAAAACTCCAAAAGAACTTAAGCCGGTTCATGCAATTGGTCAAGCCCCAACTGGAGAAAGTAAGGAGGAACCGGCATGAAACCTGATTACAAAAACTGGATGCCCAAGGGCATGGTGTATTCTTTCCTGTTTACGTTCCTGGGATGCACCGTCGCGGTGGCAGCGTTTCAACTGCTGCCGGGCGGCACGCTGAGAACGGTGCTGACGATTGCATTTGGGGTGATTGCGGTCGTCTTCTGCGGGCTGACTGTCTGGGCTGCCCAAATGTACCGCGCCTTTGATTACAACGGAAAACGCCAGATGGCCCGGCAGATCATCGAGGGGACGGCGTCTTATGTGAAGCTGCCGGAAGGCGGCAAGGTGCTGGACGTGGGCTGCGGAAGCGGAGCGCTGGGGATTGCCGTGGGCAAGCGGAATCCAAGGGCCGAGATCGTGGGTATCGACCGCTGGGGCAAGGAATATGCATCCTTCAGCAAGAGTCTGTGCGAAAGCAACGCCAAAGCCGAGGGGGTCAGCCAGATCACGTTCCGGCAGGGAGACGCCACCCATCTGGATTTCCCGGACGAGACCTTTGACGCCGTGGTGAGCAACTACGTATACCACAACATCCCCGGTGATCGGCAGAAGTATCTGCTGGAAACCCTGCGCACCCTGAAAAAAGGCGGCACTTTCGCCCTGCACGACATCTTCTCCAAATCCAAGTACGGCGATATGCAGGCCTTTGTGAAGAAGCTCCGGGATATGGGCTATGAAAAGGTTGAGCTGATTGATACGACGAACGACAAGTTCATGAAGAAGTCCGAAGCCGCCTGGATGGCGCTGAGCGGCTCCGCGCTGCTGACCGGCAGAAAGTGAATATCATCTAAATAAGCATGGCTGCCTGATTTCGGAGGAAGGACCGATGAAATACCTTATTGAGAAAAACACCGTACAGGAAACCCTGGTAATCCCCCTCTTTGGCCGGCTGGTCTGCTCTGAGCGTTTTCCGCAGCTGTTTTCCGATCCGGAGGCAAAACGCATCTGCGATTCCCTGGACTATGACTTCGCGGAGAAGCGCAAAAAGATGGAATCCGTCTTCGGCCTGTTCGGAGCGCTGGAAGTGGCGCAGCGCCAATACGACCTTCGGTGCGAAGTGGAGACATACCTTCAGAGCCACCCCAAAGCAGCCGTGGTCAACCTGGGCTGCGGGCTGGACGACACCTTCCGGAAATGCGACAACGGGCTCTGCCATGGCTACAATATCGACCTGCCGGACGTCATTGCCGTGCGGAACGAACTGCTGCCCGCCGGAGAGCGGGAGCGGAACGTCGCCTGCGACCTCAATGACCCGCGCTGGATGGAGGCTGTGGACGATTCCGGCGGCGCTGTGTTCATCGCGGCGGGCGTCTTCTACTATTTCAGGACGGAGGACGTCAAGCGTCTGTTTTCCCGCATGGCGGAACGCTTCCCTGGCTCCGTCCTTGCCTTTGATTCCTGCAACCGGCGCGGCGCGAAGATGATGCGTTCCACCTGGCTGAAGGAAGCGGGGATCACAGACGTGCGCGCATTCTTCTCGCTGGAGGACGAACGGGAGCTGGAAGGCTGGAGCGGCCGGTTCGCTTCCGTTACCGCGAAAAGCTATATGCGGGGCTACCGGGACATTTACGAACATGTCCGACCGCTGCACAAACTGATGATCCGGTTCTGCGACCGTTTTGTCAGGATGAAGATCGTGAAGATCACATTCCGGGAAGAAGCGTGAAATCGGAAGTCCTGCTTTTCAGTCCTGTGAGGGGTAACCGGCGGGATGATGCAAACCCGCCTGATCAAGGAGAATGTCTGATATGAAATACGCCGGTATGCCTATGGGCATGTGGATCCTGTCCCGGAGATCTTTCCGGAATCATCTTGTATCCGTGCTTGGCCTCACCGAAACAGAAGCTGCGCGGATAACAACAGCTGCGAAGCCTGAGTACAGGGAGATCATCGCAAAGCTCCCGGAGTTCGAGAAGGCCGACCGCTTCAAGATGAACATCGTCAACTGCGCCATGCTCTCGGCTTTTGTGCTCTCCATGAAGGAACGGCCGTCTGTTGAGAAACTGACGGATTACTACGCAAAGGCAATGATGACCGGCCCCATGCGGTGGTTCTGCCGGATGATGGGAAAGAAGAAATTCAGCGAACAGGACGTTCAGGGCATGAAGGCCACGGCAGCGCTGAAAGCGGCAGACAGGAATCCCTATTCCTGGAACATGGAATTCCTGCCCTATGCGGACGGCAGTGGCTACGAAGCCCGTTTCACCAGATGCGGCATCTGCACGCTGATGAAGGAGCTGGGCTTGTATGATCTTGTCCCCGCCATGTGCCACCTGGACTATACCATGGCCGAAGCGGGTGGGGCCTGTGATTTCATCCGCGAATACACACTGGCCTCCGGCGGGCCATACTGCGATTGCGGATACCGGAAAAAGACAAAGGGGTGAAATCTTGCTGTGTTTTGGGATCGTGTAGCCGGTGTCTATGACATTTTCGTCAATGTCATCAATGGAAAGACACACAAGGCGCTGCGGCAGATTGTAAGTTCGCTGATTCAGCCCGGGGATACGGTGCTGGAGTGCGCCTGCGGCACGGGATTGCTCAGCGCGGTGATCGCCTCCAGGTGCAAAGCGCTGACCGCTACGGATTTTGCACCGAGGATGCTGAAGCGGGCCGAAAAGAACTGCTCTGCGTTCCCGAATGTGACCTTCCGGCAGGCGGACATCCTGTCACTGGATTTTCAGGACAACGCCTTCGACAAGGTGGTCGCCGGGAACGTGATCCACCTGCTGGATGAGCCGCTGAAGGCCCTGAACGAACTGAATCGCGTGTGCAGGCCCGGCGGGATGCTGATCATCCCTACCTACATGAACAGGGATCAGAAAGGCAATACCAGCGGCTTTGCCTCAGTGGTCGGGAAAGCCGGCGCGGATTTCAAGCGGCAGTTTACTGTGGAGAGCTATCGCCAGTTCTTTCTGGACTCAGGCTACCGGGATGTACAGGTGACGCTGGCCGAGGGCCGTATCCCATGTGCGGTGGCTGTGGTGACGAAGAAATGAAGAACGGTTTTAATATGAGAGAGGCAAATAGCAATGAGTAAGGATCTGTTGGCGCTGTATCAGCAAATCCGGGATACTCCAGCCCTGACCGTTGATCTGCCGGAGGAATCCGGGAAGGGCCGCATTGTGCGCCTCGATACAAATATCTTTTCGCTCTCTTCGTGGAATATGGAATTCAGCAAAGACACCTTCGTGGAAGGGAAAGTTCCGGATGACATACGTCTTCTCTTTTGCACAGGAGACGGAGTCGAATGGGCCACGAAACGCGGACCGATGCGCCTTGATCAACACGAAGCTTGTTTCTGCCGATCAGACGGTTCTTCGGAGAAGATGTGTTATCATGGCAATACATCGTTTTCCTTTCTTTCCGTTTCTGTGCCAGCAGATCGGTTTGTAGGTGTAATCGGCGGCTATATCCCTGATCCGGAAAGGATGATGGCTCTTCTGCCCGGAAAACGGTTTGCCATTTCAGCATCTATCGGGAAAAGCATTCAGGACATCGGAGTGCTGGAATCCATACACAGCGGATTTGAAATGATGCGGCTTGAAGCCCGCCTGCTGGAAAACCTGTCTCTTTGCCTTCAGGCTGCGCTATGCGAACCGCTCCACAGGCGTCAACTTCATCAGGATGACCTGAAAGCCATCCATGCAATTGGAAAGAGGATAGAAGAAGATCCGGCAATTATACCGGACAATAACACGCTTGCACTCGAATACTGCATGAGCGTCTCAAAGCTCACGCGCTGCTTCCGGCAGGTTTACGGGGTATCGCTTCACGCCTATGTAATCGGGGCGCGCCTTCGGAAAGGAGCTGAACTCCTGATGCAAAGCGATATCTCCGTTCAGGAAGTCGCGGAATCCGTAGGATATGCGAAGCCAAGCCAGTTCTCGGCTGATTTCCGAAAGCGGTTCGGTATCCTGCCCGGAGAGTGCAGGCTGTGAAGCTGACAACAATCACTTCCTCTCTATACAGATTTGCCCGTTTTTCGGTACAGAAAGCCCGCATTTGGGGTTATATCGCACTAACACGAGTGGTACACTGACAGCACCAAACTGTTAAGGAGGGTACTGTTCGTGAAAAAACTGCTTTGCGTAGCTCTGGTGCTCATCATGTCGCTGTCTGTGACTGCCATGGCGGACACAGGTTTTGCCGGAGGAAGCGGGACAAAGGAAGACCCCTGGCAAATCGCTTCTGCGGAACAACTGAATCTCATTCGTGAAAACCTGGCCGGACACTATGTTCTCATCGCTGACATCGATCTGTCCGGGTATGAAAACTGGGAGCCGATTGGCGCGTTCCAGTCCTTGTCCGACGCACCCGAGGACGCGGAAGTCCCACATCCCGACTACGCCTTCACAGGTACGTTTGACGGAGCGGGCCATACCATCTCCAACCTGACGGTATCCGCCGCGTCTCCCATGGGAGCAGGTCTGTTTGGATGCGCGTCCGGAACGGAAAACGGAGAAGCGTATATCGGCAATTTCACGCTTGAAAACGTCAATGTCTCCGGCTTCTATCTTGTCGGCGGCGCGGTCGGGCTTCAGTTCATGAACTGCAGAGTCTCCGATATTACCCTGCAGGGCGAGAACAGGCTCAGCGGTTCACAGGGTATCGGCGGCATTGTCGGAACGGGATTTGATCTGATTTCTAATTGCACGGCTACCGCCGATATCACCGTGATTGGCGATGACGGAGCATGCGCGGGCATTATCGCGGGCGGCACTACCATGAGTTCGATCGTCAACTGCGAGGCTGTCGGCGGAAGCATTGTCGCTGAAGGAAACGCCACTTGGGGCTTCGGCGCGATCTGCGGTGCTCCGTGGGGCGCGCCTCAAATCACCGGTTGCAAGGTAAGCGGCACCTCCATCACCGTGACCGGTGAAGGAAACCGTCTGGTAGGCGGCCTTGTAGGCTTCGGAGGCACCTACGAACCTGCTTCGCCTGCCCAGATTACCGGTTGTACCGTAGAAAACGTTGCGATCACCGTTTCCGATACGACAAAGGCTGTTGGCGGCCTGATTGGCGGCGGCAAGGAAATGATGGAAGGAAGCGATGTGATGTCCTCCTTCGAGATCCGTGACTGCTCCGTTTCCGGCAGTATCGTGGGTGGCGGCGAGTATACAGACGCCGTGGTCGGCGACCCCGCCTGCGCGGTTTCTGTGGACTGCCAGAGCGACATGAGTATTACCGAAACGGTATCTGATGCGGCATGATTGACAGAACAAAATATCGATAGTTCATTGTCCAAGATCACATAGCCTTCAGAAACAGGCAGAGAGCCATCAGAAGTTCTCTGCCTGTTTCTTTGTTTCCGCTGTTTTCTGTACAAGCCATCTTTTTAACAAAAAGCTTATTGACAGATCATAGCGAACGGTGTATTCTATTAAGCGTAGTGAACATCGTTCGCTACTATACTGAAAGGAGGCAGATGCATGGCGCGGGACAAAGCCGGTCACCATGAACAGATCATGGCGGCAGCCTGGCAGGAATTTCTGACCTATGGCTTTGCCGATGCATCCATGCGCCGCATCGCTGCCGCCGCGGGCATGAGCGCCGCCGGGCTGTATAAGCACTTTCCCGGCAAAGAAGAGATGTTCTCGGCTTTGGTTGAGCCCGCGTTCCAGGGACTGATGACGCTGTACCGTCAGGAGGAAACCGCGGAACGGGAAGCGCTTGAAGCTGGTATTGTCACGGAGAAGTGGCAGTCCGGCGGCGATGCGCGTCTGGCCATGACCTATATCTATGACCATCTGGACGCTTTCCGGCTGCTGATCTGCAAGTCGCAGGGCACCCGTTACGAGACTTTCCTGCACGATCTTGCGGCAGAGGAAGAAAAAACCACGATGGCCATGATGGCACTCCTGCGGGCTCAGGGCAAGCCCATTCGTGAGGTGGACCAGAAGGAATTTCACCTGCTGGTGTCCGCCAACGTGAACGCCGTCTTCCAGGCAGTGGCGCATGATTTCAACCGCGAGGAAGCCCTGCGCTATGCCGACACCCTGGACCGTTTTTTCTCACGCGGCTGGCAGGAGTTCTTCGGTTACTGAGCCCCTTCCCTTTGTAATACAGGGGCATTCTTTTTTGCCCGTGTGTTAGCCACATCTAACTACCAAGGAGGTCAGACACAACATGGACAAACAGGACAGGAAAGTCAAAAAGCGCGGGAAAAGCGCCCTGGGCTGGGCGCTGTCATTCGCCGGGACCAGAAAAGGCAGCTACATCGGCAGCGTGCTGCTGGCAGTCCTGAGCGTGGTCAGCGGATTCATTCCATACATCTTTCTGGCCAATATCGTCCGGGGACTGCTGGAAAAGACGGCGGACTTTGGGTTCTGCCTGACGCAGTGCCTGTGGATGGCGCTGTTCTTTGCGCTGGACCGGATCTTTCACGCTTTTTCCACCAGCATGTCCCATCAGGCGACTTTCGAAGTGCTGGCCAACGTCCGGCGCAGACTGACCCGGAAGCTAGCGAAGATGCCCCTGGGCGACGTGCTGGCGGAGTCCTCCGGCACCTACAAGAACATCATCGTGGAGCGGGTGGATTCCATTGAGACCACGCTGGCCCACATGATCCCGGAGGTCACCTCCAACCTGATCATCCCCTTCGTGATCTTCGGCTACATGGTGAAGATCGACTGGCGGCTGGCCCTGCTCTCGCTGATTACGGTGCCGGTCGGGCTGTTCTTCTTCGCGCTGATGATGCGCGGCAGCAAGGAAAGCTATCAAAACACCGTAGTTAAAACCAAAGCCCTGAACGATACCGCCGTGGAGTACATCAACGGCATTGAAGTGATCAAAGCGTTCGGCAAGGCGAAAACCAGTTATGAGAAATTCGTCGTGGCGGCGAAGGAAGGCGCGGACTGCTTCATTGAGTGGATGCGGCGCTGCAACGTCTACCAGAACGCGGCAATGGTGCTGATGCCTGCCACCCTGCTGGCCTTGCTGCCCTTCGGCGTGTCCTTTTTCATCAATGGCCGGGTCCAGGGCCCCGACCTGCTGATGCTGATCATCCTGTCCCTGGGACTGATCACGCCCTTTGTGATCGCGGCCAGCTACATGGACGACATGTCCAAGCTGGGCACCATCATCGGGGAGGTGACGGACATCCTCGAAAAGCCGGAACTGGTACGGCCCGAAGCCATCAGGACACAGCCGAAAGGCAGCGGGATCACTCTCCGCGATGTGCATTTCGCCTACAAGGAGGAAGAGGTGCTGCATGGCGTGAGCCTGACCATCCGAGAAGGCACGGTCAACGCGCTGGTGGGGCCTTCCGGCTCTGGCAAGAGCACGATTGCCAAGCTGATCGCGTCCTTCTGGGACGTGGGCAGTGGCAGCGTCACCTTCGGCGGCGTGGACATCCGGCAGATTCCCCTGGACGATTACCAGAAGAAGATCGCCTATGTCTCCCAGGACAACTATCTGTTCGACATGAGCGTCATGGAGAACATCCGGCTCGGCAATCCGGCCGCAACGGACGAGCAGGTCATGGAGGCGGCGAAGGCCTGCGGATGTCATGAATTCATCATGCAGCTGGAGAACGGATACAAGACGATCTGCGGCGGTTCCGGCAGCCACCTGTCCGGCGGCGAACGCCAGCGCATCTCCATCGCCAGGGCCATGCTGAAGGACGCGCCGGTCGTGATCCTGGACGAGGCCACCGCCTACACGGATCCGGAGAACGAGGCGCTGGTGCAGCGCAGCGTGGCCCGGCTGGTCCGGGGCAGGACGCTGATCGTCATCGCGCACAGGCTTTCCACCATCGCCTCAGCCGACCAGATCATCCTGATCAGCGACGGACGGGTCGAGGCGGCGGGCACACAGGAAGAACTGCTGAAGACAAGCGAACTGTACCGCAGGATGTGGCAGGCGCATATCGCGGCAAGGGAGGATGAAGCTCATGTTTAAGACGATGAAGCGGTTCTTCGATTTCTGCGGGAAAGAGGACCGGAACAAACTGTACCTGGCCATCGCGCTGGGCGTTGTGAAGGCGATCTTCGCCGCCCTGCGCATCACGGCCATCGGCGTGGTGGTGCAAGGGATCATCGACGGACAGATGACATCGAAGCATCTGCTGCTGGCGCTGGGGATCATGCTGGTTTCCGTGATCGGGCAGTTCTGCGTCAGCCTGAAGACCACCATGCTGCAATGTGAGGCGGGCTATCACGCCTGCGCCCACAAGCGGATCGAGATCGCCGAGCATCTGCGCTATCTGCCCATGGGGTTCTTCAACAAAAACTCACTTGGTGCCATCACCAACGTGACCACCAACACCATGGAGAGCCTGGCGGACATCGCCACCCGCATCGTGATGATCACCACGCAGGGCATTCTGACAACCGGCGTGATCGCCTGCTTTGTCCTGGCGTTTGACTGGCGGATCGGGCTGGTGCTAGTGGGCGGCATCGCGCTGTACATCCTGTTCAATGCCGTCATGCAGCGTTCGACCCGTCCCGCCGCGCCGCGGAAGCACAGGGCCGACGAGGAACTGGTGACCCAGGTCATCGAATATGTGCAGGGCATCGCGGAGGTCAAGAACTATTCCATGACGGATGACGCGGCAAGAAAGCTGGACGCGGCCATCACGGAGAAGGCCGGCGCGGATACGGGCCTCGAGTTCACGGTGATCCCCTGGGTGACCATGCAGAACCTGGCGACCAAGCTGACCGGCGTGGCGATGGCGATCCTGTCGCTGAAGTTTTACTTTGACGGCACCATGCCCCTGCTGTACTGCATCATGATGATGATCTCCGCCCTCATGGTCTACGAAAGCCTGGACACCATGAGCTCCTTCACCGCCCTGATGCGCAACATCAACATCGCAGTCACCAAAACCAAAGAGATCATGGACCTGCCGCCCATGGACATCGACGGCGAGGAGATGACGCCGAAGAAGCGGGATATCGAACTGCGCGGCGTTGGTTTCTCTTACGACCGCCGGAAGATCATCGACGGTGTGTCCCTCCGGATTCCGGAGCGAACCACAACGGCGTTTGTCGGCCCCTCCGGCGGAGGCAAGACGACGCTGTGCCACCTGATGGCCCGGTTCTGGGACGTGCAGGAGGGACAGGTGCTGCTGGGCGGACGAAACGTGAAGGACTACAGCTTCGATTCCCTGATGCGGAACTTCAGCTTTGTGTTCCAGAGCGTCTATCTCTTTGAGGATACCATCGCCAACAACATCCGCTTCGGCGAACCAGACGCGCCGATGGAGAAAGTCATTGAAGCGGCAAAGAAAGCCCGGTGTCACGATTTCATCATGGCTTTGCCGGATGGCTACGACACAGTGATCGGCGAGGGCGGGGCCAGCCTGTCCGGCGGCGAAAAGCAGCGGATCTCTATCGCCCGGGCCATCATGAAGGACGCGCCCATCATCATTCTGGACGAGGCCACCGCCAACGTAGATCCGGAGAACGAGACGGAGCTGACCGAAGCCATTGAGGCCCTGACAAAGGAAAAGACGATCATCATGATCGCCCACCGGCTGAAGACCGTGCGCCACGCGGATCAGATCTTTGTGGTCGACAACGGCCGCATCGTGCAGCACGGCACCCATCAGGAGCTGATCGCGAAAGACGGAATCTACAAATCCTTTGTGGAAGGCAGGCAGGAGGCTGCTTCCTGGAAAATCGCGTAGATAAGAGCAGAGCCAGCCCACAGGATCGTGCAATTATAGAAGCTGTATCGAAGAACGCAGATGCAGTCACTGTGGGTTTCCAACTCCGACAGTTAGATAAGAAGTCCCAAGGAACCGCAGGTATGGGATGTCGGTGTCCGCGTCTCCAATGCCATACGGAATTATAAGAATCATGAGCGCTCTGCAGAGAAGGAAGTGGCTTCTGTGCAGGGCGCTCATTCCAGTCCACGGCCCCATGTGCGGGCTGCGCACTGGCACACCTTCTGGGTTGGTCCCAGGAGTGCAACGTTTCCGGACAGGAAGCCCATCATCCGCTGGTTACCGCCCATCCCCATCGGGATAGATTGGAAGAAAGAGCTTCCCCCCAACATTCATATAGTGTTGGATAGTTGATCCCGAAGCCAAAACGAAAAAAAGCCTGCAATCCGGTTCGTATGAAACCAGGTTGCAGGCCTTCTGCATTATTCAGTTGTAATCTCGTTGAGCTCCCCGGATACCCAGTTACCCCGGCTTCCGATCTTCAAGGTTTGCCAGTCATTGGAAACGATGGTATCAACTCTACGCATTATTTCTTGTCTGCTGATATCCTATTTGATTCAAAAAACAAACATTCCCAGAACAGCCGTAACCACAATCAGAACGATCGGCGATACCGGTTTCCTCCGGTATTTCTTCCAACCGAATGAGAATAACCCTAAAATGCATAGCAAGACAAGCGCCAGGGCATCAAAACCGGCATCAGCGTTTTGTGCCGATATGAGCTCGATAGCAAGATGGATACCAGTCGCGCAAATCACCCCGGCCAGACAAGGCTTGATTCCCCGCATGGCAAGTCGGATCACTCTATGACCGCTCCATTTCTTCTGAAGCCGCGGAATAACCAGCATGATCAGAAAAGACGGCAGGATTACGCCTAAAGTCGCGACAGCCGCGCCAATGATGCCAGCCTGTCCGAATCCGGTCATGGTAGCGGCGTTGACCATGATCGGACCGGGTGTAGATTCGCTTATGCCAAGCAGGTTCATCAATTGCGCTTCATCCATCCAGCCATTGGAGAGCACGGCCTCCCGGATCAGCGGGATCGCGCCATAAGCTCCGCCAAATGCGAACGCGCCGATTTTGAGAAACTCCAGCAACAATACCAGAATGGTCATTTTGCCGCCCCCTTTCGGGAAAACAGCGCATATCCCATTGCCCCGGAGGCCAGAATCATCAGAATGGTGGGAATGCGCCATGCCAGCAGAAGGGAGCAGAGCGTCAGCGTCAGGAAGATCCCGAAAAAGATCAACGCGGTTTTTTTGTCCGGCGTCTTTTTCAATATACTCCTGAGCATGTTGATTCCGGCCCGCAGGATCAGCAGCACGACCGCCACACGAATCCCTTTCAGTGCTTTGGCCACCACGGTAATGGTCATGGCATTCTGCAGAAAGGCGGAGATCAAGAGCAGCACGAGAAAGGAAGGCAGCACCATGCCCAGGGTAGCGGTCAACGCGCCTTTCATTCCGGCTTGCTTGAGTCCTGTGTAGGTGGCGCAGTTGATGGCGATCAGGCCGGGCGTGGATTCGGCAATCACCGTCACTTCGGCCATCTCATCAGTTGTGAGCCATTGCTTTTTCTCGACGCACTCGTGCTCCAGCAGAGACAGCATGGCATATCCGCCGCCGAAGGTAAACGCGCCGATGCGGGCAAAAGAGAAAAACAATTCCGGCAGGATCCCCATATCAATCCAGCCTCCCGCCATCCATAGTAAATACCCGATCTGCAAACTGCGCCGCCTCATTCTCATGCGTCACCAGCAGCACCGCCGCGCCATCATCCGCAGCTTTACGAAGCAAAGAAAGCACAGCCATGGTGTTTTCATTGTCCAGCCCCGCCGTGGGTTCGTCCGCCAACAAAACGCCGGGATGCATCAGCATGGCGCGAGCCATGGCCATGCGCCGCAGTTCGCCTCCGGAAAGCTCGTTTGGCTTTGCGTTCAAAAGCTGCCCGATCCCCACCTGGTCCAGAAGCTCCCTGGCCCTTTCTTCCGGCGGCTGCGATTTGCTGTACAGCACAGCCGGCAGCAGAACGTTTTCCAGCACTGTCAGGCTGAGCAAAGCCGTATGTCCCTGAGGGATCAGACCGATCTTTTCATTCCGGAGTCGGGACAGAGATTTCTCATCCAATGAATACAGGTCGATATCATCCAACAGCACCTTCCCGGAGGTTGGTGTCAGCATGCCGGCCAGCATATTCAGCAACGTGCTTTTCCCACTTCCTGAGCGCCCGGTCACCTCGATCATTTGCCCGGAGGTCAGTTCAAAATCCATCGGCTGTACCGCCGTGAAATAGTTGCTGCTTTTGTTTGCTCTCGGAAAGTCTTTTTTGATTCCCTGCGCCGTTAGTTTCATGATCATTCACCCTCCTTCAGTACCAGGCTCGCATCCATATGATTGACTTTTTTCCCGGCACTCCATGCCGCCAGTGCTGCGGATACCGTCACAGAAAGCAGCGCCAGTATAGCCAGAAGCACTGTCTGCACGATCGAGGGCAGTACGAATCCCGCTCCGAGGCTTTCGCCGATCAACCCGCTGAAAGAGAACAGGATGACCGCTGACGCGGCGATACCCAGCAAGCCGCCCAACAGGTTGACGGTCAGCGCTTCTTTTACAACAATCCCGGAGAGGATTCCCCGGCTGGCTCCCATGGCCCGCAGGGAAGCGAATTCCCGTCTGCGCTCGTTCATCATCAAAGTGAAGATCAGGATCACCATCGTGAGCCCCAGCAGCCAGAACACGATGATGAGAACCGATACCGTACCGCTGATCTTTTCAAGACTGGCCGCGATCCCGGATACCATATTGGTCGCGGTGGCGACGCTGACGCCATCTACGCTGCTGCGGATCTGACCTGCGACCGTTTCAATATCATATCCCGGCTTGACGCGAATCATCACAGAGGAGATGATCCCATCCGCGTCCAGGTTTTCATACTTGAACATGCCCTTATCCCGGCAAGCCTGGATCAGCGCTTTGCAGGTATCGAAATTCATATATACAGCGCTGTCAAGAGTAGAGCCAGTCGGGGCAAACTGGCCGACGACATGGCACTCCGTGTCGTAAAAACGAATGACGTTATCCTGCGCGGCAGATGTCCAGTCCACCGTGCTGCCGATCACCACATCCAGAAGGCCCATCTGTTCCGCAACACGGGTGTCCTTCAGCCAGGGCTGGATGGTAAAATCCGTTGTCGGGTCAAATGCGATCATCTGTACTCGGGTGGAGCAGCAGCCTGCCTTCGCGGAAGCAAGGAACAACTGCGGTGAAGCAATTTCAACACCATCGATGGCCCGGATCTCTTCCAGTACGGAAGCATCCATGTAGAAATAGCCGGGCTCCGCTTTCAGCAGCACGGTCTGCGCGTCAAATTCATTCTTCGCGCTCTCCGGCGTGACCATGATATCCGCGCCAAGGCGGGACTTGACCGTTTCCAGTCCATTTCGCACCCCGTCGATCATCATCGTGCCGCCAAATACGGCAAAAGCCATCAACGCGGCAAACAGCATCAGAGCCGCGGTCCTTCCGGGATACCCCTTCAGATTTCGCCACGGCAGGTTTTTCAATGAAATCATCTTGTCTCCCTCCTCATACAGTCAGCAGCATTTGCCCGTTCATGGATTCTGTTGCCCGCTTTACGGAAAGCAGCGTGCTGACACAGCCGATCAGGACAGTCAAAAGCATTGTCAACAACGCGAAACGCAGCAAAGCGGAAAGCTCTGCCGCTGTTCCGAATAGAACCGGCAGCAGTCCGGCGCAAAGCAGAATGCCCAGCAATGCGCCTGCCGCATAGATGGAAAATGTCTCCAGCAGCATGACCCGGTTCACGACGGCTCGGGAAGCGCCAATCGCGTGCCAGACATACAGTTCCTTTTTCCGTTCCTTCATCATCATGGACTGAGCGATGCTCAATGCCAGCAGCAGGACGATCCATGCGCCTGCCGCAATCACTGTGATCATGGTCATCTGCCTGCGCATTCCCGCCGAGGTATCGGTCAGCGTTTCCTCGCTGCGCACAGCCTTGACTTTGCGAATATAGGTGTTCAGCCAGCTTGTCACGCTGTCCAGCGAAGAATGAACATTCACCCGCACCAGTGCGACGGTGAAATCCCGTTCAGGGGCGACGTTCCGATAAGCGGTGATCCCGGCCTCTTCGGCCGCTTCAATCAAGGCGCTCATCGTATGCGGATTCACGAAGACCATTTCGTCCAGCTCAGAGCCCGTCTCTGCAAGCCGAGCGGCAACAGGCCAGCTTTTGCCAAACAGTGAAATGACGTTTTCTCCCTGCGCCGCCCTGCATCCGGCCAGAACAGAACCATCCGGCAGTTTGTAATCTGTCTGCCCCTCGATCCACGGCGCGAGGACAAAATCTGTCTCGGGATCGTATCCTGCGATCCACAGGGGTGTTTCCGCTGTCGAATCCCGGATATACAGCTGATAAGAAACCGCGGCGATTCCATCGCAGTCATCCATGCGCGACAGTATAGAGCGATCCTTCCAGACCTCGACCGGCGAGCCCTGCATCAGAAGCGTTTTGCTGGAGATCTTGCTCATGGCTGCTGACGGATACACCAGTATATCCGCGCCAAGTCTTGCTTCCGCCAAGGCCATTTCCTGCCGCATGGAACGGGTCAACATCAGTCCGCCCATCACGCAGGCCGCCTGGGCTATCACCAGCAGCATCAGGATCATCGTCCGCACAGGATGGGTGCGCATGTTTTTCATGGGAATACTGTTCAGCTTCAATGTACTCTTCACGGCCGGCCTCCTTCAGAGGAAGGCATAGTATCCAGCCACAAAACAGGCCGGACGCCGCAGAGATAATCGATATCCGTGCTGGCTCCGTTTGTGTACGGTTCACCATTCTGATCCACGAACTGGGCAATGTATTCGTACATCCCGGGCGAACGCAGCCACCATGACGCGTTTCCTTCCACGTCAGTCTGGAGCCCGTTCGCTTTTGCGTATTCCGTGGTCGACGCTTTACCGACAGCCTCCTGATCCGCCGGGTCATTCAGATAGATGACCATATCCCGTTCACAGAGAACAAATACCCGGTCCCGCGTATCCCTTCCGCCCGGCGTCTCCACGATGGAATGATCGGGGTTTTCATTTGATACAGTTGGAATCAGCGCCTTTTCTTCTTCAGTAAAGGCGGAGGAAAAGAAATCCTCATTCAGCCAGGCGCGGAGGGAACTGGTCTCCCACGTGACGGGCGTGAAAGCTGCTGTATTGTAGGCCATGCCCTTCAGACAGGATGCGGACAGAAGAAGCAGCTGCCCGTCTATTTTATCCAGCACAATCCACTGAATGGGTTCCGGCCCGTTTGATAGATCGTTGTCCTGCTCGAAATGTCCGAAGGAAACAATGTCCCCTTTTTCAGCAGCGCGGTAAGGCAGAAGAGCGTCCGCCGCTGCGAGTTCGGATAATCGCTGTTCCGCGTCCTGATAGCTCCCAAGTTCCAGGAAAAGCCGGTATGCATTAGGTGTATTCCCTGTCTGCGCCATCTGAACGGCTTTCTGATACGTATCTGCCTTATTCCGATTGTCGCGTATCACAAACACGGCGGTTATGGCTCCGATTACAAGAATGACAATGAGGAGGATCAGCCAGACTTTCTTTTTCATGAATCAATGCCTCCTCTCGCGGGTTGCCTGAATGACCTGAATCAAACAGGAGCAGGCAACCAGCACCGCCATGATCCGCACAAAAGGCTGGAAGAGCGTATAACAGCGCATCGTGTGCATCATGCACATAGGCATCAGCTTTCCGGGAAGGAGTAAAATGATGGCGCTGCCAGCAATACCGATGCCATTCAGTACGACTCTCAATGCCTTTTGCCGAGTGAAAGCCTGCAAAAGCAAGCATGCCGAGAGAACCGCGGCAAAGATCGTGACTGTTGTCTGTGCGCTGTGGCAGCGCATCCAGCTTCCATCCTCTTTGATACCGCAGGCGGAGAAAACAGTGAATGACCCCAAGAACAGGAGAAGACTGAACGCTGAAGGAATGATCTTGTGCAGTGTTTTTCTTGATGGCTGCATCTGAATACCTCCTTGATGTTAGACTTAGCTAACCGATGTCCTGAATGAAACGGCCACCCACAGGGAATGACCGTATCAATGCGCTTTATCCGATGGTCTTAATGGCATCCTTCGGGATGATGTTCTTCATGATGGGTGCATACGGGGTTTTCAACATAGGACAGTCGGCCCCCCAGAAAGGCGTTCACAGCTGAGTCGGCTTCTCCTTCACATCCACCGCACAGTTGAATGCCCGCATCAGCAAGCGCACCTTGTCCTCTGCCGCCAATGCCTCCACAGATCAGCACGTCGGTCTGCTGCTGACGCAGAAAGACAGCGAGCCCTTCATGGCTGAATCCATCCGCGCTGACGACCTGAGCGGCTTTCACAGCGCCATCCTGCACGTCATAGAACTTGAATTGTTCGGTCCTGCCAAAGTGCTGGAAGATCAGGCCGTTATCATACGACACCGCGATTCTCATAGTGTCCTGCTCCTTTTCCAAAATCTGCCTGACGGGTTCGTTTTCCATCTGCTGTCGGAACTCGCATT
>JAZQCB010000038.1:0-8635 GCA_045546035.1 Clostridia bacterium
GTTAATCTCGGCTGTAATGGGCTTTCCATCAGGGCGGATGAATTGGAACGGATTGTATTTGATTCTATTCGTTGTCAGATAGAAGCAACACTGGGTACAACTGCCGGAGCCGATGAAATTCAGCCGCAGGCGCAACAGCAGATAGAGTTGGAGAAGCAACTTCAATCTATGTTGCATCTCAAGCGGGAACTGTATGAGAGGTTCGTGTCGGGTGAGTTGGATCAGGATGCCTACATGACTGAAAAGCAAAGCTGTGATAATGAATTGCAGCAAATCCAGAATACCATGCGCATGATTGCCGTAAGACAGCAGGAAGCTCAGGAGAACATGGAGACCGAGGCAATACGACATGAGGTCATGTCCGCTGAATCCCTGACACAGGCAATAGCAGAAAAAGTCATAAAAAAAGTGACGGTCTTTCACGACCATCGGATTGAGATTGAATATGCTGTTCAGGACTTCCTGAAGGGTGGAAACAGCGTATCAGAAAGGGCAGGTGGATAAAAAAGTTTTGTCATTAGCTTGACTTAATGGTGGTGCAGATCGTGCACCCGATGGTGCTCCAGGCCTGCCGCTGCCAGGATATCCTGGAATTCCTTCCAGATGGTAGGCTGCGAGTAAGATTGAGCAGAGGCGAGGCATGAACTGGCGAAAGAAAAGCCAGTACACGCGCTTCCTGCTGCCGCCATTCATCAAAAAAGTGAAGAAAAACAAAGACCTGTGCTATTTATTTATGGCAGCGTGAATGATATAATTAAATTGGATGATTATTCACGAAGGAATAAAACAGGGCAGGTGGATTCCCTTGAAAAGAAGCCTCTGGCGTGGAATGACACTGACCGGCCGCACTGTGTGGTTCCTTGTGCTTTTTATCGCGATGCTTACGACACAGATGATTCTTTGGAATTATCAATCGACCCATATATTAAAACCGACGCAGGAAAAGATTGAGACGATCCGGGCAATCAGCCGCTTTTTGAACCAAAGCAAAGCCTGCCTGGAAAACATGGAAGAGTATCATTGGAATTACGGTGAAAGCCGCGCTTTCCTGGAAGAGCTTCAAAACTACCTGTCTGATACCCAAACAGAATTAACGCATATTCATCAAGAGCTGCCGAAGGTGACAGAAGACTATGTCATGCTCTGCGGCGCGCTGGAAACAACGCATACCTATGTATCCCATCAGATCGAAAGCATTATTGATCTTTTGTCAAACGCCTCGGGCAAGGAAGCGTCTGTCGTATACTATGACAAGCTCCGATCTGCTTTTATCTATTTGGGACAATACGCAAACGAATTGCTGGAGCAGGCCATTCAGGACAATTACGGTTCCTTTGCGGAAATGCGTCAAACAAGCGAAAGGCTGAACGAAGTACGCACGGTTTTAACCTTCCTTTCCATTGTCGCCGCGGCAATGATGACCGTATCCCTTTTTCATCTGCTTCGCTCCATCGTGCTGCTTTCCCGCGCGTCCCGGGATATCCGGGACGGGAAGCTGGACACGCCGGACGTGGATGACAGCAGGCCGGACGAGATCGGCCACCTGGCAAAGACATTCAACGATATGAAGCATTCCATGCAGGAACAAATACGGCTGGTGGAAGAAAAAACGGAAATCGAGCATACCCTTCGGCTCAAGGAAACCGAGGCGCTGGAGATGCGCCATGTGATCGAGGCGGGAAAGCTCCAGCTGCTGCGAAGCCAGGTGCAGCCGCATTTTCTGTTCAATACGCTGAACGTGATCATGTACAACGCCTCCCTGGAGAACGCGAAAAAGACCAGCGCCCTGCTTGCCGCCCTGAGCCGTTCCTTCCGCTATGCTTTGGGCAGCAACAATTCCATGATTCTGCTGGCCAGGGAAATCGCGTTCATCAACGATTCCTTTTCGCTTTATCAGGCGCGGTTCGGGGAGAAAATCGCCCTGCGCTGGCATATTCCCCCGCAGTTTGAACCCTCTGAATGGATGATTCCTTCATTTTTGATCCAGCCGCTGGTGGAAAACGCCGTGCGCCATGGGCTTGCTCCCAAGGAAGAAAACGGCAGCGTGGATATTTTCATGCAGATCAGCGGGGAGGAATTGCTGGTTGCCGTGGAGGATGACGGGATCGGCATGTCGGAGGAAACGCTGAGCAGCTTGAAGCGGAGCCTGGCGGATCAGCGTATCCCTGAGCGGCACATCGGGCTGTACAACGTGGCGTCACGGCTCAGGCTGGCCGGGCGTAAGGACGGGCTGACCATCGTTTCCGGCGTTGGCAAAGGAACGAAAGTGCAAGCGCGTATTCCCATGAAACCTGCCGAGTCTTTTGAGGGAGGGGCCTGCGATGAATAAGCTTTTGATCGTGGATGACGAGCGGTATGAATTGGAGCTTCTCAAGGGCATCGTGACCAGCCATTTCAAGGACAAGATGATCCTGAAAACGGCGGAAAACGGCAGGCAGGCCATTGAAGTGGCCATGCTGTGGAAACCGGATATCATTTTTATGGATATTGAAATGCCGGGGATCAACGGGATCGCCGCGGCGCAAAGGATCCTTTCGCAATTGCCGGAATGCAAATTGCTGTTTGTCACCGCGTACAGCCTGTTCAATTACGCCTATCAGGCAGTAAAACTTGGCGCTTATGATTACATCCTGAAACCGGTGAATCCGGAGGATTTGATCAGCACGATGCGGCGGCTCATCGCGCAGAACGAAACCGAGGAGCAGCTGGAAAAAACGCCTGCGGTGACTGACGAAACAGAGGAAGGCCCCGTCAGCGATAAAATGCATTTGCTGATGGAGAACGTCAAGCAGTATTTGCAGAATAATTATATGCTTTACAGCATCAGCCTGGATTCCATCAGCGAAGTGATCCATATAAACGCGTCCTACTTTTCCATGATGTTCAAGAAATACTTTGGCGTAAACTTTGTGGATTACCTGACGGAGATCCGGATCAACGCTGCCCGGGAGCTGCTTGCGGACCCGTTTTTGACTACGGCGGAAGTAGGCATGATGGCGGGCTATGAAAACCCGAATTATTTTACCCGCGTGTTCAAAAAAAGCACAGGCATGACGCCCACGGAGTACCGGCGTGCCCTGGGGAAACGGGGGGAAGAAAAGCCGTGAGGCGTATTTTGCTTTTGTTATGCTGTTTTTTCTGCCTGTGCCTGACGGGATGCGCTTCGCAAAAGAGCGCTGTTCCAAAGCTGATCCTGCGTTATGCCGACGATCAGCCCATGGGCTATCCCACCACCGTGGCCGCCGAATACTTTGCCGATCTTGTGCGGGAACGCACCCAGGGAAACGTCGTCGTGAAGGTGTATGACGAATCAAAGCTCGGCGATCAGGTTTCTGTTTTCCGCCAGATGCAATTCGGAGGGATCGATTTTGCCAGGGTGACCGTGTCAACGCTGGCGGAATTCGTGCCTGTGACCGGGGTGCTGCAAATGCCTTATCTGTTCAACGACGAAGCGCATATGTGGCGCGTGCTGGACAGCGAGCTGGGCGATACGCTGCTGGATCAGATCGACCCCACCGGCGTGATTGGGCTGAGCTGGTATGACGCCGGGACGCGAAACCTGTACACCAAAGAAAAGGTGCAAACGCTGGACGATCTGAAGGGGCTGAGGATCCGCGTGCAGCAATCCAGCTTTTTCAGCCGCCTGTTCCGCCTGCTCGGCGCCGTGCCGGTCCAGATCCCCTATGACGGGATCTATTCCGCCCTGGAAACGGAGGAGATCGACGGCGCGGAAAACAACTGGGCGAGCTATGATGTTTCCGGGCATTATGAAATTGCCCCTTATGTGCTGCTGGACGGACATGTGCGTCTGCCGGAGGCACAGCTGATCAGCCAGGCTGCCGTGGAAAAGATCGTGAAATTGAATCCTGCGTATGAGGAGATCATTTGCCAGGCCGCCAGGGAATCCGCTCAGTATGAAAGATCGCTGTGGAAGGAGCGGGAACGCGCCTCCGAGGAAAAAATGAGAAGCAGCGGATGCATCGTGACGGAACTGAGCGAGGAAGAGAAAAACCGCTTTCGCGAAGCCGTGCAGCCGATGTACGATACCCTGCCGGAAGAGAGCCGACGCATCATTGAGCAAATTCATCAAATTGAATAATCCATGTCATTTATGTCCGCGAACCTTCCTCTGACGCCATGCAGGCCGGGGAAGGTTCACTTTTTTTGGATGTGTAGCACAATCATTGAAACCTATTTTCACTTTTTTTTGATGCGTAGCACAATCATTGGAAGCTATTTTCTTTTGGATTTTGCGATGCTATACTGCGCTTAACAAACCGAAGCAAAGCAAAGATCACAGGGAAAAGAATAGCCGGAAGACGGCGGAAAGGATGCAGTATGAAGATACCGGAACGACATGAACAGTGGGTTTTCCATCAGGACACCTTGCCTCAGGAAGCAGCCCCCGGGGTAACAAGGCGCGTGCTGGCCTATGCCGATCAGCTGATGTGCGTTGAAAACTTTTTTGAGAAGGGCGCCGTGGGCAGCCTGCACAGCCATCCGCATACGCAGATCACCTATGTGGTCTCCGGCGCGTTTGAGTTTACCATAGGCGATCAGACAAAAGTGGTGCGGGCCGGCGATTCGCTGCTGAAGGAGGATGGCGTCCGCCACGGGTGCGTTTGTCTGGAGGAAGGCATTCTGCTGGACATCTTCACCCCTGCCAGGGAAGATTTTCTCTGATCCGCGAGCTGGACACAAAGCAAAGGAGGGATGATATGGCAAGCGGTTATTGGCCTGCGGGCGGCTCTCCGCTTCGGCGCACGAAAGCGGCAAAAATCATAATCCGTTTCAATCACATTCTGCACAGGATCGTTCTGCTGATCGCGCAAATATCGATCCTGGCGATGATCGCCATCGTTACGCTGACGGTGATCCTGCGGTATTGCTTCAATACCGGCCTTTCCTGGGCGGAGGAGGTGCCGCGGCTGCTGGTAACGATCTTCGCGTTCATGGCAACCGCCATCGGCGTGCGGGATCACATGCACGTGGCGGTCAACGCGATATACAACCGGTTCAAGATCGGTGGAAAGGCGCGCCTGATCATGGACCTGATCGCGGATATCGCGGTGCTGGCCTGCGGCATATTCATGCTGTACGCCGGCTGGGACCGCACCTGGAGGCTCTTCCATTTGACCGGGAAAATGCCGATCACCGGGATCAACACGGCCTGGCAGTACCTTCCCATTCCGGTGGCCGGGCTCGTCATCACGCTGGATTCCCTCCTGTTTTTGACGGGCATCCTGGAGCCTGACGATCTGGTGTATTCTCAAAAAGAAATCGACTATACCAACGCGAAAGAAATCGCTGCGGCATTGCGGAAGGAGGATGACGAGTAATGTCAACGGAATTCCTCGCGGGCTTGATCCTGATCGGCGGTTTCGCGGTGCTGATGATGATCAAGGTGCCGATCTCCTTCGCCATGCTGCTTTCCACGCTCGGAAGCGCCCTGGTGATGGGCACCAAGTATTCGGTAATGATCCGTCAGATGATGGATGGCGCAAACAACATTTCCTTGCTGGCGATTCCGTTTTTCATCGTGATGGGCGAGTTTATGAGCGCGGGCAAGATATCGGACCGCATCATGGATCTGGCCAACCTGGCGGTGGGCAGGTTCCGCGGCGGCGTTGCCTACGTCAATGTGCTGGCCTCCATGTTCTTTGGCGGCGTATCCGGCTCCGCCGTTGCGGATGTCAGCTCCCTGGGCTCCATTGAGATCCCCATGATGAAAGAGCAGGGGTATGACGTGGACTTTTCCGTGGGCCTCACCGTGACCACCGCCTGCCAGGGCGTGCTGATCCCGCCCAGCCACAACATGGTCATCTACTGCCTGGCGGCTGGCTCCTATATGGGCGTCGCCACCATCGGCACCATGTTTATGGCAGGCTTTGTGCCCGGCGTGATCCTGGGCCTGGGCTTCATGGTCATGTGCTTTATCCTGGGCAAGCGCCACAACTTCCCCAAGGGCGAAGGCATCCCCAAGGGGCAGCGCCTTCGGGTGGTGCTCAACGGCATCCTGCCCATGCTCACCATCGTGCTGATCCTGCTGGGCACAGGCTTTGGCGTCTGCACGGCCACCGAAGCATCCGCGCTGGCCTGCGTGTATACCATGTTCCTGTCGCTGGTCGTTTTCCGGACTGTGAAGATCCGGGACATTGGAAGGATCATCCGCAACAGCCTGCGCACGCTGGCCATCGTGATGACCCTGCTGGCCACGGCCAAGGCCTTCGCCTACATGATGACGGAGCTGCGCATCCCGGAGGCGATCTCCAACGGATTGCTGGGCATCACACATAATAAGTTCATCCTGATGCTCATCATCAACCTGATGCTGCTGCTCCTGGGCTGCTTTATGGATATGGCGCCGCTGATCGCCATTATGACGCCCATCCTGCTTCCCGTTGTCACGCATCCCAGCATCGGCATGGATCCCGTGCAGTTTGGCATCATGCTGATCTTCAACCTGGCTGTTGGCCTGTGCACGCCGCCGGTGGGCTCTGCGCTGTTCGTCGGCTGCGCCATAGGCGGCACGCCCATTGAACGCACGGCCAAGAACATGATGCCCTTGTATATCACAATGGTCATCGTCCTGCTGCTTGTCACCTTTGTCTCCGCGTTCTCCCTGACGCTGCCCGGTCTGACCATGGGCTATGTGCCCCAGATCGGCTAAGCTCCCTTCGATCCTGCTCATGCGCAAAGCATGAGGAAAATATAAAGGAGGTCATCCCAATGAAGAAATGGTTCGCGCTGTCTCTGGTTCTTTGCCTGCTGCTCGCCCTGGTGCCCGCTCAGGCCGCCACGACAACCCTGAAGCTGTGTGAAGTGCACGCTGAAGGCTATCCCACGACCCTTGCAGACCGTGAATTTGCCCGCCTTGTGGAAGAGCGCACGCAAGGCCGCGTCAAAGTGGAGGTTTATGCGGGCGGCACCCTGTACGGCGATGAAAGCGGTGCCATCGAGGCGCTGCAGCTGGGCGACCTGGCTTTCGCCCGCGTTTCCGCAGCCCCCGTGGCCAGCTATGTGCCCGCGCTGAACGCGATCCAGATGCCTTACCTGTATAAGAACGCCGCCCATGAATGGGCTGTACTGGATGGCGAGATCGGCCAGAAAATGCTGGCTGACATCGAGGCCTCCGGTTCCGGGCTGGTCGGCCTGTGCTGGTATGATTCCGGCGCCCGCTGCTACTACACCGCCAAGCAGGTATCCTCTGTGGCTGATCTGAAGGGTCTGAAGATCCGTATGCAGAACAACCCCATGATGGTGGATATGACCAACATCCTGGGCGGCACCGCCATCACCGGCATCGGCACCAACGAGGTGTACACCAATATCGTCAACGGCACCATCGACGGCGCTGAAAACAACTGGCCCACCTATCAGAACATGGGCGACTATCAGGCTGCGAAGTACTATGTGCTGGACTATCATACCCGCGTGCCCGAGCTGCTGCTGGCTTCCGCCGATGTGATGAGCCAGCTGAGCGATGAGGATGTGGAAATCATCAAGCAGTGCGCGCTGGAAACCGAGCAGTTTGAAAAGGACCGCTGGGCCGAAAAGGAAGTGGAATCTGAGCGCATCGTCCGCGAGGCGGGCTGCGTCGTTACCGAGCTGACTCCCGAGGCGCAGGCTGAGTTCATGGCGGCCATGACCGAACCCAGCGACGTTCTGGGCGGCAAGAGCCTGTATGAAAAGTACGGCGCGGATTTCGCTGATATCATCGAAGCGATCCAGAAGCTGGGTGAACAATTCTGATTCTGATTCGTTTTCAAATTACCGCGTCCCCTGCCTCTGAACGGAGACAGGGGACTTGTGCTGAATGCTCTTGTTTTCTTCAATGATTGTGGTATTTTATTGATATAGATTGCGGAAGGAGTGGATTAAATGCGTATTGCGCTCATCAATGAAAACAGCCAGGCGTCAAAAAACAGCCTGATCGAAACCGTATTGCGGAAAGTCGTGGAGCCCATGGGCCATACGGTGGACAATTATGGGATGTATTCCGCGGAAGACGAAGCCCAATTGACCTATGTTCAGTGCGGCCTGCTGGCCTCTCTCCTGCTGAATACCGGGGCGGCGGATTACGTGGTAACAGGCTGTGGAACGGGAGAAGGCGCGATGCTCGCCTGCAACAGCTTTCCCGGCGTACTCTGCGGCCATCTGGTCGACCCCTCCGATGGCTACATGTTCGCACAGATCAATGACGGGAACTGCGTTGCCCTTCCCTTCGCCAAGGATTTCGGCTGGGGTGCGGAGCTGAAGCTGGAAATGATCTTTCAGCAGCTGTTTGGTTTTGGCCATGGCAATGGCTATCCGAAGGAGCGCGTGGTTCCGGAACAGCGGAACAAGAAAATCCTGGATGGCGTGAAAGCCATTGCCTATCGCCCGCTGATCGATATTTTGCGCGACCTGGACCCGGATTTTGTACGGGCTTCAATTGCCGGGAAAAAGTTTTCGGAACTTTTTTATCCGAACTGCAAGGATAAGGAGATCGCCGATTTCTTAAAAAGCATCGGCTGAAATCTGATTCTGATGTGAAATTCCCTGCTCAGTTTCATTCCAACCATCCGCCCGCGATGGATGGTACAGGATAAATCCAAGAGGTTGCTTCCGGATGGAGGCAACCTTTTTTTATGAT
>JAZQCB010000039.1:0-97156 GCA_045546035.1 Clostridia bacterium
CGTAAACGCAAAAACGCTTTGCGTTTTGGTGCGTTTACGCCGCGCCGGGCGCGTGCCGCAAAGCGGCAAAATTACATTTCGCGCCCGGACGCATCCGCCGGAGGCTTATCGGAAACGAAAATTTATTTTTCGTTTCCGATAAGTCTTTTACTGAATCGCCGCGAAGAACCGCTGCGCGATTTCCAGCGGCCTGGTAATGGCTCCACCCACCACCACGGCCCACGCGCCGATCTCCAGCATCTTCCTCGCCTGCTCCGGCGTATGGATTCTCCCCTCCGCGATCACGGGGCAGCGGACGAGCGCGCACATAGCCCGGACCAGCTCAAAATTCGGTTCTCCCCGATCTCCGGCGGTCTGTGGCGTATAGCCGTTCATCGTGCTGCCGACCAGGTCGGCCCCGGCCGCCTCTGCCGCGACGGCCTCCTCCAGGGTCGCGCAGTCCGCCATGATGATGATGTTGGGATACTTTTCCCGGACCTTCCGCAGAAACGCCGGAGGCGTCAGCCCGTCGCCACGGGCACAGTCGGTGCAGTCAATAGAGACAATATCCGCCAGCGCCTCCATGCATTCGTCGACCTCCCGCATGGTCATGGTAATCCGTCCGGTATAGCCGGGATACTCCCTTTTGATCAGTCCGATCACCGGCAGGCCGGTTTCCTCCTTGATCCCCACGATGTCGCGGGCGGAGGACGTCCGGATCATCTTCGCCCCCGCCAGCCTGGCCGCCCGGGCCATATAGGGCATCAGCGACCGTTCCCGGTCATACAGCGGCTCCCCCGGCGTCGCCTGGCAGGAAACGATGATGCTCCCCTTCATGATCGCAAACAGCTCTTCCTTCGTCATTCCCCTTCTCTCCCTTCTTATTCCGTATAGTTCCCGTCGGTATACTTTCCGGAGGAAAAATGCC
This sequence comes from Clostridia bacterium, assembly GCA_045546035.1. GTDB lineage: Bacteria > Bacillota > Clostridia > Christensenellales > Aristaeellaceae > Aristaeella. The sequence continues at coordinate 908 of JAZQCB010000039.1, forward strand.
GCGCCATCGCCATCGCAAAGGCAAGATAATCATATTTTTCGAGCGCGTCCACGATGGCCTCGTGCTTGACGACGCTGCCCTCCAGGTGCGGGCGCTTCATCTCCAGCTGGAAACACACGTCCACCGACCAGATCGCTTCAAACACGGAAAGCAGCACGCCATTTCCCACCCGGGCGAAAAGCTTCATATGAAATTGCCGGTCCAGCTCGGCGAACAGGCCCTCCTCCTCCCAGGCCAGGCGAATCCTGTCAACGATTTCCCGCAGTTCCCGGATGTCCTCCGCCGTCAGCGACTCAAAGGCCTGCCTCATATAGGACATCTCCAGGTTCTTCCGGATGTCGAACATCTGGCGAACCTCCTCCGGGCTCTGGCTGTCCACATGAAAGAACAGCACGTTTTGCATGACAAAGTCCAGGCTGAAAGGGCAGATCTCTGTCCCATAGCCGGGAACAGCCCGGACCATGCCCATCAGCTCCATGCTCTTGATGGCTTCCCGGACAACATTCCGGCTGACACCCAGGGCGGTCGCCATGGCGTTCTCCGCCGGCAGCAGATCTCCCGGGCCCAGACCCTCCTGAATGATATACTCCCGGACCCGGCGAAAGGCGGTCAGAAAAAGCTTTTCCGAACGGTTTCCGGCCATGGCTTCCTCCTTTCCAGGCGACCTTGCTTCCGTAATTGTAGGACATTTACATCCCCATTACGGCCATTATATAGAGAAGATTGCCCCCTGTCAACGGGGCACATTGTTACAAAATGCTTAAATTGGGCATTCACTTCCCATTTATGTCATTTTTAGTATTGACACGCCTTTTGAAATGTAGTACATTATCGCCAGAGGCGGGATAGAGTATGCCCGCGAGAAAACGAAGGAGGAATTGATCATGAAAAAGCTTCTGGCCGTACTGCTCTCCCTGATGCTGGTGCTGCCCCTGGCCGGCGCCTTTGCGGAAGACGATGTGAACATTACGCTCTGGACCTATCCCATCGGCAGCTGGGCGAATGAGGAAACCGTCAACGGGATCATCGCCAACTTCAACGCCAAATATCCCCATATCCATGTTTCCGTCCAGTATCTGGACTATGCCTCCGGCGATGATCAGGTGACCTCCGCCATCGAGGCGAAAACGACCCCCGACATCATCTTTGAAGGGCCCGAGCGCCTGGTGGCCAACTGGGGCGCCGCCGGCAAAATGCTGGATATCTCCGACCTCTGGGCCGACACGAAGGACGACATCATCGCCGCCAGTCCCGCGGTCGAGGCGGCGTGCAAAAACGCGGCCGGCGTATATTTCGAATATCCCCTCTGCATGACGACCCACTGCATGGTCATCAACTATAACGATTTCGAGGCGGCCGGCGCCCTCCAGTATATCGACCAGGAAAAGCACACCTGGACGACTGAAGGTTTCATCGAGGCCTGCAAGGCGCTGATCGCCGCTGGTTACAACCCCACCGGCGTGATCTACTGCGGCGGCCAGGGCGGCGACCAGGGTACCCGTGCGCTGGTGACCAATCTCTATTCCGGCCAGTTCACCAACGCGGATCACACCGCCTATACCATGGATTCCCCTGAAAACATCAAGGCGCTGCAGCTGCTGGTCGGCATGGTGAACGACGGCACGCTGACCGCCGATCCCGGCATCGTGGCCGGCGATGAAATTGCCCTGTTCTGCAACTCGACGATCTCCATGGGCTTCTGCTGGAACGCCTCCGCGGCCGTTTCCAACAAAGCCAGCCTGGCCGAGGACGTCAAGGTCTTCCCCATGGCCTTCCCCAGCGACGATGGCATCCCCGAGCTGCAGGGCGGCATCTGGGGCTTCGGCATCTTCGACAACGGCGACGCGGCCCGCGCCGAAGCGGCCAGGACCTTCATCAAATTCGTCTGCGACGATCCGGATCAGGCTGCCGCCAGCGTCTTCGCCACCGGCTTCTTCCCGACCCGCGCCTCCCTGGGCGACATCTACGCGGGAACCGATAAGGCTGAAAACGGCGACTACGCCATCTTCATGCCCTACCTGGGCGACTATTATCAGGTGACCGGTAACTGGGCCGTGCAGCGGACCGAGTGGTGGAACCTCCTCCAGCGGATCTTCGCCGGCGGCGATGTGACCACTGAGGTCGGCGTCTATGTCCAGAACGCCAACGCTGGTATCTGATTCCCTTCCCTTTTGATTTCCTGCGCCCCGTTTCCTTCCCCGGAGGCGGGGCGCTCTTCTCATCATGGAGGTTTAGAATATGACGAGTCGTGCGAATACTCCCAGCGCGGTGAGTCTGGCCCGGAAAGCGGAGCGGAGAAGGGAAAATATTGCCGGATATCTGTTCATGACGCCGAGTCTGCTTTTCTTTCTCGGTTTTGTCATCTTTCCCATGGGCATGTGCCTGGTGACCAGCTTTTTCAACTATACGATGACGGATTTTTCCTTCATCGGTTTAAGGAATTACGCGGAGCTCTTCGGCGATAAGATCTTTACGCAAAAAGCGCTCGTCAATACCCTGGTCATCGTGCTGGTCTCCGTGCCGGTCACCTGCATCTTCTCCCTCTGGGTCGCCTCGCTGATTTACCGGATGAGGGATCTGCATACATCCTTCTTCCGCTGCGTGTTCTATCTGCCGGTGGTCACCGGTTCCGTGGCGGTCACCGTCGTCTGGAAGTGGATTTTCAATAACTATTACGGCATTCTGAACTATGTGCTGAAAGCGATGGGGATGATTACCCGAAACCAGAACTGGCTGGGCAGCGCGGATACGGCCCTGGGCTGTATCATCATGATCCTGCTGACCACCTCCGTCGGCCAGCCCATCGTCCTCTATGTTTCCGCTCTGAGTAACGTGGATAATTCCCTCGTGGAAGCCGCCTCCGTCGACGGGGCGACCAATCTGCAGATTTTCTGGAAAATAAAATGGCCCCAGATCATGCCCACCACGCTCTATATTCTGGTCATCACCACCATTAACAGCTTCCAGTGTTTCGCGCTGATTCAGCTGCTGACCAGCGGCGGGCCCAACAACTCAACCCAGACCATCATGTATTATATCTACTACAATGCCTTTAAGCTCTCCCGCTACGGATACGGAAGCGCTATGGGCATTATCCTGGCCATCATCATCGCGGTCTTCAGCGCGATCCAGTTCCGCCTGGCCAGAACGGACAACGGGTGAGGGAGGTGAAAGAAAGTGGAAAATACGGCAAAAGCGCCCCACAAGATGAAAATCCAGCGAGGCGACGCGGGCGTGGATCATTCGGTCCAGTCCGTCACGCCCTACCGGGTGATCAGCGTCATCGTGCTGATCATTCTTGCGCTGCTCTTCCTGTTCCCGCTGTACTGGATCATTACAGGGTCCTTTAAATCCCAGCAGGTCATCAACGCCGCTGTTCCCCAGTGGTTCCCTCTTTCCCCCACGCTGAACAATTACCAGCGCCTGATGCAGCGTCCCGCCCTGCTCTGGCTGTGGAACACGGTCTTCATCTGTGCCATGGCCATGCTGCTGACCTGTCTTGCGGCCTCCATGGGCGGCTATGCGCTGGCCAAAAAGAAATTCGCCGGACGCTCCATCATTTTTTCCATCTTTGTCATCGCTATGGCCCTGCCCAAGCAGGTGATCTTGATTCCCCTGCTGAAGGAAATGGCCTGGCTGAGGCTGCATAACACCCTCTGGGCGGTCATTCTGCCAACAGTGGGCTGGCCCTTCGGGGTCTTCCTGATGAAGCAGTTTTCCGAAAATATACCCGGTGAATTGCTGGAAGCCGCCAAAATCGACGGTGCCGGCGAAGCCAGAACCTTTACCCAGATCGTCCTTCCCATGATCAGCCCCGGCATCGGCGCCCTGGCCATTTTTACTTTTATCAGCGCCTGGAACGATTATTTCCTCCAGCTGATCATGCTCAACGATACCAACGCGCTGACCATTTCCCTGGGGATCGCCAAGCTCCAGTCCGAACTCAGCACCGATTTCGGTCTGATCATGGCCGGCGCGGCGGTGGGTTCCATCCCGATTATCATCATTTTCCTGATTTTCCAGAAGTTCTTTACCCGCGGCATTACCATGGGCGCCGTTAAGGGCTGACCGCTTTCGACCGGAAGGTCTTCCTTCCGGGGCGGGCACGTTTCGCTGCTTCGCACCCCGTCCTTCCCGAAGGCGGCCCGAGCTGGAAACAATCCTTCTCCCCTCCCGTTCTGCGGATCCCGGAGGGAGGGAAGCGATTCCCTGTTTCTGATCCGCAAATCAAATGATACGAGGAGCGTTGCCATCGATGGATCTGAAAAAATATCAGGGTGTCATCCCCGCCTTTTACGCGTGCTATGATGAACAGGGGGAAATCAGCCGGGAGCGTTCCGCGGCTCTGGCCCGGATGCTGGTCAACAAGGGCGTAAAAGGGCTCTATGTGGGCGGTTCCTCCGGCGAGTGCATCTATCTTGAAAAAGAAGAACGGATGGCGACGCTGGAAGCGGTAATGGCGGAGGTGAAGGGCGAATGCACCGTCATCGCCCACGTCGCCTGCAACAACACCCGGGAATCCTGCCAGCTGGCGGCCCATGCGGAAAGCCTGGGCGTGGACGCCATCGCCAGCATCCCGCCCATCTATTTCCACCTGCCGGAGCACGCCATCGCCGCCTACTGGAACGCCATGAGCGCCGCTGCCCCGAACACGGATTTTATCATCTATAATATCCCCCAGCTGGCCGGCGTCGCCCTGACCCCTTCCCTCTTCCGGGAAATGCGGAAAAACCCCAGAGTGATCGGAGTAAAGAATTCCTCGATGCCGACTTATGATCTGGAAATCTGGCGCCGTCTGGGGGGCGAAAACCTCGCGATCTTCAACGGGCCGGATGAGCAGTTTGTGGCCGGCCGGGTGACCGGGGCCTCCGGCGGCATCGGCGGAACCTACGCCGTAATGCCGGAGCTGTTCCTGAAGATGAACAAATGGATTGAGGCAGGGCAGCTTTCCCGGGCCGAGGCCATCCAGCATGAGGTCAACAGCATCATCGAGGAGATGTGCTCCGCCCATGGCAACATGTATGCCGTCGCCAAGGGAATCCTCCAAATCAACGACGGCCTGCCTTGCGGCAGCGTCCGCGCCCCGCTGGCCCCGCTGGCGGATTCGGATCTTCCCATCGTCGAAAAGGTGGCCGCCCATATCCGGGAGACCGTTGCCCGCTTTGCGTAATCGCACCGAAGCGAGCTCTGTGAAGCCCGAAAACCCGTTTCCATACGCAAGACCCGTTTCCGGCTGCTGCCGGGAACGGGTCTTGTTTCGCCAGGGAGCGGACGGCTGATCCTTACCGCCCGAAGCGGTTCCCCGAGGTCTGGGAACCGTATTTCGTTTGCGTCTGAAGCCGCTGTTTAAGAAAATCCGTCCCTGGCAGTAACGTGGCGAAGGCTCGTTTCATTTTCAGTGGATTGACCGTTGTTTCTGAATCCGTCGGGCATACGCACCGGTGATCAGCCCTCCGGCCATTCCGCAAGAGAAAAATGTGCCAGCGCCTTGGCTATGCCATCTTCCTCCACCGGGGCGGTCACATAGGCACAGACCGCCTGAACCTCCGGCTCCGCGTTGCCCATGGCAATGCTGTTGGGCACATGGGTCAGCATCGTCAGATCGTTTTGTGAGTCGCCGATGACGTAGCAGTCCTCCAGCGGAACCCCCAGTCTTTTTCGGACCGCGTCGATCCCTGTGCCCTTGGAATAGCCCTTCGGCACCAGTTCCCATCCCGCGCCCGTGTCCGTCCGGCGGATGGCCTCGAAGCGCCCCTCCAGCATCTCCAGCAGCTTCTGGATCCTGTGTCCTTCCCTGTCGAAGGTAAACATCTTGATAAAGGAGAAACCGGCGCCATTCTCGGGAATCGTCCGCCCGATGCACATTTTCTCGGAGAATTCCCGCATGCGCAGGATCTGTGGCTCCGCTTCGGGATACTCCGCCTCCATCCAGATGGCCTCGTCCGCCTCATAGACGACGGACAGGCCGGTCTCCCGGCACAGGGCGCGGATCCGGCGGCTCTCCTCCTCGCTCCGGGAAAAAGCCATCAGCGTTTCCTCCCCCAGCATGATCCGGGTGCCGCATCCCATAACCCATCCGTCGATGGGGGCCCGATCCAGCCGGGCATCCCTGTTGCAGAGGGTCCGCCCGGTATTGATCAGGTTCAGACATCCCCTTTCGCGGGCCTGCTCCATGGCCTTCAGGGCGCTGGATGGAATCCGGTGGGTATTCTGGTCGATCAGGGTTCCGTCGATGTCGTAAAAGATCAGTTTGGGTCTGTTTTTGTTTTCTCTGCTCATGGTCTGTTTTATTCGCATCTTTGTTTATTGCCCGCAATCATCGAAAACATTCCGTCCGGGATGGTCAACCTGTGCAGAGGGACGGGCCCCCTCGCATTCCGCGGAGGGCCCGTCCCTTTTGCGTGGTTATATCCACTGGTCTGAATCGTTGCGTATCAGTTCTTGTTTGTATTCAGTTCCTCGACTTTCCGGCAGACCTCGTCCACATCCTGCTTGTCAAACAGGATCTCGACTTCCCGTCCGGAGGGCATCTGGAACCGGTAGAAGGTATTCCCGTTCTGATCCTTCTCGGGGAGAATGTCGCTGGAGGCGGTGAAGATCAGCTGATCATTTTCCACGCGGTAGGTGCCCGGGAGCTTCTCTCCGTCCGGCATCACCAGCAGGAAGGTCATATCCTCATACAGATACAGCCAGATTTCTCCCTCCTGATCAGCCACGCCCATCAGCACGGCCAGCAGCCTGGGGTTCTTGTTCGGCCATCCGTAAATGTAGCCGTTGTTCTCCACGACGCCATAGTTGTAGAAGCCGAAGAGTTCCGGATGCTTCCCCGGGGTCGTCAGCGCGCCGAAGCTCAGATTGTCGTTGAGCACAACGGAAGCCGGCACAATGTTCCCGTCATTGACCAGCAGGCAGAGGTTGGTGACCGAGCTCGCGGCCACGGGATTCAGCTTGATCCGCTTGGTCACAATGGTGGGAGCATTCGGATCCGGTTCGATCGGAATGATGGCGTCCGTCGCGGCCGCGAGGAAGATGTTCGCGTTATCGCCGTTATGCAGGATGCCGTAATTCCAGAGGTTGCCGGGATTCAGCACCATGTCTCCGTAATTCCGGAGAACGGCGTCGCTGACGATCGTTCCCTGGCCGTCCTTGCCGTTATACAGTGCGCCGGGTTCGACATTTTTCTGGGTCACGTCGTCCTTCCAGGAGATGATGATTCCCTTGTGATAGGCGAACACACCCTTGTCCGGATCGTTGGAAAGAATCAGATCGTTATAGCGGCCGTTGTTGACGACTTCTCCGAGATTGAAGAACTTTCCGTACACCATCAGGGAGCCGTTGTTGGTCAGCTTCGCTCCCTTCTCGATGGTCATCTCGCCGCAGCCCTTCGGGGCGTCCGCCGAGCCCTGACCGGGCTGGAAGGGTTTTCCCTCGAAGCCTTCAATGGTGATGATGCCGTTGTTGACGATCTCGCCGCCGGCCCGCAGGTCCAGCATGCCGTTGTTCAGAACGTCTGGGGTTGTCGGCTGGGTGCCCGGAGCGGTCGTCGCTCCGTCCCACTCGATCTCCAGCTGACAGGTATCGTCGATGATCAGCTTGCCGCCCTGGTCGATCACAAACTGGGCGTTATTGCCGATGGCCATTTCCGCGCCGGTGGTGTTGCTGTTGTCGGTAATGGTCAGCCAGGAATTGGTAAGGCTAAACGCCTCCGAGGCTTCGCCTTCTTTTCCGACATTGTTCGCGACCTGAACGTCATAGCTGTTTACGTTCAGCGTACGCTTCTTGAGGTTGTTTTCATCCGTACCCTGCAGGGTCAGTCCCCCCGTGATGGCGACCTCGCTCATTAGCGTAACGGTCCGGCCGCATCCCGGATCGTTGGGATCCTTGTCTTCTTCCAGATCATAGTAGGGATGCTCCATGGATTTCTTCATGGACCAGTAGGTGGTTCCCGTGTCCTTTCCTTCTCCGCCGGAGTTTTCTACCATCGTCTCCAGCGCCAGGTCGGAGCCCTTGATCAGATAATGGGAAACGTCGGAGGTAGCCTTCGATGCATCGAAGAATTTCGCGTGCCACTGCTCTTCGTAGGTGGGCGAAGTCTGCGTCTGGGTTGTTGGGGGTTCATAATCGACAAGGTCGCTGTTGTACTGCCGCGTCTGGTCCACATAAAGGGCCAGCTGCACATCCCCCTTCGCAACGTCCGCCTTCTGCGCATCCGCCCCGGCCACATTCGCCGCCGTCGCATACAGGATTACGTCCAGATAAGGAGTATTGTTGTCCGATGGATCCACAAGCTCCGACAGGTTATAGGAAGCGGACCTGTTGCCCATGTTGTCGGTAAATTCATTCGTCGGCTGTACGTAACCCACAGTGCCCTTCGCCACTGTCGCGGCCACCATCAGGGCTTTGTTGTCCTTCTGCTCCATATGGAGATAGAGGTTATCAGATACGTTGCCGGTCTTGAAAAACTCTGAAACATCCAGACGAACAATGACGAAAGTGCCGTCAAAGCCAGAGGGCTTCTTGTGGACGGTTCCGTCCTGCCCTATTTCCTCCAGAATCTTGAACTTGAACTCGCTATAGGGATCGGGACGTTCCTTGATCGTCTTGAAGTCCACGGGCCCAAGTCTCTCCTCGTAGCCCACAGCAGCCCCCTGAATGATCGCGGGGGATTCCGTGGTTGGGATGTCAGGAAGATTCTGGTCGGCGATGCTGCTCATGCCAATGTGAGCATTGGAATTAGTCTTTACCTCTTCAGCAGAATAATTGTTCGTTGTGAGCTTCGTGCTGTAAACGCCTGGATAGTTTCCTGTATCTGGCTTGTATAGTTTAGCGTCAAACCCATACAGGATGTTCCCCACAAAGCCGGAGAAACTGGATGTCGTAAAGTTGAAACTGTTACCTTCCGAACCGGTCGCCAGGTTTTCTGTCTCCACCGAACCCGTTTCAACATCCTGAAGGGCCTTTTCCAGCTTTTCCTCGGACAGGTTCCCATTCTCATCCATCAGATCCGTTTTTACGTGGAAAAGCTCCACGCTTGTCTGATGGCCGGGATCATCCGTCCGCAGGACAGAAAGCTGAACGGACTTGCCATAGTCTTCAGGCTGCCAGACCTGGCCATCGACAACCAGCCGGATGTCATAAGCAAACAGCGGCGTTTTACCGGAAAGCCTGGCCGCGGTTTCCTGCGGAATCACCACCGCCTGCAGCTCCGTTCCCTCCGGGAAGTCGCCGGTCGCTGTAATGGTATAGTCGCCCATGGGAAGGCTGAGGCTGCGAACGGGTGTTTCCGCGGGGGCGGAGCCCTCTTCCGTGTTTTCCTGCTGAGGCTCGGAAAGCACGAAGCCCGTTCCCGCTTCCCCGCTATCGGACCCTGCCGCATTATCGCTCGCCGGCGACGGCGCAGATTCATTGTTCTCCGACGTCTCCGCAGGCGTCGTGTCCGTCGGCGCAGTATTCACAAGCGTCGCGTCAGCGGGCGTCACATCGGTAGGAGTCGCATCCGTTGGTGTCGCCGTGTCGGTGGACGCCGTCGTGTCCGTAGGCGTCGTCGTATCCGTGGTCACTGTCGTGTCCGTGGACGCCGTCGTGTCCGTAGACGTCGTCGTATCCGTGGACGTCGTGGTGTCCGTGGACGTCGTCGTTTCCGTGGACGTCGTCGTATCCGTAGACGTCGTGGTGTCCGTAGACGCCGTCGTGTCCGTGGATGTCGTCGTGTTCGCGGACGTCGTCGCTTCCGTGGACGTTGTCGTGTCCGTGGACGTTGAGCTCGTCTGCGTCGTGTTTGCGGGCGCCGGGTCCGCGGGCGCCGGGTCCGCGGGCGTCTGGTTCGCAGATGCCGGATCTGCGGGCGTCGGGTCTGCAGGCGCGGGTTCCGCAGGAGTATTTACCGGATCATTCGCAGGCGCGTTATCGGGCGTTTCCTCATCCGTCCCGGAAGGCTCCTCCTGATTATCTCCTTCTCCGTCCTGCTGGTTTTCATTCTCGCCTTCGTTTTCCAGGGGTTCCTGGAGCGTTTCATTTTCCACCGGAAGCTCCTGGTCATTCTCGGCCAGGGAGAATCCGGGGAGGACCGACAAGGTAAAAACAAGCGTACAGATCAAGGATGCGATTCTTTGGGGCAGCTTTTTATTCTGCCTTTTCATTTTCGTTTGCTCCTTTCCTTCGCGTTTGTATGGCAGGCCTCGATATTGAAGTGATTCATTCTATCAGATACGATGTAAAAAAGATAGTTCTATTTTGGTATAAATTCATAAAAAAACCCACTGGCTTGACATTTTCTCCGGTTCATGTGAAGATTAAACGGTTCCGGTATCGTAAGAAAAAGCCTGCCCGCCGCAATGCTCCCCTTTCCAGATCGGCCCGAAAGGCGCTTTTCCACCAGGCTATTCCTTGCTGCCGGACAGCTTCGGCGTTACCTGAAAATGGACTGCGTAAAGCGGAAAGAGTTTCAAGATGGACCAGAAGGAAGCAACATTACGGCATCTGTTGGATCTCTGCCGAAAAAGCGAGAAAACCGGTATGTGGCAGTTCTCCGGTTTCCTGTCCCCCGCCGAACAGGAAGAATGGCTGCGGAGCCCGGATTCGGGGCGCTTCTCTTTTTTGCTGGCCGGGGGCCAGGAAGCCGCCGAACGAAAAATCCTGGCCGCGGGCAGCGAAGCGGAAGCCGGGCCGCCCGATTTTCCGATCAGCGTTGTCGCCATCCGGCCGAAATCTATGAAATACGCGGAGGAGCTTTCCCATCGGGACTATCTCGGGGCCATGATGAGTCTGGGGATTGACCGGAGCCTGACGGGCGATATCCTGATCAGGGACAAGCGGGCCTGGATCTTCTGCCTCTCCTCCGCGTCGGAGATGCTGGCCTCCTCCCTGACCCAGGTCCGCAAAACGGCGGTTGCCGCGGAGGTGGTCGGGACGGACGTTCCAGAAATTCTTCCATCATTTACGTCTCTGCGGCTGAACGTGGCCTCCGGCCGGCTGGACGCGGTGATCGCCGCCTTCGCCGGGATTTCCCGCGGGCAGGCGGAGAAGCTCTTCGCGGCGGAAAAGGTCTTCGTAAACGGACTGCCCGCCCCCGATAAAGGAGCCCAGCTGAAGGAAGGGGACATTCTTTCCGTCCGCGGCATCGGAAAAGCCATATACGATGGCATTGAGCACGAAACCAAAAAGGGCAGGCTCTGGGTCGCCCTTCGGAAATATAGCTGACAATCATCGGTACCGTTCCCGGAGAAAGGAGAAAAAGCGAATATGATCACCGTCACTCTCAAAAACCAGGATGGGAAAACGCTGTGGGAATCCGCCTCTTCCCAGGAGGTAAACGCGTGTATTGATCACGTATGGGAAGAAGGCGACACCCTGACCGTCCGGGCCCGGCCCGGCGATCATCTGTTTGTTTCCATCGACGCCTCCATGCTCCGGGGCGAGGTTTTCCTTCCGGATGGCGTCATGACCTGGCCCGTTCCCTTCGGGGAACATCGACTGGCCTATCAGCCGGGCCTGTTTGATGGAAAAAGGCACATCCTGACCGTCCGCCGGATGACCGATGAGGAAACGGCAGCCCTGCGGAATCTCGCGGAAAACCCGCTCGATCTCCGGGGAGATACGGATTTCTTTCCACACTGCACGGCCAATGTGGAAACCCGGGGCGAATCGGTTTTCGCGGCGCGAAACGTGATTGACGGCCTTCGTTTCAATCATTATCATGGGGAATGGCCCTTTGAAAGCTGGGGGATCGGCGCCCGGGAGGACGCCTGGTGCCTGCTGGATTTCGGCCGTGAGGTCATCGCGGAGAAGATGGCCCTGACCCTGCGGGCCGATTTTCCTCATGACGCCTACTGGGTCTCGGGCCATGTAGTGGATTCCGCCGGAATGGATACGGCCTTTGATCTGCGGAAAACCGATGAAAGGCAGCTTGTTGATCTGGGCGGCCGCCGTGTCCGTTGGCTCAGGCTCGAGCGGCTGGTGAAAAGCGACGATCCCTCCGCCTTCCCCTCCCTTCGGGCCTGGGAAGTCTGGGGCCATGACTGAATACATGTTTGCAAGGAGGTTCATTCGATGAGAGCGTATGAAAGGCTGCTGAAGTATGTCGTCGTCAACACGACCAGCTCCGAGGAAAACGAGGCCCAGGTTCCTTCCGGCGCGGGGGAATTCGACCTGGCCTATCTGCTGGCGGAAGAATTGAAGGAGCTGGGGCTTTCCGGCGTCCGTGTGGATGAGCACGCCTATGTTTACGGCTTCCTTCCCGCGACTCCCGGCTGCGAGAGCGTTCCCGCCCTGGGCTTTAACGCCCATCTGGACACCGTGGACGACTTCGGCGGGACCGACACCCATCCCCAGGTGATCCGGAATTACGACGGGGGCAGGATTCCTCTGGGAACCTCCGGCCTCGCGCTGGATCCGGAACAGTTTACCCATCTGAAGGACTGTGTCGGAAAGACCATCATTACCACCGACGGTACCTCCGTTCTGGGGGCGGATGACAAGGCCGGCGTGGCCGAAATCATGACCATGCTGGAGCGGCTCATCGCTGAAGCCCGGCCTCACGGAGCGATCAGCGTCTGCTTCAGTCCGGATGAGGAAATCGGCCATGGCGCCCGCCTGCTGGATCTGGAGGCCTTCGGCGCGAAATACGGCTATACCCTGGACGGGGGTTCCCCGGATGAAGTCGAATATGAAACCTTCAACGCCGCCCAGGCCCGGATGAGCTTTACGGGGCTGTCCGTGCATCCCGGCTCCGCGAAGGGAAAGATGATCAACGCCCAGCTGGTGGCCATGGAGGCGAACAGCATGCTGCCGCCGGAGGAGGTTCCCGCCAAAACCGAGGGGCATGAAGGCTTCTTCCATCTGACGGATATGAAGGGCAACACATCGGCCGCAGAGCTCGTGTATATTCTCCGGGATCATGACGCGGAGCGCTTCGACGGACGCAAAAGGAAAATCCAGGAAATTGCGGAGGCCCTGAACGATAAATACGGTCCGGGAACCGTTCAATGCAAAATCCGGGATCAGTATCGCAACATGGCGGAAGTCGTTCGCGAACATCCTGAAGTGCTGAACACAGCGATGGCCGCCGTGCGGGATGTGGGGCTGGAGCCGAAAACACCCCCGGTTCGCGGCGGAACGGACGGAGCCCAGCTGTCCTTCCGCGGTCTCCCCTGCCCAAATCTCGGAACCGGCGGCTACGCATTCCACGGGCCCTATGAGCACGCGGTCGCCGAGGAAATGGATCAGATGGTCGAAATCATTCTGAACATCGTGCGGCGATTTGCGGAATAAAACGGTTTCTTACCGCCGGCTCCTCTGGGCCGCGCGTCCGTTGAAACAGAGCGGAACGGAAAAATCGCAGGCCGTCGGCCGCGATCTCTCCGTTCCGTCTTTTTTTGCCTGATGGGAAGCCGTCAGGCGTTTTGTTTTTTCCGCCGCCGATGGACGTTGTCAGGCGTTCTGCTCCTTCTCCCGATTCAGCCGGAAATCCACCGACCGCTTCAGGTACTCCAGATACTGGGAATCCCGGCACATGGCCTTTCCGGGAGTATCGGACAGCTTGGCCACCGCCCGCCCGTTCACCGTCTGGAGTTTGATGACGATGTTGAGCGCCTTTTCGCAGGTATCGTTCGAGCAGAAGGTACCGATGCCGAAGGAAACCTTCGCCTTGTCCCGAAAATGATCATACAGTGCCTGGGCCTTCTCGAAATCCAGGCTGTCGCTGAAAAGCAGCAGCCTGGTTTTCGGATCCACGCCGTATTTCTCGTAATGGGCGATGATCTTCTCTCCCCATTCATAGGGATCGCCGCTGTCATGCCGGACGCCGGTATAGTTGTTGACCATGGCCCGGTTGAAATCCAGGAGGAAAAGATCCGTCGTGATCGTGTCCGTCAGGGCCGTCCCGTTGTCGCCCTTATATTCATCATACCAGTCTTCCATGGCGTAATGGTTGGTATAGGCCAGGGGGATGGAATCGATGCCCTGATACATCTGAACATATTCATGGGCATAGGTGCCGATGGGTGTCAGGTTGTATTTCATCGCCAGATACACATTGGAGGTGCCGACGCAGTTTTCCGTTTCCCGGGCGAAGCGCCGAACCACCTCGTCCTGCCATTCCCGGCTCAGCCGCCGGCGGCATCCGAATTCCGCGAAACGGAAGGTATACTTTCCGCTCCGGAAATCCTCGATTTTCCGCTTCAGCCTTTCCTCCGCCGAGGCCCGGAGGGTCGAATAGTCGAACCGCATGCGGAAATAAACCTCGTTGACAATCTCCAGCAGAAAAATTTCAAACTGCATCGCGGAAAAAAGCGGCCCCCGGACGACGATTTCCAGCTTTCCCTCCTCCGTCAGTCCGGTTTCGACATAGTCCCGGATCGGATGCCAGAGCCGCAGGAACTCCACGTAGTCGTTCTTAATGAACCGGATGGAGCGCAGGTAGTCCAGTTCCTTTTTCCGGAATCGGAGGGTGCAGAGGTGATCGATCTGCGCGTCGATCTCCTCCTTCATTTCCTTCGTGAAAACCACATTCTCCGTACGGCAGCGGAAGTAATACTCCCCGCTGAGGTTCGTATGCTTGTGGAAAATCACCTGATCCATGTTGAACTTATACAGATCCGTGTCCAGCAGCGATTCGATAATGGGTTCCAGTTTCATCCTGTATCCTCCTGTTCAGATGCTTTCTGAAATATTCTCTCCGGCGCGGCTGATCCGGCCATGATCGATCCTGTTCCGCCTTATCCTTTCTCCAGCAAATCCATGATTTCCGTCGGCGTCATGGCGGCGATTTCCTCCCGGAGCCTGCGGATTTCCGCCATGCGCCTGCGCACCGCCGAGGAGGATACATCCTTCAGCGCCTCCGGTCCCCGGATGATCCGAACGTAGGGCGCGATCGAACGCAGATACGGATCCTCCCGCAGCAGCCGCTCGCCGTCGTCCTCGCCCCGATCGACGCATACGATGCCGAATTCCCGGGCGATTTGCTCAACATAGCGCCATTTTTCCAGCTCCCGCAGCTTGTCCGTCCCCATCAGCAGCGATGCCTGAACGCCCTGTTCTCTCATCTGGCAGAGGGTGATATAGGTTCTTGGCTGTCGATCCATGCGAAGCTCGATATCGGTCACCCCCATCCAGGGGCGGGTCTCCGCCAGCCTGCGCAGCATCTGGAGCCTGGTTTCATCGGAATAGGCGTAATCCTTGCCCTGAAAATTCCGGATGTAATCCGACCGGGAAGGGACAAAGATAGTCTGGGAAAAGCCGGTCTCCTCCGCCGCGACCCGGGCCAGGGTCAGATGCGCCATGGTCGGCGGGTTAAAGGCTCCGAAAAAGCCCAGCGCCGTTTTCATCTCATTCCCCATCCTTTCCGAAGGGATCCAACACCAGGGGCATTCTCCTTTTATGCATGTTCCGCTTCTCCATGCCGCGGATCTTTTCATCCGTCTCCGGATTCCCGCAGGTGCCCTCCCGGATATACGCGTGAATATCCCGATACAGGACGCCCAGCTTCTCCTCGTCGCTCATACCGCTCAGACCGTCCGTCGGCGTCTTGACGACCAGCTCCCGCGGAAGCTCGTCCATGCTCAGCCCGACCTCCACCACCTCGACGCTGGTCAGCGCGCCGAGCACGGAAAAGTCGCAGGAGGTGTCCCCGTCCTTGGTGCAGTATCCGACGGTTATCTCGCTCAGGTTCCCCGTCCCGGCCACCCGGGCGCCCAGCGCCTGGGCCGCGTAGCGCAGGGCGGTCATGCGAAGCCTCGGGCCGATGTTGATATCCGATTCCCGGGAGACCGGAAGGTCGAATTCTCCTTCCCGGCCGGCGTCCGCCTGCTTCCGAAGGGCGGTGTGCGCTTCGCCGATGTTGATCGTCTTTCTCGGGATCCCCAGCGCTTCACAGACCCGCAGGCTGTCACTGATATCCTTCTGCACCCCGTCGGGCATCATGATGCCAAACACGTTTTCCCGGCCCAGCGCCCTGGCGCACAGCGCCGCGGTCACCGTGGAATCCTTGCCACCGGAAATCCCCAGCGCCACCCTCGAGAAGCCCTGTTCCCCTGCAATCCTCCGGATTTCGGCCACCAGTCGGTCCCGGGCCTTTCCCGCGTCAAAATTGTTCGCCATTTTTCTTCCCTCCCCCAGGTCGTCTGAACTCCCATCCCGCGATCCTTTGGCCATGTGCAATGGCAGGCTCCCGTTATCCGCGCCGCATGGTCTCACGGATGAAGAGCCTGCCTTTTTTCGTCCGGGTCACCCGCCTTTATGTCAGATCAAAAATCACCTGAACGCAGCGGCTGATGAATCCCACCTCCGCGATGGATACCGTGTCCGCCTCGTATTCCCGGTCATAGCTCTGGAGCATGACCTGATGATCGTTCAGGATCTTTACCTTCCGCAGATACCGGTGCTCATGGTAATTCATCAGCATGACCGCCCCGTCCACCGGGCTCTGGGCCGGAACCGTCAGGACGATGTCCCCCCGATGAATGCGGAAGCCCCGCATGCTGTCATCCGGGGCCAGATAGTAGAACACCTTGTCCGGATTGGCTCCTTCGATGCGGCCGTTCTCCACCGGCACCAGCTTATAGCTGACCGGCTTCATCACCGCGTTCATGACCGGCACCCGCTTCAGCACGCTCTGCAGCGCGTCAAGCCAGACGCTTCCGGCCACGCCCTCCTCCTTTTCCTCCGAGGAGGCCACCAGCTCCGCTTCCTTCTTTTTGGGTACCCGGACGGCTTCGGCCATCTTCGGCTGCACCTGAACCAAATCCACAGTGGCGGCGATGTCGTCCAGGGTGAATTCCGCCTCGTTCTGCTGCCGAAGCCCGATCGTTTTCAGAATCCGCCGGGCCTGGTCGTCGGCGATGGTGGGGGTTCCCGCCTCCACCGCCTGCAAATAGCTTTCGCTGACGCCGCATTTCCGGGCCACCTGCTTGGTGGTCATCTTCTGCCTGATCCGCTCCGTGCGGATCAGATCTCCCAGTCTGCTCATTCTTTCTCCTCTCCGGCGCCCCTGCGCCGCTGAACCCGGTCCGGCCGCCGTCCTTTTTTCGGGAAAGCCGGACCTTATTGCCTGTCGTCGGCAAAACCGCCTGACGCGAGCCGGTTTTTCCCCTTTCCCGGGGGAAAAGCCATTTGTCCGGGTGATTGTCAGTCCTCTCTGGTGCCCGCCCTGATACGGGAACTTATCGTCCGTCCCGGGGCTGGTCGTCATTCCTGGCAAAATAGTGTCCCGAAGGCGGCGGCGGAGCGGATTCCCCGTCGTTTCTGCCGCCTCTGGGGGCCAGGCAGTCGATCAGCCATACGGCAATCAGGATATACAGCGGGATCATCATTCCCTGATGCGCCGCCTGTCCCAGAAAGGAGGGACGGATCAGCCATCCGCAGACCGTCAGCCCGATGCTGAAAAGCAGGCTGAAGACTCTCCGCCGCCGGCTGCCCCGGAACGATCGGATCATCTGCACCGCTCCGAAGATCAGGCAGACCAGCGAAAACAACGGCACATACAGCAGATCCAGATGCCGGCCGAAGACCTCGAAGATCCTGCTGAAGGGGGCGCCGTATTCCCTCGCCAGCCGCAGCGCGTCCAGCTCCGCCGCCATCCCCCGCCAGGCCATGTCCGCCTGAGCGCTGAAGACGAAACCGGAAATCACCGTCAGCGCCAGCGCGGCCCAGAAGGAAACCCGCCGGCAGATATACCGCAGCCCTTCCGCCCCGCGCTTTCTTTGAGGCACCGGCCTTCCGGAGGGCCTGACAGACATGGCGTCACCGCATCCAGGATCGTTTCCGGCTGTCCCCCGCGTTCCGGCGCCATTTCCCTCGGCATGCTCCACTGGCGACTTCTCCATGGCGCGCGCCTCCCTTCCGTTTTGTCGCGTTTCTGTTCCAGTATATCCCCTCCGGCATCCTTTGTCCATAGGAACCCATCGTTACGGCTACGCCTTGAATCGCGAAAGCGTTATCATAGAGGCGTTCGCGCCTTCTTAGGCCATGGGAGTTCGAGCACAGAAAAAGCCCCTCCGGATATCCGTTTCCGAAGGGACCAGGAATCAGGTTTCGACCGATCAGACGTTGTAGCCCGTCAGCCGCGGCAGCCACAGGCTGATCTGCGGGACAAAGGTAATCAGCAGCAGGGCCACCAGCATGCAAAGATAGAAGGGCATCGTCGCTTTGACGACCTTTTCCATCGGACGTTTGGCCACGGCGGAACCGATAAACAGCACCGCGCCCACCGGCGGGGTCAAAAGACCGATACCGCAGTTGAGCACCACCATGATGCCAAACTGGATGGGGTTGATGCCAATGGAGGTCGCTACCGGCAGCAGGATGGGCGTCGCGATCAGGATGATCGGCGCCATGTCCATGATCATGCCCAGCACCAGCAGGATCAGGTTCAGCAGCAGAGCGATCACGATGGGGTTGGAGGAAACCGAGGTAATCAGGTTTGCCGCCTTGGCCGGAACATGCAGCAGCGTCAGGCAGTTGCCGAAAGCCGCGGAGAAGGCAATCAGGATCAGCACGATGGACAGCGTTTCAATGCAGCTCTCCAGGGATTTCCATACGCCCTTCCAGTTCAGGCCCTTATAGATGAAGACGGAGACCAGCAGGGAGTAAATGACCGCGATGGCGGCGGACTCGGTGGCCGTAAAGACACCGCCCACCACGCCGACCACGACGATCAGCACCGCCAGCAGCGCCCAGATGGACTGGCCCAGCTGCTTGAAGAAATTCGAGAGCGAGAATTTCTCCCCCCGGGGGTAATTCCGCTTCACGGAGATGATGTAGGAACCCACCATCAGCGAGATCGCCAGCAGGGCGCCGGGCAGATAGCCCGCCATGAACAGGGCGCCCACGGAGATGCCGCCGGCCGTCGTGGCATAGATGACCATGTTGTGGCTCGGGGGAACCAGCAGCCCCTCGCAGGAGGAGGTGATGGTGACCGCGGTGGAGAAGTCGGCGTCGTAGCCCTGGTCCACCATCATGGGAATCAGGATGGAGCCCAGGGAGGCCGTGTCCGCGGAAGCGGAGCCGGAAATGCCGCCGAAGAAATAGGAGGCGACGATGTTCACCATGGCCAGGCCGCCGTGCATCCAGCCGACCAGGGAGTTGGCCAGCGCGATCAGCTTATCCGAGATGCCGCCGGTTCCCATCAGAACGCCCATGGTTATGAAGAAGGGAACCGCCATCAGGCTGAAGGACCAGACGCCCTTGACCATCTGCTGGGTCAGGGTCTGAAGCGCCTGCCCCATGGACATCATGCAGAAGATGGTCGAAAGGCCTACCGCGTAGGCAATGGGGAACCGGAGCAGGATCATGACCAGGAAGCTGCCCAGAAGGATCAGGGTGGATAAGGTTTCCGCATCCATGCTCAGGCCACCTCCTTTTTCTTTTCATCCGGAAGCCAGAACTTTTCCAGATGAAGGAAAATCTGCTCCAGCTCGAAAATAATCATGCTCACGCCCGCCACGGGCACCGGCAGATACATCCAGATTTTGCTCAGCCCGGGCATGGACGCGTACTTCGCGATGGAGGCCACGGGCGTGTTGCAGAACTTGATGCCGTAAACCACCAGGAAGATGCCCAGCACCATGACCGCCACGTCCGCCACAATATCCATCACCTTCAGCACCATGGAGGGCAGATAGCGGTCGAAGGCCGTCATGCGGATATGTGCTCCCCGGCGGATCGCCAGGCTGGCGGACAGCACCGTCATGTAAACCATCAGGGTCAGAACGATTTCCTCGCTCCAGTGCGGATCCGTGATGAAGGGGATATATCGCCCGGCCACCGACCAGCAGGTCACCACGATATCCCCGATCAGCAGAAGCTTACAGATAAACATCAGAACTTTGTAGGTCCAGTCATACAGCGGCTTGATTTTCTCAAGGCTGCGGAAGACCTGCGGAACATTTCCCTTGCTCAACAGTCACCACGCCTTTCCTTTGTTTTCTTGAAAAAAAACGGGGATGTGGGGCTTCCCCACATCCCCGCCTGGGATGACCCTTTCGGATCCATTACTTCATGTCAACGATCTTCTGATAGGTTTCTTCCTCGCCGACGATGTTCTGGGTCACGATGTCCTTGACGGCTTCCTTCCAGGGGGTCTTGTCCGGCACTTCGACGATCGTGACGCCGTCGGCCTTCAGGGTTTCCAGCACCTCGGCTTCCTTGCTCTCGGAAACCTCGCGGCAATGCTGAGAAGCGTACTGCGCGGCTTCCATAACCCAGCCCTGCTGCTCGGCGCTCAGCTTGTTCCAGGCATTATCGGTGATAACCAGCTGGACAGCGCCCAGGGTATGGCCGTCCATCATGAAATAGGGAGCCACTTCCGGGAAGGCGTTGGACTTGTAGTTGGCAGTGGGCTGCTCGGCGGCGTCCACAACGCCGGTCTGCAGCGCGCTGTACAGCTCGGTGAAGGCGACGTTGGTGGGAGAGGCGCCCAGGCCCTGCACCAGGCCGACCATGACCGGGTCAGAGGAGACACGGATCTTCAGACCCTTCAGAGAGTTGATATCGGTCACGGGGTTCTTGAAGAAGAAATGACGGAAGCCTTCCTCGCCGTAGGCCAGGCCACGCAGGGGCAGACCGACGACCTGGGGCTCATTCAGAACTTCCTTGGCCAGATCGCTGGTCGCGAAGTTCCAGAAATGCTCGCGGTTTTCAAACACATAGGGCAGGGACAGCAGCTTGGCCTTGTTGCAGCCGTACTGAGACAGCGCGAATGCGGAGATACGGGAAATATCCGTTACATTGCCGCCGCCCAGCAGGTTGTCCAGAACCTGATCCTCGGAGCCCAGCACACCGCCGGCCTGGATGTCGACCAGCACGGTTCCGCCGGAGATCTCTTCCAGCTTGGTTTTGAAGGCCGTGGCCATTTCGCCGACGATGGTTCCCTCAATGGGATTCACTTCCGCGTAGGTCAGGGTGATGGGATCCGCCAGCGCGGCGGTGCATCCCAGCAGCAGGCACAGCGCGAGTACGAGACCGAGCAACTTTTTCATAGGATTACCCTCCCTTTTATTTGAGCGGTTTGCCGCCCTTGAATGGGTCTATGATAGCACTTTCACATCTCGCTTGCAAGCGCTTTTTTGTCCTTCTTCGGTATTGTTTTGTCCGAAATATGCATATCCACCCTGGTCTCCGTTTTTCTGGCTTCCTGTTCGGTTGCTCTTTTTTGCCGCTTCGCTCTTTTCGTTCCCTTGCTTTTTCCCCTCCCCTCTTGCGCCCCTCCGTTTTTTTCCCTATAATAGGCCCGTTTGAAAGGGGGCAGAAAAGGATGCGGGAATCTCCCATCATGATCCCGGTGAAACTGGATGAAAAAACATTCCGGCGCTTCGCCCGGTTTGATATGCTCCGGCTGCGGAAAAAATGGGTCCGTCCGGTGGTCTTTGCCCTGATTCTTGTGGCCTTTGCCATGGTGGCGCTTTTTTCCCGGCGGGAGCAAAGCGGCCTGATCGCCGCGGTGCTGCTGGCGGTGGGGCTCGGTCTTCCCCTGGTCTACTTCGGCTCCTTCCTTTCCCAGGTCAACGTTCAGGCCATGCGGTATAAGCTGAAGCCGCCCCGGGCCGTCTATACCGTGACCCTGGCGGAGGACTGCGTAACCGTCCATAACGACCAGAAGGCCGAGGAAAACCTGAAGCTGAGCTGGAAGGAAATCCCCCAGGCCTTCCGCGCCCGAAAGTGTATTTATCTCTATGTCTCCCCGGCCCGGGCCTTCCTTCTGCCGGAGGGGCAGGCCAACGTCCCCCAGGATCAGGTCTGGCAGACGCTGACGGAAAAGCTGGGGCCGGAAAAATGCCGGAAGGTCTGATCTGCCGGCCGCGGTTCACAAGATGTCGTTCTTCATATGAAGAAACGCGAGACCTGAAATGCGTTGACGATCATGCGGCCGCGGAAAGAAGCTGAGCTGCCGCCGTGTTTACGCGGCAGAATAGCGTGACTCTTCCCCAGGAAGCGGAAACAAAATGGGTAAATTCCATGGCGGAAAACCCGCCATGACAGAAAAAGAGGTGTTTTATATGAAGGGCATTGTCAGGCATCACGGAGACACATTTGTGCAGGATCTGGGCGGCGGGAACACCCGTCGGATTCTCGCCTGGAACGACCAGCTGATGGCGGTGGAAGTCGGTTTTGACAAGGGAACCGTCGGCGCCGATCATACCCATCCCCATACCCAGTGCAGCTATGTGCTCAGCGGAAAGTTCTCCTATTCCGTGGAGGGCGAGGCTGTGGAGCTCAACCCCGGGGATTCCATCATCGTCCCCTCCGGGCTGGTTCACGGCACCGTCTGCCTGGAAGCCGGAACGCTGCTGGATATCTTCACCCCCTGCCGGGAAGACTTCCTGAAGAAGTAAGCGGACTCGCTCCAGCCCCGAAGCCTTCCTCCGGGGCTTTTCCGCCCGAAGGGATTTTGACGCCCGAATCATCTTATTCGAAATGGAAAGAAGTCTTTCCGTCAAACACCCGCCCGCGGCGTTTCGCGGGCGGGTGTTTTTTCTGTCTGTTTCGTTGGGTTTACTTCATCCGGATCGCCTGCGCCTCCGCCTGCAGGCAGAGCTCCGCGGCCTTGAAACAGTGATGCTGGGTCATGGCGTTCTCCGTCCGGTTCAGGCAGTCCAGGATCAGCTGGCCGAAGAAGGGGAAGCCCGTGACGCCGCAGGCGTTGAAATACTTTTCCCCGTGTCCGTTGGCCAGGAAAACGTGTCCGCCCCCCTGATCCTCCGTGGCGATATTGACGTATTTCCGAACCTCGATATACCCCTCCGTCCCGAGGATGAAGAGCCGCCCGTCGCCCCAGGTCCGCAGGCCGTCCGGGGTAAACCAGTCCACCCGGAAATAGTGGGCAGCGCCGTTCTGGCCGATGATGTTGCAGTCGCCGAAATCCTCCAGCTCCGGATAGTCGGGATGGGCGTAATTGGCGATCCGGCTGCAGACCACCCGGGCGTCGTCCTCCTTGGCGTAGAAAAGGAACTGGTCAATCTGGTGGGACCCGATGTCGCAGAGGATCCCGCCGTATTTCTCCCGCTCAAAGAACCATTTCGGCCTTCCCGGCGCGCCCAGCCGGTGGGGGCCGAAGCCGGTCACTGAGACCACCTTGCCGATTTCGCCGGCGTCGACCAGATAGCCCGCCAGGATGGAGCCCTCATCGTGGAGCCGCTCGGCGTAATAGCACATGTATTTCCGGCCGGTTTCCCGAACCTTGGCCTTCGCGCTGTCCAGCTGCTCCAGGGTGGTAAAGGGAGCCTTGTCGGTAAAATAGTCCTTTCCCGCGTCCATCGCCCGCAGCCCCAGGGCGCAGCGCTCGCTGGTCACCGCCGCCCCGGCGATCAGATGGGTCTCCGGGTCGGACAGGGCCTCCTCCTCGCTCCGGGCGACTTTGGCCTGGGGAAAGGCTTTCAGGAAGGCTTCCACCTTCGCCGGATCCGGATCCCAGACGTATTTCAGCGTGGCGCCCGCCTCCGTCAATCCGTTGCACATGCCGTAGATATGCCCGTGATCCAGCCGGACGGCGGAGAAGATGAACTCCCCCGGCTTCACAACGGGGCTGGGTTTTCCCTTCGGGGCATAGGTCATTCCATCCGATACTTTCATGGCGTTTACCTGTCCTTTCTGCTTCCGCCCACAACGATGTCTCCGTCAAATTCCTCCACGGAGGCGGACTTTTCATAGAAATGGGGCACGTGGGCCCGGATGCCCTCCACCGTGTAGAAGGGATCGTCCTTCTTCAGCGGCAGCTCCACTCCCCGCCGCAGCGAGCCCGCCTCATAAATGGCCGTAATCAGTTCGATGGTCCGCCGCCCGTCCTCGGCGGAGATGGGCACGGGTCCGTCCGTCTCCAGGGCCCGAACCATCGCTTCCAGCTGGCCGGGATGCAGCTCATAGGGAATGGGCGGCAGGGTGGCCAGATAGGCTTCCGCCTCCTTCCGGAAGGCGGCGTCCGGCTCCTTGTCCGGGAATCCGTTGGGATAGGTCACGGAGGCAAAGCAGTCAAAGGGGGCGGAGACCTTGGCCTTTTCGCACTGGAAAACCAGCTGCTGCTCCTCCCCGTGGTGGACGACCGAGGCGGTCACCGTCGCCAGCGCGCCGGGATATTCCATGACGGAAACGGACAGATCCTCCACCTCCGCGTTGTCATGCCCGGTGTTGGCCAGGATGGAAGTCACCCGCTGGGGCAGACCCATGATCCATCCCAGCATGTCGATATGATGCACGGCGTGATTCAGCGTGCAGCCGCCGCCTTCCTTCTCCCATGTTCCCCGCCACCACAGGTCGTAATAGCTGTGGCCCCGGAACCAGAAGGAGTCGATCCGCGCGTCCCGCACCCGGCCGGCGATGCCGCTCTGCACCAGGGCGCGCACATCCCGGATGTCCTTGCGGAAGCGGTTCTGGGCGATAATGGACAGCTTCTTTCCGCTTTCATCCCGGGCCCGGATCATCTCGTCGCATTCCGCCAGGGAGGCCGCCATGGGCTTTTCGCAGACCACGTTCAGCCCGGCCCGCAGGCAGTCGATGGAGATGGCCGCGTGGGTAAAGGGCGGCGTACAGATATCCGCCAGATCGATTCCCCGGCCCAAAAGGTCGTGATAGTCCTCGAAGGTTTCGCAGTCCAGGGAGAACCGCTCCTTCATCTTGTCCGCCTTCCCGGGAACGATGTCCACCAGGGCGACGATTTTGCACCGGTCCGGAAACCGGAGATAGGATTCCACATGGGCGGGGCAGATCCCGCCGTTGCCGATTATTGCGACCTTGATCATGGCGCGCAGGCCTTCCTTTCTTATCTTTCCTTG
This sequence comes from Clostridia bacterium, assembly GCA_045546035.1. Taxonomy (GTDB): domain Bacteria; phylum Bacillota; class Clostridia; order Christensenellales; family Aristaeellaceae; genus Aristaeella. The sequence continues at coordinate 25,666 of JAZQCB010000039.1, forward strand.
GGTACCAGTGCCATTTTATCATGCAGCTTACGCCCTGAAAAGGGGAAATCCGGTCTGAAAGCAGGCGAATGCTGCATACTGCCAGGGGGATAAAAGGAGCCGTGCCCCCGGAAAGACCGGAAGCACGGCTCCGCCTGTTCGGCATCGCTTCCACATGCCGGCATCAGGGAATCATCACAGGTTGCCCGGGAAAACGCCGCGATAGTTGCCGTTCCGATAGGCCTCGCGGAATCCCTCGATCATTTCCCGTGCGCCGACGTTCAGGATATCCTGGATGCCCTGATCATAAACCTCGTCGAACTTGTCGGGATCGCAGGTCAGGACGGCCGCCAGGAACTCGCCCTGCTTGCTCTTGACGGTGGCGCCGTAGTCGGTCTCCGCCTGTACGCTTTCGGTGAAGCTGACCTGGGTCCAGGCGTCGGTCAGGGAGTCGTTGTAGGAGGCCACCACTTCATCCTCGTATCCGGCGAAGGGCAGGGCCAGGGCGGCGGCGTTCTTCGCGTCGTCCCCGTAGAACAGGCCGTTGGAGATGAAGCAGATGTCGCCCGCGTGCATCTTGTTCGCGTCCGGCACAGCGTCCGCGCTCTTCACGCCGTAGGGGATGCCGTCGGCGGTCAAACCTTCATAGTTGACGCCTTCGACACCGTTCTGCATGGCGAACATGTTTTCCGGAATGGCCAGCCAGTCCATGTACTTGACGGCGGCAATGGCCACTTCCTCGCTGGCGGTCTTCGGGATAATGACGCTCAGGCCGGCTGGCGAGTAGATGTCATGCAGATACTTGCCCAGAGAAGGATTGTAGAAGGGGTTGACGGTGGTCCAGCTGGCGCCGGGAACGGCCTTCTCCAGCTCGATCTCGTAGTTCTTGTCGGTCCGCCAGGGCTGATCCGGCTGCTCGGAGAAGAAGCCGTTGTATCCCTGGGTCAGGGCGGTATCGGTGGTCAGATTGTCGTTGGTGGCGAAGCCTTCAGGGATCAGGCCTTCATGATACAGGGTGTTCAGCCAGCGGTATCCTTCCTTCGCACCGGGCAGCATTTCGGGGTTCCGGGCGTAGGCGAACCAGTCCTCTTCCTTGACCTGGGAGAAGTCCACCCAGGCGTCGGTGAACCGGCGGACGTTGTAGAGCGGGTCGGGCTCGTAGATGCCGAAGGAGAAGGGAACGGTGTTGTCTCCGCCCAGCTTCTGCTCCTTGACCTTGCGGAAATACTCCGTCAGCTCTTCCACGGTCTTGGGCTTCTCCATGCCCAGCTTCTCCAGGAAGTCCTTGCGGATGAAGTTGCCCACATTCGCCCGGGAGATCCGGCGGGCCGGAATGTACCACTGTTCCTTGACGCCGTCGCCGTCATGGTCGCTCTGGCCGTAGCCCAGCAGCTCCTCGCCCAGGAAGGCCTTCAGGTTGGGGCCGTATTTGTCGAGCAGATCGTCCAGCTGCCAGATGCCCTCGTCGTCGATGCACTGCTGCACCAGCGTGCCGTTATAGGTCATGGCGATGTCCGGAGCGGTTCCGCCGCCCAGGGCCACGGTCAGCAGATCGCCTTCCGTCCAGCGGGCATAGGACACAAACTCGAGCTTGATCTTGTTGGGATCGCCGAAGTGCTCCTGCGCGTACTTCAGCTGCCAGCAGTTGGTCACGTCAAAACCGGTGATTTCACGGTCGTAGGCTTCCACCCGCAGGGTGATCCAGCCGTCTTCGGCGGCGGCGAAGCTCATGCAGCCCAGCGCCAGCGCCAGAACCAGGAACAGGGAAACGATTTTCTTCATGGTCAGTCTCTCCTTTTCTATAATTTACCGCAACCCTTGCGGCAGGTCACAATGAGCTCTTATCCCTTCACCGCGCCGATGGTCACGCCGGAGACGAAGTAGCGCTGAACGAAGGGATAAACCACCAGGATCGGCAGCGTCGCGAAGATGATGCAGGCCGGCTCGATGGATTCGGAAACACTGGTGGCCACGGCGGAGGAGCCGCCCTCCATCGCCGCCACGTCCACCGCCTGAGAGCCTTTGATGATGTGATACAGCTTCAGCTGCAGCGGCTGGTAGGCCTTGGTGGAGATATAGTAGAGGGCATCCTGGAAGCTGTTCCATTTGCCCACCGCGTAAAACAGCGTCAGCGTCGCCAGGGATGCCATGGACAGGGGCAGGTAGATCCGCCAGAGCACCTGGAAATCGTTGGCCCCGTCGATGATGGACGCCTCCTCCAGCTCCTTGGGCAGGGCCGTAAAGAAGCTCTTGAGGATGATCATGTTATAGGTGCTCAGGGCGCCCGGCAGGATCAGGGCCCAGGGCGTATCCAGCAGCCCCAGCTCCTTGATGTTCAGGTAGATGGGAATCGTGCCGCCGGAAAAATACATGGTGAACAGAGCCAGGAAGTTGAAGAACTTCTTCCCCCGCAGCCGGGATTTGCTCAGCGGATAGGCCATCAGGATGGTCAGCAGCATGGCCAGCGCCGTGTAACCCACGGTAATCAGCACCGTGAACCCCAGGCTGCGCATCATGGCCGGATCCGCGAAGATCGCCTTGTAGGCGGTAATCTCCGGCTCCACGGGCCAGAAGGAAACCTTCCCGCCCAGGATCGCCGACTTGGAGGAAAGGGAGGTCGCCGCCACGTTGACGAAGGGCAGCAGGCAGGACAGGCTGAAGAGGATCACCACCGCCACCAGGGCAATCTGGTATCCCGTCCAGATGGATTTCGGCTTTTCCGTAACGCCGCCGACGGTTAAAGACTTCGGTTTGCTCATCTTCTTCGCCCCCTTACCAGATTCCGTCCTCGCCAAGGCGCTTGGTAATCAGATTCGCCGCGGAGATCATGATCAGCCCCACTACGCTCTGGAAGAGTCCGATAGCCGTCGCCCGGTCGAATTTGCTGTTGGTAATGCCGGCGCGGTAAACGAAGGTGGACAGCACGTCGCAGTATTTCTGGACCTGGGGGTTGCCCAGGATATAGGGCCGGTCGAAGCTGATGTTCATCATCTGGCCGATGTTCAGGATCAGCAGCACCACGATCGTCGACCGGATACCCGGCAGGGTCACGTGCCAGATCTGCTGCAGCTTGTTGGCCCCGTCGATCTTGGCCGCCTCGAAAAGCTCCATGTTGATTCCCGTAATGGCGCTCAGATACAGGATCGTCCCCCATCCCATGCTCTGCCACACGCCTACCAGCGTATAGGTCGCCTGCCAGCGGACACCCTCGGTCAGGAAGGGGATGTTCTTGTCGATCCATCCCCAGTTCCGCAGCAGCGTGTTCACCACGCCCGTCGGGGAGAAGATCTGCAGTACCATGCCGCCGATGATGATCCAGGACAGGAAATGGGGCAGGTACAGCAGCGTCTGGGAGACCTTCTTCACCCCGGTGGAGCGGATTTCGTTCAGCATGATGGCCAGCACGATGGGCACCGGGAACCCGGCCACCAGCCCCAGGAAGTTCAGCCAGAGCGTATTGGTCAGGGCCACGGAAAAGTCCGGCATCCGCATGACGAACCGGAAGTTTTCCAGCCCGACCCATTTGCTGCCCAAGATTCCCTTGAACATGTTGAATTTCTGGAACGCGATCACAACCCCCACCATGGGCTTGTAGCAGAAAAGAATGTAGAAGGCCAGGGGCAGGATCATCATCAGGTACAGCCGCCAGTCCCTCGCCAGGGAAACCCGGAGCGGCTGATGCACCTTCATCCCCGCTTTTTCTTTCTTCATCAATGGAAAACCCTCCCTGTTTCATTATGGTTGGTTTTTTCCCTGTTTACGCATCTTTTGTTTCGTTGGTATCATTTTACCTGCCGGATGCGTGGATTACCATGCACATTATGCCCATTTCTATGCTAATCCTGCACAAGTGCTTTTTTTCCCTGCTCATAGGCGGTCAGCAGCGTCTCCATCGTATCCTCGCAGGATGCCAGGCTGTTAAAAATGGGTTTCTTCTCCGTCAGGGAGCGATAGAAATCGGCGATGCAGGCCCGATGGCCGGAGCCCCAGTAGCTCTTGCCCAGTATCGGATCCGCCGGGCAGTTTCGGATTTCCGTTTCCGCCCCCCGCCGGATGGCGAGCTGTTCCCCTTCCAGGCGAAGGCTTCCCTCCTCCGTCTGAATTTCAAGGATGACCGGCTCGTCCCGGGCCCCGGCGCAGGAGGCGTACAGCAGTCCCCGCCTGTCTTCCGCCCGCAGGAACATTTCCACCGTATCCTCCTCCGGAATCACCTCCCGAAGATGGTGGTTGGCCATCCGGCATTCCACCTCCCCGGGCTTTCCCAGAAAGCGGATCAGAAGGTCCAGCGTGTGGATCGCCTGATTGATCAGGGTGCCGCCACCCTCCGTTTCCCATTTTCCGTGCCAGCCGTCCTGATAGTATTTCTCATCCCGCCGCCAGGTCAGGAAGGCGCGAACCCCGATCACCTTTCCCATCTCTCCCGCCCCGATCATCTGCTCCGCCAGACGGACGTTGGGATTGTATCGGTTCTGGAAGCAGACCGCCACCGGCACCTTTTCGCCTGCCTCCCGCAGCCGCGCCCATTGCTCCCGGGAGATCGCCGGAGGCTTTTCCGAAAAAACGGCCGTTCCGCTCTCCGCGGCCAGGATCGCCTGGGGAACGTGCAGGGCGTGGGGCGTGCAGAGGTGCACCACATCCGGCCGCTCCGCCGCCAGCATGCCCTCCATGTCCGCGTAGGCCCGGGCGCCGCATTTGGCCGCCAGCCGGGCCGCCCGCTCCGGAATGATATCCACGCAGGCCACAATTTCCGCTTCCTCAACCGATTTCAGTGCCTGCTCATGCACCTGGGCGATGCCTCCGCATCCTACGATGGCCGTCCGCAGCTTCCTCATGCCGCTCCCTCCCCGTCCGGTTCCCGATCCGTCGCTTCTGTTTGCCTGTCCTTTTTGTTGAGCATAGTATACCAGAACATTTTTTACCCAGTCTCGGCAAATTCGGCTTGATTTTATGCATATCCAGCATTATAATGATTTCCGAAGCCAGAAGGGGGTAATCCGTATGAAAAGCGAAGAGAATCTGCCTTCCGTCTCTCCTCTGACCACCATGCCGCCGGACAGTCCCGGCTTCGAGGCCTTCCACGCCGTGAATCCCAGCATGCAATCCTGGCAGTATCACAGCCATGATTTCTATGAGCTCTACATCCATGTGCGGGGCGGCCAGTTTTTCTGCGTCGACAGCGATCGGTATGAGCTGACGCCGGATGTGTTTATCCTGCTTCCTCCCTTTTGTATGCACGGGCTGGCGCACAGCAGCGTCATGCACGACTATGAGCGCGCCTGGCTGAATCTGTCCCCGGAGCTGCTGGAAAAGCTCGGCTGCGGCCAGGTCAATCTGATCGCCCTCTTCCGCTCCTATGCCTCCCGGGGGCATCATCTGTTCCAGATGACCCGGAAAGAAACCGAGACCTGCGTGGAGCTGATGGAAAGGCTCCAGCGGATGAACCACTGTTCCTCCGCCCTGGATCGTTTCCAAAGCTGTTCCCTGATTATCGCCTATCTTTCCGTCCTGTGCGACGTGATTACCCGCTCCGCTCCCCTGCCCGCCGTGCCTACGGGCGATACCGTCATCCAACAGGTGCTCTCCTATATCAATGAGCACTACACCCAGCCCGTCTCCGTTCAGGATCTGGCCCGACGCTTCGGCGTCAGCGTCTCCTATCTCTCCCACGAGTTTTCCCGCTATACCGGCCGCAGCGTCTATGACTACATCCTCTATCGGCGGATCATGCTTTCCCGGGAGATGATTACCAGCCGCGCCTCCCTCAACGCCATCGCCTTCGACTGCGGCTTTAACGACTACTCCAATTTCCTCCGCTCTTTCAATAAGATCGTGGGCATGTCTCCCCGGGAATACCGGGAGCTGCGCCGCAGCCAGATGTCCTGACAGCGCGTCCGGCTCCCCATTCAGGCCCTGGCCCGGTTTCCCCGGACAAACGAAAAACCGGTTCCTCTCTGAAGCATGAGAAGAACCGGTTTTCATTTGATTGTCAGGGCTGTTTATTCCACCGTGACGCTCTTGGCCAGGTTCCGGGGCTTGTCCACGTCCTCGCCCCGGGCGACGGCGGCGTAATAAGCCAGCAGCTGCATGGGAATGACGGCGAGGCTGGCGGCGAAATGGGGATCCGTCCGGGGAATGTAAACCGTGAAATCCGCGCAGTCCTCGATGCTGTAATGCCCGTAGCCGGTAATGGCCACCAGCGTGGCGCCCCGGCTCTTGACCTCGACCATGTTGCTGACGGTTTTTTCGTAAAGATCCGGCTGGGTCAGACTGCTGATGACCATGCTGCCGTTCTCGATGAGGCTGATCGTTCCGTGCTTCAGCTCGCCTGCTGCGTAGGCTTCGGAATGAATATAGCTGATCTCCTTCAGCTTCAGGCTGCCCTCCAGGCAGATGGCGTAGTCCAGTCCCCGGCCGATATAGAAGATGTCCCGGGTGTTGATCAGCTTGGAGGCGAACCACTGGAGCCGGTCCTTCTCCTCCAGCAGCCTTTCCACCTTCCTCGGCAGGGTTTCCAGTTCCTCCAGCAGCTCCTTCCCGTTGGAAATACTGCCCCTCGCCTCCCCCAGCCGGATGGCGAAAAGATACATGGCGATCAGCTGCGCGCTGTAGGCCTTGGTGGTGGCGACGGCGATTTCCGGCCCCGCCTTGGTGTAGAAAACCTGATCCGCCTCCCGCGCAATGGAGGAGCCGACCACGTTGACAATCGCCAGGGTTTTGAGCCCCCGCGCCTTGGCTTCCCGCAGGGCGGCCAGGCTGTCCGCCGTTTCGCCGGACTGGGAGATGATGATGACCAGCGCGTCCGGGTTCAGGTTCATCCGCCGGTAGCGGAATTCGCTCGCCAGCTCGGTCCGCGTCGGAACGCCGGTCAGATCCTCCAGCACGTACTGGCTGATCACCCCCACGTGGTAGGCGCTGCCGCAGGCGACGATGTAGATCTGGCGGAGCGCCTTGAGCTCTTCCTCCGTCAGGCCGATATCGATGTGACCCTCCGCCGTGGCGGAATGCAGGGTATCGGCGATGACCCGGGGCTGCTCGTGGATCTCCTTCATCATGAAGTGCTCATAGCCGCCCTTTTCCGCCGCCTCCGCGGAAAAGGTGATCTCGACCGGCGTTTTCTGCACCTCGTCGCCGTTCAGGTCGTAGAAATGCACCTCCCCCGGCAGGATCCTGGCCAGCTCCAGGTTGTCGATGTAGTAGACCGACCGGGTATAATTCAGAATCGCCGGCACGTCGGAAGCGACGTAGCTTTCCCCGTCGGCGACCCCGATGATCATGGGGCTGTCCTTCCGGGCGACGTAAATCTCTCCGGGATAATCCCGGAACATGACCTCCAGGGCATAGGAGCCCCGCACCCGGACCATCGTGCGGGTCAGGGCGTCCACCGGGCCGATCTTGTACTTCTTATAATAGTAGTCGATCAGCTTGACGACCACCTCGGTATCCGTGCTGCTGTAGAAGGTGTAGCCATGCCGCAGGAGCTTTTCCTTCAGCTCCGCGTAGTTCTCGATGATGCCGTTGTGAACGCCGACCACCTCGGATTCCACCTCGCCCGAGCCGGAGCCGGTGCAGTTGCCGCTCACATGGGGATGGGCGTTGACGACGGTGGGCTCCCCGTGGGTGGCCCAGCGGGTATGGCCGATGCCGCAGGCACCCTCCAGCGCCCGGCCGTTGTCCGTCTTCTCCTCCAGCTTGATCAGCTTTCCCGTGGCCTTGATGACCTGGGCCGGAGCTTCCCCATCGCGGACGGCCAGCCCCGCGGAATCATATCCCCGGTATTCCAGCCGTTTGAGCCCGCCCAGTAGGATCGGCGCCGCCTGGTGCCGTCCCGTAAACCCCACGATTCCGCACATGTCTATTCCCCCTCGTTCTTTCATCCGTTCGGTATTGTAACACCCCTGCCCAGCCTCTCGCAAGACCGCCCCTTGCATTTGTCCTGTTTTTGCACTCGGGAAGAAAAAGGATTGCGTCCCATCGGGCGAAGTGATATAATTCCCGTAATTGGCGGTCTCCGGAAGGGGGCCGCCGGGAGGAAAGGTCCTGAAACGGGGCCGTTTCCGGTCCGTCCTCCCCGCATGGGGATCAACGCATCTTTGAAAGGAGCTTCGAACAATGAAAGGGAACGTCCTCGTCGGGCAGTCCGGTGGACCGACTGCCGTCATCAACTCAAGCCTCGCCGGCGTGTATAAAACCGCCATGGAGCGCGGCTACGCCAATGTTTACGGCATGCGGTACGGCATCCAGGGGTTCATGGATGAGCAGTATGTCAATCTCTCGGATTATATCAAGAACGAGCTGGACCTGGAGCTGCTGAAGCGGACGCCCTCCGCCTTCCTGGGGACCTGCCGCTATAAGCTGCCGGAAATCCACGAGGATGTGACGGTTTACGAGAAGATCTTCAAGCTGCTGGATAAGCTGGATATCGAAGTTTTCATCTATATCGGCGGAAACGACTCCATGGATACCATCCGGAAGATGTTCGACTACTCCCTGCTGACCGGCGCGAAGCAGAAATTCGTCGGCTGCCCCAAGACCATCGATAACGACCTGGCCATTACCGATCATACGCCCGGCTTCGGCAGCGCCGCCAAGTATATCGCCACCTCGACCAAGGAAATCATCTGCGACGCCCTGGGCTTCTCCTATAAGAAGAAGAACGTGACGATCGTGGAGGTCATGGGCCGCAACGCGGGCTGGCTGACCGGCGCCGCCGCCCTCTCCCGCAGCGAGGATTGTGCCGGCCCCGATCTGATCTATCTGCCGGAAGTAACCTTCGATATTCCGAAATTTGTCGCCAAGGTGAAGACCCTGCTGGAAAAGAAGGACGTGGTCGTGGCGGTTGTTTCCGAGGGAATCAAAACCGCGGACGGCAAGTATGTCTGTGAAAACACCGCCGGCTCCAACACCAAGGACGCCTTCGGCCATATCCAGATGACCGGGACCGCCGCCTATCTGGCGGATGTGGTCCACAACGAGCTGGGCTGCAAAACCCGGGCTGTTGAGCTTTCCACCCTGCAGCGTGCCGCGGCCCATATGGCCAGCAAGATCGACGTGGACGAAGCCTACAACGTCGGCGGCGCCACGGTGAAGGCCGCCGATGAAGGAAGCTCCGGCGTCATGGTCGTGATCGACCGGGTGTCCGACGATCCCTACCAGAGCGCCACCGGCGTCTACGATGTCCATCGCATCGCCAACGGCGAAAAGGTGGTTCCCCTCAAGTGGATCAACAAATCCGGCGACTATGTGACGGAAGAGTTCATCGATTATGTGAGCCCCCTGATTCAGGGCCACTATCAGCCCATGATGGTCGACGGTCTGCCCCGCCATCTGAACATGAATCTGAAGAATTACGACTGGGCCCGTTCTCCCTCCCATAAGTAATTCCCCGCAGGCCTGCCCGCGCGGCGTTTTCGCCGCGCGGGTTCTTTTTCATCGCCCGAATAAAAACCCCCGGGCGTAATGCCCGGGGAATCGTTCATCGCGCCTTGTTCTGTCCGGTTTGGCGCCGGCCGCTGATCGGAGGCTTTGTCTTTTTAATCCAGCGCTTCCTTGCAGATTCTTCCCTCCCGAAGCACCGGCCTGAGCTTCTCCGCCTCTCCGGAGGAAAGCGCCTCCCGGTATTCGGTCAGCCGGGCGATCAGGTCGTCCAGCGCGGGCAGCAGCAGATCCCGGTTTTCCAGAAACAGCTCCGTCCACATGTTTTCATTCAGGCGGGCCACCCGCGTCATGTCCAGGAAGCTTCCCGCGGAAAAGCCCTTGTGAAGCGCCGACAGTGGATTTTTCACATACGCGCCGGAGACGATATGGGCCAGCTGGCTGGTATAGGCGATCATTTCATCGTGGTTTTCGGGCGTGGTAAAGCGCACCGATTTAAACCCGCTCTCCAGGAAAAACTGCTTGGCCCGCTCCCGGTCCTCGATCGAAACGTCCGCCATGGGACAGAGGATCATGGAGGCATTTTCAAAAAGATTGGCCCGCGCGGAAGCGAAGCCGGAAAACTCCCGGCCGGCCATGGGATGCCCGCCGATGTAGCTCCAGGAATAATGCTCGCTCAGGGGGCCGATCCGGTCAAAGACATATCGCTTCACCCCCGCGCAGTCGATGACCAGCGCCTTCGAACCGAAAAGGGCAGCGTGATCCCGGATATAGCTCACGCACTGCTCCGGATACAGGCAGACCAGCACCACGTCGCATCCCGGCAGCATCTCATCGTCAAGCGCGTCATGGATCGCTTCCATGGCCCGGGCCTGTAGCATGACCCGCTTGTCGATATCGTACCCGAACACGGTATGCTCCGTATGTTTGCGGATGCTCATGGCCAGGGAGCCGCCGATCAGCCCCAGGCCCACAATTCCGATCTTCATCGCTTTTCTCCTTTTTCCGCCGGAAAGGGCGGTTTTGATTTCCAGCCCCGGACATGCTTCGGCTCTCTCCGCCGCCGAAGCATGTCCGTCCTCCGTCCGCGGGGAAAGCGCCTCCGCCGGTCTTATCTTACAGCATAGGGCAGCACGTTCCGCACGCTCTTCGCCAGGTCGTCGAACTGTTCCGGCGTCAGGGACTGCTTCCCGTCGCACAGGGCGTGGGGCGGGTCGTTGTGCACCTCGATCATCAGCCCGTCCGCCCCGGCCACCGCGGCCGCCATCGCCATGGATTTGACCAGATAGGCATGCCCCGTTCCGTGGCTGGGATCAACGATGATGGGCAGATGGGTCAGCCGGCGGAGCACCGGCACCGCGGAAAGATCCAGCGTGTTCCTGGTATAGGTTTCGAAGGTCCTGATGCCCCGTTCGCACAGGATCACGTTGTTGTTGCCGCCGGCCATGACATATTCCGCGCTCATCAGCAGCTCCTCCAGCGTGTTGGCCAGCCCCCGCTTGATCAGGATGGTTTTCCGGGTCTGTCCCAGCTCCTTGAGCAGCTCGAAATTCTGCATATTCCGGGCGCCGACCTGGATCACGTCCACATCCTCGAACAGGGGCAGATGGGAGGCTTCCATGATCTCCGTTACGATGGGCATCCCGGTGGCCTTCCTGGCCTCCTTCAGCAGCTCCAGCCCCTGCTCGTGCAGCCCCTGAAAAGCGTAGGGAGAGGTACGGGGTTTGAAGGCCCCGCCCCGCAGAAGCCCCGCGCCGCTTTTCTGTACGGAGCGGGCGACGGAAATAATCTGCTCCCTGGATTCCACCGAGCAGGGGCCGGCGATGATCTGGAAGTGGCCTCCGCCGATTTTAACCCCGCCGCAGTCGATGACCGAGTCGTCCTCATGGAATTTGCGGTTCGCGCTTTTAAAAGGCTCCTGAATGCGCTTGACGCTCTCCACCACGTCCAGGGAGCCGATCACATCCGTATCCAGGCGGCTGGTATCCCCGATCAGGCCGATGATGGTCCGGTTCTGGCCCTGGGAAAGATGGAGATGAAAGCCGATTCCCTCCAGCCAGTCCGTCAGGTTTTTGACCTGCTTCTCGTTAACCTGATCCTTCAAAACGATAATCATTGTTCGTTTCTCCTCTCCTGTCCCTCGGGAAACCGTCGGAATGGGTTCCGGACCCGCGGGGCAAGCCATCCGCGATTTCCGGATTATCTTAAGCGATCCGGGAGAAAAAAGCAATCTCCGGAACCCCTTCCCTTCGTTTTCTCTCTGTTTTCTCTCCGTTCATAGCCCGGGCGTATCCCTTTGCGATCCAGGTGGCGGCCCACAGGATCACGCGGTTCTCTCCATTCGCACCCCGCGGGTATCCCTTTCGCGGTTCTGTTGATCGTTGAATTCCTTTTCCCCCTGTGATAGAATACATTTGCTTCAAAACGCGCTTGAGGGAGGTAGCTGAATGGGTGTTTTGTATTTTCTGGCCGGTCTGCGGAACAGCGTGCTGACGGCGTTTTTTTCCGTTCTGACCTATCTGGGGAGCGAAATGACCGCCGTGGCCGTTCCGATGATCGTATACTGGTGTTTCAGCAAACACCGCGCCTATTTTTTGACGGCCAACGTGGCCCTCGGCAGCGCCGTTTGCCAGGGGCTGAAATTCCTTTGTAAGGTGCCCCGTCCCTTCGTCCGTGATCCGAAGTTCGAAATAGTGGAATCGGCCCGCGCGGACGCGGGAGGGTATTCCTTCCCCAGCGGCCATACCGAAAGCGCAACCTCCCTCTTTGGCTCCCTGGCCTTGATTCTGAGAAACCGCGGGGCCCGGATCGTCTGCGTCGCGTTCATTGTTCTGGTCGGCTTCTCCCGCATGTATCTGGGCGTTCACTATCCCACGGATGTTCTGGGCGGGCTGCTGATCGGGCTGGCGCTGATGGCGGCGCTCTACCCCGCCTATAAAGCCAGCGAAAAGAACCCGAAGGTTTTTCCGGTTCTTTTCGGCGCCGCGGCGGCCTGTTCCCTTATCGGAGCCCTGCTGATCGAATTCGGTCCTCGCGGAGCGGAGGAGGATCCTGCCAACTGGGCTGAAGCGGTCAAGAATCTGAACCTGCTCGCCGGCTGCATGGCGGCCTTTTCCATCTCCATCCCCGTCGAGCGTAAATATATCCGGTTCCAGACGAAGGCGGTCTGGTGGGTGCAGGCGCTGAAGGCCGGGCTGGGGCTCTCCCTGGCCATGGGGCTTCGTCTCGGGCTCAAGCCCCTGTTTGCCGCCCTCCTGGGGGATCTGGGGATCGCCTCCTTCCTCCGCTATTTCCTGATGACCCTCTTCTGCCTCCTGGTCTGGCCCATGGCCTTCCCCATCCTGAACCGGCTGGGGCGGCGTCGCGAGGAAGACGCGGCCTGAGCGGGTGGAAACCCTCGCGAAAAACACCCGTTATTTACATTCCCCTGCGCCTCCTCCCGGAAACACACCATGGGGAGGAGGCGTTTTGCGTCCCGGAAGTCGTCCGCGGGTCCAAAAACAAAAAACGCCATCGAGGCTCCGATGGCATAAAAAAGAGCGGGTGATGGGAATCGAACCCACGTAGCCAGCTTGGAAGGCTGGAACTCTACCATTGAGTTACACCCGCAAATAAAAATGGAGCGGTAGACGAGGCTCGGACTCGCGCCCTCCACCTTGGCAAGGTGGCGCTCTACCAACTGAGCTACTACCGCATGTCCACTTGACCGTGGAAACCGGGAAAACAGTGCGGACGAAGAGACTCGAACTCTTACGTCTGGGACACCAGAACCTAAATCTGGCGCGTCTGCCAATTCCGCCACGCCCGCAGGCTGCCCGGCAAAGGCAGAGAAATGACCCATTGGAGATTCGAACTCCAGACACCTTGATTAAAAGTCAAGTGCTCTGCCAACTGAGCTAATGGGTCGTAAGCTGGGGTGGCAGGGCTCGAACCTACGAATGCGGGAGTCAAAGTCCCGTGCCTTACCACTTGGCTACACCCCAACGTAGGTAACTCTTCTGCCAATCAAGGAGCCGAAAATGGGGTGAGTAGTGGGACTCGAACCCACGCTCTCCAGAGCCACAATCTGGCGCGTTAACCAACTACGCTATACCCACCATAAACTGGCGCGCCTGGAGGGGCTCGAACCCCCGGCCCACGGCTTAGAAGGCCGTTGCTCTATCCAACTGAGCTACAGGCGCAAGCCAAAGGGACGGCTTCTCCAAAGGGCTTTGGCGCTCGGCGGAACGTGGTACATTTCCGCTGACATTTGTGGATTATATCACCACATTCCGCATCTGTCAACATTAAATTTCAGAACCTTCTTCTTCCGCCTTCGGCAGCTCAAACCAGAAGGTGGTGCCCTCCCCGATCCGGCTGTCCACGCCGTAGGGCGCGTGATGGTTTTCCAGGATTCCCCTGCAGATGTTCAGCCCCAGGCCGCTGCCGATGACGGCCCGTTTGTGGCTCTCCCGGGTCCGGTAATACCGATCCCAGATAAAGGGAAGCTCAGAAGGATCGATGCCGCTGCCCGTGTCCCGGATGCAGACGCGGACGGCGCCGTCCCGCTCCTCTTCTGTCAAAACGACTGTTTTATCCTTGCCGGTATAGGTCAGGGCGTTGCCCAGCAGGTTGTAGACCACCTGCTCGATCCGCGCGCTGTCGCCGCGAACCAGCACCGGATTCCCGGCCTCGCATCGGATCACGTATCCGTCCTTTTCCGTCATGGCGCTGACCCGGCCGCAGATGGCGCGGACCAGGCGGGTCAGGTCAAAATCGGTGATCATCATCTGCATGCTGCCCGTCCGCAGGCGGCTGAAATCCAGCACTTCGTTGACCAGGGAGGACAGCCGGTTGGTTTCGTCGATGATCACCTGCATATTCTCCGGGTTCATTTCATCCGGAATATCCCGCATCGTTTCCGCGTATCCCTGAATCATGGTCAGCGGCGTCCGCAGGTCATGGGAAATATTGGCGATCAGCTCCCTTTGCAGGTTCTCCACCCGCTTCAGGTCGTCCGCCGCCCGGATCAGGGTATCGTTGAGCTCAGCAATTTCCCGGTATCCCCCGCTGTGGGGCGGCCGCTGATATTCTCTGTCCTTCAGATGGCGGGCCGCCTCGTTGGTCTCGATGATCGGTCGGGAAACGCTGCCGGACATAAAAAAGCCGATCGCCACGGTCGCCGCCAGGGTCACCGCGACGATGTAAAGGAACTGCCTCCGCAGCATGGAAAGGAGGGTGCTTGTGGGGGTAATCTGCGCGTTGATCATCAGGGTCCCCCCGCGGCCGTCCGAAAAGGTCACCTTACGCACATACAGCATGCTCATTCCTGTCCGGTTCTGGGTTTCGGGGGGCTGTCCCTCAAATTCCTCCCGGTGATACCGCTCATTCCGGAAAGGGGCGACCCGTGTCACTTCGACTTTTTCGCTGCCGTCCTCCGGCGCGCTGGCGATCAGCCGCCGCAGCTCCCGGTTGGAAAGGTGATGCAGCAGGCAGAAACGGACATGGTCGATCGACAGCACTTCCTGGCCTTCATCGTCCACCATCAGCAGGCACACCTCGTTTTCCGCGCTGATCTGATCCGCCAGGGTACTCAGATCCTCATGGTCGATATTCCGCAGGATGGTATCCGCCGCTTCCCGCACCTGCCCGGAGCGATAGTTCTGATAGAAACTGTAAAGCATCGCGATCTGGCAGACCCAGATCAGCGAAATAATAAATCCAACCAGCACCGTCAGATAGGTCAGCAGTTTCCCCCGGATCCCGATCCGCCCGGCAAGAAAGGCTTCCCGATAGGCCAGGGCGTTCCGTTTATTCCTTTTCAAAGCGATACCCCACTCCGCGCAGCGTCGTAATCCGATCGGCGCAGGGGCCCAGCTGTCTTCTCAATAGCTTGATATGGGTATCCAGCGTCCGATCGTCGCCGAAGAAATCGTATCCCCAAACATCGCTGATCAGCTTTTCCCGGGTCAGGGCGATTCCCCGGTTGCGCACCATGTAAAACAGCAGGTCATACTCCTTGGGGCTCAGCTCAAGCTCCTTTCCGTCCACCAGCACGCGCCGCGCGGTGAAGTTGACCTCCATCCGCCCCAGCCGGATCACTTCCTCTTCCCTTTCCCGGCCGCTCCCGCTGCGCTTGAGAACGGCGGAAACCCGCATCATCAGTTCCCGGGGCGAAAAAGGCTTGACCACATAGTCGTCCACGCCCAGCTCAAACCCGTGTATCCGGTCGTATTCCTCCCCCCGGGCGCTGAGCATGATGACCGGAATATTCTTCTCCTTCCGGATTTCCCGGACGGCGGAAAAGCCGTCCAGCTCCGGCATCATCACATCCATAATGATGAGATCATAATCCTTCTCCCTGCATTTTTCGACGGCCTGCATGCCGTTTTCGGCTTCTTCTGTATTATATCCCTCAAAGGCGGCGTATTTCGCGATCAGCGTCCGGATCCGCGCCTCATCGTCGACGATCAGAATGGTCATTCCCGGTCTCCCCTTTATTGTTTGCTTCCGGGGCGCTGGAAGGCCCCTGTGTTTTGATCCGTTTTTTCGTCGCCCGCATCCAGAATTCCTCTGAAAACACCATGGACGCGGCGGCAAAGCCTGCTTCCCCAGTATAAGGCAACGGAATGGGGAAAACAAGCGGTTTTTGCCCCGTCCTCCCGATATAATTGTGCTTCCAAAAGGTGAAAAATGGCTGAAGGCGGGCTGAAAAACACCGGAATAGCCCTTGCGTGGATGGTGGATTTGGTATATATTGAAGCCTGGTGTTTTTAATTGTAAGAGGAGGCGATCCTTTTTATGAACGAATATGTCTTGACCAGTTGTTCCCCGGCCGATCTGAATACGGAGCACTTTCGATCCATCCGGGTGCCGTTTGTCAGCTTTCATTATGAGCTGGGTGGAACAGCTTATCGGGACGATCTGTGGACAACCATGCAGCCCCATGAATTTTATCAGCGGATGCTGGACGGAGCCGAAGCGCGGACCAGCCAGGTGAACATGACGGAGTATATCCAGTTCTTCCGTCCCTTCCTGGAGGAGGGAAAGGATATTCTGCATCTGACCCTTTCCTCCGGCCTTTCCGGAACGGTGAACTCCGCCCGGGCCGCCGCCGAGGAGCTGAAAAAAGACTATCCCGGCCGCGAGATTCTGATCGTGGATTCGCTGGCCGCCTCCTCCGGCTTCGGCCTTCTGGTGGACAAGCTGGCCGAGCTGCGGGATCAGGGCTATTCCCTGCGGGATCTGTATCATTATGCCGAGGAGCGGAAGCTTCATCTGCACCATTGGTTCTTCTCCTCGGATCTGACCTTTTATATCCGCGGCGGCCGGGTCACCAAGACCGCCGGCTTCTTCGGAAAGATGCTGAACATCTGTCCCCTGCTGAATGTGGACTACATGGGCCGGCTGATTCCCCGGGCCAAGATCCGCACGAAGAAAAAGGTGATCCGGGAAATCGTCAAACGCATGGAAGAGCATGCGGAAAACGGCCCTGATTACAACGAGAAGGTGTTCATCTCCTATTCGGACTGCCTGGAGGACGCCCAGGCCGTGGCCCAGCTGGTCCGCGAGAAATTCCCGAAGATCCGGGGGGAGATTAAGCTCTTCCCGATCGGGTGTACCATCGGCGCGCATACCGGGCCTGGAACGGTGGCGCTGTTCTTCTGGGGAGACCTGCGGAACAACTGATCCCCTCCCCATCCGGTAACCTTCCGTCCCCGGGGAATCCTTCTGTTTCTCCGGAAAAAAGCTGAAAGGGGCGTTTCGGTTGAAAAAAATCGGCTGCCTGCTGCTCTGCCTCCTGTTCCTTCCGCTCTCCGTCCTCGCGGAGGGAGAGGAAGAGGATCTGGTCATTGAGGAAATCGTCGAGAATGTAGATCTGGACGCGGTTTCCTACGGCGATGTGGAATGGACCTTTCCCATTCCCCTGGAAGACATGGATCCCTCCCTCATCGTCCTGGCCAATAAGCACTATAAGCTGGACAAAAGCTATGTTCCGAAGGATCTGGTGACCGTTCCGCGGGAAAGCAAGGGCGGCATCGCCTGGGCGGTTTCCCCGAAAAACGGGCAGCAGCTCCGGAAGGTCTGCTCCGACGCGCTTTCGGCCATGAACGCGGCCATCAAGGCGGAAGGCGGATACGATACGCTGTATCTGAAAAGCGCCTACCGTTCCTGGTCGACCCAGCGAACCATGTATTATAATCGGCTGGAAAAGAACCACGGCAAAGACGACGGATGGGTCAGCCAGCCCGGTGCCAGCGACCACCAGACGGGGCTGGGATGCGATGTGGTTCCCCGGAAGTGGAGAGACAAGGCCATGAACGATAAGATGATGGCCGAGCCGGAATGCCAGTGGATGGCGGAGCACTGCCATGAGTTCGGCTTTATCATCCGGTATCCCGATGACAAAAACGATATTACCGAGATCAAAACCGAGCCCTGGCATCTGCGCTATGTGGGCATCCCCGTGGCCACCTATATCTGGGAGCGGGGCCTGTGCCTGGAGGAGTTCACCGATGAGCTCCAGGCGGCCATTCAGGATTTTCTGTCCAGGGGGGGCGATCCCGCCCTGGTGCAGGCCTATCTCCAGACCCCGACGGACGGGGAATAAGGCGCTCACGCCGGATCCTCAGCAGGAATTGCGCCGGAACCGGCGCAGAAAAAGCCCCCGGTGGTTTCCATACCGCCGGGGGCTTTTCTTCGATTCCTTTTCTTTGGTTTCCTGTCGGGGAAGCTCCGCTTTCGGAAGCTCTCCGCGCGTCTGTGGCCCTCCGCGCGTCTGTAGCCTTTCTCGCGGGGCTTCGCGTTTTTTTGTTACAGCACCTTGTTCAGGAAACTCTTGGTCCGCTCCTGCTGCGGGCTGCTGAAGATCTCATCGGGAGCGCCCTCCTCCACGATGACCCCCTCGTCGAGGAACAGCACCCGGTCGCCGACTTCCCTGGCGAAGCCCATTTCGTGGGTCACGCAGACCATGGTCATGCCGCTTCGCGCCAGCTCCTTCATCACATCCAGCACCTCGCCCACCATTTCCGGATCCAGCGCGGAGGTCGGTTCGTCAAAGAGCATGACGTCCGGCTGCATGCAAAGGGCCCGCACGATGGCAATCCGCTGCTTCTGCCCGCCGGAAAGCTGGCTGGGATAAGCCTGGGCCCGGTCCGCCAGTCCCACCCGTTTCAAAAGACCCATGGCGTGCTCTTCCGCCTCTTCCCTGCTCTTCTTCAGCAGTTTCATCGGGGCGATGGTCATGTTCCGGAGCACCGTCATATGGGGAAACAGGTTAAAATGCTGGAAAACCATGCCCATCTTCTGCCGGTGCAGATTGATATTCACGGATGGATCGGTGATATCCGTCCCCTCCAGCAGAATCCGGCCGGAGGTAGGAATCTCCATCAGGTTCAGGCAGCGCAGAAAGGTGCTCTTTCCGCTGCCGGAAGGACCGATGACCACCACGACCTCGCCCCTGCGAATATCCGTTGTGATGCCCCGCAGGGCTTTCAGGTTTCCCTCCTGGAAGTCTTTTTTCAAATCCTGAACGGAAATGATAATCTCATCGTTCACTGTTCCGCAGCCTCCTTTCCAGCCGTCCCACCGCGCCGGTCAGCAGAATGGTAACCAGCAGATACAGCAGACCCGAGATGATATACGGGGTAAAGGCGGAGTAGGTCCGGGAGCGGATATAGTCTCCTGCCTTGGTCAGTTCCGTCAGGGCGATATAGCTCAGGATGGAGGTTTCCTTGATCATGGCGATAAACTCATTGAGCAGCGCCGGCAAAGCGGATTTGGCCGCCTGGGGCAGAATGATGTAGAGCATGGTGCTGGGCCCGGAAAAGCCCAGGGAGCGGCCGGCCTCGGTCTGCCCGCGGTCGACGCTCATAATGCCTCCCCGGACGATTTCCGCCACGTAGGCCGCGCTGTTCAACCCGCAGGCGATGACGCCGATGATCACCTTTTCAATCCGGATGGTGCCGAAAATACCGAAATTGATGATCAGCACCTGCAGAAGCAGGGGCGTTCCCCGGATCAGGTCAATATAGAATTTCGCGAAACCGCTGAGAAAATGAAGGACCGCGATACCGATCCTCTTCAGCGGATTGCCGCCCCGATATTGCAGGTTGGTCACATCCGGCAGCCGGAGCACCGCCAGAATCGTTCCCAGCAAGGTCCCCACCACAATCGCGAAGAAGCTGACCTGAAGCGTAACCCAAAGGCCGTCCAGATACAGTTTCCACCGGTCGTCCCGGATGGCGTTGATATAAATTTCCTTATAAATCGTCTGAAAGAAGTTCAGCGGGACGTTCTGGTTGACCAGCTGTTCAATCGGCGCCCACCACTGTTCAAAAATCGACATGTTTTCTGTTCTCCCCTTCCCGCCCGGCGGCGGGATGTTGCGGTTCCTTCCTGTGTGCCGCCGCTCTTCCGGATCGGCGGCGCGTTGTTCCCTTTGAACCGAAGGAAAGGCGAAGGATCTTTCCCCTCGCCTTTTCCATCGGTACCGAATGGATCGTTTCTCCCGGCTTACTCAGCCTTTGCTTCTTCCTCGCCGGAGAAATACTTGACGGCCAGCTCCTCGAAGAAGCCCTCCGATTCCAGCTCCTTCAGCGCGGCGTTAATCTTGTTCAGCAGCTCGGGATTGGATTTGTTGACCTCGATGCCGTACCAGTCGGCCTGCAGGCCCATATCCACGATCACCAGATTGTCGTCCTTCAGGGAAGCCAGAATCGCCATACCGACGGGCTTGTCGACGATGACCGCGTCAATTTTATTGCCCTGCAGATCCATGATCGCGTTCAGGAAGGTCTTGTACTGCGCGACATTGGCCTGCCCCGTAATCTCCTCGGCCTTGAAGTCGGAGGTCGTGCCCATCTGAACGCCGATCACCTTGCCCTTCAGATCGTCGGTGGTGGCGTATCCGCTGTCCTTCTTGACGACGACAATCAGGCCGGCGTTAATATATCCCTCGGAGAAATCGACGCTCAGCTTGCGCTCGTCGGTAATGCTGATGCCGGAAACGCCGATGGTGTTCGGATTGGTCACGACGGCGGAAATCACCGCGTCAAAATCCATGGCTTCGAATTCAACATCGAATCCAGCCTTCGCGGCCACGGCCTTGATCAGATCCACGTCATATCCGGCGTATTCACCGTTTTCCACATACTCGAAGGGCGGATATTCCGGGTTGAAGGCCACCCTGATCGTTTCTGCGGCGGCCAGTCCGGCGGTCAGCAGCATGCACAGGGCCAGAAGCATCGCGGCAAACTTTTTCATCGTTTCATCCCATCCTCTCTTTACTCTCATCCCTTTGTCGTGCGGGCATTCCCGCCCCGGGGATGAACGAAAGTATAGCATCGGGGCGGTAGACTGTCAACCCTTCTTTTGTATTTTTATGCGTATAATCCATATATTATGCAACTATTCGGCCTCATTTTGCATAATTCAGGCGTGGGCTTTGTCCTTTTGCTGTTTCCCTTCTGTTTCTGTTGCTGTCTTCGTTTTTCCGATGCCGGCTTCGAATTCCCCCGAGGCCGTCTCCGATTCTTCCCGATGTCGAATTCTCCCGAGGCCGTCTCCTTTTTTCCGATGCCGTTTTCGACTTTTTCGTTGCATCCGTCTCCGGGTTGTGATATGGTACGGAAGCTGCATTCCCGAAAAAACTCGGGGAAACGCGCCGCTCTTCAATGTCCCGGGTGCGGAACGCTTTCGGTCCGCCCGGAGGGCGCGCGGCCCTGATCTGAAGGGGCAGAACAAGCAGGGAGGAATGACCTGATGAACAAAAAAGAAACCGTTAACGAAACTCCCATGGGCCGGGGCGGTGCCGCCGGCGTGGTCTGGACCCGCCCGGCGGTGGTTTTCCTGACCGCCCTGTTCTGCTGCGTGCTCTGGGGCAGCGCTTCTCCGGCGATCAAAATCGCCTATGATCTTTTTCATATTCCCCCGGAGGATACGGCGTCCCGGATCATGCTGGCGGGCGCCCGCTTCGTGCTGGCCGGCATCATGACGATCCTGTTCGGTTCCCTGCTGTCCCGGCGTTTTCTCTTCCCGAAAAAGGAATCCTGGGGAAATGTCTGCGTCCTGGCCCTGGTGCAGACTGTCGGCCAGTATTATTTCTTCTTCATGGCCCTGGCCAATATTTCCGGCGTCCGTGGATCGATCATCAACGCCTCCGGCAATTTCCTCGCCATCCTGTTCGCCGTCTATCTTTTCCGCTTTGAAAAGATGACCCTGCGGAAGCTGGTGGGCTGTGTTGTCGGCTTTATTGGCATTCTCCTCATTATGGGCGGCCCGGCCGCTCTCCTCTCCGGCGGAGCCATGACCCTGGCCGGGGAAGGCGCAATGCTGGCGGCGGATGTCTTCTACGCGCTCTCCGGCTGCCTGATCAAGATTTTCTCCAAAAAAGAAAACCCCGTCACGCTCAGCGGCTACCAGTTCGCCCTGGGCGGCGCCGCGCTTTTTGTGATCGGGGTACTGATGGGCGGCCGGCTGCGTTTTGAAACGCCCGCCTGCTGGCTGAATCTCCTCTATCTTGGTTTCATCAGCGCCGGAGCCTATACGCTCTGGGGCGTGCTGCTGAAGTATAATCCGGTCAGCCGCGTCTCCATTCTCGGCTTTATGAATCCGGTCATGGGCGTCCTGCTTTCCGCAATTTTCCTGGGCGAGGGTCGGGAGGCTTTCTCCCTTACGGGGCTCATCGCCCTGCTCCTCGTCAGCGCCGGCATCATCATCGTCAATTTCTCGCGAGGTCGGGCCAAAGCCCCCGCCGCAAAATAAGCCCGGATAACATTCCCTGGCCGCGGCGCGGGGAGCCGTTTTCAGGCGAACTGGCCCGTCGTCCCGCGTTTCCGGTGGTGGCCGCCGACCTCAGGCTCCTTTTTCGCGGATCTTTTCAAAGGCCAGTCTGGGATCATCGTCCTCTTCCACATAAATGGTGCCGCAGTGGACAAAGCCGAGCTTTCTGACCAGGTTCTGCATGATCTTGTTGTCTCCGTGGGTATCGATGCGCAGATGGCCGCACTGTTCACAGGCCCATTGGATGCAGAAAGACCCGATCCCCTTCTCGGAGCCGTCTCCGGCAATTCTGTGAACCACGCCGTAGGGACTGTCGTCGAGCCACGCGCCGTCCGTGATATCGCGGTAGGTGGGCTCGATGTCCTGCCCCTGCGTGAAGAAAAACGTCCCGATGACCTTCCCCGCGTCATTGACGCAGACATAGCTGTTCCCCTCGCGGATATCCCGGCGGATCAGCGCCTCCGGCGGCCAGTTTGTCGGGCCCCACTGGTTCGGATTTCCATGCGCGGCCATAAAGCGCCTGGCAAAATCGTAGATTTCCATCATCCGCTCAACATCCCGCCCGGTTGAATGCCTGATTTTCAAAGCTGCCTCCGCTCCTTCGCGTTCCTACGATTCATTGACGATCTTGCCCGTCATCTGTTCCGGCGCCAGCGCAAACATCAGCGTTCCGGGGCCGGAGGTTTCGATCTCGTGTTCGATGTAGTTCGTGTCGTCCGTGAATTTATAGCTGAGAAGTCTCGCTTTCTCAACCATCCTGTCGTGTTCCTCAATAAACTCAATCCGTCCGAACACAATGACGGATTTGATGTTCAGCGCCCATTCTCCCTCCCTGCGGAAGCCCTGATCATACACGCAGAACGAGGCCTTGGCGTGGCGTTTGATCGCGTCGATCTTGTGACCCTTTTTCCCGCCGTGGAAGTAGATTTTCCCGTCCGCCTCACAGAAGAAGTGATTCATCGGCACGCCGTAGGGGTAATCCTCGTCCCCGAGCACGGAAAGCACGCCTCGGGGCTCCTTCTTCAGGATTTCGACGCATTCCTCCTGTGTCAGCTGCTGCTTCTTTCTCATCATCTCTCTGAACATGGCTGTGTCCTCCCCCAAATATCGCCGGATGAATTCATCGTATGAAAAAAGCCCTGAACCCGCCGGGATCCAAGGCTCGTGCGGATGGCGGGACTCGAACCCGCACGCCTGTGAAAGCAGGGGATTTTAAGTCCCCGGTGTCTGCCGTTCCACCACATCCGCGTGGAAGGAAGTATACCATTCCCGCTCCTTTCGGTCAAGTGCCGAAGCGATGCCGCTCACGTCAAATGCCGAATCCATGCTGCTCACTCCAAATGCCGAACCGGTGCCGCTCACGACAAACGGCTTCTTTTTTTCGGAAAGGCTTCCTTCGGCGCCTTATGTACCCAGGGGCTTTGCCTTGGGAATGCCCGCCCGCCGGGGATAGAGGGACGGGGTTTTCCGGATTTTATCCACAGGCAGGATCCGATGATCCCAATCCCGGCCGAGAATCGGACAGGAAACCGCTTCCCCGACCCGGCCTCCCAGCAGAAAAGCGGCCTTCCGCCCGTTCTCCATTTCCTCCGCAAGCGCCGGCCCCTTCCAGCAAAGGATTCTCCCTCCAACGCGGACAAAGGGCATCAGGTATTCGCAAAGCACGTTCAGCGGCGCCAGCGCCCGGGCCGCGGCCGCGTCGAAGCCCTCCCGCAGGGCCGGATTCCTGGCGCCGTCTTCCGCCCGGGCGTGCATCGTTTCCGCGTTTTCTGTGCCCGTATTTTGGATTACCGTCTCCAGAAAATCCAGCCGCTTCCGCTGGGCGTCCAGGAGCGTTACCCGCGTCTTCGGCATCGCCATCGCCAGCACCAGCCCCGGAAAGCCCGCCCCGGTGCCCACGTCAATCAGGGTCCGGGTCCCGGCCAGCAGATCGGTTTTCAATACCGTCAGGCTGTCCAGAAAATGGCGTTCCAGCCACTCCTCCGGCGTCGCTTCCGCCGTCAGGTCCATTTTTTGATTCCATTCGGCCAGCAGCGCCAGGTAGGTTTCCATCTTCTCCGGCAGTTCCGGAGAAAAGGGAATGCCGTTTTCTTTCATCCGCTGCGCGATTTCTTCCCTTGTCATGCCTTTTCTCCTGTTTGAATGAAGCGGTCCGCCCATCGCCCGTCCCCTATACGCCCAGCCCGAGATATTTCTGCAGCCAGTATTTGACCCAGGCCAGCGCTTCCCGTCCATGGTTTTTCAGCCAGTATTCCGGCCTGCAGGGCGACCCCAGCCCCACGGCGTCAAAACCCAGATCCCCGGCCAGCGCCATCGCCCGGGGCACATGATAATCGCTCGATACGATCAGCACCTTCCGGATCTCCGGCCGATCCGCCAGCAGCTTTTTCGCGTTAACCAGATTCTGCCGCGTGTTGGCGGAATCCGGATCCATCAGAATCCGGTTCTCCGGAACGCCCTTTTCCATCAGGTAGGCCTTCATGTATTCCGCTTCGGGCCCGGGCTCGTCCGCTCCCTGCGCTCCGCAGACCACCACCGGCACGTTGCGCGTCCGCCAGGCCTCGGCCGCCTTATCCAGCCGCCAGGCGAGCTGGACGCTGGGGGTGCCGTCCGGCCGAACCTGGGCCCCCAGGACGATGATCGCGTCATACACCGTATCCGTTGGCACTTCGGCGCTCACTCCCTTCTCCCGGATCAGCACGTAGCCCATCAGCCCCAGCAGGCAAAATATGCCGGCGCATAGCAGGCTCATCAGCGCCCTGAAGGGCCTGAATCCCTTCCTCTTCCGTCTCCCGCTCATGCCTTTCTTCCCCTCGCTCCAAACTCCAGATCCCCGTGCTGCGCCATGCTGTAGGTACGGACCCCGGCGACAATGATGTGATCCAGTACCAGGATGCCCACGCCGTTGAGCATCCGCTGCAGCTGGAGGGTGGAAGTCAGATCCTCCGTGGAGGGGGCGCATGTTCCCCCGGGATGATTATGGCAGAAAAAGACGCTGTGGGCGTTGTAATTCAGCGCCGTTTCCATCACCAGCCGGGGATAGGCGGATACCTCGCTCAGACTGCCCTCGGAAATCACCCGGCATCCGATGACCCGGCACCGGGCGTCCACGCAGATCACCATGAACTGTTCGACTCTTCTTCCGCTCAGGTGGGCTTTGCAGAAATTCTCCAGCTCCCGCCGGTTGGCGATCTGATCCGGATCCTTCATCGCGCATCGATACCAGACCCGCGTCAGGGGGACCACCATGGTCATCAGCGTCGCCTGGTTTTCCGTCATGCCCTCCACCTTCATCAGCTGCTCCGGCCGGGCTTCCAGAACGCCCCGCAGGCCGCCGAAGGAATCCAGCAGCTTATGCGCCAGAGGGTTCATGTCCTTATAAGGGGCCGCGTACATCAGCAGCAGCTCCAGCACCTCGTGATCCGCGAAGCTGTCAAAGCCCCCCTCCCGGCGGAATCTTTCCCGCATGCGCTGCCGGTGTCCCTTATGAACGGAGGCGGAAGAATTTTCCCCGGCCGTCCCTGGTTCGAGCATCCGGGTCCCGGTTTCCTCCGCTTCTCCCCCGGCGGCCGGATGCTCCTTTTGCTCAGCCTTTTTCCGGGGCTTTTCCGCCCTGGCGGGATCCATGTACCAGAGTTCACCGTCCGGGGTCTCAAAGGGCACTTTTTTCTTCGACATGGCGACCTTTCCTTTCTGCTTCTCCCGCGGGGATCCGCGGCCCGCCTCCCGCTTATTCCGAATAATATTTCCAGATGTCCAGGCACATTTGCCGGTATTCCGGCGAAAGGGGAAGAAACGCCTGGACATAAACCCTCCGGATCTGTTCCCGGCTCAGGCGCATCGGATGGTTTTCCAGCCGTTCGGGGTTGACGGAATCCGTCAGCCGGTCCAGCACCGCCGCCTCCGGCATGGCGGGCACCGGCATCTCCAGATCCGCCATCACGCCCCGCAGCAGCCTCGATCCCATGGCGGGATCACCCAGCCGCATGGCCCCGGCCAGTTCCGCCATCGTTTCCTCCTCGTCCTTCTCTTCCAGCATCATGTCCCACAGAATCGGCAGGGTCATCATGCAGGCGTGGCCATGCGCCGGGCCGAGCAGCTTGGTAATCTGATAGCTCATGGCGTGGGCCGCGGTGGTCCGGGTAACGGAAATGGCCCGGCCGCTCTGATAGCTGGCCTCCAGCATCTCCTGGGCCGCGTGGGCATCTCCGGCGAGATAGGGCTTCAGATTGTCCAGAACCCCCCGGATAGCCAGGTAGGCATTCACGCGGCTGTCCTCCGTCGCCCGCCTGGCCCACCAGCTTTCGATGCCCTGGGCCAGGGCGTCCATGGCGCAGGATTTCCGATGATACTCCGGCAGGGTTTCCAGCAGCCGCCCGTCCAGCACGCATCCTTCCGGCGTCAGCATTTCATGGCTCAGGCTGATCTTTCTCCCCTCCACGTATAGGACGCCGGTGGGCGTGGTTTCGGCGCCGCTGCCCGCCGTGGCGGGAAGGGCGATGTGGGGCAGGGTGCGTTTTTCCTTCAGGCGGCTGTCTTTGACATCCTCCGGGCTGTCCGCGTTCAGGAAGGCCTTGATCGCCTTGGCCGTATCCATGGCGGATCCGCCGCCGATGGAAATCAGGCTGTCGCAGCCCCTTTCCTCCAGCATCCGGACCCCCGCCTCCGCGTCCGACAGATCCGGGTTGGGATGATATCCCGTAAAGGCCGGGGCTTCCCGCAGAGGATCCATCCTCCGCAGGCGGGGAATCAGCTTTTCCGATCCCACGATCAAGGGCGCCTTCATTCCAAGCTTTTCCATCATTTCCGGCAGGCGGTTCAGGCTGTCCAGCCCCCGGATCACCTTCTGTATCATACGTTTTTTCTCCATGATCTCCTGTCCGGCGGTTCCCGCCGCGGCGATGACGCCCTTTCTTCGGCGTCACCATCGTCAGCGTGCGAAGCAGCACCGGTACCCTTTCCCCGGCAGCCGCTGATTCGTTTCCTTTTTCCGTGTTTCTTCCTATTTTCCTACGCAGAACCGGGAAAAAACCGCGTCCAGCAGCTTTTCATCCGCCCGGTCGCCCGTGATTTCCCCCAGAGCTTCCTGCGCCGCCTGCAAATCCGTGACCGCCAGATCCGGCGGCAATGTCCTCGCCGTTTCCAGCGCCGACCGCAGATATCCGATCGCCCGGGACAGGGCGTCCATCTGGCGGGGACTGGTCATGACCATCCGGTCCGACAGGGCGGTCAGGGACCGCAGATAATCCCGGACCGGGCCCAGGCTTTCCGGATGCGTCGCGGAACAGGTCAGAACCGTGTGTTTCGTTTCCGGCAGTCTCAGCTTTTCCGGCAAATCGCTTTTGTTTACCAGGATCGCGGCGCTTTCCGGCAGGCTTTCCATCATTTCCCGCTCCTCCGCCGTCAGGGTTTCGGAGGCGTCCAGCACCAGCAGCACCGCGTCCGCCTCGGCCATGGCCTTCCGGCTTCGGGCGACCCCCAGTTGCTCGACCGGATCCCCGGTTTCCCGCACGCCGGCGGTGTCCGTCAGGATTACCCGCACCCCGTCCAGGGTCATTTCGCCGCTCACCAGATCCCGGGTGGTTCCGGGGATGGCGGTCACGATGGCCTTTTCCTCCCCGAGAAGGGCGTTTAGCAGGCTGCTTTTCCCAACGTTGGGCCTCCCCGCCAGCGCGACCCGCAGCCCGTCCCGGATCAGCCGGGAGCTCCGCTCCTGGATCGCGCTTTCCAGGGTTTCAATCAGCTTTTCCAGCCGGGGAATCATCTCCGCCGCGCCTTCCTCCTCGGAGATTTCCTCCGGATAGTCCACGCAGGCCGCCAGTCCGGCCTGGAGGACATAGAGCTGATCCGCGGCCTCCCGGACAAAGGAGGTCACGCCCCCCTGCATTTCCCGGAGCGCGGCCTTCCGGGCCTGCTCCCCCCGGGCGGAAATCAGACTCATGACCGCCTCCGCCCGGCTCAGATCGATCCGGCCGTTCAGGAAGGCTCTTCTCGTAAACTCCCCCGGCTCCGCCAGCCGCGCGCCGCGGCGCAGGCAGCTTTCCAGCGCCCGCCGGAGCAGGAAGCTGCCCCCGTGGAGCTGGATCTCCGCCACGTCCTCCCGGGTATAGCTCCGGGGCCCCCGCATCAGAACGGCCATGCCCTCGTCCAGGGTTTCCTCCCCGTCCATGACGTATCCGTAGGTCATCCGATGGTCTTCCCATGCTCCGGGTTTCCCGGCGGGGCGGAACACCTCCCGCAGGATCCGCTCCGCCTCCGGACCGCTGATCCGCAGGATACCGATGCCGCCCTCGCCCGGCGGCGTGGCCTGGGCCGCGATTGTATCGTTGTTCATCTTGATTCCTTCCGGCGCTTCATCCTGGCCTTTTTCAGCCCTTACCCCATCCGGTGAAGGGCGGCCATCATCTCCCCGGGATTTTCCGCCCGGTACAGGGCCGTTCCCATCACCGCGACGCTGAGCCCCTGGCGGATCAATTCCCCCAGGTTCTCCGCGGTAATACCGCCGTCCGCCTCGATTTCGCCCCCGTATCCCGCCTGCCGCAGGGCGGCGATCTTCGGCAGCACCGCCGGGTTCAGCTTCTGTCCGCCGAAGCCGGGTTCCACCGTCATCGTCAGGATCAGATCCGCCTCCTCCAGAAAGGGCATCGCCCCTTCAACCGGGGTTCCGGGTTTCAGCGCCAGGCCGGCCTTCGCGCCGCGCTTCCGGATGCTCCGCAGCATGCCGGAAAGGTCGCCTCCGGCCTCCTGGTGAATGGTCAGCACATCCGCTCCCGCGTCCAGGAATGCGTCCAGATATTTCGCCGGCTCGTCCATCATCAGATGCACGTCCAGGGGAACATCCGTGATGGCCTTCAGCCGCCGGACCACCGCCGGGGTATAGGCCAGATTCGGCACAAAATGGGCGTCCATCACGTCCACATGAAGCCAGTCGCATCCCGCCTCCGTCATCTTTCCCGCGTCCCGCTCCAGATTCAGCGGATCCGCCGCCAGAATGCTCGGCGCTAATTTAATCATACCTTTCCCTCCAGTTCTCCCTGGTTTCCGAAAGCAGTTCCCGATACCGCCGCCATCTTTCCGGATGCACCTCTCCCCGCCGGGCGGCCTCCGCCACGGCGCATCCCGGTTCCCGGTCATGCAGGCATTCCCGGAAGCGGCATTTTCCCTCAAAGGGCAGGAATTCCGGGTAGCGTTCCTTCAGTTTTTCCGGCGCCAGGTCCCTTTCCGCCTCCAGCAGGCTGAAGCCCGCCGTGTCCATAACCTGCAGACCGTCTTTCCGGATCAGCGCCACGTGCCGGGTGGTGTTTTTTCCCCTGGCGATTTTTCGGGAGATCTCCCCGGTTTCCAGTTCAAGCCCCAGCAGGGCGTTGAGAAGCGTGCTTTTTCCCGCTCCGCTCTGCCCGGTCAGGCAGCAGAGGCTTCCCGCCATGGCCGCCTTCAGCCGCTCCAGGCCCTCTCCCTTCGCGGCGCAGACCGGAAAAACCGGTACTCCCGCCGGCGCGTACTGTCCGGCCAGCTCCGGGGCAAGCTCCTGGGAAAGATCCGTTTTGTTGACGGCCAGCATGACCTTCATTCCCTGAGCGAAAGCCCGGGCCAGCAGCTTGTCCGTCAGCAGCAGATCCGGCGCCGGCTCCGGCGCCAGAACGAGGACCAGCATTTCCACGTTGGCCACCGGCGGCCGCAGGCATTCGGTTTTCCGGGGCAGAATCTCCTCGATCCACCCGTGTTCCTCCCCCTCTCCGGGAGAAAACAGAATCCGATCTCCGGGCAGGGGCGATATTTTTTCCCGGCGGAACTTTTTCTTGGCCCGCAGCGTGAAGGTATTCCCGTTGTCCCCGGCGACGGTGTAAAACCCGCCCACGCCCTGAAGAATCGTTCCCCGGAGAAAGCGCGTCTCCTCAGTCCTCTTTGTATCCTCCGCCATCATTCCTCCGCGCCCACTCGCTGGGTCCGAACCCCGTCCACATATACGGAGCAGATATAATTTCTCCCGTCCGGGAACTGAAGCGTGACCTTCTGCACCCGTCCCTTGTCCTTCGCGCAGACATAGGAGACGGCGTTCCATTCCATGGTGGAACCTTCCGCCTGGATCGTGACCCGGACGGTGACGTCCGTTTCCTTCTCCGGAACGGTTACCTCAATTTCCCTGCTGTTGACCTTGCCCGCGCATCGATAAACGTTGACGGCGATCGGCGACTGAAGCACCACCCGGCTGTCCGGCTCCAGGGACTGGGAGGCGATTTTACCGTGAAGTTCCGTATCCTCCGTATCCACAAAGCTCAGGGTTCCGTTCAGGGTCAGCTGCTTCTCCGTAACCATCCGCTCCGCTTCATCCAGCACCATGCCCCGCAGATCGGGCACCACGGCCTCCCCGCCGCAAACCGTCAGGGTCACGGCCGTGTCCTTATCGATCAGGGTTCCGGACGCAGGTTCGCAGCCGATTACGATATCGGGCGCGTATTCTCCGCTGACGGCCTTTTCCGTGGTAATGCTGGAAATCCCCATGCTTTTCAGCAGGCTGACCGCGTCTCCATAGGTGGATCCGGTCAGCGCGGGCATCTCCTGCTTTCTGGATCCGGTGGAAATCAGAAGCTGAACCGCGTCCCGCCCCTTCTGGACGGTTTCCCCCGCCTCGGGCACCTGCATCAGAATCACGCCGGCGGCATATTCATCGCTGGAAACCTCCTTGGTCTGAATCTGCAGGCCCGCGTCTTCCATCTTTTTCCGGGCGGTGGGCAGATCGTCCCCGATCACGCTGGGAATCACCGCCGTGGTGGCGTAACGGCTGAGCAGCGTTCGGATGCCGAAATACAGCCCCGTAACCACGGCCAGCGCCACCACCACGGAAACGGCCGCCCACAGAATCCGCAGCCGCTGATCCCTTTTGGCCATCCGGCGAAGGCGGCCGCTCTCCGTCAGTCCCCGCTCGTCGGTTACATGGGGCCGGGGCTGACGAACGACAGGGGCCGCATCGGCTCCGGGGTTCCGTTCGACCCGCCCTTCCATGGCCAGGCGAAGATCCGCCGCCATGTCCCGGGCGCTCTGATACCGCTGAGCCGGGTTTTTCTCCATGGCCCGCATGCATACCTGAACCACCGCCGGCGGCGTCTCCGGCGCCATCTGCCGGATCGGCGCCGGCTGGGCGTGAAGATGCTGCATGGCCACAGCCACGGGGTTTTCCCCATCGAAGGGCACTCGTCCCGTCAGCATTTCATACAGTACGACGCCTGTCGAATAAATGTCGCTGGCCGCGCTGGCCACCTCGCCCCGGGCCTGCTCCGGCGAAAAATAATGCACCGAACCCATGACCATGTCTCCCCGGGTCAGGGTGGAGCTGTCCGCGATGCGGGCGATGCCGAAATCGCTGACCTTGATATGCCCGTCCGCGTGGACGAGAATGTTCTGCGGCTTGATATCCCGGTGCACGATGCCGTTGCGGTGGGCGTGCTCCAGGGCGCTGAGGATCCGGATGGTAATCTGGCAGGCCAGCGGCGCGGACAGCCTTCCCCGCTCCTGGATGACCTCCTTGAGGGTTTTCCCCTGAACGTATTCCATCACCAGATACCGGTTTTCCCCGTCCATGCCAACGTCCAGGAGGTTCACGATATTGTGATGGGTCATTTTGCTGGCGGCTTCCGCCTCCCGCTGGAAGCGTCCGACAAATTCCGCGTCCTCGCTGAATTCGGGGCGCAGCACCTTGACCGCCACGTTGTGTCCCGTTCTCAGATCCACCGCCTTATAGACGATGGCCATGCCGCCCATGCCGATCTGTTCCGTCAGCCGGTAGCGGTCGGCGAGAATTTTCTCGTTCATTCCGCCGCCTCCTCTGCCCGGGCCTCCTCATCCACGGCCAGCACGAGGGAAATGTTATCCCGTCCGCCTCGGTCCAGCGCTTCCCGGACCATCTGGTCCGCAGCCTCTTCCGGATCCGGCATGGCCATCAGCTCCTGGAGCCGTTGCTTTTCGACCAGGCCGTGCAGCCCATCGGAGCACACCAGCCATCGGTCGCCGCGCTGGCGTTCAAACGCCAGCACATCCGCCTGAACGGTTTCCTCCGTGCCCACCGCCCGGGTAATATAATTGCGCATGGGATGGCAGGCCGCCTGTTCCTCCGTCAGCAGCCCCCGCCGCACCATGTCGGCCACCATGGAATGATCCCGCGTCACCTGGCGGAGCTTCCCGTCCCGGAGCAGATAGGCCCGGCTGTCGCCCACGTGACCGATCAGCATCCGATCCTCCGCCGGCCAGAGCACCGTCAGGGTGGTGCCCATGCCGCTGAGGCCTTCCTCCTCCCGGGATCGGTCCCACAGGGCCAGATTGACCTTGCGGATGGCCTCCTCCAGGTTTTTCTCCGTCGGTTCCTGCCCCCGGGTTTCCCGCAGCATGCCTTCCCGGGCCCCCGCGGAGGCTGTTTCTCCCCCGTTGTGCCCGCCCATGCCGTCGGCGATTCCGAACAGCTCTCCGCCAAGGATGACCGTGTCCTGATTGTTTTTCCGGACCAGGCCGATATCCGTCCTGCTGGTCACCTTCAGGCGACGGGACGGCGTCTCCGTCTCCCGGGGGGATTCCTTTTCCGTCCCCTCCGGCTTTTTTTCCGTCCGGGAGGGTTCCGTCAGTCCCCGCATCCGCCGGGCGGCTTTCTCAGTCAGTTTGAATTTCCGCATGGCTTTTTCTCCTCAATTGCCCGCAGGCGCCTTCGATATCATCGCCCATTTCCCGCCGGCGCGTGGCAGAAATTCGTTTCGCTTCCAGCGTATGAAGAAAACGCTGAATCGTCTTCTCTGTAACGCCTTTCAGATCCCGCTCCGCCACGGCGTTCAGCGGGATCAGATTCACATGGCATTGCAGCCCCCGGAGCCTTTCCGCCAGCTCCTCCGCGTCCTCCGGGGAACTGTTCACTCCCTCCACCAGCGCGTACTCAAAAATGACCCTGCGCCCGGTCTTCTCCAGATAATACCGGCAGGCCTCCAGGATTTCGGCCATGGAGTAGCGGTTGGCGATGGGCATCAGCTTTTTCCGGATGGCGTCGTTGGGCGCGTGGAGGGAAACGCACAGGGTCACCGGCAGGCCCTCCTCCGCCAGCCTCCGCATCTCCGGCACCAGGCCGCAGGTCGACAGGCTGATGTTCCTGGGACTCATGCCCAGCCCCTCCTCCTCCCGCAGCAGCCGGAGAAAGCGCATGGTTTCATCATAGTTTTCCAACGGTTCGCCGCTGCCCATCAGGACGATATGGCTGACCTTCCGGGGCGTTTCCTCCCCCATGGCCGCCGGCGTATTTCCCGGCCGGAGTCCAGCCGTCGGCGTTTCCCGCAGATAGCGGTTGGCCGCCAGCACTTCCCCGAGCATCTCCCCCGCGGTCAGGTTCCGGATCCGTCCCTCCAGCGTGGACGCGCAGAAGCGGCATCCCATCCGGCAGCCCACCTGCGTCGATACGCACAGACTCCATCCGTAATGGTATTTCATCAGGACGCCCTCGACGCAGTTGCCGTCCCGCAGGCCGAACAGGAACTTCACCGTCCCGTCCAGGCTGCTGATCCGGGTGAGCTCGATCCGGATCGGCTGCGCCACCGCCTTTTCCTTCAGGCTTTCCCGCAGCGCCCGGGGCAGATTGGTCATCTCGTCAAAATCCGCCCCGCGGTGGATCCACTGGAAGATCTGTTTTCCCCGAAAGGCCGGCAGGCCTTCCTCTTTTGCCCACGCCGACATTTCCTCGGGAAACAGGCCCGCAAGTTCCGTCATTCCGTCATTTCCTTCCGCCGCATCCGGCAAATATAGAAGCCTTCCACCCCGTCCTCTTCCTCGGTCAGCTGCAGGCCAACGCCCTCATGCCGCCGGAAAGCCTCCGGAATCGTTTTCGGCAGGGATTCCGTCTCAAAGTCCGGCCTCCGCTCCAGGAAGGCCCTGATCTGGTTTTCGTTTTCGTCCCGCAGGATGGAACAGGTGGAATAGACCAGAACGCCGCCGGGCTTCACGAAGGTGGCCGCGGTGTCCAGCAGCCGCCTTTGCGTCTCCATCAGCTCCTTCAGGCCCTCTTCCGTCACCCGCAGCTTGATATCCGGCTTGGAGGCCATGACCCCCAGCCCGCTGCAGGGCGCGTCGAGCAGCACGGCATCCATCCGGCCTTCCAGATCCTCCTTGCCCTTCGTCGCGTCCCGGACGATGGGCCGGATGTTCTCCAGCCCCAGCCGTTTCGCCTGGGCCTGGATCAGAGCCACGCGATGGGGATGAATGTCCCATGCCTGAATTCGTCCCGTGTCTCCCATGATCTCGGCCAGATAGCATGTCTTTCCGCCCGGGGCGGCGCAGCAGTCCAGCACCTGCATTCCCCTCCGGACGTCCATCGCCAGGCAGGCCATCATGCTGCTCTCGCTCTGGATGGAAAAGCGGCCGGCCAGGAAGTCCGCGTCCCGGGCCAGATCCATGGCGCCCGTAATCCGGCGGGCATCCGGCAGGGGAGAGGCGCTCCTGCCCCAGATCTTTTTTTCCAGCAGCGCGTCCATCTCCGCGTCCGTGGTTTTCAGAAGGTTCCGGCGGATGGTAACCGCCTCCTCCGTCCGAAAGGACGCCAGCCTCCCGGCCTTTTCCTCGCCCCAGTCCGCCCGCAGGCGACGGCCGAGCCATTCGGGAACGCTGTGACGGACGGCAAAGGCTTTGTCGGGCTCCGTTTCGGGATCCGGCAGGGTCAGCTCTTCCTTCTTCCGGACCAGATTGCGCAAAATGCCGTTGCACACGCCCTTGAGCCCCTCCATGCCCAGCTCCACGCAAAGCTGAACGCAGGTATTGGTGGCCGCGCTTTCGGGAATCCGATCCTCCAGCAGAATCTGGCAGGCGCCCAGCCGCAGGATGTTCTTCAGCTTGATATCCGTATCCTCCCTGGCCATGACCTGGCTGAGCATATGATCCAGCCAGATCAGCCGGTCCAGGGTATCGTAAACCAGCCGGGAAACCAGCCGCCGGTCCGCCCCGTTCATGCCGCTTCCGGTCAGCGCGCGATCCAGACTCAGGGAAGCATAGGCGCCTTCCTCCGTTACTTCCCGCAGCACCTTCAGCGCCGCCCGCCGGGCCGCCAGGCCCTCCATCTCCGGCGCTTTCTTTGGCGCTGGCTGGCCGAAGGGGCCTTTCCGCACCGGAACGCCCGGTCTTCCGCCCTCATGCCGCCTTGGTCCAAAGGGTTTTCCAGGCCGGCCCGGAGCCGTTTTCCCCTTCTTCGGGGCATTCAGGGGCCGCTTTTCCTTGTCCTGATGATTCTCGCTCATGGCTTCTCCTGTTTATTCCTCCATCATGGCGCCCACGGTCATTCCGTGGCCCCTGAGATAATCCTCCGCCCGCAGGCGTTTCCCGCCCGGGGCCTGCACCTCCAGAATGCGCACCGCGCCCTCGCCGCAGGCGACGATCAGGCCCTTCCGGGGATCCGCCTCCAGGATTTCTCCCGGCCGGCCGGCCCCCTCCGCCTCCGAAGCCCGCAGCAGCTTCAGCCTTTCGCCCTTTTGCTCCACCGCGGCGCAGGGCCAGGGGTTCAGCCCGTTGATCCTTCCCCGAACCAGCCTGGCCGGCATCGTAAAATCCAAATGGCTCATTTCCTTCGTAAGCATCGGATCATACGTCATCTTTTCCTCTTCCTGCGGAATCCTCTCCAGCGTCCCCGCGGCCAGCCGATCCAGCGTTTCTCCCAGAAGCTCCGCTCCCAGGGCGCTCAGCCGCGCCGTCAGCTCCCCGCAGGTTTCCGTCTCCCCGATTTCCGTCTCCGCCTTCAGCAGCATATCCCCCGTGTCGATGCCCCGATCCATCATCATCGTGGTCACACCGGCGATCCGGTCCCCCTGAAGGATGGCGTGGGCAATGGGCGCCGATCCCCGGTGCCGGGGAAGAAGGGAGGCGTGAACATTGATGTTTCCCAGTCGCGGGATATCCAGAATCTCCTGGCTGAGAATCTGGCCGAAGGCCGCCGTAACGCACAGATCCGGCGCCAGTCTTTGAAGGTCCTCCACCCCGTCGCGGCGGATTCTTTCCGGCTGAAAAACCGGAATGCCCTTTTCCTCCGCGAATACCTTGACCGGCGGGGGCGTGAGTTTCCGGCCCCGTCCGCTGGGCCGATCCGGCTGTGTAAAGACGCCGACGACTTCCTCCCCCCGGGCGACCAGCCCGGCCAGGGAGGGAACCGCGAAATCCGGCGTTCCCATAAATACGATCCGCATTTACTCTCCGTCCTCCGGGATCTTCCCATGTATTTCTTCCTCGGACAGTTCCCGGTCCATCACATCCACATACAGCACGCCGTTGAGATGGTCGATCTCGTGGCAGACGGCCCTGGCCTCGAAGCCTTCCGTTTCCAGAATCATGGGCTTCCCGTGCCGGTTCTGATACTGAACCTTTACTTTCATCGGCCGGGTCACCACCCCCTGCCGTTCCGGAACGCTCAGGCAGCCTTCCCGCCCGGTCTGTTCGCCGCTCTGCTCCAGAATTTCCGGATTGATCATCTCCTTCAGCCCGGTGTGATCCGCCGTTACGTCCACCACGACCACCCGCCGGAGGATCCCTACCTGGGGAGCCGCAAGGCCAACTCCCTCCGCCTTATACATGGTATCCGCCATATCCTTGAGCAGCACCGCCAGCCGCAGATCGAACTTTTCCTGCTTCCGGCAGACCTTCCGCAGCGTTTCATCCCCGATGGTCACGATTTTCCTAGTTGCCATGAATCCTGTCTCTCCTTAAATCATTGTGGTGGGATTATATTCAAACCAGACTTCCGCCGCTTCCCGGGGGCGGACCGCCATTTCCGACAGCGCTCCGCAAAGCGCCTCCGTTTCCGGGCCGACCAGCAGCTTCATCAGAATCTGTCGCCGGTATTTTCCCCGCAGCAGCCGGATGCCGGGCTCCCCGTTTTCCATCAGCAGCGTCTTCTTTCTCCATTCCGGGTGTTCTTCCATCCTTTCCCGGATTTCCTCTTCCATTTCGGCCGCGGCCCGGGCGGCCTCCTCCTCCTTCGCGCTTTCCGCCATCAGCCGCGCCAGTACCGTGAAGGGCGGATAGAGCGATATCCGGCGCCGTTTGAATTCCTCCTCGAAAAAGGCGCGGTAGTCCTGTTTCGCCGCCTGGCGGATGACCGGATCCTCCGGCCGATAGGTCTGAATCACGACCCGGCCCGGTGCCGTTCCCCTTCCCGCCCGGCCCGCCACCTGGGTCAGCAGCTGGAAGGTTCTCTCCCGGCTCCGGTAATCCGGCAGGTTCAGCGTCAGATCCGCCGCCACCACGCCCACCATCGTTACCTTCGGAAAGTCCAGCCCCTTGGCGATCATCTGGGTTCCGATCAGCACCCTGGCCCGTCCGGAGCGGAAGGCCTCCAGAATCTTTCCGTGCCCATCCTTCCCGCCGGTGGTGTCGATGTCCATCCGCGCGGTCGCGACCCCGGGAAAGGCTTTCCGGACCGCCTCCTCCACCTTCTGGGTGCCGGCGCCGAAATAGCGGATATATCTGCTGCCGCAGGAGGGGCAGGTCTGTGGGATCGGCGCCTTATACCCGCAGTAATGGCATTTCAGCCGATCCTCCTCTCCCACATGGTAGGTCAGGCTGATGTCGCAGTTCGGGCATTTCACCGCCGTTCCGCAGGCCCGGCAGCTGACGAAGGAGTGGTATCCCCGCCGGTTCATCAGCAGCATCGCCTGTTCTCCCCGGCGCAGGCAGGCGCCCAGCGCCTCCCTCATTTCGCCGCTGAGCACGGAGCGGTTGCCGCTGTCCAGTTCCCGCCGCATGTCCACCACCGTGACCTGCGGCAGCGGCCGGTCCTGAACCCTCCGGGGCATCTCCAGCAGCATATAGTCTCCCCGCCTGGCCCGGGCAAAGGAGAGGATGCTGGGGGTCGCGCTGGCCAGGATCAGGGCGGCCCCTTCCCGGCTGCATCGGCTCAGGGCGGCTTCCCGGGCGTCGTATCGGGGATGCCGGTCGCTGAAATAGGAGCTTTCGTGCTCCTCGTCCACAACGATCAGTCCCAGATGCTCCGTCGGCGCGAAAACCGCGCTGCGCGCGCCGATCACGACCCGGGCCTCCCCCCGCCGGATCCGCCGCCATTCGTCGAAACGCTCTCCCGGGCTCAGCCGGGAATGGAGCACGGCCGCCGCCGCCCCGAAGCGGCCCCGGAACCAGCTGACCATCTGGGGCGTCAGGGCGATTTCGGGAACAAGGATAATGGCGGTTTTCCCCATCTCCAGGGCCCGTCGAACCGCGGCCAGGAAAACCTCTGTTTTCCCGCTTCCGGTCACCCCGTGAAGCAGGAATCTTCCCCGCCCCGCGGCCATCGCCGGCAGGATTTCCTCCAGTGCTTCCCGCTGCTCCGCTGTCAGCGTATATCCCGGGTCCTCCGTTTCCGAAAAGGCACCTCCCGGCGTCCGCAGGGCTTCCTCCTGCCGAAGGCGGATCAGTCCCCTTTCCTCGAGCGCTTTCAGCGCTTCGCCCGGATCCCGGACCGCCTTGGCGATTTCGGAGACCGCCAGAGGCGACCTTTCCGCCAGCATCCGGAGGATCATCTTCCGCTTTTCGCTGCGGTTTTCAGCTTCCGCGGCTTCCTGGGCTTTCTCTGGGGGTACGGCCCTTTCCGCCACCCGGATGGTCTTTTCCCGGATCCTTCCGCCCCGCATCTGGGCCGGAATCATCAGCCGAAGGGTTTCCGCCAGGGGGCAGTGGTTGGTGATTGCCATTTCCTCCGCCAGGGCCATCAGCTGCGGCAGCACCGCCGGATAGTCCTCCAGCGGCCGGAGCACCGCCCGGATCCGGGCCGGATCAAAATCCGTCTTCTCCTCCAGGGCCAGAACGATGCCCTCCCGGCTGCGGGGCCCGAAGGGAACCAGCACGCGCTGGCCGGGAGAAAGCGTCATCCCCTCCGGAACGCCGTAGGTGAAGGCCTGGGCCACGTTTTCGTGAACGATATCCACAATCACCCTGCAAAACAAGCGCCTTCACCCTCCTTTCTCCCCGGCGGGGATTCGTTCACCCTCTCTCCCGCATCTCCCGGATAATCCGTTTCAGCCGCTCCAGGGTCTCCCCGATTTCCTCCGCCGTCGTTTCCTCCCCGAGGGTCAGCCGCAGGCTGCTCCGGGCCTCCTCTTCGCTTCGTCCCATGGCCAGCAGCACATGGCTCACCTCCGCCGCGCCGGACACGCAGGCGCTGCCGACGGAGGCCGCGATTCCCGCCAGATCCAGCCGCATGACCAGCGCCGCGCCGTCCACGCCTTCGAAGGAAACATGGCAGTTTCCCGGCAGCCGGTTCTTCTCCGGGCCGTTGAGCCTGCTGCCCGGGATTTCCTCCAGGATTCCCTGAATCAGGCGGTCCCGCAGGCCGGCCATCCGAAGCGCGTTTTCACTTCTGTTTCTGCCGGCCCGCTCCGCCGCGGCGCCGAGTCCTGCGATACCGGCCAGGTTTTCCGTTCCCGCCCGCAGGTTCCGCTCCTGGGCGCCTCCGTGGATCAGGGGATCGATCCGCGTTCCCCGGCGGATATACAGGGCGCCGATTCCCTTGGGGCCGTGGAACTTATGCCCGCTCAGGCTCAGAAGATCCGCTCCCGTTTCCCGGACATCCACCGGAAGGATCCCCGCTGCCTGCACCGCGTCCGTATGAAAAAGGATGCCCCGCTCCCTGGCGATGGCGCCGATTTGCGACACGGGTTCGACGGTTCCCACTTCGTTGTTGGCCGCCATGACGGAGATCAGAATCGTTTCCTTTCCGATGGCCGCGGCCACCGCGTCCGGGTCGATCCGGCCTTCCGCGTCCGGTGGCACATAGGTAACCCGGAATCCCTGTTTTTCCATCCACCGGCAGGTATTCAGCACCGCGTGATGCTCGATGGCCGTGGTGATCAGATGGTTTCCCCGCGTCCTTCCCGCGAAGGCGGCCCCCTTGATGGCCCAGTTGTCGCTTTCGCTGCCCCCGGAGGTAAAATACACCTCCGAGGGATCCGCCCCGATCAGCCCCGCGACCTGGGCCCGGGCTTTTTCCAGGGCGGCGCGGGCTTCCCGGGCTTCGGCATAGACCCCGGACGGATTGCCGAAGGCCGCCGCCAGATAGGGCTGCATGGCCTGAAAGACCTCCGGCGCCACCGCCGTGGTGGCCGCGTGATCCAGATATATCCTCTGTCCCATCCATCTTTCCTCTAGAATCGGGTCTGCCAGATGGAAAAGTTCTGGCTGAAGTCGGCGGAAACGAAGCGGATCAGGTTGATCAGAAAGGCGACCATCAGCAGAATCGCCGCCACGCCCAGCAGCGTCGCGCCAAGATCCCCGGCGCCCGCGGCGATCCGAAACCGGCGCTGGCGTTCCGCGCGGCGCTCCTCCCGTTCGATCTCGTCCTCGGTTTCCTCGTCCTCGGGCGCCTCGTTCATTTCATCAAATCCGTCGTCTTCCCCGTCCCAGTACTCCTCTTCCCCGTCGGTTTCTTCCCGCCCGGATTCCACGGGCTCGAACTGGCGGGTATATTCTTCCTGCTCCCGCCGCTGAAACAGTGCCATGAAATCCTCCTTTGCTCCGGCCTGTTTGGGCCGGCATACAGAGTCATTTTACCACAGAATCCCCCGGTCGAAAACCCCCGGTTTCTTTCGTCGCCGCGGACCCTGTTTCTTTCGCCTCCGAAGACCCCCGGTTTCTTTCGTCGCCGCGAAACGCTCGTTGCTTCTCATTGCCCGCGTTCTCCTTTCTCTCTGCTCGTTTGCCGTGGCGACGATCCCCGCGGTGTAATCCCGTCCGATCCTTTTCCGCGCCTCCTCTCCTTTTTCTGAATTCGCCGTGCTTTCCATCCCTTCTGACCGTCTCCTTGACTTTCCCGGTCTTTTTGGGTATCATGGGCCTGTCGAAAGAAAGGAAGGCATCGGCTTGTCCGATATCCGTTTTCCGCCTGAAAGGAGGCGCCGCGCTTTGCGCGACGAAAAAAACATGAAGAAGAAAGTGCTTTGCGTCCTGTTGCTTTTGGCGATGCTTTGTTCCCTGTGGCTGCTTCCCGCTTCCGCCGAGGCCGTGAACAAATGGGTGGTGGGCGGCTGGCTCCGGCTTCGGTCCCAGCCTTCCTACAGCGCCACCATCATTACGACCTATCCGACCGGGACGGAAGTGACCATCCTGGGAAGCTCTGGCGGATGGTCCAGGGTGCTGACGCCGGACTACCGCTACGGCTATATGGACGAGCGGTATCTGACCTCCAAGCACGTGCAGCCCGATCCCCTGCCCCCCTACAAAAGGGTCTGGACAGAGGTCAACCGGTATGCCACCGTGATCAGCGCCAACGGCCGGGGCGTCCGGCTGCGGAGGGCCCCCGTGGTTTCCTCTTCCAATGTGCTGGGGCTTTATCCCGTAGGCCGCTCCGTCCGGGAATACCGCTACAGCAACGACGGATGGTCCTATATCCGGATCGACAGCCGCTACGGATATATGATGTCCCAGTTCCTGACCACCTACGCGCCCGTGCCCCCCAAGCCGGATCCGAAGCCCCAGCCGGAGAACGTCTTCACCGTGGCCATCACCCCCTCCAAGCCCGATGTTGGCGATACCATCAAGATCACACCCAAGCCCTCCACCGCCCAGTTCAACGCCATCTGGACCAATGATGAGAACAAGCTGCTGGCGGTGGCCCCCGAATATACCGTGAAGGCGGAGGACAAGGGCTATACCCTGAAGGTTCAGATTTACGGCCTCGGCGCCTATTCCACCGTAAAGATCGACGGCATCTCCTTCACGATTCCCGGCGCCAAGGCCATCGCGCCAAAGACCCTCGTTTCGCCCACCAAGCTTGAAACGCCCGCTGAAAGTACCGATGGAGTGGTGACCCCCCAGTGGGTGGAGGATAACAGCGAGCCCCTGACGCTGGAAAGCGCCCCTGGCGGAGAAACGACGTTGAAAAAGGTCACAACCCTGGCCGCTCCCGCCGCCCCTGAAAGCGGAAGCGGCTCCGGCGGAGATGCTCCGGCCCCCTCGGACGGCGCCGGCGATACCGTAACCACCTCCACTGGCGGCTCCTCCACCGGAACGGACGGCGAGGTGCAGTCTTCCTGGGTGGACAACAGTCAGGAGCCGACGCCCGAAGAGCTGTACGGAACGGACGGGGCCGGCGGAAACGAATAACCTCATACATTCCCGATGAAAACGTTCAATCAAAACAAGGGAGCGCCGGAATCATCCCGGCGCTCCCTTCTTATATGTGTGTTCGTTACGCCTCCTCCCTCATGGCGGCCACGGAGGCGTCGAACAGCTTTTCCACCGCCGCGGAGGGCTTCTTCGTCGACAGCGTCACCACGACTCCCGCGATCAGTCCCGCCAGGAAGCCTGGCAGCAGCTCATAGACCCCCGTATGGGCCAGCAGGAAGAGCCAGAGGATGTCGACCACCGCGCCGGTAACGATGCCCGCCGCCGCGCCGGCGAAGTTGAACCGCTTCCAGAACAGGCTCAGCAGGATGGCCGGGCCGAAGGCCGCGCCGAAGACGCCCCAGGCGTTAGAAACCAGGCTCATGATGGATCCGGCATTGGGGTTGGCGGCAATGAGCATCGCGACCACGGAGATGGCCAGCACCACATACCGCCCCGTCCACAGCATTTCCTTATCGGTGGCCCTGTTTTTCCGGATCAGGGGCTTATACACGTCGCTGGAGAAAGCGGAGGCCGCGGAGAGCAGCTGGCTGTCCGCCGTGGACATGGAGGCCGCCAGGATCGCCGACAGCAGGATGCCGGAGATGACCCCGGGGAAAATCTTCCGCACCATGGTAATGAACACCAGGCTCTTGCCGGCGATCTCCTGATCCAGCCCCAGCATTCTCCGCCCAAAGACGCCCACCAGGACGGCGAAGACCAGAATCAGGGTGGTCCAGGTGATGCCGATGGCCGCGGATTTCTTCAGCTCCTTCTGGCTCCGGACGGACATAAAACGGATGATGATGTGGGGCATGCCGAAATAGCCCAGGCCCCAGGCCAGGCCGGAAACCACGTCCTGCCAGCTGGTAAAAAGATTGAAGTATCCGGGGGTTTCCGCGCTGATGGTTTCCACCGGAACCGTCAGGTGCGAGGCGGCAAAAATCGGGGCCAGCAGCAGGGCGCCCAGCATCAGCATGCCCTGGAAGAAGTCCGTCCAGCACACGGCGGAGAACCCGCCCAGGAAGGTATAGCTGACGATGATGCCTGCGGCCACATACATGGCCACCGTTTCATCCATGCCGATGACCGTGTGGAACAGGGTTCCGGCCGCCTTGATGCTGGAGGCCGCGTAAACCGTGTAGGCCACCAGGAAAATCACCGCGCAGATGACCTGCAGCACGTAGGATTTGGATTTAAACCTTTTGGTCAGATACTGGGGGATGGTAATGGCGTCGTCCGCCTTGATGGAAAAAGCCCGGAGGCGGGGTGCTTCCAGCGTCCAACTCAGGGCGTAGCCGATGGCCAGCCCGATGGCGATCCAGACCTGCCCGATGCCCAGGGCATAAATCGAGGCCGGCAGGCCCATCAGCACCCAGGCGCTCATATCGCTGGCGCCGGCGCTCAGGGCCGAAACCCACGCCCCCATCTTCCGCCCGCCGAGGAAATAATCCTTTTCTCCCCCGGACTTCGTTTTGACGAAGAAATAAATGCCGATGCCGATCATCGCCGCGAGATACAGAACAAAGACGACAATCTCGGATGTGCTGCTCATGGCATACACGCTCCCTTCTTTTTGATCCTCATTATTTTAGTATGGTAAAGCGAAAAAGAAAAGTGAAATACATCGAAAGTGCAAAAACTCCGCCTCTCGCAGGGGAGAGGCGGACGGATTTGTTTTTCTGTCGATCCCGCGGATGCGGGCGTATGGATTTTCTGGGCCGCTGATGGCATCCGGAACCAG
Source organism: Clostridia bacterium (assembly GCA_045546035.1). Lineage (GTDB taxonomy): Bacteria > Bacillota > Clostridia > Christensenellales > Aristaeellaceae > Aristaeella. Next base: position 69,617 of record JAZQCB010000039.1, read on the forward strand.
GTCCGCCTCAGCTCAGGCCGTACATGCGTCTGGCGTTTTCATAGGTATATTCCGCCACCTCTTCCGGAGATTCGCCCCGGATTTCCGCCAGCTTTTCCGCCACATAGCGCACGTGGCCCGGCTCGTTCCGACGGCCCCGGACAGGCTCCGGCGCAAGATAGGGGCTGTCGGTTTCGATGAGCAGCCGGTCCCGGGGAACGATCCGGGCGGCTTCCCGCAGCTTTGGCGCCTTTTTGAAGGTCAGCGGCCCGGCAAAGGAGATGGAATAGCCCATGCGCAGGTATTCCTTCGCCGTCTCCGCGCTGCCGCTGAAGCAGTGCATGATCCCCCGGGTCAGCCGGTTTCCCATGCTCTTCATGATTTCGATCATGTCCCCATGGGCTTCCCGGACATGGAAGGCCACCGGAGCGCCGATCTCCCAGGCCAGAGCCATCTGGAGCCGGCAGACCTCCCGCTGAACTTCCCGCGGGCTCAGGTCGTAATGGTAATCCAGGCCGATCTCCCCGATGGCGGCGGCCTTTCCGGAAAGGAACCAGTCCTTCAGCCGGACCAGATCCTCCTCCCGGAAGCCTTTCGCCTCATGCGGGTGCACGCCGACGGCGGCCACGGCGTCGGGATGGTTCATAGCATACTGGACGCAGGCCTCGGAGGTGGCCATGTCCGATCCGATGACGGCGTACCGGGCGACCCCCGCTTCCCGCATCCGGGCGAGCACCGCCTCCCGGTCCTCGTCGAAAGCCTCCTCGTTGACATGGCAATGGCTGTCAAACAGTTTCATCCAACGATCGCCCCGTCCTGCAGGCCTTCGCCCACGCTCAGCAACCGGAGCTTTCCTTCCCCGTCCAGGGCGGAAAGGATCATCCCCTGGCTTTCAATGCCCGCGATCTTCCGGGGCGCCAGATTCGTGATGGCGATCAGCTGCTTTCCTTCCAGCTCCTCCGGCTGGTAGTACTTCGCGATGCCGCTGAGGATGGTACGCTCCCCGTCCTTTCCGAAGGAGAGCCGGAACTGCAGGAGCTTGCTGCTCTTTTCCACCTTCCGGCATTCCAGCACCCGGGCCACCTGCATCTTGCATTTGGCGAAGTCGTCGATGCTGATGGTTTCCGGGAATTCGGGTTCCTCTTCCTTCCCGGCGGCCTTCTCCGCCTTCTGCTGTTTCTTTTCTTCCTTTTTCAGGTTCTTCTCCCCGTCCTTGCGGTTCTTCTTTTCCTCTTTGTCCGGCTCCGCGTCCCGGTCGATCTCCTTCTGGATATCCAGCCGGGGGAACAGGGCCTCGCCCTTGTGCACCCGCAGGCCTGGCGTCAGAACGGCGAAGGGCCGATTAACGGAATCCCAGGTCTTTATCTCCGGATCCTCCAGGCCCAGCTGCGCGAAGATCCGCTCCGGCGTCCGGGGCATGACGAAGCTGACGCAGACCGCCACCCGGCGGACGCATTCCGCCAGGGTATAGAGCACGGTTTTCAGCCGGGGAAGCCCTTCCTCGCTCCGGCCAAGCACCCAGGGCTGGGTCAGGTCGATGTAGCGATTGCATTCGCCGACCAGCTTCCAGATTTCCTGCAGCGCGCCGGAGAACTGGAAGGCGTCGATTTCCTTTTCCACGCATGCGGGCATGTTCTCCGCCATCTCCCAGAGATTCCGGTCGATCTCCTCCGTCTCCCCGTGAGCGGGAATCTCCCCGCCGAAGTATTTCTCAATCATCGCCACCGTCCGGCTCACCAGGTTGCCCAGGTCGTTGGCCAGATCCGCGTTGATCCGGGTCAGCATGGCCTTCAGGGTGAATTCCCCGTCATTGCCGAAGGGCATCTCCCGCATCAGGAAATAGCGTACGGCGTCGCTGGAATACCGGCTGCAAAGCACTACCGGATCCACCACGTTGCCCACGCTCTTTCCCATCTTCTTCCCGTCGATGACCAGCCATCCGTGTCCGAAAACCTGTTTGGGCAGGGGCAGCCCCAGGGCGTGCAGCATGATGGGCCAGTAAATCGTATGGAAGCGGACGATTTCCTTCCCCACCAGGTGCACATCCGCCGGCCAGTATTTCCGATACAGCGCGTCATTCTCCGTCCCGTATCCCAGGGCGGAAATATAGTTGCTCAGCGCGTCGATCCAGACGTAGACCGTATGCTTCGGATCGAAGTCCACCGGGATCCCCCAGCGAACGCTGGTCCGGCTGACGCACAGATCCTGCAGCCCGGGCTTGAGGAAATTGTTGATCATTTCGTTGGCCCGGCTGGCCGGCTGGATGAAATCGGGATGGGTTTCGATGTAATCGATCAGCCAGGGGGCATATTTGTTCATCCGGAAGAAATAGCTCTCCTCCCGGGTTTTTTCCACCGGCCGCCCGCAGTCGGGGCACCGCCCATCCTTGAGCTGCAGCTCGGTCCAGAAGCTTTCGCAGGGCGTGCAGTACCACCCCTCGTACTCGCTCTTGTAAATATCCCCCTGATCATACAGCTGGCGGAAGATTTTCTGGACCGTCTTTACGTGCCGCTCATCGGTGGTGCGGATAAAATCGTCGTAATCGATGTCCATCAGCATCCACAGGTCCTTGATCCCCGCGACAATCTCGTCCACATAGGCCTGAGGCGTTACCCCCCTGGCGATGGCCTTCTTTTCGATCTTCTGTCCGTGCTCGTCCGTCCCGGTCAGGAAATAGGTGTCGTATCCCGTCAGCTTCTTGAACCTGGCCATGGAGTCCGCCGCCGTGGAGCAATAGGCGTGGCCGATGTGCAGATTGTCGCTGGGATAATAGATGGGGGTGGTAATATAAAAGGTTTCTTTCTGCTCGCTCATGTTCCTGCCCTCTTTATCTCTTTTTGAACAAAAAAGGCTGTTGCGACGCAACAGCCCGTGTTTTCCCCTTTTGTTACTGAGCTTCGGCCGCGGTTTCCACGGGATAAACGGAAACCTGCTTCTTGTCCCGGCCCAGGCGCTCGAACCGGACGATCCCGGTCGCCTTGGCGAAAAGGGTGTCATCCTTCCCGATGCCCACGTTCAGGCCGGGATGGATCCGGGTTCCCCGCTGACGAACGAGGATGTTGCCCGCCAGGGCCAGCTGCCCGTCGGCCCGCTTCGGCCCCAGGCGCTTGGACTCGCTGTCGCGCCCGTTCCGGGTGGAGCCCATTCCCTTTTTATGCGCGAATTGCTGCAGATTCAGCTTCATCATCGTGATTTCCTCCGTTCTTTGATTTCAAAATGCACGTATCCGGGATAGCTTTCCTGTAAATCGCTCATTCCCTGCCCCAGGGCGCCCATCAGCAGCCGGGCCCCCTTTTCCTTTTCCCCGGACAGGGGCGGGAGATCGAAATCCAGCAGACCTTCTTCGTTTCCTTTCAGCCGCACCCGAATCCCCAGCAGGGATTCCAGGGCGTTGACGCAGGTACAGCCGAGCACCGAGACACCGGCGCATACAATGTCGCTTCCCGCCTCGGCGTATCCGCTGTGCCCCCGGGCCCGGAAGCCGGTCAGCGTTTCCCCATCGCGATACAGGACGGCTTCAATCATTACGCGTTGATCGCGGTGATCTCCACCTTGGTGTAGGGCTGACGATGGCCCTGGGTCCGATGGTAATTCTTCTTGCTCTTGTACTTGTACACCCGGATTTTCTCGCCCTTGACCTGGCCGAGGACCTTGCCCTCCACCTTCGCCCCGTCGATAACGGGATGGCCGACCTTGATGTCGCCGTCGCCGCCGATCATCATCACGTCGAAGGAAATCGCGGAATCAGCCGCCTGATTCACTTTGTCGATGTAGATCACATCACCCTGGGATACCCGATACTGCCGACCGCCTGCCGCGATAATCGCATACATGCTTCAGCACCTCCTGATTCATACTCGCCGGGAAACGGGGTTGCGCCGAAGGCGCATTCAATAAACCTCTCCCGAGCGGCTCACTGAAGCAGAATACCACGAAGCTGCTTCGCTGTCAAGGATAAAATCGCTTTCTTATTGCACCTTCCAGCTGCCCACCAGTTCGCTGACCCCGGCGGAAAGCACCTCGCTGCTCTCCCGTCCGGAAAGGTAGCCCTTGCTGCCCTTGACAAAGCTGGAGTCGATCAGGTTCAGCTGGTGCCCCATGAAAATCACCGCGGCGGTCTGCCCGCCGTCCAGATTGCAGACCTCCCGGCAGCCGGACCCCTGGGCCAGGATCGCTAGCTGGGGCATGGTCACGCCTTCGCTCCGGCTTCCCAGCCGGCCTTCGCACATGATGTCGATGTAATGCCCCGGCTCCACCATCCCAAAGCAGTGGCGCGGGTTTTTGGCCTTGCTCATCGTCGGATCCAGCACCCAGGCGCTCATCTGCCCTTCCCGGACAAGATAGGGGCCGAAGGAGTAGACCAGATAGGCGCCCTCCGCCAGGTAGTCCTTCGCGCTCTGCTCAAAGCTGTGGTGCACGTCCGCGCGGCCGTCCTCATAGAAAGCCAGGGTGTCCAGATTCGGGAAGTACTTTTCCTCATCGTGGTCGTAGCGGTCGTCGAAATAGACTTCCCCATTCCGGATGATGACGCCCACGGGGTGCCCGTTCCGGCCGATCAGCTTGCCGCCCGCGTTCTTTACCCGGTAGGTGTAGTAATCCGCGTTGGTTGAGAAAACCAGCTTGTTTTCCCCGGCCGTCACATGGGGCGCGGCGGTCTTTTTCTTTCCCAGCGCCCGCTCCGGGGAGTACTCCACGTTGGTCATCCGCTCCCCGGCGGCGACGTCGCAGAGGATGTCGCTCTTGAACCAGGTCAGGGGCATGCTGCCATCGTAGGTCCGGGTGATCACCACCCGCAGGGTTTTGCTGATATAGACATAATGCCCGCGGGCGTCGTCGCTCCAGACAAACTCCCCTTCCGTCAGGAAGCCCGCATCCGTCATTTCCGGCAGATCCGGCACCTCTTCCAGGCGCCACTCAGCCGGCGCTTCCCATTTCTTTCCCGTCAGATCCCCCTTCGGGATATTCTCCAGGAAATCGTTCTTCTCCTCATCCTCGCCGACGGTGCTTTCCCGCAGGCCGAAGCGGTTGTTGGGATACGTCCGGCCCTGGTTGTAAACCGACCGGTCCGTTTCCTCCTTGACCTTGTCCTGGGATTTGAAATACAGGTAGGCGTAATAGGCCATGCCGTTTCCCGTCCGTCCGTCGAAGGCCTCCAGGGGGCTGTCCCAGTCAAAAACCGTCTGATCGGCTTCCTTCCCGAAAAGATGGAGATAGACCTTCTTGGCCTGCCAGGCGCCGTATTTTCCGGCGGAATCGGCAAAACGTTTTTCATCCGCCGCGAGGGAGAAGCACTGGACGCAGGCGTCGGCCATCATCATCCGCTGGCCGTTGTTTCCTTCCCCCTGCTCGTCCGGGCCAACGATGACCTCCGGCCGGCACCGGCGGATGATCTCCGTCAGCCAGCCCTGAACGACCTCTTCCCCGTTCTTTTTGTCCACCTTCTGATAGGCTCCCCTGGCGCTCTTGGCCGTGGCGGTCTCAAAGGTGCCGATAAAGGGATAATTCCGGTATCCCATGCTCCACAGGCCGTTGAGCATCTCGGCCCTGCGGGTGGTGTTCACCGGGCACAGCACCGCCAGGGCGACGCTGGCCTCCTTCTCCCGCACATAATACGGGATGGCGCCCCCCAGGAACAGCAGCTCCTCTTCCGGATGGGCCGTGACAAAAAGGATGTCCGCCTTCTCCGGCGCGTCTTCCCACTGCTGCACCCAGCTTGGCGCCCGGCCTTCGCCGAAGCAGTAAACCTCGTTGAAGCCCATGATCTGCTTCCGATCTCCCTGGGCGATGACCCGGATCTTCGTTTCCCCCTGCATCGGGAACCAGGCGTGAAGGAAGGAGCCGCCCGAGGCGACGGTTTCCCATCCGCTGCCCCGGTCCGCCTGGACATCATAGCTTTCCGGCATTTTTTCGAAGCACAGATACAGGCCGTAGACCGGGCTTTTGCTCTGAATGGTGAGGCTGGGATTCTTTACGGATTTGGTCTCCGCGTTGGTCGTAAACTTCCGGTCCGTCATGTTTTTGGGATTCTTGATACCCGTCAGGGTCAGCGTGCATCCGGAGGTCACCTCCAGCGCTTCCTCCTCCGCCGCGGCCAGTCCGGCCATCCCAAGGATCACCAGCGCCGCCGCCAGAAACGCGAGCCATTTCTTCATTCTCTGTTCTCCTCCCAGGTCCTGCCGTCGAAAACCGGCCCTTCCTCCCCGTTCCGAGGGGAGCGGCTGCCGGTTCCGGGGCGCTTTTCCGGACGGGCTCCCCGCCGGCTTCATTCAATATGTTCCAGGAAATCGTTGTGCTTTTCATCCGGCCCCACCTGGCTGGCATACAGTCCGAAGGTGGTATTGGAATAGGCCGCCCCGGTCACCTCCACCGAGAGCTTATGCCATTTCCCACGGATCTTGATCTCCGCGGCCTCCTGGGTTTTGTGCAGGGCATACGCTTCGATGGCCATCTCCTGCCCCGTTTTCCCGCCAAAGGCCTCCAGGGGGATATTCCAGTCCATGACGGTCTGGTTGCTTTCATCCCCCCACAGATGGACATAGAGCTTCCTGACCTGCCAGACCCCGTAGGCCGCGGCGGATTCCGGGAACTTCTCCGGGTTGGCTGCCAGTTCGTAGCCCTGAATGGCCGCGTCCGCCATCATTTTATGCTGCCCGTGGCCGTATTCGCCGTTCAGGTCGTGGGTCACCACCACCTCCGGCTGATGCTTCCGGTACAGTTCCGTCACCCAGCCCAGCACGTCGTTCTTCCCCAGCTTTTTGTAGGCCTCCTTGGCGTTGGCGCTGTAGCTGTCCTTAAAGTTGCCGAATTCCGGATAATTCCGGATGCCCATGCTCCACAGGCCGTTGAGGGCTTCGCTGCGCCGGGTGGTATTGCTCCAGCTCAGATAGGCGACCACCACCCGCTTTCCCCTTTCCACCGCGTAGGTAGGGATGGCGCCGCTGTAGAAGATCAGCTCGTCGTCCGGATGGGCGGAGAAGAAAAGGATGTCCGCCTTGTCCACCGGTTCCTCCCAGCGCTGCACCCACTCGGGAACCTCGCCGGGGCCGAAAACGAAAATCTCGTTGAAACCGATCTTGTGATTGCCCTCCTGGGTCGAATAGATCCGTACGCTCTTGACCCCGTCCAGCGCGTAGTAGGTATGCTGGAAACGGGTATCCCCCTCCTGAACCGTCCGCCAGCTGCTGCCGCTGCCCGTCTGGATTTCGAAGCCGGAGGGCATCTGCCGCCAGCAAAGATACAGTCCGTACATGGGGGTATCGGAGGTAATGGTGACGAAGGGGTGGCTGACCTTGTTCGTCTCCCAGTAGGAGGTATACTTCCCGTCCGTCATCATCGTATACTTCCGGGGAGCCGAGGCGGTTTTAAAATGGCAGTCGGCGGTCATGTCCCGCGCTTCCTCGGCGGCCGCCGCGCCCACGAGCATCATCAGGACCAGCGCGGCCGCAGCAATCCATCCCGTTTTCCGCTTCATCATCATGTCCACTCCTCAAAATCAGGATCCGCCGCGGGAAGATGCTCGCAAACCATCAGGAAGGCATCCTCCCCGTTGTCCTCATAATACCTTTTCCGCCGGCCGAGGGAAACAAAGCCGGCCCCCTCATACATTTTCCGGGCCCTTTCATTGCTGACCCGAACTTCCAGATCCGCGAAGGCCGCTCCCAGGTTGCTTACATAGCGCATCAGCTCCGCCAGCAGGCGCTTTCCGATGCCCTTTCCCCGTTCATCCTCCGCCACGGCGATATTGGTGATATGGCATTCGTCCATGATGACCCAGGCGCCCGCGTATCCGATGATCCGGCCCCCCCGCTCGGCGATCAGGTAGCGGGCCACGGCGTTCTCCCGGGCCTCCCGGCGAAAATCCGCCTCCGTCCAGGGTCTGGGAAAGATGGCCTTCTCCAGGGCGGCCACCGGGGCCGCGTCCTCCTCCCGCATCCGGCGCAGCCGCACCTCATCCATTTCGCATGGCCTCCAGCAGCTTTTTGTTCTTCTGCGCGTTCGGGGGGCGAAGATAGGTTTCCCGCAGGCTGCGGTAGTCCGTCCTTTCCCCCTTTTCCAGGGCGATCATCCCCGCCGCCGCCGGGCGCAGATACCGGAAGGGCGCTTCGGCGAAAACCGCCTTTTCCCCCCACAGCTCCCGAATCCGTTTTTCATGAACGGCCACCCCGTCCCCCGTAAAAAGGAAGGGGCCCGGGTCGTCCCCGGCGGCCGTTTCCGCGGCCCGCAGAAAATCCTCCAGGGCCAGGGCGCTGTCGGGCATCAGCCGGCTTCCTCCCCGGAAGGCGGCGCCGTAAACCTGCCCGGCCCGGGCGTCCTGAATGGGAAGAATGACGCCCGGAAAGGCACCGGCTCCCCGGCAGAGGGCTTCCAGCGCGTTCACGGGGATGCAGGGTTTTCCGCTGCCATGGGCCAGGCCCTTCGCCGTCGCCGCGCCGATCCGGACGCCCGTAAAGCTGCCCGGGCCCACCACGCAGGCGATGCCGTCCACCTCGGCCAGCGCGGTTCCCGCCGCCCGGAGGACCTCCTCAATCAATAGCATCAGATTGGCGCTGTGGGTATTCTTGTTCTGAACGGTTTCCTCGCTCAGCACCCTTCCCTCTTCCACCACCGCCGCGCCGCAGGCCGGCCCGGAAGTATCGATTGCCAGAATTCTCATTCTTCTTGCCCGTTTCCCTTCAGGTTCAGTGTCCTAAATCCGCCCAGGGACTCTATCGTGATTTCCCGTTCACCCTCCGATACCGGGCGCAGCCGGATCCGGAGGCAGTCCGCGGGCAAAACGTCCGGGCAGCGCTCCGGCCATTCCACCAGGGCCACCCCGTCTCCGCCAAGATACTCCTGCAGGCCGAGCTCGTAAAGCTCCTCTTCGTCCTCCAGGCGATACCAGTCGAAATGATAAAGGGGCAGGCGGCCGCTCTCATAGACGTTCAGAATGGTAAAACTGGGACTGGTCACCGTTTCCGTTACGCCCAGCCCCCTCGCGGCACCCCGGGCCATCTCGCTCTTTCCGGCGCCCAGGGGGCCCTCCAGCAAAACCACGTCCCCCGGCCGCAGCTCTTCGGCCAGCCGCCGGCCGAGCGCCCGGGTTTCTTCCGCGCTGTTGGTAATCATTCGTACATCCTTCCATTATCGCCCGCCTGGCGGCGGGGGGATCCGTGCTTTCATCCGGATCCCCGTCCCTGCATGCCGGCGGACGGCCGGGCGAAGCCCCGGCTCCTTATCCGTGCAGCAGCGGAGACAGCCGCTTGTACAGCAAAAAGGTCAGCCCGCTGATCACGACGCCCTTGATCAGGTTGAAGGGGGCGGTAATGAGCAGCAGCAGCTTCCATTCGCTGTCCACGCCGCCCCAGTGGGCCGAGGCGACCAGATCCTCCATCGTCATATGGAACGCACCCATGTAGAATGGCAGCATGATCCATTTGTTGACAAAAACGCTGACCACCACCGAGCAAAGCACCCCCGCCAGCATCCCGATCAGGGCGGTTTTCCGGGTTTTATGCCGCTGATACATCAGGGACGCCGGCAGAATCATGGCCAGCCCCATGATGAAATCCGCCAGCTCGCCCACTCCCGCCGACGAGGAATGCGTCAGCCCGATCAGGCTTTTCAGCCCGAGGATAACGACCCCCGGCAGCGTTCCCATGGAGAAGGTGCCCAGCAGCACCGGGATATTGCTCAGATCCAGCTTGTAGAAGGGCATGCCCAGGGGAATCTCGATCAGGAACAGCACCGAGGCGATGGCGGAGAGCAGCGCGATCCGGGCGATGGTCGACGCGGTAAACCGGGGTTTGGAAGAAGTCATGACAATACCTCCTGAAATACAGGCGCCCCTGAAGCCGAAAAGCTTTTCAGGGGCGGAAATACAGAAAAGTATCGCCGTTGCTCTTCTCTCATCCAGACTTTCACTGTCGGCCCCGGAATTTCACCGGGTCAGCCTGCCGAGGCAGGCTCGCGGGCTGTACCGCCGGTCGGGAATTACACCCGGCCCCGAAGAAGCTTCAAGATCGCTCTGCAAATGTCGGAGCCTTTGGCCCCGCGGAGAAATGATATCACCCGCAGCCATACGTGTCAAGGATTATTCGAGCCGCATCCGGTCCGCTCCGACGGGGCGGATGTTCAGCACCTTGCAGGCGCCTTTTCCGAAGGCCGCGTCCATGACCCGGACGAAGCGCTCCACATCCTGCAGCGGGACGAAATTCAGCGTCGTTCCGGCAAAGCCGCCGCCGTGAATGCGCCAGGCTCCCTTTCCGCCCAGCAGGGTTTCCGCCATGCACAGGGCCAGGCTCAGGCTCTGATCCTCGTTGGTGGCGAAGATATTCTGAAGATACATGAAGGAGGAGCGCCCGCTGTCGATGATCAGGCGCAGGAAGTCTTCCATCCGGTCCTCCTTCAGGGCCTCTACTTCTTCCGGCACCCGGTCGTTTTCCTGGACGAAATGGAACGCCCGCATCACGGCGCGGTCGCTGAAGCGGCTCCGAAGGTCCCCTGCGTTTTCCAGCAGCTGCTCTTCCGTTACGCCCCGCAGGGTCTTCTTTCCGAACGCCCCGGCCACCTGGCGCATCTCCAGGGGAATCGCCGCGTAATGATCCGTCAGATCCGCGTGGCTCCCGCCGGTCGCCACCACCACAAGGGCATATCCCTTCCGGGCGAAGTCGTACTGCAGCGCCTCCACCTTCGGGTCGTCGTCACGCTCAAAATCCACCGTCACCAGCCCGCCCGCGGCGCTGGCCATCTGGTCCAGCAGGCCCGAGGGCTTTCCGAAATAGAGGTTTTCCGCCCTGCGGCTGATCTGCGCCCGCTGGACGAAGGGCATATCGAAGCGGTTGAACAGCCCGTCGAACACCGCCGTCAGCATCACCTCCAGCGCCGCGGAACTGCTCAGGCCGCTGCCCCCGGCGACGGAGGATGTCACCACCGCGTCAAATCCGCCGATGCGGCAGCCGGCGCCCTGCATCCCGTTCGCCACCCCCCGGATCAGGGCGGTGGTGGTGCCCTCTTCCGCCTTCACCGGGGCGGTGTCCGTTAAATCCATTTTCACGGGGCGGTAGCCCTCGCTGTGGAAATGCACCTCCATGTCCTCCCGCGGCGCCGCCGCGCAGAGCACGTCCAGGTTTACGCTGGCGGCCAGCACCCTCCCGTTGTTGTGATCCGTATGGTTGCCGCCGATTTCCGTACGCCCGGGAGCGCTGAAAATCGTCAATCCTTCCTTTTCCCCATGCACGCGCGCGAACTGCCGAAGCAGTCCCTCGTAGCGGGCTTTCTGCTGCTCCAGCACCGCGGGATCCGTGCCATACAGTTTCTTCAGATGCTCCTCCGCCTCCGGCGTCCGCAGCGCGGCGATTTTTTCCTCCAGCCAGCTCATCCTGATTCCTCCGTCTCTCTGTTCTATGATGTTAGCTTCAAAATGACGTTTCTCCCCCGATCCTTTGCTTCGGTGCACAGCCGGATGCCGGCATCGGAAAAGAACCTGTGCTTTTTCCCGGGCTTATCGAACGTATTTCTGCCACAGGGCAATTTCTTCCTCGATCCCTCTCTGGCGAACGCCCTCGCAGAAAGCCTGCCAGGTCTCGTCGTTCAGCGGCGTGTCCCCGGTCACAAAGGCCGCCATCCCGGCCTCGGCAAAGGGGGCGATCGCCCCGTGCAGCTCGCCGATGCGCGCCGCGTCCTCCCGGGAAAGGGTCACCAGCGGGAAAGGCATGACCGTCCATTGCCGGATTCTGCGCATTTCGCCCACCAGGAAGGCCGTAGAGCTGTCGTCATATTTTTCCTGGAAATCGGCGGTAAACAGCCCCGGCACGGCGCCGCCCTCGCTGATGGTGGCATCGGGAAGGATGGAATTGGCGACGGTGTTCACATCCGCCATCCATTCCCATTTCCCATCCTCGTTCCAGAAATACTCCTCGTTTTCCTGCCCGGCCTGCATCAGGATGCCCCCGGCCTCGGTATAAAGCGCATTCACCCAGGTCACCAGGCGCTCAGGCTCCCGGCAGTTTTTCGTGACCGCGAAAGTCCCCCGGGTCACATTGCCCAAAAGATCCCTGTATACCCGGGTCCCGTTCCAGATCAGGGGATCCAGCGCGGCATATTCTCCCAGCATCCGGGCGGGCAGCACCGTCAGCGGCGAGGTCGACAGGATGACGCCGTATGGATTGGCGGCGTTGTCGTCGGTGATCTGCCGGAGCTGGTCCATGGTCACGAAGCCCTGATGATCCAGCAGGCCTTCAGCCCACAGCGCGTGCAGCCAGGAGAGGAACGCGCGGTTTTCATCCGTGGTCAGCGCGGAATTGACCTGTCCCTCCCGGCAGGAAACGTAATAGTCGTTGTCCGTGATCCCGAAGGCGTGGCCCAGGAAGCGCAGCTCCCACATGCCAATAAAGGTCAGCGGCACCTCATCGGCCCTCCCGTTGCGGTTGGGATCCCCGGTTTTAAAGGCCCGGAGCACTTCCGCCAGTTCCTCTGCCGTGGTGGGCATTTCGAGCCGCAGGTTTTTCAGCCACGCGGTATTGATCCAGATCAGGTCGTTGTTGGGCAGCTCGTTGATCCCCGGAAGGGCGGGAATCGCCCCGTCCGCCATGGAAATCGCGGCCATCCAGTCGGGATGCGCCTCCAGCAGCGCCCACAGATCCGGCGCGTATTCCGCCAGATAGGGCCGCAGATCGATGAGGATGCCGGCCTCATAAAGATCCCGGACCTCCCCGGCGTTCATTTCCGCCTTGAAGAGAACGTCCGGCAGATCCTCCCCCTCGGCGATCCCCTTTTTCCGAACGGCCCAGACCTCAGCGTCCTTCGCCTGGCGGAACTGGAAGCTGACGCCGGTCTTCTCCTGCATCCGCTGAAAAAAAAGGTTCGTCTCCCAGTCATGATTGGAGCCGTTCCCGTCAAAACCTTCCATGATATAATCCGGCGCTCTCTGTCCCTCGGCCAGAACCGGCAGGGCGCATCCCGCCGCCAGCAAAAACATCAGCAAGAACGCACAGGCCCTTCGCATGCGCTTCCCTCCCCACTTGTTTCTGCCCCGTATTATATGCGATTCCGGGGGAAAGATCAACCGTTTCCTCCTCCCCGGCGCCGGTTCGGGGGCGCAAAAAAAGTGAGCCCGTCTGGGCTCACGTTGGATACAGGCGTCTTATTTTCTGCGGTTCAGGAACCCCGGAACGCCATGGGCGTTGGTGGTCATGGCCTGGGTCTGGGGCACGGTGCCGAATCCGGCGCTTTCCTGATTGCCGAACACGGGCTGATAGGGCTGCTGCCCCTGGGGATTCTGGAACATGGTTCCCGTCCCGTAGGGCTGCTCCTGGGCGCCGGTCTGGGCCTGGAAGGGGCGGGTCTGCTGGGTCATGGCCGGGTTTTGCGGCTGGGGCTGCGTCTGGGAATAGGTAAACCCGGTCTGGAAGGAGCCGGTGTTCACCATCTCCGGAACGCCCATGCTGGGCCGGGTGCTTCCCATGAAGGCCGGCGTCTCCCCCGTGTTGTTGAAGGAGGAGAAGGAAGAAGCCGTGGGCGTAAAGGAGGGAGCGGCCACGGTGCTGTCGGTTCCCCGGCCGAAGCTGGTTCCGAAACTGCCGAAGAGGCGGTCGTGCTCGATTTCCCGGGGCTTCCTGGCCGGCTCCTTGGCCGGGAAGGGGGTCTTCTCAAATCCGGTGGCGATAACCGTAATCCGGACCTCGTCCTCCATCTTCTCGTCGATGCCGGCGCCGAAGATGATGTTGGCGTCGGGATCCGCCGCCTCCATGATCAGGTTGGCCGCTTCATTGATATCGACGATGGAGATGTCGGGCCCGCCGGTCACGTTGATCAGCACGGCGCGGGCGCCGTCGATATTGGTTTCCAGCAGCGGGGAGGAAATGGCGTTCTTCGCCGCCTCCACCAGCTTGTTCTCGCCGCTGCCCACGCCGATGCCCATGTGCGCCATGCCGCCGGACTCCATCACGGTCTTGACGTCGGCGAAGTCCAGATTGATCATGGCGGGAACGGCGATCAGGTCGCTGATGCCCTGGATGCCCTGGCGCAGCACGTCATCGGCGATGCGGAAGGCCTCGAGCATGGAGGTTCCCTTGTTGACCACCTGCAGCAGCCGGTCATTGGGGATGACCACCAGGGTATCCACATGCTGCTTCAGCTCTTCAATGCCGGCCTCCGCGTTCTTCATCCGCTGTTTGCCCTCAAAGGTGAAGGGCTTGGTCACCACCGCGATGGTCAGGGTTCCGAGATCCCGGGCAATTTCCGCCACGATGGGCGCCGCGCCGGTCCCGGTTCCGCCTCCCATGCCGGCGGTAATAAAGACCAGATCCGCGCCCTTGAGCGCCTGGGCGATCTCCTCCCGGCTTTCCTCCGCCGCGCGGCGGCCAACCTCCGGAACAGCGCCTGCGCCCAGCCCCTTGGTCAGCTTTTCGCCGATCTGGATCTTGGTCTGGGCGCTGGACAGGTTCAGCGCCTGCCGGTCGGTATTGACGGAAATGAATTCCACCCCGCGCAGCCCGGCATCCACCATGCGGTTAACCGCGTTGTTGCCGCCGCCGCCGCAGCCAACGACCTTGATGGAAGCGAAGGTATTCTGATCCTCATGCTGAAACTCTATCATTTTGTGTTCCCCTTCCCCGATTTGATGTCAAAGGCGGTCAGCCGCCCAGCAGGCTGCGGAAAAAGCCGATCAGCTTTCCGCCGGCGCCGGAAGAAGGCTGGTGCTGCTGCTCAATGGTGTCGATGATCAGATCCATCAGCCCCAGCGCGCTGGAAAAGCTGTGACTGTTCAGCTTGGTCGTCCTGCGGGGGGTCTCCTGAACGGGGCGGTTCAGCTTTCCGCTCAGATATTCCTTTCCGCCCTTGTTGAAGCTCAGGCCGCCGCCGGTCATGAACACGCTGCTCCAGTTGCCCAGCCCGCCGAAATCGTTGTCGATCGCGTCCTTGATTTCCTCGGCGATCTGATCGACGGCGCCGCAGATGACCGGCTTGACCTGCTCCCGGGTAAAGGCCACGGGGCGGCCCCCATCTCCGCCGGGAATCTCGTATTTTTCCTCGCCGCTTTCCAGACCGTAAACAAAGCGCCGCTTAATCCCTTCGGCATCGCTCAGGCTGATGTTCAGATCCTCCGTCAGCGCAACGGCGATGTCGCCTCCGCCCCGGTTGATGACCTTGTGATAGATGACCGCGTCCCCTTCCACGCCGATAATCTCGGTATTCAGATACCCCATATCGATCAGAACGCTGGTATGGTCCCGCTCCTGCTCGCTGAGGTAGAGCATGGCCTCTCCCGCCGTGGTCGAGAAGAAGCCGCTGACCGAGATCCCCAGCTCGGCCATCCGGGTGGTCACATCGTCGATAAAATAGCGGTTGCCGACGACGAAGCTGATGAAGGCGGTCATCTCCCGCCCCTTCATTCCGACGGGTTCCAGCGTCTTTTTGCTGTTATCCACCATGAACCAGGCCGGGCTGGAATGGATGACCACGCCGGGAATGTCCTCCAGGTTTTCCGCCGCGGCGCTGAAGGCGTTGCGCACGTCCTCGGACTTCACCCGCGGATCCGTCCCCTTCAGCGGAATGGTCACCTTGGTCGCGTAGACGCGGGTAAAGGCTCCGGGAACGCCCACGTTGATTTCCTTGATTTTGACGCCGCTCTGTTCCTCGGCGTCGGCCAGGGACATGCGGATGGCCTCGTCCACCGCGTTGGGATTGTTCCACCCCTCGTCCAGGTATCCGTCGTAACTGGCCACGCCCGCCGCCACGATGTCGCAGCGCTGGGTTCCGCTGTTTTCGGCGACCAGGGTCACGATTTTGCTCGTCCCGAAGTCGATGGCCGCAACGGTCGTTTTCATTGGTTTTTCTACCCCCCGTCCTCCGGCTTGTCTTCCGCGATGCCCCAGGACGCCCTTTCGGGGACGCCTCCGGCTGCCAAATGCCTTCGCGGAGTTATACCGCGTTTATTATAACGCGGCATGCCTGTAAATGCAAGCGTGAAGAAAGATTTTATTACAATTTTGCTTCTTTTTTGTTAACTTTAAGCGGGTGTTCTGTTCTCCCGGTGGCCGGAAGCCCGAATACGGACTCAACTATTGCTGGGGCGGAGAGAAGAGCGGTGTTTCCGGCAGGCTGACATTGATGACACCTCCGCTGTATCCCCGCCGGACCAGCTCCTCCCGGGTCAGCAGCATGCTGCGAAGCTTTGCGTGGATATTGTCCGCGCCGCCCATGGAAACCGTAAACCCGTCCCGGGTGGTCAGCAGGATCGACTCCGGGCTGCTCAGATTGGCTTCGGCGATCAGCTCCGTACAGTTCAGCACCTTCATTTCCAGAAACAGATTGCTGAACACCGCTTCCTGCCACGCGCTTTCCAGCACCAGCGTCTGGCCCACCATGCTGCCGCCCCGGATCCGAAGCCCGTTTACGCGAACGAGTTTGGCCGGCTGAACGCTCATGTCCTCCGTTTCAAAGAGAATCATCCGCTGTTTGTCCATCGTATAGAGGATGCCGTTCCATGTCATCCAGCAGCAGGCCTCCCGCTCCCGGACGGCCAGAATGATCTCCCCTGGCAGTCGTTTTTCCACATAACGGTATTTCAGCATGGGATTCTGTTTCAGTCCCGCCTCCACCGCCTCCCCGCTGACGCTGAGGATCGGCTGCCCCTTTCGGATGCCGCTGAGGCGGATGATCTCCTCCGCGGGGAGCGCGCTGTTCCCGGTCACGGTGATGGAGCGAACGACAAATACCCCATAATACAGCACGGCCACCAGAACCGCCGCGCCAGCCAGGGCGCCAAAGATCAGAGGGCCCCATCGCCTTTTCTTCTTTTCCGGCGGCGGTGGCTCGGTCGGCCGGGGAGCCCCTGCCTGATATCCGATCGTCTGCTTTTGCCAGAACTGGCCGCTTCGGTCGTTCAGGTTGTCGGATCGCTCGCTGATCAGCTCCGGCGCGTCCTCTGGTTCCTCAAACGGATTATCGTTGACCGGCGTGGGACCATACCAGGTGTTTTTCTGCCAGTCCCGGAGGGAATCCCCGGATCCGTCTTCCCACGGGGGACGGTTTCCGCCGTTTTCCATTCCCCCGCCCCCTTTCGGCAATCATATTCTCCGGTCGCTTTACAGCTCGCGAACGATTTCCTTGAAAATCCGGCCGCGTTCCTCATAATCCTTAAACATGTCGAAGCTGGCGCAGGCCGGGCTCAGCAGCACGTTCCATCCTTCCGACGCCTTTTCCCGGCAAACGCTCACCGCTTCCTTCAGCGTTTGGGCATGGGTGATCCGGTCATATCCCGCCCGGCGGAGGCTGTCCTCGATCTGGCCGGCCGTTTCCCCAATCAGCACGATTTCCCGGATGATCTCCTGCCGCTCCATGATCCGGGCGCTGAGGGGATCGAAGCTGGTGTGCTTGTCATATCCGCCCAGGATCAGCGCGGTGGGGCGGGTCATGGTGTCCACGGCTTTCAGCGTGGAATCCACGTTGGTGCCCTTGCTGTCGTTGAAGTATTCCACCCCGTCCAGCACCCGGACGCTCTCGATCCGGTGCTCCACGCCTTTGAAGGTACGCAGGCTGTGGCGGATAACCGGGATCTGAACGCCCATGGCCGCCGCGGCGCAGACCGCTCCCAGGGCGTTCTCCAGGTTGTGGGGGCCCGGAATTCTGATTTCAGAGGTTTTACAGACGGTTCTTTCTTCCCCGCCCATCCGCAGGATCACGTCTCCCCCGCGGACAAAGGCGCCTTCCCGAACTTCCTTTTTCCGGCTGAATTTCATAACCCGGCTGCGAACCGTCCGGCTCAGCCCCTGAAGCCCCGGGTCGTCGGCATTGAAAACCGCCCAGTCGTCCGCCGTCTGTTTCCGGAACATGCGCATCTTCAGGGCCGTATAGACCTCCATGGTGCCGTGGCGGTTCAGATGATCCTCCGTGATATTGGTAATCAGGGCCACCCTGGGGCGGAAGGTGTCGGCCGTTTCCATCTGGAAGCTGGACACCTCGCAGACCACCACATCCTCCTTCCTGGCGGTCATCGCCGCCAGGGAATAGGGGTACCCGATATTGCCCACCACATGGGTCATTTTCCCCGCGTTGCGGAAAATCTCTCCCAGGAGGGAAACCGTGGTGGTCTTGCCGTTGGTGCCCGTTACGGCCACCAGCGTTCCCCGGCTGAGCTGGAAAGCCAGCTCCAATTCCCCCGTCACATAGATTCCCATTTCCTTCGCCCGTAAAACGAAGGTTGCCGTATCGGGAATACCGGGGCTGATAATCAGCGCGTCCTTCCCTTCCAGCAGCTCGTCCGCCGGGCATCCGAACCGCCGCTCCAGCTTCAGCCCCTCCAGAACGGTCAGGCTGTCTCCGAGCTGTTCCTCTGTTTTGCTGTCGTTGACCGTAACCTCCGCGCCGTGCGCCCGCAGCAGCTGGGCCGCCGCCACGCCGCTTCGCGCCATGCCTACAACCAGAACCTTTTTGCCCTCGTAATTCATCTTTATCCTCCGGCGCTTTTCACAGCAAACTCAGCACCGCGATCATGCTCAGGATGCTGGTGATTCCCGCGTACATGCTGACGATCTGGTTTTCCGTATAGCCTTTTTTCTCAAAATGATGATGGATCGGACTCATCAGGAAAATCCGTTTTCCATGGGTCAGCTTGAAATAGTACCGCTGCAGAATCACGCTCACGCTGCTCATCACCGGGCAGAACCCGATCAGCAGCAGCAGGAAGGGCTGCCGAAGCACCATGGCCATCCCAACGCCGGCCCCGCCAAGCAGCATGCTGCCCGTATCCCCCATGAACACCTTCGCGGGATACCGGTTAAACCGCAGATAAGCGACGCAGCCCCCCATCAGCGCCGCGGAAAAGATGCCCGCGGGCCCGTGGATGTCCCGGCTCAGCGTGCCAAGCGCGATGCCCATCAGCACCACGATCGTCCATGCGCCGAACGAAATCCGGCTGACCGTTCCCATCAGGCCGTCCAGCCCGTCCTGCAGATTGGCGCTGTTGACGAAAAAAACCACGGTCAGCGTCATCAGCGGCAGATAGAAAATGCCCAGATCCCACTCCGTATGAACAAAGGGCAGGATGATCCGGCTGCCGATCATGGGGTTTTTCCAGCACCAGAACGTAAAAGCCGCCGCCGAAAGGGCCTGACCGGCGATTTTCTGCCAGGGGCTCAGCCCGTCGTGTCTTTTTTTGACCGCCTTGATCCAGTCGTCCGCAAAGCCCACCGCCATGCTCAGAAGGGAGATGCCCATAAGCCCCAGGCCCAGATCCCATCCGCCCCTCCAGGGGAAGGGATGAAAGACGATCAGGGAAACCACCGCCCCCGCGGCGATCATCAGTCCGCCCATAACGGGCGTCCCCTGCTTCTTCTGGTGGTCCGGCCCCAGGTCGTAAATCGTCTGTCCGAAGTGCAGCTTCTTCAGCTCCCGGATCAGCCTCGGGCCCAGAAGCAGGGCCAGCCCCAGGGAAAGAAGCATTGCTCCCGCTATCCGCAGTGTCATGCCTTTGCCTCCCGCGTCTTCATCTCCAGCAGAATCTCGCTGACGATGACCTTTTCATCAAAGGGCCGCTTGACCCCCATGATTTCCTGATAGGTTTCGTGGCCCTTGCCCGCCAGGACGATCACATCCCCGTCCTCCGCCATCTCCAGCGCCCTTCGGATGGCCTCGCGCCGGTTTTCGATGACCTCATATTTCCCTCCGGTGGGTTTGATGCCCTTCTCGATCGCCGCCAGAATCACCATGGGGTTCTCCGTCCGGGGATTATCGGAGGTCAGGATGCAGTAGTCCGCCAGCTTTCCGCCGATCTCCCCCATCATGGGGCGCTTGCCCTTGTCCCGGTCGCCCCCGCATCCGAAGAGCGCGATGACCCGGTTCCTTGTAAACTGGCGAACGGTTTTCAGGATGTTCCGCAGGGCTTCCGGCGCGTGGCTGTAGTCGAGAATCACCTTGTAGGGCGTGCCGGTCTGCAGCATCTCAATCCGCCCCGGCACCGAGGCGACCGCTTCCAGCCCCTGCCGGATCCGATCCGGCTCAATCCCCATGATCAGCGCGCAGGAGCTGGCGGCCAGGGCGTTATAGACATTGAACCGGCCGGTCATCCGCATCCGGACAGCCAGATCCTGCATGCCCTGCATCTGGATGCTGAAGTTAACCCCCTCCTCGGTGATCTCGATTTCCCGGGCGAACACGTCCGCGTTCAGGGCAATGGCATAGGTCACAAAAGGAATTTGCAGATCCTCTATCAGCTTCGCGGTGGTTTCATCGTCGGCGTTGACCGCGGCGTTCTGCACCATACCGCTGGTAAAAAACAGCTTTTTGGTCTCGAAATACCGCTCCATCGTGTAAAAATAGTCCAGATGATCCTGGCTTAAATTGGTATAACAGCCCACCTCGAAGATCATGCCGTCCAGCCGGAACATGTCGATGGCGTGGGCGCTGACCTCCATGCAGACCACCTGAACCCCCTCGTCCGCCATCTGTCGAAGGGTTTTCTGTAGGTCGATGGGATCGGGCGTGGTCAGCTTCCCGTCCAGATGCTTATCCCCGATCATGGAACCGGTGGAGCCGATCAGGGCGCATTTCATCCCCGCCTTCTCGACGATGCTCTTGAGCAGGTAGGTCGTGGTGGTTTTGCCCTTCGTTCCGGTAATCCCGACCATGCGCATGGCGCGGGAGGGATAGCCGTAAAAGGCCATGGCAATCCGGCTCATGGCGGCCCGGCCGTTGCTGACCCGAACCTGGGGCACGTCCAGCTCCACGAACCGCTCAACGATCAGCGCCACGCATCCGTTCTCCACCGCTTCCCAGGCGTAGTCATGGGCGTCGAATCTGGCGCCGACAATGCAGAAAAAAAGCCCCTGGGTGGTTTTCTCCCGGCTGCCGGAGGTAATTTCTCCGATTTCGATATCCAGATCACCCCGGCTGTCCAGCACATAGGGCGTTTCCGCGATCAAATCCCGCAGTTTCATTTTTCATTGCTCCTCTGCTTTGTTGGTACGCGAACAGGGAGACCGGCGTTTCAGTCTCCCTGCGTCATGCCGCCTTCCGCGGCGGAAGCCCGCAGCCCCGTCGCGCCAGTCTCTACCAACATCATATTCGGACCGACGGGGACTGTCAAGTCGATGGCTTTGGCTCCGTTGGAACTGATCATGTTCAGCTTGACCGCTTCGGTGCAGACGCTGACGTCCCCGCTGGAATAGGTCAGCTGTGCCTTCAGCCCCTCATTCTTTCCGGCGATGTCCTCGATGCGGATGTCCATCTTCCGGATTTCCGCGCCGGTGGTTCCGATGGCCGCCGCCTGGATCAGAAGCGCCAGGACAAGCACCGCGGCCAGAAGGCCGATCGCCGCCTTGGCGACGCCCCAGCGGATTCCCTCCCCGCTGATGATCCTTTCCTTCGCCGAAGGCTCGGACAGAACCTGGAACCGCCCGCTGGGGCTGATGCCCAGGCCGCCGGTCCAGTCCTGCGTATTCCGCCATTCGCGGTTCTCCAGCCGGCCGGATACGGTCATCCGCTCCCGCCTGAGGCTGGTGGCCTGCATCCGGGGTTCGACCTGAGCAAAACGGACGCTGCGGCGGATCCGGTTGGAAGCGGCGGTGGTCGTCATGGTCTTTTCCCTCTTTCCTGTTTATTCTCCCCGATCCAGCGAGGCGATCATCTCCAGCAGCCCGGGCAGCTCCTGGCGGAAGCTCTCCCAGCTTTCCTCACCCGTCTTCGCCGCTGCGATCCGGACATGATCATTGGCGCCGGTGATTTCCACATCCCGCTCCTCCCGCAGGATCTTGGTTCTGATGGTGGCCGGAAGCAGAATGCGTCCCTGCGCGTCGCAGGCCTGCCCGTCATAGCTCAGGGCGTAAAACTGTTCCAGATACCGGTTAACCGCCGGGTTCAGGTGCCCCAGCCGTTCATAATCCGCGTTCCGCTTTTCCCACATCCGGGTGGGGTAGACCGCGATGCTGGAAAAATCATAGCCCGGGGCGATGCAGAAGGTCTCCCCCAGCCGTTCCCGAAAGCTCTGGGGGATCACCAGCCGGCCCTTGCTGTCAATGCTGTGGCTGTAGCTGCCGATAAACCGAAGGGGCCGCTCCCGGTTGTCCGACGCGCCTCCGACGTTTTCCGTCGGATTGCCGCCGCCTTTTTCTTCCAACACGACGACCCCCTTTCCCCCCACTTTTATACCCGATTTTGGGATTTGCTCCCCTTTTTCCCCACAAATTTAGCACACAAATCGAACCCGCGCAAGCCTTGCGCGGGAAGGCTTTTTGACGGCGGTTGTCATAAACGATATCATTGTCTTAACGTAATTGTAATATATTTGCAATATTTGGATTTGACCTTGTGGCGCGTTTTTCATCGTCAATCCACATCTAGTGGGCGAAAAAAAAAGAGCCCCCGGAAGGGCTCTTTTCCCTTTGAGCGTCCCCGCTCAAATATTACAAAAAGTTAATGATTGTTCTTTCGCTGGAACGATGATCCGCATCGGGGTGAATCCCAGGCTGTCGCAGGAGGTCAGCGCGTATGAAACGCCCCGGAGTTCTCCGGTAAAGCCGGCCTGAATGCCGGCTCCGTGCAGATGTCCGTAAACGCACATCGCCGCGCCCCGCTCTTCCATCAGATCGGTAAACACGCTTTTCCGGGCGGAAGCGAGCAGGGGCGGAAAATGCAGCATTACGATCAGCGGCCTCCCCTTCGCGATTTTTTCCGCGGCCGAAAGCGCCATCTCCAGCCTTCCGACCTCCCGGAGGCAGATTTTTTCATCCGCCGGCGGGAGCGCGGATTCCTCCGTGGGAAAAATCCAGCCCCTGGTTCCGCAGACGACCGCGTCCCCCAGATCCAGGGCATCCTGCTGCAGGGCGAACATGCCTTCCGGCAGAGCGGCGCGAACCCGGGTAATACTTCCCCACCAGTAGTCGTGGTTCCCCCGGATCAGCACTTTTTTCCCGGGCAGCGCCCCGATCGCCCGCAGGTCGCCGAGGGCGTCCTCCAGCCGCATGGCCCAGCTGATGTCCCCGGGAATCAGCACCGTATCCTCTTCCGATACCATGCTCCGCCAGGCCTGGGAGATGCGCTCAAAATGCCCCTCCCACTGGGAACCGAAAACGCTCATGGGTTTGTCGGCTCCGCCCGGCAGATGCAGATCACCGATCGCGAACAGGCTCATCCGCGTCCTTCCTTCCCCGGGCGGTCAGGTGTCTTCCTCTTCCTCATCCTCCGCTTCCCGTTCCTCATCTTCCCGAACCGCTTCCAGGCTCAGCTGTTCTTCCATCTCGTTGTATTCGGGGTTATGGATTCTCTCTTCCTCATCGGGGATGATTTCGTCCATATTCGTGACATCGTCCATATTGGTCACGTCATCCATATCGCCGATGCTTCCCTCTTCGGTTTCCTCCGCTTCGCTGTTCTCCGCCTCGTCGCTGTTGCTCTTGTTCATTTCCTTCAGGCAGAACAGGCAAACATCTTTTCCCGGCAGGGCCGGCGCCTCGTTGCAGACGCTGCACAGCTCCACCTCATCTTCATTTTTGCCGCCCTTCATCTCCCGAAGACAGACCTTGCAGTATTTCTGGTCCTCGGTCATGTAGTTCAGATCGCAGCGGGGGCATTTGACCAGTCTCATTTCGACTCCTCCTCGATTCCCTTTGGGACAGATCCCCACATTTTCTCCAATTTTGAGCGAAATATAGCTAAACGCTACGCAGGCCAATCGAAAAACAGGCAAAATCTGGGATTGATACCCACTTCCTCGGGTTTATTCTCCATTTTTCGGTATCCGCCTCCCGGCTTCGCGCTCCGGTTTTTGTGATTATACTACCGTTCCATATCACGCGCAAGAGGGAAGCCGGTTTTTCCTGCCGTTTCCTGCTTTTTTGCCTCAGTCCCGTCCGGCTGGCTGTTCCCCGGATCGAACCTCCTCCGGCGGAGGCGGCGTCTTCTGGTCCCCTTCCGGAGGAAGCATACCCTCCAGGGCGGCCAGCAGCTCTTCCCGCCCGGTTCCGTCTTCGCCGCTGAAGCAGATAATCTCCCAGGGCTGAACCAGCAGCGCGCGGCAGATCGGCGCCAGCTGTTTGCTTCTCGCGCCCCGGCTGATCTTGTCCGCCTTGGTCGCCACCACCGTAAAGGGAATGCCCGTTTCCCGAAGGAAGGCGTTCATGATCCTGTCGTCCTCCGTCGGCTCGTGCCGGATGTCCACCAGGCACAGCACATGGCGCAATTCCTCCGCCCGGGTGAAATAATCCCGCATCATCGTGCCCCACCGGGCCCGTTCCTTCTTGTCCACCTTCGCGAAGCCGTATCCCGGAAGATCCACCAGATGAAACCGGTCGTTGATCAGAAACAGGTTGATCAGCCGGGTTTTCCCGGGGGTGGCGCTGGTTCTCGCCAGTTTGTTGCGGCGGCAGAGCCGGTTAATCAGCGTGCTCTTTCCCACATTGCTCTTTCCGACGACGGCGATCTGCGGCAGTCCCCGCCCGGGAAAAGGGCCGTAATCCGCCAGGGACGTAATGAATTCCGCCTTCTTGATTTCCAACGTTTGCTCCTTCCGATCAGGCCTCTGTCAGGGTTTCCTTCAGCACTTCCCCGATTTCCTCCGCCTCCACGATCCGGAACCTTTCCAGGACATAACCGGGAATTTCCTCCAGATCCTTGTGGTTCTCCCTGGGAATGATCAGGGTCTTGATGCCCGCGCGATAGGCCGCCAGGGTTTTTTCCTTCAGGCCGCCGATGGGCAGCACCCGCCCCCGCAGCGTGATTTCCCCGGTCATGGCCACATCCTGCCGGGCTTTTCTTCCCGTCAGCGCGCTGACCAGGGCGGTCGTCATGGTGACGCCGGCGCTGGGCCCGTCCTTGGGCACGGCCCCTTCCGGAATATGAATATGCAGATCAATCGCCTGATAGAAATCCGGCGCCAGCTTCAGCGTCTCGCTGTGGGCCCGGACCCAGCTGAAGGCGGCCTCCGCGCTTTCCTTCATGACATCGCCCAGCTGCCCCGTCAGCTTCAGGTTGCCCTTGCCGGGCATGGTGGTGCATTCCACCTCCAGCATTTCGCCGCCGACGCTGGTCCAGGCCAGGCCGTTGACCACGCCAATCCGGGGCTCCTTTTCGATCTGCTCGCGGGTATACCGCTCGGCACCGAGAAAATCGTGCAGCAGCTTTTCCGTCACCGTGATCTGCTTCTTTCCCCGGTCCAGCAGATAGACCGCCGCCTTCCGGCAAACCTTCGCGGCCGTCCGCTCCAGGGTGCGGACACCCGCCTCCCGGGTATAATGCTCGATCATCCGCCGCATGACCTCGTCGCTCATGCGGATCGATCCCTCTTTCATCCCATGCTCGCTGATCTGCCGGGGCATCAGATGCCGCTTCAGAATCTGGAGCTTCTCCTCCTCGGTATAGCTGGAAACCTCGATCAGTTCCATCCGGTCCAGCAGCGGCTCCGGAATGGATTCCATGCTGTTGGCGGTGGTGATGAACATGACCTTGCTCAGATCGAAGGGCACGTCGAGATAATGATCCCGGAAGGAGGAATTCTGTTCCGCGTCCAGCACCTCCAGCATCGCGCTGGCCGGATCCCCGCGGAAATCGCTGCTCATCTTGTCGATTTCGTCAAAGAGGAACACCGGGTTCATGGTGCCGGCCTGCTTCATCCCTGTGATGATCCGGCCCGGCATGCTGCCGATATAGGTTTTCCGGTGCCCCCGGATTTCCGCCTCGTCCCGGACGCCGCCCAGGCTCATCCGGACGAATTTCCGGTTCACCGCCTCTGCGATGGCCTTCACGATGCTTGTTTTGCCAACCCCAGGAGGTCCGACGAAGCAGAGGATCGGCCCCTTCATATTCTTTTTCATCCGGAGCACGGCCAGATATTCGATGATCCGCTCCTTGACCTTCTCGAGCCCGTAATGCTCCCGGTCCAATATCTCCCTCCCCCGGGTAAGATCCAGATTGTCCTCCGTCTCCTTTCCCCAGGGCAGATCCAGAATCCAGTCCACATAGGTCTCGCTGACGATGTATTCCGGGCTGCCGGGAGCGATCCGGCTCATCCGGTCAATTTCCTTTTCGCATTTGCTCCGGGCCTCCTCGTTCAGAGGCAGACCTTCCATCCGCTTGCGGATGCCTTCCTCCTCGGCTTCATCGTTCTCTCCCAGCTCCGTCTGGATGGCGCGGATCTGCTCCCGAAGGTAGAAATCCTTCTGGTTCCGATCCATGGCCTTGCGGATCCGGCTCTGGATTTCCCGCTCCGTGTTGATCAGGTCGGTTTCCCGAATCAGCGCCGCGCAGACCTTTTCCAGCCTTTTCAGTACCGTGAGTTCCTCGAGGACTTCCTGCCGCTCCTGCCATTTCCCCATGATCGTCGCCGCCAGAAGATCCGCCATCTCTCCCGGTTTTTCGATCGTCTTCATCCCGGCGACGGTCTCCTCGCTGACCCGGGAGCCGCTCCTGGCGTATTCCTCGAACAGATCCTGCGCCGTCCGAACCATGGCCTTCGCGTCCGCGCTGCGGGGCGTCCCGTCCCGAAGGGGCTGGATGGACGCGGTCAGGCAGGGATCCGTCCCCGTCATTTCCAGGATGCGCCCCCGGGTTTCCCCTTCCACCAGGATCCGCAGGCTGTCCCCCGGAAGGTTCATGACCTGGCGGACGTTGGCCACGGTTCCGATGGTATAAAGATCCTCCGGCGCCGGGTCCTCGGTTTCCTCATCCTTCTGGGCAACGAGAAACAGCTTCTGCTTCTCCGCCATCCCTTTCTCCAGCGCGGCGACACTCCTGGGGCGGGCTACGTCGAAATGCAGCACCATTCCCGGAAAAACCAGCATGCCCCGCAGGGGGAGCACCGGCAGCTCCATTGTTTTCGGATTTGCCATCTTTTTCCTCCCGAAATCGTTATGGTTTTCAGTATACCGAATCAAGACGTTTTTGCAAGTGAAAAAAAACAGGATTCCGCCGAATCCTGTTTTCCGGCGTTCGGTTGCCGGTTTTTACGAAACCTCGCTGTCGGGCGTCAGGTTCTTTTCGGTCCTTTTGGCGCCCCGCCTTCTGGGACCTTCCATGAGCTTCGGCCGCCCGCCGGTGACCGCGTCCCGATCGATGACGCAGGCATTGACATTGGTCATTCCCGGCAGCTCAAACATGGTATCCAGCATACAGTCTTCAATAATCGCCCGAAGTCCCCGGGCCCCCGTTTTGCGGGAGATGGCCTGGCGGGCGATCTCCCGGACCGCGTCCTCTTCGAAGGTCAGCTGTACGCCGTCCATCTCCAGCAGCCTGATATACTGCTTGCAAAGGGCATTCTTCGGTTCCGTCAGAATCCGGATCAGCGCGTTTTCATCCAGCCCGTCCAGCGTGACGATGATGGGAAGCCGCCCGACAAATTCCGGGATCAGCCCGTATTTGGTCAGATCCTCCGGGCGGACTTCCTTCAGGGCATCCACCCGCTCCGGATCCCGCTGGCTCTGAATTTCGGCGCCGAAGCCCAGCACTTTCTTGCCGATCCGGTTCTCGATGATCGGAACCAGCCCGTCAAAGGCGCCGCCGCAGATGAAGAGGATGTCGGTGGTATCGATCTGAATCATTTCCTGGTGAGGATGCTTTCTTCCTCCCTGAGGCGGTACGGAAGCCACCGTCCCC